>JANODY010000079.1:0-42980 GCA_031412945.1 Cyanobacteria bacterium SOY_65_metabat_81
GGCGATGGTTGGTTTTGTTTTTAAAAATAGCAGTTTTCTTAGTTTCTAAACGTTAAGTAGGTCTACAGCTATAAGTAACTAGGCGCATTTAAATATAAAACAAGACCCGAAAGGTGGGGCGCACGCGCCGCGGGCGCCACACGTTTTAGGGTTTTAATTAAGCCCACTTACTTAGCAATCCTAAATGAATTGTGAGAGGCGCAGGGTAAGCCTCTCACAACTTTGCGATCAAAAGAATCAAGGTGTCGTGGTTACAGTCAAAACCTGTGGCGGCGTGGCATCAGCAGGATACACAAAATCAAACTGGACAACACGGCGATCGCTTGGTGGCATCGTTAGCGTAACCAAAGACTTGCCGCGCTCCCCACGCCGCATGAGCAGATGCACATAGCGAGTTTGGGCTAAGCCATTGTCATCGCGAAATTTGACACGGACAGAACCTCGAAAAAACACATCATCGGGTAATGGCTCAGAAAACTGTAAGCCCCCGACGGGTTTATCGTATTTGATCGGATTTTGGAAAGAGAGAACTACAGTTTGCGTTTCATTAGTCGAGTTAGATAATGGCAGCGTCAGATTGTACTGCACCCCATAATTGCCATGCGCCGAGTGAGCCGTATCAAGATAGCGAACTTTGAGCGGCGCAGTTTGGACTTGTCCCGTTCCCATCGTGCCATATTGCAACAGACTCAATCCATAAGAATACGATTCGCCACGTTTAGGAATGGATAGATTGCGACTATCGCGATCGGTGAGATTTCCAAACCATTGTGAACCAAGCTGGATACCCGCCACACGACTATATTCAAAAGCACCTTCCGTTAAATCTGGCGGCGTTGGCACAACATCACGCGGTTTAGCCAGTTCTCCCTTTTTGAGAATGTTTTCCCATTCTTCCAGATTAGGAGCGCGTTCAGTGCCATCAGCATTAAGTCGCGCATATAGAGCTAAAGTCGCCACATAAACCTTGCCATCACTGCGTAATCTTGATAAGCCCGATCGCCCATTGAGTGGAGGATCTAATTCCTTGACAGGAATCGGGATATTCATCAACATCCGACTTTGTTTGGCTGGGATCACGATCTGAGCAGGGAATATATCTTGACGGCGACCGCGCAAAATGTCGAGCATAGCGCGATCGCCCGGTCCACGATAGACTTCCCCATTATTATTTAGACTAAAATTAGGCGCTTCGTAAAAAGGCGCATCGGGCTGACTGAGATAACTCGCTCCTTGCAAGACATCAATCGTTACAGGCTGATCGGTGGGATTATAGGCGATCGCCCCAATATACAAAGTTCGTAAATCTACAGGCGGCGGCGCTTTAGAAATATGGTGCGTAAAGACATCAAAGCGCCCTTGCATTGGGAAATTTAAATGCGCCTTGGGATGAGCCATGCCTTCAGACGGGAAAGCCGATAGCAAAATCCCTTCTGTCTGCACAATTTCAGGACTGTTGCTATTAAACATCGGCACATCGTCAAGTTGCCCCATCAGAGGACGCATTTCTTGGCGATCTAAAAGGATTTGGCGCTGATTAGCAGCTTGGGCAATTTTAGTGGTTGGGTCGGGAATAGTGCCAACAGATTGTGAAAGCGGAATCAGTAATGAAATCAAAAAGTCTGTCAGCATCTGATTACAGCGCTTTGCGCTGATATAAAAACCAGAGAGGAGTTTAAAACTGCCGCCTCGCGGTACTTTTAAACTCCTCTCTAAACTACTTGAAGCCTCAATAGGCTTGTAACTAAGATGTTTGGGCTTTTAGCCAAGCCCAAGGCAAGGTCAGCATCTTATTGGGAGTTGGCACAAAGGCGCGGCGCATAAATACTTCGTAATTATTACGCTCGATCGCCTTCAAAATATTTCGATATAAGATCAACGATGACCAAACTGGCCATCGCGCATCCCGACATAAGCTCGAAATACCATCTTCAGCATGTTGATAAAACTCCCGCGCCCTTCGGATTTGGAATCGCATCAACTCATACCAGCGATCATCAACTATTCCGCTTAACAGATCTTTTTCGGTATAGTCAAAATAATGTAGATCTTCAAGAGGTAAATAAATTCGCCCTCGTTGAGCATCTTCGCCAATATCTCGCAAAATATTTGTTAATTGCATGGCAATACCTAAGGCGATCGCCGCCTCGGTAGCTGTGGCAATTACCGATGGATCCTTAGTCTCAAAACCCATAATTGCTGACGACATTAAGCCCACCGTCCCCGCCACGCGATAGCAATATAAATGCAAATCGTCGAAGGTTTGGTAGCGATCGTACTTGAGATCCATTCGCATCCCAGAGATCATGTCTTTAAATGGCTGAAGCGGCATCGGATAATGCTTGACCGTATCTGATAGAGCCACATCCGACGCATGGATAGGATCGCCTCGAAACGTTGCCTCCAACTGTTTCTCCCAGTTAAAGAGCGTTTCTGCATCGGTGGTGTCCGCTTGCATTCCATCAACAAGCTCATCGGTGCGCCGACACCATGCATAAATAGACCAAACTGCGCGCCTTTTTGCCTCTGACATCAGCATCGTCCCAAGATAAAAAGTCTTGGCGTACTTAGCGGTGATGCCACGGCAGATTTCGTAGGCTTCATCAAGATTGACAGACTGACGAATTACCATCGGTTTAGGCAGTGACGACAGATGGATTTGACTGGTTTTGGTTAGAGGTTCGACCAAGGACTTTGTTTCCAGAAGATTGACTTGCGTTTTGATTGGCTTTGTGGATTTCCTGTGCTGTAAGCTTACCAGAAAGTACGGCTCCTTCCATACTGCCAAAAAATGGTTGAGATGTATAGCTCCCTGACAAAAAGAAATTAGCGATTGGTGTGGCTTGGCTAGGGCGAAATTGTTCACGCCCCGGAATGGCTGTATAGATTGATCTTGGCGTTTTGACTACATAGGATTTCAAAACTTTTGTAGGCGTTGGCAAATGATTAGGAAATAATTTGGCAAGTTCGTTTAGGGTGGCTTCAATAATTTCAGAATTAGATCGATCAATCCATTCCGCCGCAGGGGCAACTACCAATTCCAGCATCGATTTGTCAGGGTTTGCGTACTCTTTGCAAGAGTTACTCATGTCTGAGTAGACACTCAAGAGTGGCGATCGCGAAAATAATGTGTGGTCAATATCGGTAAGCTTGCGATCGAACCAAATCTGGACACTAATTACTGGCACGCCTTCTAAATGATTTAGCTGTTGAAAATAAGGCATGGCAGCCCACGCGATCGGCAGATAGCTTTTGAATGCGTCAACCGACATTGCCGATACATAAGCATCAGCAAATATTTCTTGGTCAGGTGCGTCATCTAGTCCGCGAATAATTAGCTTTTCGACATTACCATCAGCGTTTAGCACAATCTGCTTGAGTGAGGCTCCAGTGTGAACTTCGCCGCCGCGCTCAATGACATAATCAGCGATCGGTTGGCAGAGGCGTTCAGGAGGCGCACCGTCTAAGTAGGCGATTTTTGAGCCGTCTTTTTGTTGCAGAAACTTGTTTAAGGCGCGGAGGGGAATAGTCGCTGAAATTACATCTGGATCAATAAATTTAAGCGATTTACAAACCGCAACAAAGATGTCGGTAGTGATGTCTTCACCGATGCCATGCATAGCTAGCCATTCGGTAAAGGTATATTTGTCCATTGAGACGACATATTTATCGCCGCGCACGATCGCGGGGATCAAGCCAATGGCAAACCGCACTTTTTGATTCCAAGTGAGCATGTCATTGTTGCGTAAAATCGAGGTGATGATGTTGAATGGGGCAGGAATATTAGGTACATCAAACCAAGAAAGTACACCAGGCTTTTCGGGTTGGTTAAAAATTAAGGCGTGGCGCTTCCATTGCAGCCGATCCAAAATATTTAGCTCCCCCATCAGTTGCAACATATTTGGATAAGCCCCAAAAAAGTTGTGCAGTCCAGTTTCGATCCAGTCGCCATCTTTATCTTTCCAAGCAGCGACTAAGCCACCAAGAATTTCACTGCGCTCTAGCAAAATTGGCTGATGTCCCAAATCGATTAAATACTTAGCACAGGATAATCCTGCTAACCCTCCTCCAGCGATCGCAACACGCATACTGCTCTAATATCCTTACGTTTAATTTTTATTCTTAATTATCTACATCTTACTTCGCAAAGCTTAATAATTGACGGGCTAGAATCAAAAAGTAAAAAGCGGTGCTTTTTGGTTCTAGGCTAAGGTATCAACCGCCACTTTTTTGATCCCCATATGGTAAAAAACATCGAAATTGATGCCCCTATAACAGGCGAACCATCGCGCCAGCCATCTCGTAAGCTATGGATGGCGGCGATTAAATTGCCGATGTATAGCGTGGCGATCGTGCCAATTGCCACAGGAACGGCGATCGCATATCGCAATACGGGGGCGATCGACTGGAGTGTTTTTAGCGTTTTTTTGGTTTCGGCGGTGCTAGTTTTGATCTGGGAAAATCTTTGCAACGATGTATTTGATGCCGAGACAGGTATTGATGTAAATAAAGCCCACTCAGTTGTTAATTTAACTGGCAAGAAAAATTTAATATTGGCGATCGCCAATATCTGCTTAATTTTGGGGATCAGTGGCGTACTAGCAATTTCTTGGGTACAGCAAGATCTAGTTGTAGTCAGTTTAGTTACCCTCTGTTGCATTTTGGGATATGTCTATCAGGGTCCCCCCTTTCGATGGGGCTATCAAGGCTGGGGCGAAGTTTTATGTTTTTTTGCGTTTGGACCTTTAGGAGTTTCGGCAGCTTATTACAGCCAAACCAAATCTTGGTCGGTTGGTTCTGTGGCGGCGGCGATCATTGTCGGCATTATTACTAGTCTGATTTTGTTCTGTTCGCATTTCAATCAAGTTGATGATGACATCGCCGCAGGTAAACAATCGCCTGTAGTGCGTCTAGGCACTAAGCGATCGGCGCAACTTTTGCCTTGGCTTTGTGGAGTTATTTATGCGATCGTAATTTTGGCGATCGCGCTGAACTTTTTCCCGATTTGGACGGCGATCGTGGTGATTAGCCTGCCGATCGCTTGGAAATTATGTACATTTATCATCACCAACCACGATCGCGCCGATCTTTTGCTCAACTGTCGATTTATCGCGGTGGCTTTACATTTTGTAGTTGGTTCATGTCTTAGTCTCAGCTTAGTTTTCTAGCAAAAAAAATGTTAGCGTCATGGGCTATTTGCGCTCTAGACAATCTTGATGTAGGGGCTTAGCATTTGCACCACAGTTTTAAAACCCATTACAGAAATCTTGATCCGCGAATGCTAAGCCCTCTCTGCTTTTAATCGCAACCGTCAAATAATTTAGTGAGTCACCCAACAGTTTGTAACGATAAGTTGCGCTACAGTGCTAGAGTTATGTTCAAATCAGTCTAAAAGTCTCAAGAAGTCTATACTAAATTTTTTGAGCAAGATCCCACAAACCACTTTAGAAGATCAAAGCATCAAAAGTTTTAACCTAATCTCGATGCCTATCTCTGCTCATAGATGGGCGATCGCTGAAGAAAATATTCAGTCGTGAGGAGTATTTCCTACCTGTGGCAACAAATCCCATCAATCTAGGTAAGTCAGATTTGTCTAACAAGTCACCAAATTCCCCAAAAGCTTCATTTAGTCATAAATGGACAATTTTTGTAGTACTATTTGTCGCCCTGCTATCGGGGGGATTAGGTGCAGGCTTGGCATTTGTGTTAAGTAGCCGACCTTTTCAGCAGCGCCAATTGTCGGCTGATGAAGCCGCCGTATTTAACCGCAATGCTGACAGCATGACTTCAGCGATCGCAGGTGTGCCAACCCTGACTCGTCCTGTAAACATCTTGGTATTAGGCACGATCATTCTCACCTCGGACTTACCCGATGCTCAGTCCAAACCCAAGGGCAAATATCTAGCTGAGGTTCAAGACAACCTCAATGGCATGAGTGACGCGATGTTACTTATCCGTTTCGATCCCGCCACTCAAAAAGTTGCTGTCCTATCGATACCACGCGATAGCCGCGTCAACATTCAAGGCGTAGGCAAAACCAAGATAAACTTTGCTAACTATGCGGGTGGAGCCTCTCTATCAGCCCAAACCGTCAGCCAAGTATTGGGCGACATCCCCATCGATCGCTATGTTCGATTTAATGTTAATGGATTTGGTAAATTAGTTGATGCTCTGGGTGGACTTGATCTATATGTACCCAAAAAGATGAAATATCAAGATGATAGTCAACATCTATATATCAATCTCAATGCAGGGCAGCAAAAATTAAACGGTAGCAAAGCAATTCAATATATGCGCTACCGCCATGACGACTTAGGTGATATCGGACGAGTACAACGTCAGCAAGCCTTTTTTCGCGCCTTTATTGAACAAAAACTCAAGCCCGAAGCCATCACTAAATTTCCTGAAATTTTAGCGATCGTCAAGGACAACATCGACACTAATCTCTCTGTCGAAGAGGTGCTAGCCCTCGCTGGTTACACCTCAAAAATTGACCGCAAAAATATCCAAATGCATATGGCTCCTGGCAGATTTAGCAACTCAGGTGAATTTGACAACCTCAGCTACTGGATTTTAGACAACCGACTGCTTAGCAAAATCATGAGCCAAAGTTTTGGTGTTCTCAAACAAGCAGAGCCAAGTCTTGGCGAAAACACACCTCAGACCCTAAGAGTGGCGATCCAAGACAGTATGTCCCAGCCAGAAGGCTCAAAAAAAGCCACGACGACCCTCTCAAAAGCAGGATATGCTCAAGTATTTGCCGCTAGCGATCGCTGGACAAAACCCCTACCAAAAACTCAGATTATTGCTCAAAATGGCGATCGCGAAAGTGCCGAAAAATTACGAGGAGCCTTAGGGCTTGGTGAAGTATTAGTCGAATCAACAGGCGATATCGAGTCAGACATTACGGTACGAGTTGGCAAAGACTGGCTCCAAGCCAATAATATCCCGCTCAAGCCGATCAAACCTACACAAACAAATCAGCGTTAAAGTTAAACTAACGTCAGTTCGGGTTAAGCATTTTAAAATCAAAGGTAAGAACAGTAAAAGCCCAGCGACGCGGGGCTTTTGCTGTTCCACAATTTAGCGATCGCTCCGTTGACATGAGCTTACAATTAATTGATGGCGATACGGTTCACGCCACAAGAAGGTAAATATTAAAAGTTCGGCTGTAAGTGATATTTGTGCCAAGTATTTCACTTAAAAGGAATATATTCAACCGTATTCATCCATTCGTCAGGTTCTGAACCTTGAGCAATCAATTCAAGATCTTTGACGAATTGCCCAATTGTGCCACCGAGTTGATGCCCAAAGGTTAGTCCTGCAAACTGTTTGCCTTCTATTTGCCAAGTCTCAGCTAGAACTCGAAAACGAATGTCTTGGGTAAAGAGAACTCGTTTAAGTTCTGTTGTTCCCTCTAAAAGTCGGATCATCAGGTAATTTTGTTGTTTCATCCTCAAAGGCTGTTAATACATCTATGCCTCGACAACGTAGTTGTGATGTAATTGCTTGAGGGACGTGAACATCCATGTACAAAGCGATCGCCATTTACAGAACTCCTTGCGCTTTCATCCTGATATAAAAAGGCGATCGCGCAGATTGGCTAGTACTTCCTTGGACTTGCTCCCATTCTTCTTTGATTTCTTGATCAATTTCTTTTTGATGGTCGAAGTAATAACCCATTGCTGCATGGGCTTCGGCGGGTGTTAGGTAAAGGTGTTGACGACATATTTCTTCGACTGACCAGCCATAGGCGAGATAGTCCATGACGATTTGCGCTACTCGAATGCGTGGTAATCGTTGCAGTCTGGCGGGTTGGTTGTCGCTTTTTTCAATATGTGGATAACTTAGAGCTAACATGATATTTTGCTTTTCTTTAACTAAGTTGTCATATTTTTACAGTATAGTCTTTAATGATGTTGATAGGATTTGCTTAGATAATGAGCTAATCGTAGTTTCTCTATTTCCAACCATCAAAAACTCTAATAAGGTATTTCCAAATAGAATGGGCTGTAAGTTAGTGGATGCTAGATATTAGCTTGGTAAAATTTAGTAGATAGTATCTAAATTTTATCAAAATATTTTAAAGCTATACCTAAAAAGAGATTTTAACGAGATGATGCCGTATGAAACTAGATTTAATGTATTACTGCCAAAATGATGGTTTACCTGACAAGTGGCTTCTAGAAGGATGTCAGTTAGGTAATATCAACTTAATTGTTGGTAAAAATGCATCGGGCAAAACCAAAATTCTTAGAGCTATTAACCTTATAGCAGGAATATTATCAGGTGAAGCAGATCTTAAACCGAGCCGAGGTTCAAGAAAGTGGAAGCTTTTCTTTGACACTCATGACGAAGAAAACAAAAAAGTGTATGTATTAAAAATCGAGTCTGGGAAAGTAGTTGAAGAGAGTTTTACTGTTGGAGCAAAGCAATACCTAGATCGACAAACATCTGGTATAGGTAAAGTTTGGGCGGAGAGATTAAAGCAGGATATAGATTTTCAAACTCCAGTTGATGAAGTAGCCGCTCTAAAACGAAGGGACTCTATTCAACATCCTTTTTTTGAGGAAATCTATAATTGGGCTAGTTCTTTAAGATACTATCAATTTGGAACAGATTTAGGTAGATCTAGCTTGATCGTTATGAGAACCCAAAAACTTGATGCTATCAGAGAAAGTATAAACTTTAAAGATGCCGATCAAGTAATTGGTATTTTCAAGTTAGGAGAAGAATTGGGAGATAGTTTTATTGAAAATATAAAGTTGGATATGAAGCTTGTAGGTTATACAATATCTGATATTGGAACTAAGATCCCTTCATTTATACTTAACGAAAGTGAGGAAGTTTGGTCAGAAGGAGAAGCTCAATGTATATATGTTCAGGAAGTTGATCTGACAGAAAAAACTGAACAGGGATCTATGTCACAAGGAATGTTCAGAGCATTATCTCTAATAATTCAAATTAACTATTCACTTCTTGCTGAAAAACCTAGCTGTATATTAATTGATGACATTGGCGAAGGTCTTGATTTTGAGAGAGCTTCAGCTATGATTAAAGTACTGATTAGCAAAGCAGAATCTGGTTTAGTGCAACTAATAATGACAACTAACGATCGCTTTATTATGAATGGTGTTCCTCTTGAGTACTGGTCAGTAATTGAGCGCAAATCTGGCTTAGCAAAACTACATAACATGTATAATTCAAAACAAATTTTTGATGACTTCAAGTTTACGGGGTTGAACAATTTTGACTTTTTCTCTTCTCAGTTTTATCTTGACGGGCTTGGTGAAGAGGAGATAGAAAATTAGTGAAAAGACTTGCGATTTTTGTAGAGGGACAAACAGAGAAAATTTTTGTTAGAAAATTACTTGAAGAAATTGCTGGTAAAAACAACATCGCCATTGTTGAGCAAAATATGAAAGGCAAACAGAATAGCAGATTTATAGAATTAACTATGAGCGATCCTGTTACTGCTCAAACCAAATATTACGTTCTAATATATAACTCTGGCAATGATAATAGTGTTGTTTCTGACATCCGTGATCAGTATGCAAGCTTGGTAAACTCTGGTTATAGCAAAATTATCGGATTGAGAGATGTTTATCCATTTTCTATTGCTGAGAAAACTGTTTTAGAGCGTGGGTTGAAAGCTGTATTGCCGAATGGGGCTATTTCTGCACATCTAGTACTTGCTGTAATGGAAGTAGAAGCATGGTTCTTGGCAGAGTGGAAGCACTTTATTAAGATTGACGCAAACCTTACTCCATCGTTAATTCAGTCAAATTTAGGGTTTAATCCTGAAGTAGATAATGTGGAGAATAGAAATCATCCTGCCGAAGATTTACATCAAGCTTATCAGCTTGTGGGGAAATCTTATAGAAAGAAAGAGAATCAGGTAAATAGAGTAGTTTCAAATTTAGATTACGAATTCTTATACTTGCAGCTTGCTGGTATTGTTCCTAGTCTTGGGAAATTCATTAGTTGTATTGATGACTTTATGATGCTTTAGTTGCAATCACAATTTTTGGAACTTTTTCCAGTCTGCATAGCTCCATATTACATTTATTTTTGGTAGTGATGCAAAGTAATGTTAGCTTGCAATGTCTGTTATACATAAGTTCTAGCGATTTAGTTAGAAGACTTATATCTTGAGAATACCTAGCAACCTTGGTTATAAATTCACCATATCAACGGAATAATAGGCGCTTCAGGCTTTGTTTGGCATAAAAACTTGCACTATCTTTTAAGCCATTAGTCTGCAAATCCAATGTTTAAAGCTATTTCAGTCATCATTACTTTGCATCACTACCTTATTTTTAAAGCGATCGCAAGTCTAAACTAAACTCAGGCAAAACATCCTCACCAGATAACACATCAGGATTAGTGAGAACTTCCACTACTTGATTTTGGCGATAAATCTCGACAATATTTGCCCTGCGATCTAGCAACCAACCCAACCTTGCGCCATTTTCGATATATTCCAGCATCTTCGCTTGCGTCTCTTTGCGCGTATCCGTTGGTGACATCAACTCCAAAACAAAATCAGGCGTAATCGGTGGAAACTTTTCTTTTTGAGAATCAGTTAACGCATTCCATCGCTCCAAACTAATCCATGACACATCGGGCGATCGATTAGCATTGTTCGGCAACTTAAAGCAAGTCGATGAATCAAATACTTTGCCAAGTTTAAAGCGATTATTCCAAAACCAAAACTGAGCAATCAAACCCGCATTATAAATCCCCGTTTCTCCACCAGTCGGAGCCACAATAATTACCTCACCCTTAGAATTACGCTCAAACTTGACATCAGGATTGGCGAGACACAGATCGTAAAAGCGATCATCAGCGATTTTGGCGATCGCATCAAAGTTTAAAGTTACCGTATTCATGCTTTTAGTCTGAAGATACAGGCGTAACGAAATTTTAGCATTTTTCCCTATTTGGATTGATGCTGTTCATAAGGCAGAAATAAACCTTAAGATGCAAACTCGATCGCAACAAAATAAAATAACTGATAAAACATATAGACATTTAAGCGATCATGCTCTAACATAGATGATCGCGACTTTTTTGGCATTCCTCATGAACGCTTCTGAAATCATCCGCTCAATTGAAGCGGAATATATCAAAACAGATCTACCCACAATTTATGTGGGCGATACTGTCAAGGTTGGAGTTAGGATCAAAGAGGGCGGCAAAGAACGTACTCAGCCTTACGAAGGCGTGATCATTGCCAGACGTGGTTCTAGCGTTAATACCGTTATCACCGTCCGTCGTGTATTTCAAGGAATTGGAGTCGAGCGAGCCTTCTTGCTACACTCTCCACAAATTGAAAGCATCAAAGTGATCCGTCGTGGCAAAGTACGTCGAGCCAAGCTCTACTACTTACGCGACCTTGTTGGTAAAGCAACTCGTCTTAAACAACGATTTGATCGACCACTATAGATCCATCTGTGGTTATACTAAGTATCAAATGCTCTTTTGATAAAGCAACTGATACAGTAAACATAGCTGGTTGCCTATCAAGATCGTGTTTTCACTACGTGCGTCCTTAGTTCAGTTGGTAGAACGCAGGTCTCCAAAACCTGATGTCGGAGGTTCGAGTCCTCCAGGGCGCGCTTCACTATTTTAATTTTTACAAGATTTTAAGATTGTACTTATCAAGATTTCAAAAGGATCGCAAGAGTTGCCGCTATGACGAAAAACGAACTGAAAGAGCAACCCAAAGAAGTATCAAAATCTGAGCCAGATTCATCATCTGATGGCTCTGGTGTAACTAAATTTTTCACAGAATCCAAAGCCGAATTCGGCAAGATTGTCTGGCCAACCCGCCAACAACTTATTAGTGAGTCTGTGGCTGTTCTTTTGATGATCGTTGCAGTTGCAACCTTTGTTTATCTAATTGATGCCTTGTTTAAGACGATCGCATTGCAGGTGTTTCAATGATGCTTACCGAAGACATCGACCATCCATATAGCGATCGCGAAGACTCGGATGTACTATTTCAATGGTATGCCGTCCAGATTGCTTCAGGTTGTGAAAAAAAGGTCAAGTCTAGTCTAGAACAACGCATCAAAACCCTTGATGTCGAAGACAGGATCAAGCAAATTGAAATCCCGCACACCCCGATTGTCAGGCTTAGA
Source organism: Cyanobacteria bacterium SOY_65_metabat_81 (assembly GCA_031412945.1). Taxonomy (GTDB): domain Bacteria; phylum Cyanobacteriota; class Cyanobacteriia; order Pseudanabaenales; family Pseudanabaenaceae; genus Pseudanabaena. Next base: position 12,147 of record JANODY010000079.1, read on the forward strand.
AAAGATGGTAGTCGGTTGGCTTCGGAAGAAAAAATCTTTCCTGGCTATGTACTGATTCAGATCAAAACCGTCAGAAATGAAATCGGACAGTTAGAAGTTGACGATGATGCATGGCTTGCTGTCAAAAGTACGCCCCACGTCATCAACTTTGTCGGAACAGAACAAAAACGGCACTACGGTCGCGGTCGCGGACATGTAAAACCGCGTCCTCTGACCGAAAAAGAAGTCGAAAGAATCTTCCGTGTTGTAGTCGAACAAGAGCCAGTTCTTAAAATCGATATGGCTCAAGGTGACAAAATCAAGGTACTCACTGGACCTTTCAAAGATTTTGAAGGTGAAGTGGTGGAAGTTAGCCCAGAACGGAGCAAACTCAAAGCCCTACTTTCAATTTTTGGAAGAGACACCCCTGTGGAATTAGAGTTCGCTCAAGTACAAAAGCAAAATTAAGGCAAAACTAATGCACTCAAACCTAAGTTTTGAGAGTATTTAGTAAAAATTTTAACGGCTATTATTAAAAGTGGCTAAGAAAGCAAATGGCTAAGAAAGTTACAGCAGTTATCAAGCTAGCGCTCAATGCTGGCAAAGCGAGTCCAACTCCGCCAGTTGGTCCTGCTTTGGGTCAACATGGTGTCAACATCATGATGTTTTGTAAGGAATATAACGCCCGTACTGCTGATCAAGCAGGCATGGTCATTCCCGTCGAAATATCGGTGTATGAAGATCGTAGTTTTACCTTCATTCTTAAAACACCTCCTGCATCAGTGCTAATTCAAAAAGCTGCTGGTATCACATCTGGCTCTGCTGAGCCTAACCGCAAAAAAGTTGGCTCTATCTCTAGAGATCAACTGCGTCAGATTGCAGAAACCAAGATGCCTGATATCAATGCCAATGATATTGATGCCGCGATGAAAATTATTGAAGGCACAGCCAAGAACATGGGCGTTATTATTAACGCTTAGTATCTAGTTGTTGCTCACTGCATATTTCCAATAGATCTAAACAAATTTTTTAGCTGGGGGAGGGAATTGATTTTTCCGATCGCACCCCAAAGGAGTAACCATGGCAAAGAAAGTATCAAAACGTCTAAGGGAAGCTTTAAGTAAAGTTGAAGAACGCCCTTATTCACCTATAGAAGCTCTGGAACTGTTAAAAGAAACCGCAACAGCGAAGTTTCCTGAGTCTGTAGAAGCACATGTAAGATTAGGAATTGATCCTAAGTACGCCGATCAACAGTTGCGGACTACTGTCGCTTTACCCAAGGGAACAGGACAAACAATCAGAGTTGCTGTGATTGCCCGTGGGGAAAAGGTCGCTGAAGCCACCGCCGCAGGTGCAGACATTGCTGGTTCTGAAGAACTAATTGATGAAATCAGCAAAGGTCGCATGGATTTTGACTTGCTGATTGCCACACCTGACATGATGCCTCAAGTTGCTAAGCTTGGTAAGTTGCTTGGGCCAAGAGGATTGATGCCTTCACCTAAGGGTGGTACGGTAACTACTGACTTGGGTGGTGCAATTAATGAGTTCAAAGCTGGTAAGCTGGAATTCCGTGCTGATCGTACTGGGATTGTTCACGTCATGTTTGGTAAAGCCGCGTTTGCCGCAGAAGATCTTCTGATAAATCTCAAAGCTTTGCAAGAAACGATTGATCGCAATCGTCCTTCTGGTGCAAAGGGTCGCTATTGGCGATCGCTATATGTATCGGCAACTATGGGACCTGCGATCGAAGTTGATGTTACGGCACTGCGCGATATCAAGCTCTCAGAAGCATAATTAAAGCCTTTCAAAGTCAAAATTAAAAGCTAAATCGAAAGCTAAATCTAACTGTTGTTATAAGCCTAGGAAAAAATTTCTACAACTGAATAGATCCACAGATAGTAGGTGCTAATGGCTTAATTTCCTGCCGAGGTGATTTGAAAAAAATTCCAGATTGGAATAAATTTTCAGCCTCGGTCTGCGAAAAGACGAGGCTTTTTGATTGACTTTTTTGACTGACTTTAAAAGCTATCCAAGTTAGCAGTAACGGCGTTTCACGCTTTTATTTCTAATCCTCAACACAATCCTAAATAACAGGAGGTGACAAATATATGGGTAAAACCCTAGACCAGAAAAAAGTTTTAGTCGGAGAAATGACCAAAGAGTTTGAAGGAACTCAATTGGTTATGGTAATTGACTACTCAACTTTGTCGGTAGCTGAGATTACCAAGCTGCGCCGTTCGCTTCGTCCGACAGGCACGGTGTGCAGAACTACCAAAAACACTTTGCTAAAACAAGCAATTTCAGAAACCCCTCAATGGAAGCCTCTTGAAGATTTCCTCGTTGGACCTTCTGCTTGCTTATTTGTCAAAGATGACATTGGTGGCGCTGTTAAGGCTTATCAAGCTTTCCAAAAAGAATCTAAGAAAACCGAACTTCGGGGCGGTGTCTTAGAGGGTCGTGCTTTGACTGCAAAAGACTTGCAGGTAATCGCCGACTTACCTTCTAAGGAAGTACTCATGGCTCAAATTGCTGGTGCTATCAATGCGATTACCGCCAAAATCGCGATCGGGATCAAAGAGGTTCCTCAATCTCTGGGTCGCGCTATCAAGGCTGTTTCCGAAAAAGAATCGGCTTAGAAAAATTAGTAATTACGAATTATCAATTACGAATTACGAATTATCAATTATCAACCTAATCTAATTAATTAAAGAGAAAAACTATGTCTGCAAAAGTTGATGCTATCGTTGAAGAACTAAAGTCTTTGAGCCTTCTTGAAGCTTCTGAATTGGTCAAAGCGATCGAAGAAACCTTCGGCGTTTCGGCTGCTGCGCCTGTTGGTGGCATGATGATGGCTGCTCCTGGCGGTGCTGCTGCTGTTGAAGAAGTTGAAGAGAAGACTGCTTTCGATTTGGTACTTGATGAAGTTCCTGCCGACAAGAAAATCGCGGTTCTGAAGATCGTTCGTGAAATCACTGGATTGGGTCTGAAAGATGCAAAGGATCTAGTTGAATCTGCACCTAAGACTGTTAAAGAAGGCATGGCTAAGGCTGACGCTGAAGCTGCTCAAAAGCAAATCAGCGAAGCTGGCGGTAAGGCTTCCGTCAAGTAGTTATTTTTTAACGCTTTACGTTAATTAAATAAAAAACAAAACAAAATTGGATGAGTTAGGCTAAGCCCAATTCATCCAATTTTATTTTTATTTTTATTTTTATTTTGTGACAAATATTTTTTAATGGTTTTTAAGAAATGAACGATCCCTTATCAGAATTATTTGCGGTTATTGTCGATCGCCGTGAAAATCCCCAAGAGAATTCTTATACTTGTAAGTTATTTGCGGGTGGCGATAATAATATTTTAAAAAAAATTGGCGAAGAATCTGCCGAAGTGGTGATGGCTTGCAAAGATAATCATCCTGACGCGATCGCCTCTGAAGTTGCCGATTTGTTTTATCACACCCTTGTGGCGATCGCCCATCACCATGTCGATCTGCAATTGGTATATGACAAGCTTGCTCAAAGACGCTGATCCTCGCATTAAAAAACTACGCAGTAGTTTTTTAATGCGATCGCACGAAATACTTGTTAATGAAGTAAGATCACTCATGAGTAAATCAAAGGGTAGATTGCTGTGGCATCGAATAGTGTAGAGCGGTCTGATTCGCTTGCAGGCAGTATTTTTAAAGGAACTCTCAAGGCTGTTGGTGGCACATTGCTTGGCATCATCATGATTGGCGGTGCGGCTATGGCAGGTGGACTAGTCGGCTTAGCTCTTAGTTTTCGCGACCTGCCTGACGTGAGAGTGCTTAAGGGCTATGTGCCTGTAGAAACTACCTATATCTACGATATTAACGGTGAGTTAATTGCCCGTTTGCATGGTGATGTCAACCGCGAAGTAGTAACTCTCGATCGCATCTCACCACATTTAAAGCGATCGGTTCTTGCTATGGAAGATGCTTATTTTTATACGCATAAGGGCATCGATCCCAATGGTATTGGAAGAGCGGTTTTAGCTAATTTTAATGCAGGCGGAACCGTTGAAGGTGGCTCGACCTTAACGCAGCAATTGGTCAAAAATTTATTCCTATCTAATGAACGCACCCTCAATCGTAAAGTTGCTGAGGCGGTATTAGCGATGCGAGTTGAGCAGGTTTTCACCAAAGAAGAAATTCTTGGAATGTACCTCAATCAAGTGTTTTGGGGTAAAAACACCAATGGCGCAGAAACTGCCTCGCAGAACTATTTTGGTAAATCAGCAGCAGACCTGACCCTCGGCGAAGCGGCGATGTTGGCAGGAACAATTCAGGCTCCTTCAGTTTTTAATCCTGTTGATAACTATGCAGAGGCAAAGAAACGACAAGGTTTAGTCCTCGATCGCCTTGCTGAGATTGGATGGTCAACTGCGGCGGAGGTCAAAGCGGCGAAGGCTCAAAAGATAGTTATTCGCAAACAAGGTATTTCTTACGAAGCTAGTCGTGTTCCTTATGTTTCACAAGCAGTGACTGCCGAGTTAGAAGAAAAATTTGGGAAAGATGTCGTTTTACAGGGTGGTTTGCGAATTCAGACCACGATCGATCTAAAATTACAGAGAATTGCTGAAGAAGTAGCCGCAGAAGGACATCGAGATCTAGTAGATCGGGGTGCGTATGCCGATCAATTGGCGCTAGTAGCCGTTGATCCGCGCACAGGTTTTGTGAAAGCGTTAGTGGGTGGCGTGGGCGAGTTTGACAAAAATCAATTTAATCGGGCGGTTCTGGCAAGAAGACAGTTAGGCTCTTCGTTTAAACCTTTTGTCTACTATGCCGCTTTTGCCACGGGCAACTATACGCCAGACTCAGTGATTGATGATAGTGCGATGACTATTCCTGATGGCGATGAACCCTATGTGCCGCGTAACTACGACAATAAGTTTTCAGGCTCAATTTCGATTCGGCAGGCGATCGCAGTTTCTCGAAATATTCCTGCGATTAAGTTAGGGCTAGAAGTCGGCAATGAAAATGTAATTGCTATTTGTCGCAAGTTGGGGATCAATAGTCCGCTGAAGCCTGTGGTTTCTCTGCCCCTTGGTGCAGCCGATGTCACGCCGATGGAAGTGGCGGGTGCTTACGCAGTATTTGCAAGTGGCGGATATAAATCAAAAACGACATTAATTGCGCGGGTGAGCGATCGCAATAACAATCTGATTTTGGACAATAGCCCAAAGCTTGAGTTAATTCTTGATCCGATCGCCGTATCCTATTTAACTGATGCTTTGCGCGGGGTAGTTACCAATGGCACGGCGACAGAAGCACAACTGAGTGAGGGTCGCCCCGTGGCAGGCAAAACAGGTACCACCTCTGATTTTCGTGATGCTTGGTTTGTGGGCTATGTACCGCAGCTCTCTGTAGCAATTTGGATTGGTAATGATGACTATTCACCTATGGCAAATGGCGTAACGGGTGGAGTCTTTGTGACTCCGATCTGGCGCAAGTTTATGGAAAGGGCTTTGGCGGGGCAACCGATTGAGCAGTTCCCAGTGCCAGCCGAGATTCAAGAAAAAGAAGTCGGCAAAAAGAAAAACTAATTAAGAAGAATAGGTACAGCGCTGTATCTATTCTTCTTAATTCTATTAATATTATATTTTTTAGAGTTATGGGTTTAAACAAAGTCTCTCAATTTTTATTTGTTTCGCAATTGTTTATTTATTCGGCGATCGCCTCGGCGGTAATTAAATATATTGCGCCCCATTGGACGCTGTTAAATGGCTTGACCATAGATGTGATCAATGTGATCGCCCTATTCGTTATTACCATTCCTGTGGCTTTGTTTGCCTTTGTGTTGTGGTTAAAACGGTACTAGGACAAGTCGTTAATTAACCTCGCGACGCTCGCTTTGTATAGATGTTAGCTAATAAAAACCAAAAAAAAATAGTTACGACGCAAAGCGTTGTAACTATTTTATTGACAAGGAAAACTTTTAGTCATTACAAAACAGTTGCGACCATCATTAGTTGATTCATACTTGATATCGTCAGCGACACTCTTGGCAATAAACAAGCCTCGTCCACCTGTAGGAATATCATCGACATTTACAAAATCTTTGTTTTGTTCGGCTTCTTTAGTAGCTCGTTCGATTTGAGTTTCAAGGTCAAAAGGTTCACCGTAATCCCAGATCCTTAACTCCAAAAAATTGTCTAGGCGATGAAGTGTGATTTCGATATCGATTGGTGTTTCTTCGGGTAGTCCTTCATGGGCATAAGCAACTACGTTGGTGAATACCTCAACTAAAACCAGATTGCATTGCATCCAAGTTGCTTTTGGCAATAACTTTTGAAATTGATGAAACCAGCCTTGCAATTTGGCAAGGGCATAGATATCACTATTAACTTGGATATGATAATTCTGAATCACTGATGATTTTAGTTAACGTTTCAAAATTTTATCGATTTGAGTTTGGGCGCAAATTGCTGCGATAGAGCTACTGGCGGTTATACCAGCGCATTAACACACCCGCCAGCTTGTCGGAATCATGGCATACGGTGGCATTGTCTTTTTCGCGCATAATATTGGCGATTAAAACAGGGCATCGCATCGTGGCTAATTGGTCACGGTCTAAATGGGTAAAGTGTGAGCCAAAGGAGGCATAGTGCTGAAGCGATCGCGTTGATGGTGGTTGCTTCTGAACTAAGACTACATCAAATAACCTAACTCCCGCAATTTCATCTAAAACTCGCACATAATCAGACACGGTATAGCCATCGGTTTCACCAACTTGACTCATGATATTGCAAAGATAGATCGATGGCACATGGCGATCGATCAAAGCTTGCAAGATTTCTGGCACGAGTAAGTTAGGGATGATACTGGTGTATAAGCTACCCGGACCGATGACGATCAGATCGGCTTGACTAATATCTTCGACGGCTTGGGGTAAGCCTTTGGGGTGATCTGGTTTGCAACCAATATGTTTGATTTTACCTCTGGCTTCAGGAATATTTGACTCACCCTCAACATAGCGACCGTCTTCAAACTCAGCCCATAACACCATGTGATCAAGGGTGGCGGGTAGGACTCGACCGCGCACGGCTAAAACTTGAGAGCTAGCGGCGATCGCCTTTTCGAGATCGCCTGTAACCTCACTCATCGCGGTTAAAAACAAATTGCCAAAGCTATGTCCAGACAGCCCTTCGCCTGTTTTAAAGCGATATTGAAATAATTCAGTGACTAACTTCTCTTCGTCGGCGAGGGCGGCGAGGCAGTTCCGAATATCTCCAGGCGGCAAAACTCCATGTTCGCGGCGCAACCGTCCTGAAGAGCCACCATCATCGGCAACGGTGACGATCGCCGTAATATTAGCGCTGTATTGTTTGAGTCCGCGCAATAAGTTAGATAAGCCAGTCCCGCCGCCCACTGTGACGATTTTCGGTCCCCGATTAAGCTTGCGATGCGAGACGAGTAATTCTAATAATTCTTTGTCTTGATTGGGCATCAAAACTTGGGTGATCGAACCGAGGGCGCGTTTTTGTCCTAGCCACAATAGCCCCAGCCCAACAAATAAGGCGATCGGACCGCTCAGATTGCGCGGCAAGATCGCCACCAAAGTATCAAGGGTGTTGCCGATCAGACGCGACAAAAATAAAACTGGGGTCAACCTTGCCGAAATTGCGATTCCCAAAACGATCAACACAATGCCGATAATGCTCACTAACAGCCATCGCTTTACCAATAAACCAGGCAAAAACCACTGAAATCCCCTGAGCCACTTTCTTTGTTTTGTAGCGGGACGATATCGTTTAGTTGACGGTTTTTTAGATGACTTCATAAAATAATACGGTAAGTGGGAAACGCAGCGCCTTCAGCGCCGAGAGGGAAACGAGCGGGGGAATTTATTCCCTTTAATTTAATCTTTTTAGTCACTCATACCCACAGAATAGATGCTATAGTCTGACGCAGAAGGCACCAAAGTACCGATTCTATCCAACTCAAGCGTGAGAAACCTTGCTGTGGTCGCCCTCTGGACGTTGGACTTTATCTTTATGGTCGAACACTCGTCAAAGTTGACCGTTGGTTGTCTAGTTCTAAGAAGTAATTTTTGTAATCTCAGTCGCAGTGACTCACTGAGAGTAGTCAATAGCAGGTAAGCGCAAAGATGACGGCTGAATTCCCTATCTCCACTGGAGAGGCGGACTATGTGTCACGCCGCAAACAACTGCGGCAACAGCGTCGGGTTCGCATATGCCAACGTATTTGGCAGCTAACATTTATCACAGGACTGACAGGCGGGATGCTGTGGGTGGCGATGCTGCCTGAGTGGCAACTACGCAGTGCCGACCAAATTGAGGTTCAGGGTAATAATCTACTTTCTAAAGACACCATCAAAAAAGCCTTGCCGATCAAGTATCCTCAGCTAATTTTTCAAATCCAACCCCAAGCGATAGCCATCCAACTAGAGGCGACCACCCCAGTTTATAAAGTTTTAGTTTCGCGCACTATTTTTCCATCAAAATTGACCATCCAGCTTCAAGAACGCTTGCCGATCGCCAACTCTACACGCAAAGGACAGCAAGGGTTTCTTGATGCCGAAGGTATTTGGGTGTCGTCTAAAGCCTATCCAGCCAACATCACCAAGCCCAATCTTGTCGTTTTAGAATCGACTAATAATCCAAATAATAATCGAGATAATCGGGCGATCGCCCAATGGTCAACTCTATATCGCCAAGTCAGCCAGAGTCAGGTCAAAATTTCACAAGTAGACTTACGCGATGAATCAAATCTAATTTTGACCACAGAGATCGGTCTAGTACATTTTGGCATATACAAACCACCACTATTTGCCACCCAGTTAGAAACATTGGATCGGCTCAGAACACTCCCTGAAAAGCTAAAATCTAAGAGTTTTAATTATGTGGATCTGACCCAACCAACCAACCCAATTTTAGAAATGAACATACCGCTCAAAGATAAATTTTCGCAAACAAAACCATAATGTTGCCTATAAATTGTCTGTAAGTTGTCATTTTAAGGCTATCATTATTTTTTTTAAGTAAGTTTAAACTATTGCTCAAATCTCTGATTAAATTAGGGATATCAGTGGTTTAAATTTATTAGATTTTGATGTACTTCGGTAATAATCTCATCTTTAAATTATGACATTATCCAATAAATGACACCTCAAAATGAATGGTCAGACCTAGATTCACACAGTGATTCACATAGTTCAGAAAACGGAGAGCCACCAATGAACGTAGATGAACTTTCCGAGTTCTCAAATAGCTCTGGACTATACCTAGGGCAATCACATACTCGAATGAAACAGCAGTTAGGCATTGACAAAAGAGCGGATAATATCATGTTGGGCAGTGTCGCAAAAATCAAAGTAATCGGTGTCGGCGGTGGCGGCGGCAATGCTGTAAATCGCATGATCGCAAGTGACGTGATCGGCGTAGAGTTTTGGTCATTTAATACTGACGCTCAAGCCTTGCTTCAGTCCTCAGCCTCCAAACGCTTCCAGATGGGACAAAAATTGACCAGAGGCTTAGGTGCTGGCGGTAATCCTGCGATCGGGCAGAAAGCTGCCGAAGAATCTCGCGATGACATCGCTGCCGCCGTCGAAGGCGCAGACCTCGTATTTATCACCGCAGGCATGGGCGGTGGCACGGGTACAGGAGCCGCTCCCATCATTGCCGAAGTTGCCAAAGAATTAGGCGCACTTACAGTCGGCATCGTGACTAGACCATTTACCTTTGAAGGTAGACGACGTGGGCAGCAAGCCGAAGAAGGGATCGCAGGTTTACAAAGTCGTGTTGACACATTAATCGTGATCCCCAACGACAAGTTGTTATCCGTAATTTCTGAGCAAACCCCAGTTCAAGAGGCTTTTCGGGTTGCTGATGACATCCTCCGTCAAGGTGTGCAAGGAATTTCAGATATCATCATGATTCCTGGCTTGGTGAACGTTGACTTTGCCGATATTCGAGCGATCATGGCGGATGCAGGTTCAGCGATGATGGGCATTGGCATCGGCTCAGGTAAGTCCAGAGCCAGAGAAGCTGCCATGACGGCAATTTCTTCCCCTTTACTCGAAACCTCAGTCGAAGGCGCAAGCGGTGTGGTCTTCAATATCACAGGTGGCGAAGATATGACCTTGCATGAAGTCAATGCCGCCGCCGAAACGATTTATGAAGTTGTTGATCCAAATGCCAATATTATTTTCGGCGCAGTTATCGATCCCAAGTTAGATGGCGAGATTCGGATTACAGTAATCGCCACAGGATTTACCCCAAAAACCCATCCTGCGATTCCACCTCAAATCAATAAAAGAGTGCAACCTCTCCCTACGCCGCCGCCATCAAGATCTAGGGCAATCGAGCAACCTAGTCCCAACCCTAGCAATACGCAGCCTGAAATCAAGTTAAGCAAGCCAGGGCTAGATATACCAGATTTTTTACAACGTCGTCGCCCACCCAAATAAGTACCCAAATAAAAACAGACGCTCCGAATCGCGGATTAAGCACGACAATAGAATTATGGCTATGTTACCTTCTGATAAATTGCAGTGACACACTTAACAACTACTAGAACAGGGCTGCACAGACTTTCCTCACTGACTAACAGTGAAGATCGGCTAAGGCTATTTGCTGGCTCAGCAAATTTACCCCTTGCCCAAGAAATTTCTCGTTATCTAGGGATCGAGTTAGGTCCTATGGTGCGAAAAAATTTCGCTGATGGGGAAGTCTATGTGCAAGTACAAGAATCCATCCGAGGCTGTGATGTTTATCTGCTCCAACCCACTTGTCGCCCTGTCAACGATCATTTAACTGAGTTACTGATCATGATCGATGCTTGTCGTCGAGCCTCAGCAAGGCAAATTACGGCAGTATTACCTTATTATGGCTATGCCAGAGCCGATCGCAAAACCGCAGGACGTGAATCAATCACCGCGAAGTTGGTGGCGAACTTAATTGTGCAATCTGGGGCAAATCGGGTGATCGCTATGGATTTACACTCAGCCCAGATTCAAGGCTATTTTGATATTCCTTGCGACCATGTTTATGGTGCGCCCGTCTTGTTTGATTATTTATTGCAAAAGCAATTACCTGATCTAGTGGTAGTCTCACCCGATGTGGGTGGTGTTGCTCGCGCCCGCGCTTTTGCCAAAAAGCTCAGTGATGCGCCCTTAGCGATCATCGATAAACGCCGTCAATCGCATAATGTGGCGGAGGTGATGAACGTGATCGGTGATGTGGCTGGAAAAACGGCGGTGTTAGTCGATGACATGATCGATACGGCTGGCACAATCTACGAAGCCGCCAAGCTTTTGCGAAAAGAAGGTGCTAGGCAAGTCTATGCCTGTGCGACTCATGCCATATTTTCACCACCTGCGATCGATCGCTTGTCTAGTGGCGTGTTTGAGGAAGTCATCGTCACTAATTCAACACCTGTGCAACAAGAGAGCTATTTCCCTCAATTACGCGTGTTATCTGTCGCTGATCTATTGGGTGAGACTATTTGGCGCGTTCACGAAGATACTTCAGTAAGTAGTATGTTTCGCTAAGTCATAAATTTTTTTAAGTGCTGCTTTGCAACACTTAAGTAGCTCGGCGTAATTAAATAAGATATACAAAACCTAAGATCGCCTGCGTAGCGGGAGGTTTCAATAACTTGTGGCGCACGCTGCGCGTGCGCCATCGGTTTTATATTTGATTAAGCCCACTTACTTAGAAAAATTTGTGTAAAAGTAGGTTTTGATAATGTCCATCATGATACAAATTGCAATTGTGTAGTAAGTTTAAGTTAGGATATTTAGTCTTGGTTAGAGAAGGTATATAAGATTGGCTGACCGTGCGCTTGTTGAAGTCTTTCGCGAAATGAATGGGGGAATGTTTCCACCCGTGACAGAAACGTTTGAACGCGGTAAGACGATTTTTTTCCCTGGCGATCCTGCGGAGCGTTTTTACTTTTTGGTTAAAGGTGCAGTAAAACTTTCTAGAGTTTACGAGGCTGGTGAAGAAATTACGGTAGCCCTATTGCGTGAAAATAGTGTGTTTGGGGTGTTGTCATTAATTACGGGCAATCGCTCCGATCGCTTTTATCATGCGGTGGCTTTTACCCCCGTTGAGTTGCTGTCTGTACCGATTGATCAGGTTGAAAAAGCGCTGAAGGAAGATCCTGAATTACCGATGGTATTGTTGCGCGGATTGTCGTCCCGAATTTTGCAAACGGAGATGATGATCGAGACGCTGGCTCATCGTGATATGGGATCGCGATTAGTTAGCTTTTTGTTGATTCTTTGTCGAGATTTTGGTTCGCCCTCTGCCGATGGCGTGACTATTGATTTGAAGCTGTCACATCAGGCGATCGCTGAGGCGATCGGTTCTACGCGAGTGACGGTGACGCGGCTACTTGGCGATTTGCGAAAACAAAAAATGATTGCTATCTCCAAAAAGAAAATTACTGTGCATAATCCAATTGAACTCGGTCAACAGTTTTCATAAGTAGCTACAACGATTTGCGCTGTGGCTTTAAATCGCAAAAAAAGGTTGTGCAAAGCAAAGCCTTTCTTTTGTCTTTTTTGGGCGATCGCCATAAAAAACTCAATTCAGAACACCCTGCATAGCAGCTTTGCGTCAGCTTGTCTATGTTATTATCGATACAATTCTTACAAATTCTAAACTTAAGGTACTTGCTATAAATTACTTCTTTGTAGTAGAGGGCAGAAAAGTATCTGGGAATGCTCAAAACAAAACCAGTTTTGACAAGTTAAATTACATGCTTAAAGTAAAAGTCTAGAGGAGGCTACTTTGCGAACAACGGGTGCATTTGCTCTCATCGACAGTGTGAGACGACAGGGTGTAAAACATATTTTCGGATATCCAGGTGGCGCAATTCTGCCTGTATATGACGAAATTTATCAGGCTGAAGCGAGGGGCGAGATTAAGCATTACCTTGTGCGTCACGAGCAAGGTGCTGTCCATGCGGCTGATGGTTATGCGCGTGCTACTGGACAAGTGGGAGTATGTGTCGCCACTTCAGGACCTGGAGCGACTAATCTGGTGACGGGGATCGCCACTGCCCAAATGGACTCTGTGCCGATGGTAATCATCACAGGGCAAGTACCCTCCTATGCGATCGGTTCCGATGCATTTCAAGAAACGGACATTTGGGGCATTACTTTGCCAATTGTCAAGCATTCCTATGTGATTCGCCGACCTGAAGATATTGCGAGGATTGTTGCCGAGGCTTTTCATATTGCAGGAACAGGAAGACCAGGTCCTGTGTTAGTCGATATTCCTAAAGATATTGGTCAGCAAGAGTTTGACTATAATCCTGAAGTGCAGATCGATTTGCCTGGTTATCAAACTAAAGTTAAAGGGCATTTACATCAAATTGCGGCGGCGATCGCCTTAATTCGTGAAGCCAAAAGACCACTGTTATACGCAGGTGGCGGCGCAGTAATCGCTGATGCTCATGAGGAAATAGCGGAACTCGCTAAACGTTTTCAATTACCTGTAACTACAACTTTGATGGGTAAAGGCGCTTTTGATGAAAATGATTATCTGGCGCTCGGTATGTTGGGAATGCATGGCACAGCTTATGCCAACTTTGCGGTACAGGGTTGTGATTTGTTGATTGCGGTCGGTGCAAGATTTGACGATCGCGTTACGGGTCGTTTGGATAAATTTGCGCCTACGGCTAAAGTCATTCATATTGATATCGATCCTGCGGAAGTTGGCAAAAATCGGACTCCTGAAGTACCAATTATTGGTGATGTGAAGGAAGTCTTGCAAGCGATGCTTGAATATTCGAGCTATGAAGAAAATATTCAAACCAAAGATTGGTTTGGTCAGCTTAATGAGTGGAGAGAAGACTATCCTCTTGATGTGCCTGAATATGCAGACGTGATGTCACCGCAGCAAGTGATCTATGAATTTGGGAAACAAGCTCCCGAAGCCTATTTCACCACTGATGTCGGACAGCATCAGATGTGGTCAGCCCAGTTAATCAAAACTGGTCCGCGCAAGTGGATCTCTAGCGCGGGGCTTGGCACGATGGGCTATGGTATGCCTGCGGCGATGGGTGCGAAAGTTGCTTTTCCAGACGAGCAGGTGATCTGTATTAGTGGCGATGCCAGTATTCAGATGAATATTCAGGAGCTTGGCACATTGGCGCAGTACGGGATCGCCGTCAAGGTGATTATTGTCAACAATGGTTGGCAAGGTATGGTGCGTCAATGGCAAGAGAGCTTTTATGATGAGCGCTATTCTTCTTCTAACATGCAGCCAGGAATGCCCGACTTTGTGAAGCTTGCTGAAGCTTACGGGATCAAGGGACTGAAGGTAATTAAACCCACGGATCTGAAGTCTGCGGTTGCCGAGATTTTGGCTCACGATGGACCTGTGTTTGCCGACTTCTGCGTTAAGCGCAATGAAAACTGTTATCCAATGGTTCCGCCAGGGGCAAGTAATGCGGAAATGGTGGGCTTGCCAATTCCGAAGCGATCGCTGTTAAAACTTCAAGAAGGACCAGCAGTCGCATTAGTCTAGTCAAAATGAGAAGGCTGTAAGTTGCTGCTTATAGCCTATCTTTTTGGTGATGATTTAGTGGCGATGCTATGCTTTGTCAAAAGAATAAAAGTATGAAACCTGAAAAGTCTTATCGCCCCAATGTGGGGCTAATTGTTTTTAATCGCAAGGGTGAGGTGCTAGTCGGCGAACGGCTAGGTGTGCCTGATTCGTGGCAATTTCCACAAGGGGGAATTGATGATGGCGAAGATCCTGAAGTGGCGGCTTTGCGCGAGCTTTATGAAGAAGTGGGCATTAATAATGCTGAACTAGCCTATGTCCATCCTGAATGGCTATATTATGACTTTCCGCCGACGCTCAAGCTAACGGGAAAATGGGCAAATTATTGTGGACAAAGACAGCGTTGGTATGCTTTTTATTGGGATCATCCTGCTTCCGATTGCCAATTAGATATGCACGATCGCGAGTTTCGGGTGGTGCAGTTTATGGCGATCGAGCAGACTCTTGATTCGATTGTCAGATTTAAGAGAGAAGTCTATCAACAGGTTGTGAAAATTTTTGCGCCTGTGATTCGCGATTACATTGGCAAGTTGCCTTAATGGTCTCTACTAATTTTATGAGAGTCGGCGCAATGCGCCGACTCTCGTTTTATGGTTTTAATTCGTGATCGCATAATCCAAACAAAGCATTGAAGCGTCTATTGACATCCACCCCGCGCTCTGTGCGACCTAGCACCGACATCGCGATCGTGATGTGTATGCACTTAGGGCAATCCCACGCTCTGATGTTTAAAGTCCACTTATGGACCCGCAATATGGCAACCAAAACGCTATATTGCCTCGCGTGTTAGCATAAATTAGCAGGTGTTTTCCTTCATGCTAACCTTGCACCGCATTTATAGCTGTAGCCATATGTGTTAGGACATAAAACCAGAAGAAGGAGTGGCGGCGCGAAGCACCGCCATTTGTTTCTTTGGTTTTAAATTGTCCTAATGGCAGTGACCACCGCTATAACCTAATTAATTTTAGGCATTCAGCTCAAAAGCTCAGAATAAAAGCTCAGAATAAAAAGCTCAGAAAAATGACCAACTTGTTTCCCATCCTCGCCGCATCTGATCCCCTTGTCGCAGGTTTTATTGGTAAAGAAATCGAGAGACAGCGCAATAATATTGAATTAATTGCCAGCGAAAATTTTACATCCCTTGCGGTTATGGCAGCACAGGGATCAGTATTAACTAACAAATATGCTGAAGGACTGCCATCCAAGCGCTACTACGGCGGTTGTGAGTTTGTGGACGAGATCGAAACGATCGCCATCGATCGCATTAAGGAGTTATTTGGCGCAGCCCATGCCAATGTGCAGCCACACTCTGGCGCACAAGCTAATTTTGCGGTGTTTTTAACTTTACTGAAGCCCGGTGACACCTTCTTAGGGATGGACTTGTCCCACGGCGGACATTTGACCCATGGCTCACCTGTGAATGTTTCGGGGATGTGGTTTAACAAAGTCCATTACGGCTTGAACAAAGAAACTGAGCAGTTAGATTTTGACTTAATTCGCGATCTTGCTTTGCAACATAAGCCCAAATTAATCATCTGCGGCTTCTCGGCATATCCAAGAATTATTGATTTTGTTAAATTTAGGGCGATCGCCGATGAAGTCGGCGCATACTTGATGGCTGATGTCGCCCATATCGCGGGACTAATCGCCTCTGGTCATCACCCCAACCCAATCCCCTATTGCGATGTGGTCACTACCACCACTCACAAAACATTACGCGGTCCCCGTGGCGGCTTGATCATGACTCGTGATGCCGCGCTTGGCAAAAAATTTGATAAATCGGTCTTCCCCGGATCTCAAGGTGGACCCCTAGAGCATGTGATCGCCGCTAAGGCTGTTGCTTTCGGTGAGGCGTTGCGACCTGAGTTTAAAACTTATTCAGGACAAGTAATCGCCAATGCTCAAGCCCTTGCATCTCAGTTGCAAGATCGCGGCTTTAAACTAGTTTCTAACGGTACAGACAATCACCTGTTACTAGTCGATCTGCGTTCGATCGGGATGACGGGTAAGGTCGCTGATGGATTAGTTAGTGGTGTAAATATCACAGCTAATAAAAATACAGTTCCATTTGACCCCGAATCTCCTTTTGTGACCAGTGGTTTACGCCTTGGCTCACCTGCCATGACCTCACGCGGATTGAAAGAAATTGACTTCCGCGAAATCGGTAATATCATCGCCGATCGCCTATTAAGTCCCGATAGTGATGCTATCCAAGCTGATTGTATTTCTAGAGTTCAAGCTTTGTGCGATCGCTTCCCACTTTATCCTGAGTTGGAATATCCTGAATTAGAATATCCCGCGATCGCTACTAAAGAGCCTATTTTAGTGTAGGTATAGCGCTTTGCGCTCTACTTAAAACCAAATACTTTTTTAAAAATGGCTCTGAGAGATGTTTCGCAAAGCGAGATCTTTCTCAGAGGCAAAACAGAAAAAGCCTCGCGCCGCGAGGCTTTTTCTGTTTTTCTGAGTTTCACGTCAGTTTTTTTTGCGACCTTCTGGATCGTAATAATCGGGTTTAAGGATCTGCTTGGCTCTGGCGATCGCTAAGGAATTTGACTCGACATTCTCCACAATGGTCGAACCTGCGGCAATATTCACATTTTCACCGATTTGAATTGGCGCAACCAAAACCGAATTAGAACCTGTCTTGCTGCGATCGCCAATTATAGTTTGATGTTTTTTGAAGCCATCATAATTTGCCGTAACCGTTCCTGCGCCAATGTTTACCTGTGTGCCGAGGGTGACATCTCCCAAGTAACTAAGATGAGCGGCATTGGTGCGATCGCCCACTTTGGCATTTTTAAGCTCCACAAAATTTCCAATTCGACATTTTTCACCGACCACCGACTCGCCACGAATTCGCGCAAAAGGACCAATGCGGCAGTTATTCTCAATTTGACTGTCTTCAATTACCGAAAACTGCACTGTACAGTTCTCGCCAATCACGCTATTCATCAACATGCTTGACGGACCAATGGTAGTACCTGAACCAACTTTGGTATTACCGCGCAAATGGGAATGCGGCTCGATAATTACATTGGGAGCAAGTTCCACTTCATCATCAATGGTAATCGTTTCAGGCAATAGCATCGTCACCCCTGCGCGCATCCATTTATCTCGCGCTCTCTTTTGCAAAATCTCATAGGCGTGGGCTAACTGAATGCGATCGTTAATACCCAGACTTTCATCAGGGTCGTGTAAATCACTTGCATAAACTGAAGTGAGATAATCAAAAACTTCAGTCAAATAATATTCTTTTTGTGCATTGTTAGTCGTGAGTTTTGGCAAAGCGATCGCCAGTTGTTGCCAATCAAAACAATAGACACCAGTACTAACTCGCTGATTGAGAATCTGTTCGGGGGTACAATCTCGATGTTCGATAATGCGATCGATCTGCATATCGCGATCGCAAAACACTCGACCATAGCCAGTTGGATCAGGCAGGATCGCGGTGAGAACTGTTGCCGAAGCTTTATGTTGACAATGGCTGTCGATGAGAGATTGAATAGTTTCGGAACGCAATAAAGGTGAATCACCCGTGAGAACGATTAGTTCACCTTCAAAACCTGCTAACGGTTCTAATAGCTGCTGAATGGCATGTCCAGTGCCAAGTTGTTCTGTCTGTTCCGCAAATTCTATTTGCGGGTATACATGAGGATAATCGGCTAGAGCGGCGCGGACTTGATCGCTACAATAACCCACGATCGCAATACGGCGATCGGCTTTGAGCGAATCCGTTGCATTGAGAACTCTTTCGACTAAGGATTTTCCACCTAAAGGTTGAAGTACTTTAGGTAAACTCGACTTCATGCGAGTTCCTTTTCCTGCGGCTAATACGGCTACTGCTAACATAATCTTTCTTTTTTTAGTTGTTTTCTGTAGTGAGAAACCCTAAGAGATCCCCCTCAATCCCCCTTAAAAAGGGGGAAGAAGATAATTTAATTCTCCCCCCTTTTTAAGGGGGGCTGGGGGGGATCTCAACTTTGAGACGTAGTCAGAGAGGCTTAGGGAGCGGCTATTTGTCTAACGTAGATGAAGGCAAACTCTATCCGTTGGGACGACTCATCTGTTCGAGATCGAGAACTTCAGCTAACTTCTCTTCAGTCATTAAGCCTTTATCCAAAACTACCTGACGCAATGATTTGCCAGAAGCTAAAGATTCTTTAGCAACATCGGCAGCGTTCAAATAACCAATATGCGTATTTAGCGCCGTTACCAACGACAGACTACCTTCAGCGTAGGCAATACATCGATCTTCGTTGGCGGTGATTCCCTTAATACATTTGGTTGCGAGGGTGTCGATCGCCTGACCCAAAATCTCAATGCTATGAATCAGATCGTAGGCAATCAAAGGCATCATCACATTAAGTTCCAATTGTCCTGCTTGAGCCGCAAAGGCGATCGCCGTGTCATAACCCATCACCTGAAAACAAACCATATTGGTCATCTCAGCAATCACAGGATTATATTTTCCTGGCATGATGGACGAACCGGGTTGCACAGGGGGCAATTGAATTTCGCGCAAACCAGTTTTGGGACCCGAATCCATTAGTCGCAAATCGTTGGCGATTTTACAAGTGTCTTGAGCGAGGTTGCGGATTGCTCCCGATACATTCACAAAAGGAGCCATACTTTGCATCGCCGCCATAAGGTTACTGGCGGGTTTGAGTTCAAATCCTGTAATCTCGCTGAGTTTCTCGGCAACGCGATCGCAATATTGGGGATGCGTATTTAGCCCTGTGCCTGATGCGCTGCCGCCTAATCCTAATATTTTGAGGTCATTGGCGGCTAGGTGAATCCGATTTACATGATCGCTAATAATTTGAGCATAGGCTTGAAATTCATCGCCGAGCCTGACGGGTACAGCATCTTGTAAATGGGTGCGTCCAGATTTAACAATTTTGGCAAAGGCGATCGCCTTAAATCGCAACTGTTCGTTAAGATTGGCTAAAGCAGGAAACAGCACATTATCTAGCGCTAATAAAGCCCCAATCCTAATCGCAGTGGGGATTACGTCATTAGTAGACTGTCCGTAATTAACATGATCGTTAGGGCTAACATGTTGATAATTGCCTTTGACATCGCCCAAAATCTCCAGAGCGCGGTTGGCTAAAACTTCATTTACATTCATGTGATGCGATGTCCCAGCACCCGCCTGATACACATCTACCACAAACTGCTCGCGCAACTGTCCATCCAATATTTCATCCGCCGCCGCCGCGATCGCCATGCCCATCGCCACAGGAATGCATCCGAGTTCGGCATTAACTAACGCCGTTGATTTCTTGATCAACAAGCAAGCATCAACAAAGGTCGGCAAGGGCTTCAGCCCACTAATCTTAAAGTTATCGATCGCCCTTGCGGTCTGGATACCATAATAAACATCATCAGACAGGGACATTTCTCCCATGGAGTCGCGTTCGTTTCTAGTCATAGTTTCGAGTTTATTGGCTACTATAGCGCTTTTGAGTCTAGTGAGGTACAGTGTCTTTGCCAAAGGTGGAGACTCTGTATCTCGATTCCTTGAAAAGCTTTATAGCAGTCAGCTTATGATGTTTTGGCAAATTTAGATTAAACTTATTGTTGTTTTTTATGAAACCACCCAACTTAGCCCGTGGCGATCGCCAAGAAATTCTTAATTATTTCAACCGCGCTTGGCAAATCGAAGATGAGTTACTAAAAAGCCTGATTAATCCCGAAACTTTTTATCTCAATCCCGATCCATTACGCAATTTATTAATCTTTTATTTAGGACATTCGGCTGTCTTTTATATCAACAAATTAATGCGCGTAGGTTTATTAACAGAGCGTCTAAATTCTGATTTTGAAGTTCTCTTTGAGATCGGTGTTGATCCTGAAAAACCAGATGATATTGCCAGCATTTTTTCCAGTTTGCGTCAAGCCGAAGTCCCCACAGTTTGGCAATATCGCCAGCAAGTATACGACAGGATTTGCCAACTAATTAAAAATACGGCGATCGCCTTACCTATCACGCCAAATCATCCACTCTGGGCGCTAATGATGGCGATCGAGCATCAGTATATTCATATCGAAACCTCATCAATGCTAATTCGTCAGCTACCTGTTGACCAGCTTCAGCGTCCTGACCATTGGCAATATGCGCCCACCAATGGATATACAGAGCCGAATGAAATGCTGGAAGTCATAGGCGGTGTGGTGCAGCTTGGCAAACCTCAAGATTCAACTACCTATGGTTGGGATATCGAATACGGCGATCGCGAGGTGAATGTGGATACTTTTCGGGCAAGCAAGTATCTAATTACTAACGCCGAATTTTTAAATTTTGTGAAAGCTGACGGCTATAAAAATCAAGATTATTGGTCTGATCAAGCATGGGAATGGAAGACTCAAAATAATATCGATCGCCCTAAATTTTGGATTCCTAGTGGCGACAGCTATCAATATCGCGCCATGTTTGATCAGATAGATATGCCCTTCGATTTTCCTGTAGAAGTAAATCATCATGAGGCGATCGCCTATTGTGAATGGAAAGGCAATCATACGCGCCTGATGAGTGAAGCTGAATGGCATCTCGCCACCTATGGAGCATCAAGCAGTCTTCCGCTTGTGGAAGACGACTTAAATCTTAATCTCAAATTTGCTTCACCAAGTCCTGTTGGTTATGGCGATCAAAATAATTCTGGTCTATCCGATTTACGCGGCAACGTTTGGGAATGGCTCAGCGACCATCTAACTCCACTTGCAGGATACCAACCCCATTATTTATATGAGAGTTACTCCGCGCCATATTTTGATGACAAACACAATATGATGGCAGGCGGATCATGGATCACCAGTGGAACTGAAGCGGGTAAATATTATCGCAATTGGTTTCGTCCCAACTTTTATCAACATGCAGGTTTTAGAATCGCGTTAGATATATAGCGATCTATATAGCGATCCGAAGTCAATCACTCATAATAAGTTTCTAAGCCCCTTTAAACTTGAACGAAAACTAGATCAGGACGTAAATCTCGCGCTCCGTTTAAGTAAACATGTTTGATTTGATGTTGCTCAAGCGGCGTATTTACATGGATCAATACCCGAATACAACGCGCTAAGCTGCCCTCAACATACATTTGCTGCACATCTAAAAGCGGCACATGCTCCCAATGCGATCGCGATCGGGCGATTTTGGCAGGAAACACCACGTCAATATCGGTTGTTGCCGAAAAAGTAGCACTGACAATTTCACGCGGATCGATCGCATTTTGCACCTCGATCGCTTCCATAAGCTCTATGACAGCCCTTTCTAGGGCTGCGTATGTATTTGCCTCAACTGTTGTTGCACCACGAACACCTCGTACACGCCAACCCACGTTTTACACCATCCGTAATGTCTGTAAGTGTTAATGATTGTTAATCATATATCAATCAACACAGAAAGTAGAGACAGCGCTTTGCGTTGTCTCTACTTTTTGTAAAAAAACACAAAATAAAATCAAAAATTGTTGTGACGAGCTATAGCCTATTGAGGCTTCAAGGGATACAAGTCACGATCATACAGGGTTATCTTTGATGCGATCGTCATGGATTTTTGCCCTGTTTTTATCGGTGGGATCACAATTATCACATCTTTAATTATTTTGATTATTTTGATTATTTTGATTTTGGCTCAATAGGTGTTTCGGGATTGCGGCGGGCTACACCCGCCTTAATGTTTTTGAATTTATTCGATTTGTCTTCGTCTTTCGGCAAGACGCATTAATATCTCGGCATGAACTTCACGAGTAATTGGGTAGAAGTAGGCTAAAACTAAGCCAATAGTCAGGGCGATCGTTGGTAAAGGTCCGATCGCCAACCGAATGGCAAATAAGGCTGAATCTGGTTGAACTGGGGAAGGCTGGCAGGGAATTTTTTCTTGAAATTTTGCCCATGACAAACCTAGCCCAAGCAAGAATAAACCAGCCGCCAGACCGAATTTCTGTAAAAGCACCATGAATGCATAAAAAATCCCTTCGCGGCGCTGCCCTGTCTCCAATTCATCGAGGTCGGTGACATCGGGAATCATCGACCAAGGAATTAGATAAGCGGTGGAAATTCCACAACCTGCCATAATCGCCAGAGTGTAAAGTAAACCAACTTGTCCCTCTTGCAAGAAAAACAAACCTGCTTGGGCAATGATCCAGATACCTGACCCCATAAAATAAGCCGCTTTTTTGCCAAATCTCTTACTGACTGTACTCCAAACTGACAGCATGACCAGAGCCGTACCTTGGACAGCGATCGTCACTAAGATGAAATCGCTCTCTTGCATTTTCATCCAATTAACCACGAAATAAGGAATGATCGAGGCGGTGATTTGCAAAGATAGCCATGAACAGAAGTAAATGCCGATCACATATAGAAATGGGCGATTGCTAAAGACAATTTTTAACTGCTCAATAAAGCTTAATTCTTCGTGAACATCTAAGGATTCGTTGTGGAGTCGTTGGCGATCGCTAGCGATCGCCCTTGTCTTGATCCCAAAAACACACCAATAGATAGAAACACTGGAAATGATTGCACAGACTGCACCTAACACCAGATATTGAGTACCTCCTGTATCACAAGTTCCATTTTGGCGAGCAGGATCTTTAAAAAAGGCAAAGATTAACTGTGCCAAAAACAGAGATAGAATGCTGCCACCGATGGAAAAGGTAAAACGGAAGCTGTTTAGACTAGTTCGCTCGTTATAATCTTGGGTGATTTCAGGCGTGAGGGCGGTATAGGGCAGATTAACGGCGGTGAAGAAGGTGTTAAACACAATTCCCACGATGACGTAATACCAAAAGAGAACCATCTTATCGGTGCTAGGAACTAGCCATTGAGCCAAAAATGATAGTCCAAAGGGAATCGCCGCATAGATCATCCAAGGGAGTCGCCTTCCCATTTTCGATTTGGTGCGATCGCTAAGTACACCAACCATTGGATCATTGATCGCATCCCAGATTTTGCCAATCAATAAGACAAGTCCGGCCAGAGCGGGTTCAAGCCCTGCTACATTGGTAAAAAAGAATAACAGAAAGAATGAGAGCAGATTTGTGGTGATCGATGTTCCCAAATCTCCTGCACCATAGGCTAATTTTTCTTGAAAAGTTAGTTTGGTTTTTGTAAGATCATATTGAGAAGCATCAAAGGAGTTTTGGGAATTACTCATAGTTAAAAGCGTAATTTCAATTCTGCGGTTTTTAATTGCTTTAGCATAAAGCAAAACTCAAAAAGTAAGAAGTAACGCGATGCGCCTCCTTTTACTTTTTGACTATTATGGTCATAGTACTTTTTTGCAAGTTAATTTTTGCCATGAATCCTGATCTTCCTGCTACTTCCAATAAGTTACGCAATTTATTAGTGGCGATCGCCGCCATAATTTTGACCACGGCGCTATTTTTTGGCTTTCAAGCCCAACGCAGTAGTACCTCGCTAGATGCAGTGGCGGCGGCGGCGAGTCCGATTGATGCATCTTTAGCCAATGATAAACCGACCACGATTGAGTTTTATGCGGATTGGTGTAGTGTGTGCCAGTCAATGGCGGCGGATAATTTGTCCCTCGAACATGAATATAGCGATCGCATGAATTTTGTAATGCTAAATATAGACAATACTAAATGGTTGCCAGAGGTGACGAAATATCGTGTTGATGGCATTCCCCGCTTTATTTTTTTAGATCGTGAAAATAAAAATGTCGGTGATGCGACAGGCTCAATCCCCCGCGCCATTATGGCAGCAAATATTGAAGCGGCGATCGGCGATCTACCTCTGCCCTATAACAGCATTAGTGGCGATCGGACTTCTGCGATTATTGAACCGAAAGCCGCCGATATCTCTCAACCAAGGGATCATGGCAAAATAAGGTAGGACTGACTTTTGATAATGTCACCTCCTGAGTTGTAGCGATAATTCCCTTGTACTTACAGCAATTTGCGATTCGCTTACTTCTACCGTATCTTGATAAATTAATCCTTCTATGCTGTATCCATTTTCTTTACCTTCAGGCATGGAATAATGTTCAACAATTGTACCGACACTTCCTTTTTTTAGGCAAAATTGAGGAATCCCTTCTGTTAATTGCACTTGAGAAAATAGTGGAAGTGGCATTGTTTATGTCTCCTTATGCAGGAAATAAGGTTTAACTTACGGCGTATTCTGTGAACTGTCGCATGAATGGAGAATGAAAACCGATCACAATATCTTGGTTTGGTACACCCGCCTTGACTAATTCTTCCGCAAAATCAATTTCTGTACCGTTGTATTGCAGCCAGATTTTACCTTGTCTGATGTCAAAGTGGAGAACACAACCATAAATGCGGTGATCACGCTCCCAGCCAACATTAACAATTTGGTAATGATCATGTTCTGTATCAAAAATTAACTCGCGATCGACATCGTTTCGCCTATAGTCATCACGAGCATATTCTTTGATGATATTTTTAAGGATTCCACGATATTTACTTAATTTATCCATTGTTCTATCTCCTCTTTATTTGGATTATAAACAATCAATTTAATGATACAACTCGAATTTTTTTAGTTTTGTGAATAGGTTTATCAGAACTCTGAGTAGTAATTAATTCAGTTGCCCCGACTGTTATCGCAGCAGCAATATGTAATGAATCCATTGCCCTCAGCCCATGACGTTCAGCTTGCCTGCAAGCAAGTTGAGTAATGCGCGAAAAATCTTCTGCCCAATAGGTTACGGTTTTAAAAAATACTTCATATAACTCACTTTGTTCTATACATTGAAGATTTGTTGATGTTGATAATAATTCCAGTCGGACAAATACACTGGAAGCATACAATCGATTTGGATCGGTGATAGCTAAAAAAGCATTGCGGGAAATAGTATTGTCTCCTCTGCTGGCTGCAATTAATACTCCAGAATCGATGTAAGTAAGAATCATTTAATTACCAATAGCCTATAAATTATAAATTATCAACTTGAGTTCGTTCTTCTTCAATTAGACGTTCAATTTCTTCGTGGTTAAGAAGTGGATTCGTAGAAGTGACTATCTTCTCCCTCAATTGGCGCATCTTTTCCCAGAGAGTATCGCGATCGCTTTTAACGTAAGGAATCAATTCTAATTTTTCGCCATTCTGGACAATTTGAAATTCTTGTCCTTGCTTTAATCCTACTTGCTTGCAGGTTTCATTAGGGATAACTATTTCTAAATCTGAATTTACCGCAATTATTTTCAAATCATTATTTTGATTTATCACACTTCTCGAATCATTATCTTTTGGGGATACATTTAAATTATCAATACGTCCAGAATTGATAGAATTGCCTGAGTTTCTGATATTAAACACACAGGATCTTTCCATCACCGATCTCAAATTATATTTATTTACTTCCTGCCCTAAAGAAATTGATAAGGCTTCCCAAAGTTTGTAGGCGACATCGCGAATATGTCCTTCCGTGCGGTGATGTGTATTCGCTATCTCTTTATATTTTTGTCCTTTCAGTGACTCTTCAATAATAGTCGATTGCAGATCGTCTAGATGTTCACCTGTTTGCTCAAACAAAATTTCATCCGCTTGCCTAAGTATTTCTTGTAACTGCATAGTAGATTGACCAATAAAGCCTTATTGATGAATTTACCATATTTTTTAAATAGCCGACAAAATCCGATCTCATCCGACTTGGCAAATAAAAATAATTTTTATATAAGTAAATTAAAGTAAAAATACGACTGTAATTTTTGATAAAGCGAATCTTGGGGTAAATACCAAAATGCTGCTTCTTGTTATTTTCGAGTCTGAATCCACAAATGTAATTTTATTTAAGAAAAAAACACAATGCATAACGAAAAAATGTTGATCGTTACTGCTTGCTTTGCAAAGCGAATCTTGGCTACAATTTTTATGATCGCGGCGAGTGCAACCGTTGCTATTGATTCAGCATTTTCTCTTTCTGTTGGCGGTACTCTTTACCCAGAGCAAGAGCTAGAATATAACGTGCAGGGGATCATTATGACGCTTAGGTTTCAAGCTGATGGAAACTTAGTTGTATACAACAAACGAAGTTTTTACGGTGGAGATGGCGGTAATACTGCACTATGGTCTTCTGGTACTGAAGGACGACAAATTGAATATGTCACTTACAGACAAGGTGAAATTCAGTTCGTCAACAAGGGCAGAATTGTTAACAGAATTCCCATTGGGCAAGGTTCACAAGTTTGCCTAACCAGTGGTGGCGACAGAATTGGTACACCTGTTGGTTGTCAGTAATATAGGAAATTAGGAGTAGCAAAAATGAAAGTATTACGATGTAGTTTGTTTGTCTTATTTGCTTTGTTGTTTGGCTCGGCGATCGCCCCTTCGCTTTCGCAAGCAGTCAACTTAACGAATCAAGTTCAGAAGGTTGAAAACCACACCAGATGGCTAATAGCCGAGTCGAATGAAGACTATGTAAACGCTACTTGGTACAATATCTTAGGAAGATACCCTGATGCTTATGGTCTAGGAATGGAATCACAGAAGCTTCGAGGAGGAGAAATAAACCGCCAACAGATGGCAGATAACATCGCTAACGGCGATGAATCTCGCGGAAGAATTAAAGATATTTACAAGAACTATTTACTTCGAGACCCTAGCCCAAGTGAGGTTAACTATTGGGTTAACCAGTTGAGGTATGGAAAAGTCTCTACTTTTGATGTTGATACTCGCATTCAAAATTATGCGGATAGAGGCGGCAAGTAAAATAAATGCTCTTTGTGACTCTCATTAACAGCAGTAGTCCGCATTACTAATGCTTACAAATCTTAGTAATTTTCCCTGAAACAGGTAAATTTGTAAAAGCGGCGCTTTTACAAATTTACCTAGGTTTTAATAAAGCGCAAAGCGCTGTATTTTTCAAAGTACACAATTTTAGACAACCTAAAAAATGGGAATAATTTCTTTGCGATCTCCTCTCATGTTTTGGCTTACATCATTGAGTATTTTGTCATGTGTAACTGTTTTGTTTCCTATTCATGACATTAATGCAGAGACAAATTCAAGTGACTTTACTAAACAATCATCTAAAAAGTACAACGCACAACAGTTATACGATCGCGCAATTAAGAAATTTAACGGAGAAGATTATGAGGGGGCGATCGCCGATATAACTAGAGTAATCGAGCAAAATCCTAACTTCGCTCCTGCATATAATAATCGTGGAGCTGCTAAGTACCGATTAAAACGCTATCGAGGTGCGATCGCAGACTTTAATGAAGCCATTCGTATTGATCCTAGTAATGTGCAGTACCAGAAGAATCAAAGATCCGCCCAAAATGACTTAGATACCGCATTAGCAGAAGCAAACAATACCCAGCAGTCTAGTCAGAACACAGTTTTGCCGCAAAAACAAGCATCTCAGGACTGTATAGACCTTACGATCATGACTAAGCTTGCTGAAATAGGAGAAGGTGATGCAGAATCAATAAAAATTATTAAACAGTTAAAGTTTAATGCTTGTGACTTAGGACTTGATCTAGGTAGTAGCTTTAACTATGCGAACGGACAGACAGCAAAATGGTCTGGTAGTTGGAACTATCCGAATGGACAGACAGCAAAATGGTCTGGTAGTTGGAACTATCCGAACGGACAGACAGCAAAATGGTCTGGTAGTTGGAACTATCCGAATGGACAGACAGCAAAATGGTCTGGTAGTTGGAACTATCCGAATGGACAGACGGCTGGTGCTATAGGTGTTCTGCTTACATATTCTTGCAGCAATTTGGGTGAGCAAGCTTGCAGTAATAGATTATCGGATTTTAAGTCGATGGATACCTTTTTTCAAGATTTAACAGCGATCGAACTTGCTTGGCTTGCATATAAAAGTGAACAAAACCAACAAAAGAGGAACTAACTATGTCGCAGCAAAATTTTAGGTGATCGCCTATGCATTGTTAGCTACAAGCAATTCTGATGCATTTCACTTGATTTATTCGGATTATTTAAGCTTTCCTAATAATATTAATAGCTCTTCCTCAGATAAACATGGTACACCCAAAGCCTTAGCCTTATCTAGTTTAGAACCCGCTTCTGCCCCAACAACCAGATAGTGGGGTTTTTTACTGATAGAATCCGTGACTTTCCCGCCTGCGGATTTGATCAGTTCTTTTGCTTCATCGCGTTTCAGGGTTGGCAATGTGCCTGTCACCACAAAGGTTTTACCAGCAATATTCGGATTAAGCGCGATCGCCTAAGACAATAAAGCTTAGAATATTGCGTTAAGGCTATGTAAATCAAGATAGTCTCAAAATATGCAGCGAGTTACTCTCGAAAAAGCGTCCCAACAACTCCTCCCATCACTCGTTGAAGCAGTTTTGCGCGGCGAAGAAGTGATTATTCTGATGGGAGCATTTGCGCCACAGTTTTAAAACCCATCACAGAAATCTCGATCCGCAGATGCTATGCCCTCTCTGCTTTTACAGACAATTTGTTCCTGCGTTGCGAAGTTTCGTGCCAAGCATTCCCAAAAGAAGATGATCTAAAAAATTATAAATTCCTGTGGGAATGCACTGCCCCTACAGTTCGACTCTATGGGCGCGAATAAATAATGACATTAACAAAAATCGGGGATCTGGATATACATTAGGATAATTAGGATAGTATGTTTTGCCACACATCAGCAGCCACAAATCGAGACAAGTGACCGACATTAGTTGTCGCAATAACTTTGTCCTGAACATCCATCACAAACACTTGAGCAACTAAAATCATATCAGCATCAATAGTTTTGTCTGAAGCAGTTGGCTGACCCTTTTGACGCGCTTCCGCCCAAAAAACTGCCGCTTGACGCATTGCTTCTGTATTAATTGGCAGATATTCCAAAGAATCAATCAACTCATCTAACCTTGCAAGCCCCTTAACCTTATTCGCTCTCAACAACTCACGCCTAACTTCGTAATCAACAATTTCTGGAATAATAATTTGGCTTCCTTGATTGATATGTGATAGAAGCCACTTAGCGCAACTTATACCTTCCTCTGAAAGATTGGGATTGGTAATCAGTCCTACGACTCCAGAATCGAGAAAAATTGATTTTTTCACCAAGACTTACCTTTCATTGCATCAGGAAATAGCAAGCGATCGGATAATCTATCTCGATCCAACGCCTCAATCAAGTACGCACCAGTTGTTTTTTGTTCTTCAATATCCTCATCATTTAACCAAGACTGTAATAAACTTACAGCTTTCTTTCGCTTCTCACTCTGAGTAAAAGCAAAGGTCAGCATTTGAATTGCAAACTCCTCAACAGTAAGACTTTGTTGGCTAGCAGCTTGAAATAAGGAGCTTTCTAAATCTGGTGGAAGGTCAAGAGTGAGAGTCATCGTTATTTCCTCATCTATTCATGATTACTACTATACCAAGATAAAAGCGAATATCTAACATTGCTGCCAAACTGGGATCTAGCATTGATTTTGGAGTAGGCGATCAACCTTAATTTCCTGAAACCTAAAATAGCGATGATTAGCCAAAATTCTGATTTAAACAACCGTCAAGTTTTGTAGAGCGTTTAGATACTGATGATTTAGGCGATCGCTGTATAATAATAGCTGTGGTAAAAAGGTAAATTCTATTGATTAAAGGAGGAATAGAAATGACAGCACAGCCTATAAACACCAAAATTAAAAATATTATCAAACTGCGATCAAATCATCCAGCATCGATCAGAGAGATGATTCAAAGTGACTTTGCGAAAAGATTACAAAGTCTTGAATTAGGGCTACAAAAAACTCAAATACGACTAGAACAATTTGAGACAAAATATCAATGGTCAACAGAAACATTTATCAATCTCTTTAGCAGCGATCAGCTACAGCATAGCTTTGACTTCGATGAATGGCTAGGAGAAGCGTGGATGTTAACAAAATTGCAACAGAAAATCGCAATTGTCAAGGAGATTGAATTTGTTGATTGAAGAATATTTTGCCAGAATTAGAAATTTTCTGAATAGTTTAGCGATCGTGCAGAAGTTCGAGCTTGAAACAGAAGCAAGAGCCGATTACATTGGATTTATTAGAGGTATCGCGGTTTTCAAGATGGAACTATCCTACACATCCGAGAATTTGTAGATGTGGAGTTATCCATTGATAGAGGTAAATATTCCTATCAATACATGGATCAAGATGATCGGCTAATCTTTCGTTATGACAATGCACCCCATCACCAAAAGCTAAATATATCAACATTCCCGCATCACAAACATCAACAACAAGAGAACAATGTTATAGCAATCCTAAATCATTTATGAGAAAAATAGGGCTTCGACTTCGCTCAGCCAGCGTATATCGTTGGCTGAGCGAAGTCGAA
>JANODY010000080.1:0-36505 GCA_031412945.1 Cyanobacteria bacterium SOY_65_metabat_81
TTTCAATCGTCTAGACTATCAGGGCGCGATTGACTCGAATTTACCCATTGGCTCAGGTGAAATTGAGAGTGGTCATCGCTATGTTATTCAAAGTCGTTTAAAGATTGCTGGCTCTTGGTGGACGATTGAAAATGCTAAGGCTATGCTTGCTCTTAAGATATGCCGTACTAATCAAGATTGGGATGCTTATTGGCTTAATCTTTCTTCCATTTCTTCTTGAGCGGAACTTTCACTTTTAATTACACCCACACATGGGAGGCTTATGAGGAACTCAGACAGAAAGATAAGAACCTTCACAAGAATCTTTGTAAAATTACCAAGGAGCTACTACGGGGCGATCCTGCTAAGGGTATAGGGAAACCAGAGCCGTTAAAGCATAATCTGTCTGGCTTATGGTCGAGGCGAATTTCTCAAAAAGATCGACTTGTCTATAAATTCGATGATAAGTACGTTTATATATTTGCGATCGCAGGTCATTACGATTAAAGGTGTGATGGATGATTACGATGAAATATGAAAAATTAAATGCATAAATCGCTACTAAACATGACATTAAAATGACAGAATACCCAAGACAAGTATTTTTATAAATTAGTCGGAGTTGTCATGTTGCATCACCAACGATTACTAGGGAAGTTTTTTACGTCATGTATTACAGTTTTAGCATCAATCATTGCGGCTGAAGCTGCCATGTCTAATCCCATATTGATCGATCTATCCAAACAATACCAGGAAGATGATTATATAGCGAATGGGGGGAGGTAATGCCTATGACTTTTGCTTTGACAACAAGACTCTTGGATATATTGTACTTTCTGAAGCTGCTAGCGAGAGATTAGTAAGACGTTATCCAATTCGCTCTAACTGCACAATTCTAACTACTTCAACCACAGGCTCTAACTCATTCTCTCAATTCAGTTCATCTAGTTTCAATAGTTCATCAGATGAGTTTGACTCAGTTAGGGACGAGCGATTTAATAATGTACCAAAAAAGTAAATCTGGAAATCTGAGGCTTCGTTAACTTAGTGGTACTTTATTTTTCCGCTCGTCTCTTAGGTCATCTAGTAAAAAGCAGAATCGTTGTCAACAAGGCTACACTACTTATTTTCGAGTAGTAAGAGGAAAAACACAAGAAGTACGCTGCCCAAGTCGATGAGCGCGATGATATTTTCTAGGTATGGACAAAATAGCCCAAATTAAGATCCCCGACTTTTTTGTGAATTTCCAAATCGTCTTTGCTTGCTTAGAAAAAGTCGGGGAACTGGGCATTTGCTGGTTACTTTTGATGACCTGCTTAATAGACAATTTCCTTTTATCCACCTATTTATCTAGAATACAACATGATTACAGTCGAGACAATCGAACTATCTTTAATGAAGATTCCTTCCTATGATGAGAAACTAGCTAAAACCATTCCATCAAGTAATAAAACTAACTTCTTGATTGCTTCTCTAACAGGATTAGGACTTGGTATCTTCCTACTTCTATCATCATCGCAAAGTATAATTAAATTTCTGGGTGGTGGCTTAGCAGTCGGAGGTTTGGGGACATCAGTTTATGTGTTGCAGCGTAAGACTGATGATTCGGTTGATGCTCAAGAAGAGAGAACCAAATTCAAGATTGCAGAGAATATCCGCAAAGCAAAAAGTTCTGTTGTACAAGAACAGCAAACTCTAACCAATGCGGCTCATAGTTTCCACACTTTTCAGTTTGACACTCCGAATACAGTTAGGGATGAGATTAGATTTAATTCATACAAAGTTTTAGTCACCGATCGCCCTGAATGCGTAAATATTGGTTTAAGGGAAGACAAGATTTTATATCGGACAGAAACCTACAATGAATATTACACAACCAAGCGGGGCGAAATGCGTTCTCGGCAGAAGAAAAGAAAAGTTCCTGACAAGGTGAAGTTTACCATCGCGTTCCCAAGCCGTAAGCGGGCTGTTAAGGGTGTAATGGAATTTGGGAGCTACTATCAAATGACAGCCCTTTACAATGCTAGACATTCTAAAGCGGAAGACCTAGCGCAGTTTAATAGCCGTTTTTCTATTGCTCAAGCAAATGTGAGTAAACATGGCGAACAAATTTATTTTTCTCCAGCCGAAAATAAAGCGATAGAAGATGCTAAAAAACTTGCAGAATTTGATTTGTTGTTAGCCGAAATTGGTCAAGAAGTATTAGTTGAAGTTGATGAGAGCGAATTTAGCGAGTTCGATCAAAAATTAGGGTTAGATTTATTGTCGAGCAGTCCAAATGTTGATGAAGCTGATGAGTTTTTAGACAGCGATCTTGATAATGGTGGTGATGATGGTCAATTGGTTGAGTTTAAAGAATCAGATTTGAAATCTATGGGGCTTCCTACTATTCGCTCCCAATTTGGGATTACTGCTCGCAGTTATTCTGAGGCATTTCTAAAATTACAAGAGTTAGGAATTGTAGTTCACAAAGGCTAACTTAGCGATCGCCAAATCTAACCCACGCTCAAAAATCTCATCGATCGCTAACATCTCACCATCCGTAGTCATGAACTTGTGATCTTTAGTAGCTCTGATGCGATCGCCATTTTCTAACTCATATTCAAAGACTTCCTGATTACCGCGATCGTGCCATTGAGCGATCGGTTGAGTGTAGACAAATCCATTCTCATCAACACTGTAAACATGACATTCAATTTGATGCTCAACAATTTTACCGATCGCCATTAAGCCATATTCAACAGTTCGCACTAACGTATCGTAACTGAGACAATATTCGGCAAAAATCACCATTTGATCGAAGAGATCGTTAGAAATTTCTGGCTTAATGTCATTTTTAGCACAGCCGTTAAGAAAAATGGAACGCTGTTTTTCCATTTCTTCAGGCTTCTTTTTCCCCATCGCCCGCCGCAACATATCCGCAGCACCGAGGGAATATCCCGCCAGATCCTGCGCCATTTTCATGATCTGTTCTTGGTAACAAAGGACTCCATAAGTATTATTCAGTATGGGTTCTAGAGTATGATGCTGATACTCGATCGCTTCACGACCATGCTTACGATTAATGAACTTAGGAATTAGTCCTGCATCCAAAGGACCGGGACGATAGAGCGCTAAAATCGAAGAAATATCTTCAATATTAGAAGGTTTGAGATCTTTTACAATTTGCTTCATCCCTGAAGACTCTAATTGGAAGACACCTTCTAGATCTCCTTTTTCTAAGAGCTTATAGGTTTTTTGATTTGCCTCTGTGGACATATCTGGGGCGATCGCATCAATATGGAAATTCGGATCTTGATTAGCCCGAATTAGTTCACTGGTATGCTCAATCGTGGTCAGGTTTCGCAGTCCTAAAAAGTCCATTTTTAATAGACCGAGAGATTCCAAATCCTCCATCGTATATTGCGTAACAACTTGCCCTTCATTGCTGCGTTGCAATGGCACAACCTCATCCAATGGAAATGGCGAAATCACCACACCTGCTGCATGAACGCCTGAACTTTTGTTCACACCTTCGATTCGCATCGCCATGTCTAGCCATTCAAATACTTTTGGGTCTGCTTTATAGCGATCGAGAAACTCTGGCGCAGGAGAGGCTTCCGAAATCATCACCTTCAACTTGGCGGGCTTACCGCGAGAAACGGGAATCATTTTCGCCATCTTATCGGCTTCGCTGTAGGATACATCTAACACCCGCGCCACATCTTTGAGAACTGCTTTAGAAGTTAGACGGTTGAAGGTGACGATTTGGGCAACTCGTTCCTGTCCATAGCGTTGGGTTACATATTCAATCAATTCGCCACGATGATCGATGCAGAAGTCCGTGTCAATATCTGGCATCGACTTGCGTTCAGGATTGAGAAATCGTTCAAATAGAAGCCCATGATGAATCGGGTCAATATTGGTAATGCCAAGAGAATAAGCGACCAGTGAACCCGCCGCACTGCCTCGTCCTGGACCTACAGGAATCTTTTTGTCTCTAGCATATTTGATGTAATCCCAAACTACGAGAAAGTAAGTTGCAAAGCCCATTTGCATGATGATTCCTAATTCAAAGCGCAATCTATCTTGATATTCTTGGGAAATCTCCGCATGGGTTTTGACATTAAATCTTTGTAATAATCCTTGCCAAGTCACTTCTTCAAAATAAGTATCCGCCGTATGCCCTTCAGGAATGGGATAATCGGCGGCTTGTGGATCGCGCATCAAGTCGTAGGGTTTAACCTTGGCGGCGGCATGGAGCGTGTTGGCAAGAGCTTTTTCAATGACATCATCTTCCAAATGATCGCGAAACAAACGTTTCATCTCATCATAAGATTTGAAGTATTCCATGCCACTATAACGGAGTCGTTTCTCATCGGAAATTAATTTCCCCGTCTGAATACAGAGCAGCGCGTCATGGGCTTCTACATCCATGCAAGAGGTAAAGTGGGAGTCATTTGTAGCAATTACTCTGATGTCTAATTCTTTAGCAATTTTACAAATTTCTACATTCACAACGCGATCTTCAGGATAGCCATGATCTTGAATTTCTAGATAATAATCATCGCCAAAATGTTCTTTATACCAAGCCGCCACTTCCCTTGCTAGTTTCGGATCGCCGTTCATGATTGCTTGAGGAACTTCTCCTGCTAAGCATCCCGAAGTGAGCATTAAACCTTCTTTATATTGCAGCAAATAATCTTTGTTAATGCAAGGACGGGCAAAAATCCCTTTGCCTTGAAAGCCTTGTAAATGAGAAATGGTGGTCAGTTTAACCAGATTGCGATAGCCCTGTGTGTCTTTAGCGAGAACGCATTGGTGATATTTTTTCTTTTTCTCTTCTCTTTTGTATTGAATGGTAATATCTCCATTCAACACATACATTTCATTGCCAATGATTGGCTTGATACCTTTAGATTTACATACCTTGATTAGCTCGATCGCCCCATACATCACGCCATGATCGGTCAAGGCGATCGCGGGCATACCCAATGCGACAGCGCGATCGACCATATCAGGAATTTGGCTTGCCCCATCGAGCAAACTATATTCAGTATGAACGTGCAATCCAACAAATCCAGTCATGGCAATCTTACAAATCAAATCTAGATAGCTAGACTAACATGATCCTAGGATGCGATGGGTTAAGACAAAATTCAAATATAGCTGTAGCCACCAAAAGCATAAAACCCAATGCGGGGCTTTGAAAATCTTGCCAATGTCGGTGACATAGTAGCCAGTAACTCGTAAAGTTACCATGTTTATTACTTGTTTATTACCTATTTGTCGAGACGAACGACGTACCATTGCCATGTGCCGCGATCGCCACAATCAAGGTCACAAGCTGTTTTAATGAGGCGTTGAACCTGATCATTAATTACCAGATTTTGTAAATCGTAAGGAAGTGCGTCTTGAATATCGGCAAGTAAATCATGCAAAATTTGTTCTAATTCAGGCTGAGTCACAAACTGCTCTTGCATATCTGGAGGCAGCACTACATAAGTGTCTTCGTAGTACATCATGCTGCTTGGCATATATTTGAGTGTCTCAGCTAATAAAATTTTTTGACTAATCAAGTAAAAGCCGTGCAAAGCGCCGCCTCTACTCGGTTAAAATCTTAGCATGACGAATGATTTACCTTTTGAACAATCAGAAATATCGATCGCCCGATCGCTCAAGCAAAAAGTAGAGGCGGTTTTATACCTAAAAGGACAGCCAGTGCACTTGATGGCGATCGCTGAGGCTCTGGGTTGCGAGAGCCAAGATGCGGAAATGGGATTGATCGACCTAATTTCAGAATATGCCCATCGTGATAGCGCCTTAGAAATAGTCGAAACCGATGCGGGTTTTTCGTTGCGTTTGCGATCGGAGTTTGCGGAATTAGTCCATAAACTAATTCCAGTTGATATCGGACGAGGCTCTTTACGGACATTAGCCGCGATCGCCCTCAAAAAAAATATTGTGCAATCTGAACTAATCGAGTTACGCGGCGCGGGTGCTTATCAACATGTGCAGGAATTAGTCGAGCAAGGATTTGTCAAAAAGAAACGCCAAGCCGAAGGAGGGCGATCGTCTGTGTTGCAAGTCACAGCCAAATTTCATCAATATTTTGAAATTGATGACTTAACTAAGCTGATTTAGCTAATAATATATGAACATATGAGTTCTGTCATCGATTTTTTCCGTCAGAGCGTGTTTGAGAAGTCAACACCCATGATATTTTCAGCTAAAGTCAATGTTCCCGCCCCCTAAATCCCCCAATTCTGGGGGACTTTAATCTTGTTCCCCCCAGAATTGGGGGGCTAGGGGGGCTAAAGCAAAACTTCTCAAACACGCTCTCAAGCTTTAATCGATTCTTGTTCCATCTCTCTCATCCCCATTCTCACCTGATTATTCACTGGGAAGGGAGTACCAATAAGCTATGCTGGTAACATTAAGATTAGGGTTTCTAATCCAGTGACTTGGTTAATGGAAAATCAAGAGTGAATTTAGGAAGATTAGTGATGAAAGTTAATGAAAAATATCAAAAAGTATACACATCCATCTAAAATGCAAATTTTTTCTAACTTAAGTTCTGTCTTATTTGGGGCGATCGCAACCTTAGCGATCGCCAGTTGTGAGTTACTTCTTCCTTTTCAATCACTGCAAGCCACTGAAAAAATAACTATCAAAACCAAGCAAAAACAGACCAAACAGAGGGTTGTTAAAATTGCTGGGAACTATAAAACTGTGTTTACTCCCAAGTTTTTAGACGATGCTAAAAAAGCAGGAATACAATCGCTTATGGGACAATGGACGATCAAACCCAATGGCGAATTTGAAGCGATCGTAAAGTCTATTTCTGTTAGCGGTGCAGTGCAAACAATCAAAACCACAGGTCGAGTCTCAATCAAAAATGGAAAAGTTGTTTCTCAAGTAGAAGCTATCAACGGCAAAAAAACGACATCAACTTTTTTGACTCAAGTCTATACATTATTGGAAGACGAAAAGACATTGCAAGCTGATGGACAACCCGTAAAACTAGTAAGACAATAGCCGTGATATTGGTTGTAACTTTTGAAATCATTGTGTGATGATGGCAGATCTTCGCTCTGCGTAACATCAGTTGATTAAATATAAAACCCTAAAACTTCTGGCGCACGCGCAGCGTGCGGCACAGGCTTTGGTTTGGGTTTTGATTTTATATTTAATTGCGCCTAGCTACTTACTCCCTTCCCAGTGAAAAATTAGACGTTGCGGCGCATAGCGCCGCAACGTTAATTCTTGGTTTTTAATGTCTAATCCTATAGTGGGAAGGGAGTAGCAGAAGCAATAAAAAGACTTTGGGCAAGGAGAATATTTGTTCAAAAAATTTGCTATAATTAAAAATTGTGATTATTCCAAGAGCTTAAATCTTGATAGAACGCTATACGTTACCTGAAATGGGTCGGTTATGGACTGACCAGCATAAATACCAAACTTGGTTGCAAGTTGAAGTCGCTGTCTGTGAAGCACAGGCGGAACTAGGCTACATTCCTGCGGATGCTGTCGAAGAAATAAAGTCGAAAGCTAATTTCGATACCGATCGCGTCAATGAAATTGAATTAACGGTCAAACACGACATGATCGCGTTTTTGACCAATGTAAATGAATATGTTGGTGATGCAGGTCGCTACATTCACCTTGGTTTAACTAGTTCTGATGTGCTGGATACGGCGCTCGCCGTGCAGTTGGTTGATAGCTTAGAAATCATCCAATCGCAGCTAGAATCAGCGATCCAAGCAATTCGTTATCAGGCGCAACAACATCGCTATACGATTATGTCGGGGCGTACCCACGGCATTCATGCTGAGCCGATTACCTTTGGCTTTAAGTTAGCTGGCTGGCTAGCCGAAATGTTGCGCCATCGCGATCGCCTATTGACTCTGAGCAAAAATATTGCGGTGGGTAAAATTTCGGGCGCGGTCGGTACATATGCCAATGTCGATCCCCGCATTGAGGCGATCGCTTGCCAAAAATTGGGACTTCAGCCAGACTGCGCCTCAACTCAGGTAATTTCTCGCGACCGCCATGCTGAATATTCTCAAGTATTAGCCTTGATCGGTGCATCGATCGAGCGTTTTGCAGTCGAAATTCGCAACTTGCAGCGTACCGATGTCTTAGAAGTAGAAGAATATTTCTCAAAAGGACAAAAAGGCTCATCAGCAATGCCCCACAAGCGCAATCCGATCCGTTCGGAGCGGTTGACAGGGATGGCACGATTGCTACGCGGCTATGCGACCACGGCTTTAGAGAACGTGGCGCTCTGGCATGAGCGCGATATTTCGCATAGTGCTGCCGAACGCGTACTTCTGCCCGATGGCTGTATCCTCACCCATTTTATGTTGGTCGAAATCACGGATTTAGTCAAAAATCTGTTGGTACATACTCACAATATGGAGCGCAATCTCTATTGTTATGGTGGTGTAGTTTTCAGTCAGCAAGTCTTACTCACTCTCGTTAGCAAAGGGTTGACCCGTGAAGATAGCTATGCGATCGTCCAGCAAGCCGCCCATTTAGCTTGGAATAAGCCCGATGGTGATTTCCGTAAGCTGATTACTGAAGATGAAACTGTGCGATCGACGCTCTCTGACGAAGAGTTAGCCGCCTGTTTTGACCCCAATAAACATCTTAAAAATCTCGATCAGGTCTATCAACGTTTAGGTATTTAGTCGAATACTGCAAGCGGTTTGCATTTAAGTGTTTTAGAGACAAGGGGGCTTAAGCCCCTTGTTCCATGTGATTAGAGTGGCTGCTATACCAAGATCAAAGTACGGAGTTTCTCACGGATTATAAAGTCTTTTTTGAGTCATGAAAAACAGTATGTTACGGATAACTGAAATTAAGCTTCCATTAGATCATCCTGAAGATGCGCTCAAATTGGCGATTCTCAAAAAATTGCAAATCGCACCCGAAAAACTAATTAGCTATTCTATTTTTAAACGTAGTTATGATGCACGCAAAAAGATAGATATTTATTTAGTTTATATTGTTGACGTGGAAGTTATCGAAGAGCAGAAACTTAACGATCGCTTTCAAAAAGATGCTCATGTGATACCCACGCCAGACATGAGCTATCATTATGTTGCCAAAGCTTCTAGCAATCTAAAAAATCGTCCTATCGTGATTGGCATGGGTCCAGCAGGTATATTTGCAGGATTAATGTTGGCGCAAATGGGATTTCGCCCAATCATTTTAGAACGAGGGAAAGCGGTTCGCGATCGCACTGCTGACACCTTTAATTTTTGGAAAGGAAGAGCCGAATTTAATCCCGAATCTAATGCTCAATTTGGAGAAGGGGGCGCGGGTACTTTTTCAGATGGGAAGCTCTACAGCCAAGTCAAAGATCCGCAGCATTATGGGCGCAAAGTTCTTAGTGAATTTGTGAATGCAGGAGCTTCTCCCGAAATCCTTTACATCAATAAACCGCACATCGGTACATTTAAACTGGTCGGTATTGTTCAAAATATTCGTGCCAAAATTGAAGCTCTCGGCGGTGAAATTCGATTTCAAAGTCGAGTGGAAGATATCAATATTCAAAATGGCAAAGCACAGGGAGTTACTCTTGCTAGTGGTGAATATATTGCTAGTGATCACATTGTCTTAGCCGTAGGACATAGTGCCCGTGACACTTTCCAAATGCTCTACGATCGCGGCGTTTATATTGAAGCCAAACCTTTTTCCATTGGCTTTCGGATTGAACATCCTCAAGACTTGATCGATCGCGCTCGATATGGTGATTATGCAGGGCATAAAATATTAGGTGCGGCGGATTATAAACTGGTTCACCATTGTCAAAATGGACGCTCTGTCTATAGCTTTTGTATGTGTCCAGGGGGCTTAGTGGTGGCGGCGACTTCAGAAATTGGTCGCGTTGTCACCAATGGCATGAGCCAATATTCACGCAATGAACGGAATGCCAATAGCGGCATCGTTGTCGGAATTTCGCCCGATGATTATCCAGAACATCCTCTGGCGGGTATCGAATTTCAGCGTCGATTAGAATCCCATGCTTTCGAGTTAGGCGGTGGAACTTATGCCGCCCCAGCCCAACTTGTCGGTGATTTTCTGGCTAATCGCGCTTCAAAGGCTTTAGGTGCTGTGCATCCCTCCTATGCCCCAAATATACATTTATGCGATCTCAGTTCGAGTTTGCCTGACTATGCGATCGCCGCGATCCGTGAGGCTCTTCCCGCCTTTAATAAACAAATCAACGGTTTTGCGATGGAAGACGCGATGCTAACGGGTGTCGAAACGCGCACGTCTTCACCAATTAGGATTAAGCGGAATGAGAACTATCAAAGCCTCAATACCGAAGGGCTGTTTCCGACTGGTGAGGGGGCGGGCTATGCAGGTGGGATTCTTTCAGCCGCGATTGATGGGATTAAAGTAGCCGAGGCTGTGGGTTTGAGTATTTTGAAGTGCCATACAAAAAACAGGTGATGCGCCTCGCGCATCACCTGTTTTTTGTTTTTTTGTGGTATTTAAATTTGAGGGCGAATGATGGGAATTGAACCCACGAATGGTGGTACCACAAACCACTGCCTTAACCACTTGGCTACACTCGCCATTTAATCGAATATCATTGTATTACTAATTTGGACATTTGCACAATAGGTTGAGCAAAAAAAATTAGAGCTTTTTGATATGGCTATATCAACTCCCAAAAACAAAGTATTATGACCTACGATCGATCTTTGTGTAGGGATGTAAAAAAAATGATGCGAATACTTGCCTTGGTTCCAGGTAGTACTGGCGATCAGTTGCTGTTTTTTCCGACACTGGATACTCTTAGGCAAAAATATCCTAATGCCGAAATTGATGTGGTGGTCGAGCCAAGAGCTATGGCAGCTTATCGTATTTGTCAGTCAGTCAATCGCGTTCTTAAGTTTGATTTTGGCGATCGCAATTCCCTTGCTGATTTTGGTAATTTGCTCGGCACAATCCGCGATCGCGAATATAATGCCGCGATCGTTACGCAGCCAATATTTTCACTTAATATTTTGTTATGGTTAAGTGGAATTACTAAGCGGATATCTTTGGCGGGACAAGGTGATTTTCTGCTGACTGATATTATTACCGCCGATCCTAAAGAATATATGGCGATACAGAACCATAATTTGCTGATGGCGCTAGATATCCAAGAAGCCTGTCCGCCGCTTAAAATTAATCTGCCTAAAGGCGATTTAGATTGGGCCGCGAGTGAACAAAAAAGGCTAGGGTTGAAGCAAGCTAGTCTGGAACAAAACGGTTTTATCTTGCTCAATTGTGGGGCAAATGCCAATTATCCTGCGGAAAGTTGGACGGAGATCGTCATCGACATGCAAGCTAAGCTGCCAAATTTGCCAATTGTGGCGATCGATAGCGTTAATAATGCCGATTTGCTGAAGCAGTTGACCAACACAATTCCTAATTTGTTGATTTCTAGTCCGACTGATATTGGTAAGCTGACGGCCTTGATTGCTTCGGCTAATCTATTTATCTGTGCGGAAGGTGACGTGATGCAACTTGGGGTGGCGGCTGGGACTGCCTTAGTCGCAATTTTAGGAGCGAATACATCGGCGACAGCATTTCTGCCGATCGCTGAAAAGCGAATTAAATATGTGCAGGCGATCGCTGGTCAAGAGATTAAGGCGATCGCTCCTAAAACCGTCCTCGAAAAAATCTGGGAAGGTTAATCGTAATATTCGCAATAAATTTTGTAGGGGCTGCGCCCTTAGCCCCTTTTATTCGCCCTAAACGATAAATTTCTACACAATGCTTTACATTTCGCCTAGTTACCCAGACTAAATGTAAAGTATTAAACAGTGATCCCTGCCTATAAAAATCCTAAATCTCTCCCATTCTTGAAACAGTAATACCAAACGATTATGACTATCGCCCCTAGTAAGGTTTTAACCAAAGTTCCCGCCGATTCTAAAGCTCGCGTCAGCCAGTTCATGCAAAACCTCCAAGACAATATTTGTCAAGGTTTAGAAGAGCTAGACGGTCACGCTAAGTTTAAACAAGATCAGTGGGAACGTCCTGAGGGTGGTGGCGGGCGATCGCGGGTAATTACCGATGGCGACTTTTTTGAGAAGGGCGGCGTGAATTTTTCTGAGGTTACTGGCACACAACTGCCGCCAGCCATCTTGCGTCATCATCCTGAAGTGGCTGGACATAGTTTTTATGCAACTGGAACATCAATGGTGCTGCATCCCAAAAATCCCTATGCGCCAACAGTTCATCTAAATTATCGTTATTTTGAAGCTGGATCAGTTTGGTGGTTTGGGGGTGGACTCGACCTCACGCCTTACTATGGCTTCGCTGAAGATGCCAAGCATTTGCACAATACGCTCAAAGATGCTTGCGATCGCCACAATCCCCATTATTATCCTGTCTTCAAACAATGGTGTGATGATTACTTCTATCTCAAGCATCGCGGTGAAACTCGCGGTGTTGGTGGTATTTTCTTTGACTACCAAAATGGCGAAGATGGACTTTATAAAAATAGTAATGACTCGACAACTGCTCAAGTGATGAGTGATGAAGTGGGCGATGTGCCGCGCAGTTGGGAAGAGATTTTTGCCTTTGTGAATAGCTGTGGTAATGCATTTTTGCCTGCCTATACCCCGATCGCCAACCGCCGTCGTGATATGGAATATGGCGATCGTGAAAAGCAATGGCAGCTATACCGTCGTGGGCGTTATGTCGAGTTTAATCTTGTCTACGATCGCGGTACTATTTTCGGATTGCAAACCAATGGACGCACTGAATCAATTTTGATGTCTCTCCCGCCCCTAGTGCGTTGGGACTACGACTATCATCCTGAGCCAAATACGCCTGAATTTGAACTTCATGAAACTTTCTTGAAGCCTCAAGACTGGGCTAATTGGCAAGTTGCATAAAATCTATACAAAAAAGCACCCCTGACGGGGTGCTTTTTTTATGCGTTGGGATCAATACCTTGCGATCGTAAAATCGCTTCTAATTTAGCCACCCTTTGCTCTGCTTGCTCTTTAGCAAAACGCTCTTGCTCTTCGGGTAGCGGGATAAGCTCACTCGTTGGGCTAAACCATCGCAATTTGCCATCGTGAATACCTAGATACAATTCAATCTGCTCGCTCCAAAGCAAGCCTTGTGGATTAGGGGCGATCGCCTCATATTTACCATTAACTAATTGAAATCCTGCAAACTCTAAACTATCAGGGTCAAACCAAAAATAATTAGGTAATCGCCACACATCTTTATATAACTGCTTTTTCTTGCCGCGATCGACTCTAGCCGTGGAACTAGATAGCAATTCAATCACCAGATTAGGATATTTACCACCTTCACCCCACAATACCCAACTTTTGCGATCGCGCTTTTCTGCACCCATCACTACAAATACATCGGGTCCGCGAAAGTCTCGCGTTTTCAATTGTTGTTCGTTGTAATAAACAGTGAGATTACCCGTGACATATACATCTTGGCGATCGCGCCAAAAGTAATTCAAAAGGCGAACTAATAAATCGATCTGTTCACGATGTAAATCACTTTCCAATTCTGGCTCGTCACTATATAAATCAGTTGGTGGACATTTGATCTCATCGCTAAGCTCTTGATCAATTTCACTGACCAGATTTGCGCTAACCGATGGCGGGTTGACATTCAAAAGAACCATGACCGCACTCCATAAAAGGCTAGCTTCAGTATAGCGCTTAGCCTTATACTATGACAAAATTACACTCTGGTTTTGCAATAAATGAGTTCAAAAGAAAAACTCGATCAATACTCTATTAAGCCTCTGTTTGTAATAGCTGGAATAAATACTTTAGTTTTATTCTTTTTTAGTAGTTTGAGACATTCTCTATTTCAATCGGGTGCATTGGATTTAGGCTTTTTTGATCAAGGTATCTATTTAATCAGTCAGGGGATATATCCTAAATCTACAATTATTGATATACATATGTTAGGTGATCATGCTGCCATCATATTATATCCATTGAGTTTATTTTACAAAATCT
This sequence comes from Cyanobacteria bacterium SOY_65_metabat_81, assembly GCA_031412945.1. Classification (GTDB taxonomy): domain Bacteria; phylum Cyanobacteriota; class Cyanobacteriia; order Pseudanabaenales; family Pseudanabaenaceae; genus Pseudanabaena. Next base: position 13,968 of record JANODY010000080.1, read on the forward strand.
ATCCAGACATTCATTGGTTGTTTTTGATTCAAGCGATAGTCATTTCTATTGGCATAATTCCATTGTTAGGATTATCAGAACAACAAGGTCTAACAAATCAGCAGAAGTATTTAGTAAGTTTAATTTATATATTATCTCCAATACTATTTAATGTTAACTCAGCATATGACTTTCATCCTGATGTATTTTTAGTAACGCTTTTACTATGGTCTATTTTGTGGGCAAGAGAAAATAAGACTATTCCTTTCTGTATTGCAATTTGTTTAATAATTAGCAGTAAAGCAGTATTTTCTTTGACAATTATTGCTTTAGGAATATGGCTAATCTTATTTGAAAAAAACAAAAAATTAGGTGTAATTGCAATATTTATTGGTGGATGTTGGTTTATAATCGCGACCCAAGTAATTATGCCTATGGTAAATGCTGGAGCCGAAAGATTCGCCTCAAGATATAGTGATTTGGGCGGTTCTTATTCAGAGATATTAATCAACATTTTTGCTAAGCCAAATTTATTATTTGGAAAAATTTTCTCTACGGAAACCTTAATATATTTACTTTTATTATTTGCTCCTTTTATCTGGTATTTTAGGTTTTTTAATCTTAATTATTTAATAGTTGCCTTGCCAACTATTGCAATGAATATTTTGTCAGTTGACCCTCAGCAAAGATATCTAGCTAATCACTATCCATTACCAATACTTCCGTTGTTAATGTTGATAGCAATTTCTGGTATAAAAGAATTCACTAAACAAAAAAGATGGGCTAATAAACTTATTATATTTTGGGCAGTATTAGCATTTGTCACAATGTCGCGTTTAAATTTGTTTACGGGTGAATATTTACAATCTTTAGATACTTGGCAAGCTAATAATGAAGCGATCGCCTTAGTAAAAACTCAAGGCAGTATTCTCACCACCCATGAGATTGCGCCCCATGTCACCCATCGCTCACAGGTAAAACTTGCTTTTTCTAATACCACTCATCAACTCGATCAATTTGATTATATTTTATTGAACACAAGACATGCTGGATATCAAAGCGATCGCGAATATGCGTTGAGCTTAGTAGAGCAAGCAAAAAAAATATCTAGCTTCAAACTTGAATATCAAAAAGATGATGTTTATTTATTTACAAAAAACAATTTGTGATCTCTATAATCGAGAATTGACATTATCCAAATTGACAAGTATCTTCATTATCACTGTTAATAGCGATCGCACTTGCTTGAGTAAAATCAGTATCTTCAGATGATCGTGGACTATTTTCCGCAGGATGACGCATTGACTTAGATGCAAGGCGATCGTAAATAACTTTGACTGCTTGCAAAATATAACTTGCTGATTGCTCGTATGCGCTTGGCTCACTGAGCGATCGCGCGATGTTTCTAATAGAATTTTCAGCCTGCTCAAAAGACGCATAAGCATAAAATAATTGTCGTAGCAGTTCATCAAGTTGATGAGCCTTTAAATCATGCCAATTATCCCGATCGGGATTAAACGGATAGTAAAGAGTCGAAAACAGCAAAATCTTCGCTCGCATCGAGTTAGTAAACCGCATTAGTTCCAATCGCAAATCAAACAGATCGCTAGCAATAAGCGGATCAAAGGGAATCCTATGATCAATCTGCGCGTCTGGCTGAACTATAGATTTAGGTAAAGCTGTTAATGGATTTGGGGCGATCGCGTCAATACTATTGGAAGCATTCTGAGAATCAGGATAAAGATATGCCAACTTGCTAATCAATAAATTGGCGATCGTTACATATTCCGCAGGCTTAGAAACTCTCTGCACGGCCTCATCGACCAAAGCCACCAACGATGAAAAAGTTGGCATAAAAGAAACTAATTCTCTTAATAGCCCGACCCAATCCACACTATTCAATTGACGCAGATCGCTTTCCCACACATCTTGATAGGCATAAAACAATAACTTCTTAAGACGCATTTGTTGAGCATCAGTATCGATATCATGAGCCACCCATACAAAAATATCAGACTCCACATCGGCATAATCATCAACCTGCGATCGCGGATCTGCATTAGACTCAAAGCCATCCTCTGAAAGAAGTTCATTATCTAAAATCTCGTTAAATGATTCTTTTGAGATTGTACTGGGCGAATAATCCTGCAAGTTATTAAGTGGCGCGACAAGCTGAGCAGAACCAGCATTAATGACTAGATGGCTAACCGCATAAGAACTTGGCGGACTAGCAGACTGGAAATTTGAATTGAGTTGAGCAGCACTTTTCGGTTCAGTTAGTTCTACTGCTGATTGTTTATATAGTTTAGAAGCCGCAGTAAATACCACCTTAGCCACCATCAAATATTGGCGTTGTTTTGGGACAGCAATAGTTTTAACGGCTTTGACTAGACTCTCTTTTAGCGATTCAATAGTTGGATATTGTTGGTATAAATCTTCAACTAACTCAATAAAACTAAAATTATTTAAATTATTAAGATCATTTTCTAAAATGCCAGTACAGACCAAACATACTAACTTTTTGGCTCTTACTGGATCTTCGCTCATTTCCAGATCGTCTGACACTTCTTCAATCAGAATTTCAGCCAAAATTTCAACAATACTTTTTGACTGATCGATTGATTGATTAGGCTTAACCGGCACAGGTATGGGCGCGACTTCACTAAAAACTGTCTGAGCCAGCGATCGCCTCAATAAAGGTTGGAGCGCATCTAGCACCTCTTTGGCTGATTGATAGCGTTGCCGAAAATCGGAACACACCATTTTATCGATTACGTCCGCCAAGGTTGGCGTTGTTTTGGTGCGATCGCGCCAACAAAATTCACTGGTCAAAGGATCTTCAGGAATCTGATTTGGTAATAACCCTGTCAGGGCTTGGATGGCAATGATCCCGATCGCATAGATGTCACTGGCAAATACCGTCTTGCCGCCACATTGCTCATTGGGCATATATCCCGGAGAACCAATCACCAGACTAGAAGTATGCCCTATTTGACTAATTGGTTGAGTGCTAACTTCTTTGACCGCCCCAAAATCAATCAAGACAATTTTGCGATCGCTAGCCCGACGGATCAGATTACTGGGCTTAATGTCTCGATGGATCACCTGTTGGCGATGCACAAAGTCCAAAGTTGGCAAAATATCAATCAGAAAATCAATGGTGTACTGTTCCCCCAAACATTCACCACGTTTGATTTCTTGGGTCAACACATCGCCTTCAATCAATTCTTGAGCTAGAAAGAACTCTTCATCTTCCTCAAAGTGCGCCAACAATGCAGGAATGCAATCATGCTTGCCTAATCGATAAAGCACCTTGGCTTCATTATCAAAAAGTTCTCGCGAAATTCTTAACACCTCTGCTTGCGATGAAGCGGGTTTAAGTTGCTTAATCACACAAGTAGGGCGATCGGGCAAATATGCATCTTCAGCAATAAATGTGTGGCTAAAGCCACCGCCACCAAGTTGTTTGACGATTTTATACCGCCCAGTCAGGGTTTTACCGAGCATAATCATTTCAGCCAACAGTGATTTGCATTCGTTAAATTACAAGGCGTTAAAATATCATATATTTTAACCCTAAAATCTTGCCATATTTAGGCACTTTGATACCAGATTTATCACAATTTTTGAAATTTTTGATCAAACTTATACTGACTCGCCGTGGATCGTAGTCAGACTAACGCGATCGTCAAACACAAAACATTCACCTTCCCAAACACTTTCTTCGGTTGGCACTTCTTCTAAATATTTTAAGATCCCTCCCTTCAGGTGATATACCTCACTAAACCCTTGAGACAACATGTAGGCACTAGCCTTTTCGCAACGAATTCCGCCCGTACAAAACATCGCAACTTTTTGATGTTGCTCACGATTTAGCTGCTCTCGCACATAGTTAGGAAACTCCCCGAAGGTATCTAGATTAGGATTAATAGCTCCCGCAAATGTCCCAAACTCCACCTCATAATTATTACGCGTATCGATGACAATCACATCAGGGTCAGCAATCAAGGCATTCCAATTTTGGGGATCAACATAAGTCCCCACCTGATATTTAGGATCGATATCAGGCACACCCATGGTGACAATTTCTTGCTTAAGTCGCACTTTCATCCGTTGAAATGGAATCCCTTGGCAATACGATTCTTTATGCTCTAAATCTTGAAGCCGTAAATCACTACGCAAATAAGCCAACAAAGCATCGATCGCTTCTCGATTACCCGCGATCGTTGAATTAATTCCTTCTCGCGCTAACAGGATCGTCCCTTTTAATTGATGAGCATCACAAAACTCTTTGAGCGATATTTGTAGTGATGCATAATCTAACAATTCAGTAAAATGATAAAAAGCAGCCACAACGTAAGGTTCTTTGCTAACCTGAGTATTAGCTTGACTTACCTCAATAACCTGTGCTTGTAGACGATTTTTTTGCTTGATTCTACTCATTTATTTATTAGGAATTTCATATAAACGCAAAGTGCTTTAAAGATTTTGGGCATTGATTTGCAAAATCTTTAAAAATATTTACTTTGTCTATGTTATATTAATTGACGCGGCAGCTTGGCTCAGTTGGTTAGAGCGACGGTCTCATAATCCGTAGGTCCCGGGTTCAAATCCCGGAGCTGCTATTTAAGTCAAATCTCAAAATTATCTGAGTTTGAGGCACTTGTAGTGAAAATTAAATCTATGCGTATGACGTTGAATCAAATTGCTGTCATAGATCGTGCTGTATCGGAAAAACTGTTAGCGATCGCCGAAAGTGTAGAGAGTGAATAATAACCGAAAGAAAGAAGCGGAGAGATCATTTCTTCCGTTATGAAAAAGCCAACGCTTTAGGAATGGCATTAATTAGCCTTTGGGTGTAAGGCTGTTGGGGATTGGTATAGATTGTTTCGGCGGTATCTATCTCTACGATTTCACCTTTATTCATGACCATAATGCGATCGCTCATAAATTTGACCACACTCAAATCGTGAGAGATAAAAATATAAGTCAAGCCAAATTCAGATTGAAGTTCTTTGAGCAGATTGAGAACTTGAGCCTGTACTGACACATCAAGCGCTGACACGGGTTCATCGGCAACGATTAATTTAGGATTGAGGGCTAAGGCTCTAGCAATGCAGATGCGTTGACGTTGCCCTCCTGAAAACTCGTGAGGATAGCGACTCATGGCGCTTTTGGTCAATCCCACCCGTTCTAATAGATAGGCGGCTCTTTCTCGTCTTGCGTCAGCGCGACGATAGCGTTGAAAGCGCTCTTGATAGTTATGAATTAGCAAAGGTTCAGCGATCGCATCACCAATTGACATTCGAGGATTGAGCGAACCGTAGGGATCTTGGAAAATGACTTGCATATCGCAACGCAACTTCTGTAAGGCTTCTCCTTTAAGTCGCGATATTTCTTGCCCTTCAAACTTGACTAAACCCATAAACTTATTAGTTAAGCCCAAAATCGCTCGCCCTGTAGTTGTCTTGCCGCAGCCAGACTCGCCGACTAGCCCAAGGGTTTCACTAGGATAAACATCAAAACTAATATTATTCACAGCGACTAAATAGCGTTTTTTTAGTCCCAAGATGCTCCGAATTGGAAACTCAATGCGGAGATTTTGAACAGATAGAATTGGTTCCTGCTTTTGTAATTCACTCAACCGCGCTGCAATTTCTTCAGGTGGCACGATTTCCAAATGACGCGCATCAGTTGGTGCTTTGACAATCATCTGCCCATTTTGGATTTCCATAAAGTCGCTGACCGTTGGCAATAGCCGTAACTGGCGATCGCTGCGCGGACGACAAGCAATTAATCCTTTGGTATAAGGATGCTGCGGGTTTTGCAGGATGGCTTGGGTATCGCCAATTTCCACAACTTCGCCTTGATTCATCACGATCGTGCAATCGGCGATCTCGGACAAAATCCCCAAATCGTGGGTAATAAAAATCATCGACATCTGACGCGATCGCTGAATTTGTTTGAGCAAATCGAGAATCGCGGCTTGCACCGTCACATCTAACGCCGTTGTCGGCTCATCAGCAATAATCAATTGCGGGTTGCCAGAAATCGCCATCGCAATCATCACGCGCTGCAACTGTCCGCCCGAAAGTTCATGGGGATATCGTGCAATTAGCTGCTCAGGATTGGGTAGTTGAACTTCATTAAATAGATGAATTGTGCGCGTCTCAGCTTCTGCTGCGGAGACTTTTTGATGCAACCGAATCGCTTCGATGACCTGATAGCCGCAGGTAAATAAAGGATTGAGCGAAGTCATCGGCTCTTGAAATATCATCGCAATGCGATCGCCCCGATATTTCAGCATTTTTTTGGGCGAAACTCTTACCAAATCAACTGGCGACTCTCCACTAGGTCGAAACAGCACTTCCCCCTGCGCGATTTTACCCGACTCTCCCAACAAACCCATAATGGCTAAAGCTGTTGCCGACTTACCAGAGCCAGACTCACCGACGATGCCAAGGGTTTGCCCTTGAGCCACATCGAAAGAAATATTTTTGACAGCATGGACAAGGCGATCGTCGCCCCGAAAGGTAACTTGTAAGTTACGCACTGACAGCAATACATCTTCAGAGGCTATGGCGGCTATGGATTGTGGCATAAATTATTAATTAGCAACAGATTTAGCGATTATATCGTAAGAATGCGCGGCGCAAAGCGCCGCACATTCTTACATCTTTAGGACTATCATCTATTTTGTAAAAACACGCCGATTTAAAGCCAAAAGGACAAAATGCAACTTCCTATTCCCGATCGCAGTCTTGCGTCTTTTATTGCTGATGATGCTGTAGTTATTGGTGATGTGCATATCGCCGATCGCGTGAATATTTGGTACAAAGCCGTGATCAGGGCGGATTTAAATCGCATGGAAATTGGGTTTTGCACCAATATTCAAGATGGCGCAATTTTGCACGGCGATCCCGATCAGCCTTTGATTATTGATGAATATGTGACCATCGGACATCGGGCGATCGTGCATGGAGTGGCGATCGGGCGCGGTAGCCTGATTGGTATGGGCGCAATTATTTTAGAAGGCGTGAAAATTGGGGCGGGGAGTATTGTCGGGGCGGGAGCCGTGGTAACTAAAGATGTTCCTGCGGGGGTAGTGGTGGCGGGTGTCCCTGCCAAGGTAATGCGATCGCTAACAGTCTTAGAACAAGAAAATGCGATCGCCCATGCCGAAAAGTACTATCAGCTATCGCTGTTACATGTCGTCACCTACAGCAATTTACTTTCAAACCCGCCACAAATAAAAATATAAAACCCTTTGCGGGGCTACGCCCTGCGACCCTTTTTGCATTTTGATTTTGCTTAGAAATCGCGCAGATCCTGTGGTACAAATGCGCGATCGCTTGGTAACATCGCCACAGGTTCTGTCAGCAAAAAATCACCTTTAATAATCCAATCTTTCAGCGTTTTTGCCGCCTCCTCTGATAGATGTAAACTTGCCAGAGGCGCAGTCCGAACCGTTGTCCCTGCGATCGTGATTTTGCCAGACTTGAGTTGAGCGTAAGAAACCGAACCGAAAATCGGACGAACTCGCCGAGGTATTGAATAATCAATCACGGGCGCAACCAACTCTTCATCAAGGATGGCGGCTCTAGCCACGACTTCTTCATCAATCACAGGAAGCGGTACGGCGACACCCATCATCAAAGATGCACCATAATTACGGAAATAGCAGCCCCGCACCCATTCTGATGTCATTTGTTTAGCATCGCCAATTAGCGCCAGAGTTGCGGCGGGTCCAATCGGGGTCCGATTTTCTAAGCGCTTTTGCAATGGGAAATGTTGAGTTCCTTCCCATGCCACATAACCAACACCACCGCCCATAAAGATGCGCGTCCCAATCCCAATCAATCGTAAATCAGGATCATTCCATAATGGCGAAATTGCCCCTGGGTTAGAGTAAACCGCATTGCCCAAGCGGGGTTGCAGTGGTCCTAAATAAGTATAAAGAGTTTCTTCACCCCCATTAACGCCCACAATAAAATTTTGATAGAGATTGCGCGGATTAAATAAATAGAATTGATTAATAGAATCCTTAGTGATAGTCGTTTCAAAATTAGCTCGCGGATAGCAATCATTAGGATGTCCGATCGCTTTAAAAGGAACTGGCTTGCCCGCGATCAAATCAGCAATCACATGACCGCCACCGCGATATTGTGGAGTTTCATCACTCGGATCAGCTTCTTGAGTCGCGCCTAAATAAATATCCACTGCTCCAAATCCAGCATAGGCTGGGACTCCATCAATCCAGCAAGTCCGAATTTTGATCGGAGGATCAGTATGTCCTAAATTAAGAATAGCTCCCGATGATTCCATCGGCTCAAATGTGCCTGTCACAATTACATCCACTTCCTTAGTGGCTTGGATTACACCAATATCGGCGACAAGGGCTTTGAGTTCGGTAGCAGTCAAGACTTTCGCCTTACCCGCTTGGATTTTGGCATTAATATCGGCGATCGTTTGGGACATAGCACTTGGAATTAGTAGAAATCTTCTAACATCAATCCAAACAATTTTACACTCCTCAGGTGTCAAGGGATATGATATAGCATAGACAAGGCGGTTGAAACCGCCGTTAGCTTACATCTCAGCGCAGAGCTTTTCGTGTTATTTTTTGTAAAAATGGCTACAGTTATGGTTTCTAATATCTACTGGCGATCGAAATCGCCGTTGGCTTACCTCTCATCACCAAATTGCGGAGTTTCTCGCGTGTCACGAGGTCTTTTATGAGTGGAACTAAGCTCTACGAAGGCAAAGCCAAAATTTTATTTACGACAGACGATCCCCGTGTTTTGCTGACGCGCTACAAAGATGATGCAACCGCTTTTAACGCCCTAAAAAAAGGCACGATCGCCCACAAAGGTGAAATGAACTGCGCCATCGCCTCGCATATTTTTCAGTATCTGGAAACTAAAGGTATTGCCACCCACTTCATCAAACAAGTCTCGCCGACCGAGATGCAAGTCGCTGCCGTCAAGATTTTGACGATCGAAGTTGTGGTGCGAAATATCGCCGCAGGTAGTATTTGCAAACGCCTCGGACTAGAACAAGGGCAACCCCTCAAACAGCCGTTGGTTGAATTTTTCTATAAAAATGATGAGCTTGGCGATCCATTGATTACCGATGCTCATGTTGCCATGCTCGACCTTGCTACCCCCGATCAAGTTGCTCAACTCAAGCAACTAGCGATCGATATTAATCAACATCTACAAGCATTTTTCGATCGCTGTAATTTGCTCTTAGTTGATTTTAAAGTCGAAATTGGCGTTGATGCTAATGGACGACTACTGTTGGCGGATGAAATTAGCCCCGATACATGCCGCCTTTGGGATCATACGATCGCCGACCCTCGCGATCGCATCATGGACAAAGATCGCTTTCGTCAAGATCTCGGCAACGTTGCCGAAGCCTATCAAGAAGTCATGAAGCGGGTATTGGCAGCTTAAAGCCGATCACGGCAGTGGGTTTAATAAGAACTAAAACAAGCTGATTCGCCCGCAAAGCAGACGAATCAGCTTGTTTTGGTTTTATATTTAATTGCGCCTAGCTACTTGTAAGATAAGTGACTAAAATAAGTGGCTAGTAATTTGGGGATATAGAAAGTTATAGTTACTTATTAGTAGTTTTAGAAACTTTTTACTGATAGGCGCACGTCAAATAGATTTCTGTAGTTTTCTGTTAAAAAGTTTCCCGTTAAAAAATTCTGTAGGTGTTTGGAAGACTCTATGCGTATAAACTTGCTCGTATTCTCAGCCCTTGCCGCATCCAGCACATTACTGACAAATCCCATGCTGGCTAGCCCTGCACGGCAAGAGATTGCTCAAGCGCCGACTCCACCGCCAACGACTCCAGCCGCACCACAAGATCCCGCTAAGCCCATTACGCCAAACCCCTCGCCAAGTTTTACTCTTCCCTCTGCCAGTCCTCTGCCAAAGCCTGCTCCTGAACTGCAAGTACTAGTCGGCGAAGTTGCGATTAAAACCGCAGAAGGACAGCCAAGTCTACCTCCTGAACTTGAACAGAAGATTTATGACGCGATCTCGACCAAACCAGGGCGCACCGTAACCCGAACTCAATTGCAGTCTGATATCAATGCGGTATTTGCCACAGGATTTTTCTCAAATGTACAAGCTGAACCAGAAGACACTGACATTGGTGTACGGGTCACTTTCTTTGTCTTGCCCAATCCTGTGCTTAAGGCAGTAACCACTGAAGGCACTAAAGTATTAGAACAAGGAGTGATCGATCGCATTTTTGGTTCGCAGATAGGTAAAATCACCAACCTCAAAGATATTCAAACGGGTGTCAAAGAACTAGAAAAGTATTATCAAGATAAAGGCTTTTCGTTAGCTCAAATTGTTGATATCAAAGCCACGCCTGACGGTAATATCAATCTGATTGTGTCAGAAGGTATCATCGAAGGCATCAAAGTCGCTTTTATTAATGAGGATGGCAAAACTATAGACAAAGAGGGGAAACCAGTCACTGGCGTTACCCGCGACTTTATCATCACGCGAGAACTGACCATCAAAGAAGGCGAAATCTTCAATAAAAATACAGTTCAGACTGATTTACAAAAAGTTTTTGCGCTGGGCTTATTTGAAGATCTAAACATTGCCTTTGCCCCTGGTAGCGATCCGCGTAAAGTGATCGTGATCGTCAATGTTAAAGAGCGAAATACAGGCTCGATCGCCGCAGGTGCAGGGCTTAGCTCGTCTACAGGTTTATTTGGTACAGTCAGTTTTCAACAGCAAAACCTTGGCGGCAACAACCAAAAGCTGGGATTAGATGTGCAGGTCGGTGAGCGCGAATTACTATTTGATCTCAACTTCACCGATCCTTGGCTAGCAGGCGATCCCAACCGCACTTCATTTACAGCGAACATTTTTAACCGTAGTTTATTTAGCTATATTTTTGACAGTCCCATTGGCATTGGTGCGGATAATGTTAGTCCTCGGATCAACCGAATCGGCACAGGTTTTAGTTTTTCTCGACCTCTTGGTCCTACCACGACTGCATCCCTAGGTTTTCGTTATGAGCGAGTTAACATCACCAGTAGCAGCTCCAATGTGACTACGGCGACGGACTCACTGGGTAATCCGCTTTCGGCAAGTGGTACTGGTCAAGATGACTTGCTATTGCTGCAATTTGCTTACGCCACCGATCAACGAGATAACCCGCTCAAGCCATCTTCTGGCTCAGTATTTCGGGTTGCCACTGAGCAGTCGATTCCCATTGGTTTGGGTTCGGTTTTCTTAAATCGAGTACGCGCTAGCTACAGCCATTTTATTCCTGTAAATCTTTTGAGTTTCTCTGAAGGTACACAGGCTCTCGCGTTTAACCTGCAAGGCGGGACAGTTCTTGGCACCTTGCCGCCTTACGAAGCTTTTCAACTGGGTGGTAGTAACTCTGTTCGCGGCTGGGATGAAGGCAAGATCGGCAGTGGTCGCAGCTTTGGCATATTCTCGGCTGAATATCGTTTTCCTGTTTTCAGTATTGTCGGTGGCGTGCTGTTCTTTGACTATGGTACAGATTTAGGCTCAGCCTCAGGTGTGCCGGGAAATCCTGCGGGGGCTAGAAACAAACCGGGTAGCGGCGCTGGTTATGGAATTGGTGTGCGCGTACAATCGCCCCTTGGTTCGATTAGGGTTGACTATGGCTTAGCCTCAAATGGTGGTACTCAGTTTAGCTTTGGATTAGGAGAGAAATTCTAGTCATGCTTTTCCAACAGACGATCGCCCGATCATTTTCGTTGTCAGGGATTGGATTGCATAGCGGTGAGCAGGTGTCGGTAACGGTCAGCCCTGCCCCCATTGATGCAGGACGCTATTTTATTTATAACGACACCAAAATCATTGCCAATACGCAAGTAGTTTCGGCTTCGCAACTGTCAACAGAGTTACGTCAAAATGAGGCAGGAGTTCGCACGGTCGAGCATTTGCTGTCAGCTTTGTTTGGTATGGGTGTGCATAATGCTTGTATCGAACTCGATCGCCCTGAGTTACCCATACTTGATGGCTCAGCTTTACCTTGGGTCGAGGCGATCGCCCATGTCGGCATCGAAACTCAACAGGAAGGCGATCGCCTAATTCCCCTAGCGCAACCAATCACGGTTAGAAAGGGGGATAGCTTTGTCACGGCGATTCCTGCGGACAACTTGCGGTTTACCTATGGCATTGAGTTTCCGACCAAGGCGATCGGCGAGCAATGGTTTAGCTGGTCGCCCGCGATCGCTGACTTTAGCCAAAAATTCGCCTTGGAAATTGCCCCAGCCCGTACTTTTACGCTCGCCGCCTATATCGATCAAGCTCGCGCCGCAGGGCTAATCAAGGGAGGCAGTTTGGACAATGCCATCGTTTGTGATGGCGATCGCTGGGTCAATCCACCTTTGCGTTTTGACAATGAGCCATGTCGTCATAAACTTTTAGATCTGATTGGCGACCTAAGCTTGCTAGGATTTTTACCAAGAGCGCATATTCTGGCTTACAAAGCTAGTCATCACCTTCATGCTGAATTGGCGATCGCCATAGCTAAAGTCTCATCAGTCTAGAAACATTTAAATGCGGCGTAAAATGCCACAATTGTTTTGTTCTTAAATATCAAAACCCAATATTTAAATACTTATTTAAATACTTATAAATACTTAGATTAAACACTTAAATATGTCAATTTTGACCGAAGAAACGAATATAAATAGCCCCGATCTAAATGTTGATCTAAATCCCGATCTTAATGCTGATGGCGCACTTAATGCCACAAGCAAAGTTTTAATGATCGAAGATATTCAGAAACTGTTACCTCACCGTTATCCATTTTTATTAGTCGATCGCATTATTGAGTTTGTACCCAATAAGTCAGCGACGGGTATCAAAAATGTCACATTCAATGAACCATTTTTTCAAGGACATTTTCCTGACCGTCCAATTATGCCGGGGGTATTAATTGTCGAAGCGATGGCGCAGGTAGGCGGTATTGTGTTAAGGCACTTACCTGATATGCAAGATCAACTATCACTGTTTGCAGGTATTGATAAAGTCAGATTCCGCCGTCCAGTTGTGCCTGGCGATCGCTTAACAATCACCACCGAATTGATGGTTGCCCGCAAACGTTTTGGTAAGATGCATGGACGTGTCGAAGTTGATGGACAACTTGTTTGTGAGGGTGAACTAATGTTTTCATTAGTTAGTCTTTAATCTCAAGTTTTTAACCTAAAGTCTGAGCCTAAAGCTTGAATTTGTTTTTAATTTGTTTTTAACTTTTTAATTTGTTATCTGGCGATCCAAGCGATCGCAAACCGAGCGGTCTATCTTAGTATCAAGCGAGCCAAACTTTTTATGCCTGTGTCTCATGCGCCTGTGTCTGAACTTATTCACCCGACAGCCATAGTGCATCCTGATGCCCAACTACATCCGACTGTCAAGATCGGAGCTTATGCCGTCATCGGTGAGCAGGTCAAAATTGGCGCTCATACTGTCATTGGGCATCATGCTATTGTCGAAGGATGTACCGAAATTGGCGATCGCAACCAAATCTATCCGGGAGCGGCGATCGGCTTAGACTCACAAGACCTAAAATATTTTGGTGCAGATAGCCTTGTCCAAATCGGCAATGACAACCGCATTCGTGAATATGTCACCATTAATCGAGCCAATGAAGCTGACGAAGTTACTCGCATCGGTAATGGTAATTTGCTGATGGCTTATGTCCATGTGGGGCATAACTGTGAAATCGAAAATCGAGTGATTATTGCCAATGGAGTGGCGCTAGCAGGGCATGTGCATATTGAGTCCTATGCTAGACTCAGTGGAGTGCTTGGGGTGCATCAGTTTGTCCGCATTGGTCGCTTATCGATGATCGGCGGCATGAGTCGGATCGAGCGAGATGTTCCGCCGTATATATTGGTTGAGGGTAATCCCTCGCGTGTACGCACTTTAAATCGGGTCGGCATCGATCGCGCTGGTTTAGATGAGCAAACTCAACAATTACTCAAATCTGCGTTTCGCCTACTCTATCGTCAAAATTTGACCCTTGCTGAAGCCCTTGAGAAGCTGCTCACGTTTGCCGATAACCCTCATATTGAGCATTTACGCCAATTTCTCCAAGATTCGATCACTATTTCTGGGCGAAGAGGTCCAATTCCCAGCCGCGTTTAAACTCAGCTTAAAAGCAGAAACAGCCTCGCAATGCGAGGCTGTTTGCGTTCACGTTGATGTAAATGTCAGGGTGAAACTGTGGGGCTGACACGTTGCTTTTTAAATTCAGGCTTTATTTCGGTTACGGGTGTCGATGAAGTGGCGGGAGTATTGGCAAGTTCACGGTCTGGCACAACATAAATAGTTTCGACCTGTTGATTATTACTTGGAGCCGCTAGAAATTTACCTTCAGTAACCAGATAGGTGATGGTCTGAGCCTTGATGCTATTTACTCCTTCTTGCGTCACAATCACATTTCCTGTCAAAACTACGCGCTGTTCCTTAGAAAAATACTGGGCTTGCTCGGCGATCGCGTCAATTTGGCGAGCAGGATAGCTCATTTTTACATTGCCTGTGGCGGTAACTACGCCTGTGATTGAGTTAGCCTCTTGGACATCGGCGCGAATTGTGAGCGATGTATTGACGGGTTGGGCTTGGGTCGATGGCAAAAAGCTCGCGGCGATCGCTAATAAGGGCAATGAGACTAATAATAATTTGGCAGTTGGTAATTTGGGAAAGTGGGAGAGAAATGGCGTTTTCATTATTATTTTGGTTAACCTTGGTTTCAAACTTACAGCAATTTTCGACAGCTATACTTGAGCGCTTTGCGCTGTATCTGCATATATTTTTATAATGACCTCGACCACCTCTTCTATAGTTAGACCATCGGTATTGACTAAAGTTGCATCCACCGCTTGAGTCAGGGGCGCATGTTCACGAGTAGAGTCTTGCCGATCGCGTTCTTCGATTTCATGCTCAAGGGTGATCAGATCGGGGGCAACTTGACCTTGGGCGATCAGATCGGCTTGGCGACGCTTGGCTCGCTCTTGAGCAGAGGCAGTTAAAAAGATTTTGACTTCAGCATCTGGAAATACATGGGTTCCGATGTCGCGTCCCTCCATGACCACACCGCCGCCTTGCCCGATCGCCTGTTGTTGTTTAACCAAAATCTCCCGAACAGAGGCTTGAGCGGCGATCGCGGATACGTTAGCCGTAACTTCTGGTTTCCGAATTTCAGTAGTGATATCTTCGCCATTCAGCAAAACTTGCATCGGTTGCCCTGCGATCGGATTGGCAAAAAGTTGGATTTTTAAGTTGCTGGCGATCGCTTGTACTTTAGCTTGATCGCCCAAATCGATACCTTCACGCAACACAGCGAGGGTGACGCTGCGATACATTGCGCCAGTGTCTAAAAACAATAAACCTAATTGGTTAGCAACCCGTTTAGTCACTGTGGATTTTCCCGCACCTGCGGGACCATCGATCGCAATGATTGGTTTTCGAGGAGTGATGGTATGACTTAGCAAAATATTATCGATCAAGCGTGTATTTCCAATGCGAGCCGCGATCGCCAGCATCAACTCAACTTCAGCCGAGATTTGAGTGCATGGTTGCAACGACTGGGACTCGACTAACTCAATATACTCTAGGTTGATCGCAGGTAACTTAGCTAAATAATTACGCGCCGCATCGATGATTTGGGAGACAGAGATTTGGGAGACAGATTTATTATTAAGATCATTAAGCAAAAATTGCTGTTGGGCTTGGAGCAAACTCTGATAGATATGCGCCGCCAACAGGCGATCGCTCTCCGATAAAAATTGATTACGCGAGCTATAAGCCAATCCACTAGATTCACGCAAGGTCGGACAACCAATTATTTTGACAGGTAAGTTTAAATCAACGACCAATCGCCGAATAATCGCTAGTTGTTGGCCATCTTTGCAGCCAAAATAAGCGCAATCTGGTTGCACAGCATTCAAAAGCTTGGTCACAATGGTTGCCACGCCTTGAAAATGCCCAATCCGCGATCGCCCACATAAAATATTAACCATGTCGGGCGGCGGCATGACTTGAGTTACGGTTTGAGAAGTATCGCCATTAACGCCCATTTCTAGAGCATTTGGCGCAAAAATTGCATCAACTCCTGCCGTCTCACAAATCTGGCGATCGCTCGCTAATGTGCGCGGATATTGCTCAAAATCTTCACCTGCACTAAATTGCAAAGGGTTCACAAAAATGCTAACCACCACGCAAGCATTTTCAGTACGAGCGCGATCGATCAAGCTCAAATGTCCAACATGCAAAGCTCCCATCGTTGGCACAAGTCCCACTGTTACTTGTCCACATGGTTGTTCTGATTTCAGCGTATCTAAATAATTACGCAAATAATCACGCAAAGAGGCGATCGTGGTAAATAGCTGGGTCAAGTCATCACCTCAACAAAATTGTTGTCATAGACAAGGGGCTTAAGCCCCTTGTTCTAAATTCTAAGAGATCCCCCTCAATCCCCCATAACAAGGGGGAAGAAGATAATGAATTAATTTATTCTCCCCCCTTTGCAAGGGGGGCTGGGGGGGATCTCAATGAAATTTTAAAATCCATTTAAAATCTGATCATCTGTTGAAAAATCGATATCGGCGCGATCGCGATGGGAAGGAAGATAATCTTGATCGAAAGAAGTTTTTAAACCAGATACTAAATCGTATTTTGGATTCCAGTTTAAATCTTGTTGAGCCTTGGTGACTGAAGCAAAGAAATGTTGCAAGCGGAATGGGAATGCTTTCTTCTTGCCAAAATCGAAGTCCTTAGGATTGTAATAGACAAAGTTTAGTTGGCTAGGATCTTTGCCTGCGGCGATCGCGCATTGTTTGGCAAGTCCAATAAAGGTGACGTAGCGCGTATCAGAAATATTATAAATTTCGCCGATCGCCTTTTGATTACCCAAGACAGCGACCATCGCGGCGGCAAGATCTTCCACATGACCGAGTTGGGTGATAAATTTACCATTGGCAGGAATGGGAATCGGGCGATCGCGTACGATGCGATCAAAAAACCAAGCTTCCACATCGTTATAGTTTTGGGGACCATAGATATAGGTTGGACGAATGGAAGTATAAGGGAATCCATTCTCAGCGCGAACTTGTTGCAGATATGCCTCGGTGTCGAGCTTGCCCTTATGACGGCTCTTCGGATCGGTGGCATCGGCTTCGCAGTAGGGCAAAATATCACTATCAAGATATACACCCGCCGAACTCATATATACAAAATGCTGAAGGCGATCGCGAAAAATTTCGACTAGCGGCTGAGTGTCGCTAAGCTCTCGTCCATTGTTATCAAACACCACCTCAAAGGATTCGCCATTGAGTTTGTCTTGCAATTGCTGAGCATCAGTGCGATCGCCAATAATCGTCCGCAGTCCTGCCACGGGTGAGGGCTTTTTGCCACGATTAAATAAGGTTACGTCATGCCCTTGGGCGACTAACAGCTTGACCAGCGACACACCGATAAATCTTGTGCCACCCATTACTAAAATTTTCATTTTTTAATTGATTTAATTAATTTGTTCAGGATTTACCAAATCCAGAATATATCGTTTTGGGCTGTCTGTATGGCGATCGCTTAGTGTGTTGACTATTAAGTAGATTTTTCTAAATTTGCATTGGTAATTGATTCTAAAGAAATCTCTAACAATTCGACAATTTCATCATCAGTTAAGCCAAGATCTTGCAATCTCTTGATTTTGGATATTTGCTTATTTTGTTGAGAGTCAGGCTTTTCTAATGGAATTTCATTTGGTTTAGATTTGGGGCGATCGCTATTAAAATTTACGCAATTAATAACATCTCCAACATTTCCTACACTTCCATTACTAACGTTAAAAGTTGTACTTTTCTGTCTTTCTAAAACAGATTTAAGATTCCCTTTACTAACTGGCTCTTCAAAAATATCTGAAAGCATTTGCAGAAGCTCATAACCAGTATCTTTAACATGACCTTCGCTCCTCTCAAAAGAGTCTGCAATATCAACATATTTCTGATGGCTCAGCGCCCCCTCAATCACCTGACGCTGCAAATCATTAAGTCTTTTCCCCGTCTTCGCAAACATACTCTCATCGACAAATTTTAACAACTCTTTAATGTCCATACTTACAAAGCCACAAATTCACAAGCCCGATTATAACCGTCTTTCCCCGCTTTTTTCCGTCTTAAATTAAATTTTTAGCGATCCGCCTTTTCCCGCTTTAGTTTTTTGAAAAGTTCAACTAAAATGCAGCCTATACGAAAATTATGTTTAAGTACTTAACATCGTAAAAGTAGTTTTTGACTAGCCCGATCACACAATTTTTTAGTACACTTGAGGATATTTTCTTTGTTTACAAACATTACTCGTTTTACTTTAAAGGCTCTCTGTATAACTACTCTGGGTTTTGCATTGTCAAATCCACCCAAGGCGATCGCTGCCGACATAGAATCTCAGGATATTATTCTCTCTTCTAATGGCGCAGCAGGCAATAATGATTGGGAATACAATGCTGCAAAGAGCGAGGGTTGGGTTCGTCGTACAATTGATTGGACTCCAAGCGGTACTGTCAGAAAAGTTAATGCGCGTTGCGTTGACAATTGCGGTGATGAGAGAAAATTTCAGTACAGAGTTAAGTTAGTTGATGGAGCAATTGTACTCATTATGAAGGCGACTACTAACGAGCCAGGACTCATTCGAGTTCAACTGAATGCTTTAACTGATTAGATCAGTGCGATCGCCGATTTTGCAGAGTGGTGCGATTCGATTAGCGCGAAACACGGTAAACAGTCCGTAGATAAACGCTAGAGCCGAGTCTCCTAAGACTAGCTTAACTGTCCAGACGATGAGAGTGAAAGTCTCTCCGTCTAAACTCAAGTGCGATCACCTATCTTGTAGGGTGCGTTACATTTCATTAACGCACCTTTTTAATGCTGATTATTTGTGCGTTACGCTCCGCTAACACATGCTACTGGATAGACATGATGCGATCTCGCCGATCTTGTACGGTGTATTAATGGAGTGTAATGCCCCGAATTTTTTTGAATAGAATCGGTGACTTTAGCGAACAGGAAATTTATTGGTGATTGGGGCGATCTGCGGGCGATCGCCCTTTACAAAAAATTTATTGGTAATTGGGGCGATCGCACTTTGATTTTGTGGGTGAGTTGCGATCCGCGATCAATCTACTTTCAGAATTTGCTAAGATTTAAATACTCAAACATGCAAGAGATGTAAAGTGATGCTAACCACAGAAATTTCTGCTCAAAGCGATGTCAGGCAGTCATTAATTCAAGAAATTGGACAAACTTCAGACTACTCTATCTTAAGTGAGGTTTTAGATTTTCTTCTGTTTGTCAGAGCAAAACATTCACAAGATCACCTGAATATAAACAGTGATGAAGATTATGAAGACATAGCAGATGCTAAAGCTGCTCTAGCCTCTATTGATTCTGATGGCACTATATCTTGGCAATCCCTAAAAGCGGAAATTGGGTTATGACTTATCGTATTGAGTTTGTAAAACAAGCCGCCAAACAGCTAAAATCTCTATCTACTGAAGAGCAGCAAAGGATCAAAATAAAAATCGATGTTTTAGCCAATGCTCCTCGTCCCGATGGTGTGGTCAAACTTACTGGTGAAGATAATCTCTATCGCATTAGGGTTGGAAACTATCGCATCATCTACTGTATTCAGGATAATCAACTACTGATTATAGTGATTAAAATTGGTCATCGTAGGGATGTTTATCAGTAATTAGCAATTCTAGTGTATTTTGGATGCTTGGGGCTATTTCTGGATGCTTTTTTAGTGTTTTTCGAGCAGCCCTAACAAACGTATTGGAACGGAGTAAAATAAACTTCACGAAAGAAGTTCCTCCATGAGTTGTTCGGGAGTAATAGGTTTACATTGACCTAACGAAAACTCTTGACGGGCTTCTTTAACTTCCCTAATTAACTCAAATCTTCGATGATCGCGCAGACGGCTTTGAAGAATACGAATTAAATCTTCTTGCTCTTCGATTACAAGTTGTTCGGCTGCGTCTAATATTTTAGCAAAAGGTGTTTCAACTACCATTCTTTAGCAACAGGCTCCATACTAAACTATGCTTCGAGTATAGCATCACCTAAAATTTTATTTTGTCAGCGCGATCGCCGATCTTGCAGATTTTATTACCTTAGCGATCAGGAAATTTATTGGTGATTGGGGCGATCGCCCTTTACAAAAAATTGATAAACGATCAGTGCTAATTTTTTTGATAGGCGATCGCAAAGCGTAAGAAATTCAAGATATTAATCATAAAATTCCTGAATAATTTTCTTGATTTCTAATGATGTTACATTGTCCTCATCAGACCTCGAGTAAATCAAAACACATAAAATATTCTCATCGGTTTTAATATAGTAAATCAGCCTATATCCGCCACTTTTACCTTTCTGAATATCACTATTTTTGATGCGAACTTTAAATACTGTATAGCCAGTATTTTGAACTTGATCGCCAACTAAGTCGCCACTTTGAAGTTGATCTAGAACTGGTTGAATATCTAATTTAATCCGTCTATAGCGCTTTACCAAATCTCGAACTTGTCGCTTAAAAACATCTGTAAACTGAATCTCCAATTCAAAATTATCGCTAGACATCAATCCCATCCCAAAGTTCAGAAATATCGTGAACTCTACCTGCTTTAACATCTTCTAAAGACTGCCGAAGATCTTCTAAGATTTTTTCTTTGGGATCGTCATAATCTTCGACTAATTCACTAATATCTGTTTGTATTTTTAGCTGTACTGATGAATGTTTTACTCTAATAAACAAAAGAAAGTCTAGAACTTCGCTCAAAAGAGATTCTGAAGTCCGATCAATTTCTTGAATTAATGTCTGCTTAACATTTATTTGTGTAGAAGCTTCTGTAGTTAACATAGCTTAACCTCAGTTCTAGTCATAAAGTTACATAGTATAAATCTAACATACTTAGAAATATAGCGCGATCGCCGATTTTGTAGATTTTATTACCTTAGTGAACAGGAAATTTATTGGTGACGGGGCGATCTGGGGGCGATCGCCTAGTTACTCAACCTAGAAATAGACAGAATGCACTCAGCGGCAATGCGATCACTGTTATGTTGAGATCATCTATTTAGCCAATCAATTAACCGACTTTTAATGCGATTCAATCTTTCGATTGAAATATTCCCAAGGCAGGCACTAATAACCGATGCTTCAACAGTTGTCAATCGGCTTAATCGGATTATAGATGTAACTTTTAGCCCTGTTTTTGGATAGTCATCATCAGATATCGCAACGATCTCATCAAATTCAGGAATAGTTTGATATATACGAGACGAAACCAAAGTAAGCAATAGATCGGAATGATGACTTGGCGCGATCGCAATAACCAATGCTGGACGTAATTTTCCTACCTTCAAATCAGCTTGAGGGAAACGTACTAAAACGATATCTCCCGCCTTCATGACTTATAAACTTCCCTAGCATCTTCTAGAAAATACTCTATTTCATCATCTTCACTAAAAAATTCCGCTAGTGAAAATTCCTGCCATTGACCAGATTCCCAATCACAATATCCTGATGCTTCTTGCTTAGCGATTAAGGTTTGCATAAATTTATCAATTAGTTGGATGATACTATCTGGTAAATTGTCAATCTGCTGATGCAGTTTTTCGCGAGTATTGACTAGCATAAAATGGTTACCTCATCAATTTTACGGAAGTATTAAGTAGTCAAAATTCATTCTATCGCCTTTTGAGAAATATGTATGCGATCGCAGTTTGGGTGGGTGAGTTGCGATCGCGTTCTACATAGTAAATTTTTAGATGAAAAAGCATTATCATAGAACATACTTACAATGCTTGAAACCACTATGACTAAACTACTAGAGAAAGCCTCCCATGTGTGGGTATAATTAAAAGTGAAAGTTCCGCTCAAGAAGAAATGGAAGAAAGATTAAGGGTGCATCTCAGTTTTGCAATGAGTATAAATACTTAGGGCAAAAAGGAATAAAAAGATGGATAATTCTAAAGAGTAAAAGATAGAGGTGAAAGTATGACTGAATCGGAAAAGAATGAAATTCACGCTCATGTGCAAGCTATAGCAGTCATATTATACAAGGATACGGAGAGTCGAGAGCCAAAGAGATTGACAAGTCTAGAAGGAATTGAGATCGCAGTGCGGGAGCAAATGCAAAACTGTGTTAGTAAAGATATCGGAATTTTTTTATCGAAGCAAGTACGGGGACAAAAAGTGGTAGGACAAGGACAATAAAAAGTTGCCTAGGTGAACTGACAATAAGAGTGGATCGAATCAATGGCGATCGATGGCGGTAAAATCAGAATCCGTACACCCGAAGGTGAACCGAGTGTGTGGCGAGACTATAAAGCTGTGAATCTTGACACTGAAGTCGTGGGAGCATTTTTTCAAGAAAATGAAGAGTTAGTCGCTTGGGTAAATCAGCAACCTTTACCAGAAATATTTAGCTGTCTTGGTGATGGGCCTGATGGCATTTGGAATCTATTTGGCAAGATTGGCAATGAGCCG
>JANODY010000081.1:0-10029 GCA_031412945.1 Cyanobacteria bacterium SOY_65_metabat_81
CCTTCAAATGTAACCATTGCCGAAATTGAACAAAAGCTTAAAGACGTTAAAATCTTGATGAATTCAGAACAAATATCTAGAACGTTGGAACACATTTTTGCTTTAGTCTAAATGTGTATTTCTTGAGTGGGAAGGGAGTAATTATTAATATGATATGAAAATTCGTGGGGGATAGAGCATTTATTGTTGCAAAGCCTCAGTTGAGTGCGTGAATAAAATTGTGTGTGGCGATCGCTATTTTGTAAAAGGTATTGGCGTGGATCAAGATCGATTAAAATCCGTGCAATCCTAATAATCCATCTAATCCGCGATTCAGACTTTAATTGTGTTATCTAAAAAACGTAGACTGCAAAGAGTGACCTTACAGGCGCACCAAATTATCCCCGCTTTGCAAATTAACAGCGCGATCGCCCTAACCCCTGAACAAAGGAATTATTTGCATAATGTGCTTCGATTAGACGCTGGTGCAGAATTTACGGCCCTTGATGGTAATGGGATATGGTGGCTAGCCAAATTGGGCAAAGACGCGGACAATGCCAAAATCATCGCCAAAATCGAAAATGATACTGAGTTATCTACCCAAGTGACTTTGGGTATTGCCATGCCCAAAGGTAGCAATATTGAGTCCGTAATTCGTCAAACAACGGAGTTGGGCGTGCGTCAAATTGCGCCATTATTTAGCGATCGCACGATTATCAAGTCAGGCACAGATATCGGCAATCAAAAACGCGATCGTTGGCAACGCATCGCCGAAGAAGCCGCCGAACTTTCGATGCGTAATTACGTCCCCAACATTAATGCGCCCCAAACTTATAGATCTTGGTTAAGTGATCTAGCAAGTTCAACATCACCAAATTTGAAATATATTTGCGTGACCAGTCCAGATGCGCCACATTTGCTGATTAGCTTACAAAAAAACGATCCCCTCTCGCCCTCGATAGAAGATGATCGGCAAATCGTCATTGCGACAGGCTGCGAAGGCGGTTGGACAGCCAGAGAAGAAGAAATGGCGATCGCCTCTGGATTTTGTCCTGTGTCATTAGGCGATCGGGTTTTGTCCGCCGTCACAGCGCCAGTGGTAGCATTGTCCGTAGTTAGCGCCTTTTTGGATACCCATTGACTACTCTCAGCGATAAAGGCAGGCGCTAGGCATATTTGGCAGTATAACTACGGGCGATCGCATCACAACGTTCATTGTCTGGATCGCCAGAATGCCCTTCGACCCAATGCCATCTGACATTTGGATTGTTAAAGCGATCGAGCTGTTGCCAAAATTCTTGGTTTTTGACGGGCTTATTGTCTTTGGTTTGCCAACCATTCTTTTTCCAGCCTTTGATCCATTTGGTAATACCATCAAGGACATATTTGCTGTCGGTATATAGATCGACAGATGTTGATTGTTGATGCGTGGCGAGAAATTCTAAAGCGGCGATCGCTCCTTGCAGTTCCATCTGGTTGTTAGTGGTTTCGCGGATACCACCACCAAGCTCTTTGATCGAGCCGTCTGAGAAATGGATGACAGCCCCCCAACCACCTGGACCGGGATTTTTAGAACATGCCCCATCGGTATGAATACTAATGATTTTGGGGTTTTCTGTATTTTCGGTTTTCGGTTCTAGATTGGGGGCTGGAGATTTTGTCTGAGATTTTGTCTCAGATTTTAAGGGCGTGGCAATTTTGGCGATCGGTTCTGCTTCTGTTTTTGCAGTTGTAGTTGAGATTTGAGAAGCTGAGATTTGAGAGGTTGAGATTTGAGAGCGCGATCGCCCAATTTCGACCGCCACTGAGCCTTGAAAATTAGGGATCGGCGGACGTTTGATCACGCGCACTTCGACTTGTTCGATCATCGTATCTTCGAGCAAACTATCGGCGATCGCCCCAGCCAATCGCTCGATTAGTTTATATTTTTGGGTCTGAATCAGCGTCTCGATTTTGTTGATGCAAGAGCAATAATTGACCGTATCGGCAATTTCATCGCTATGAGTGGACTTCTCAAAATCTACCCATAGAGTCGCGTCAACCTCAAACCATTGTCCCAATACATTTTCTTCGGGCAGATATCCCACATATCCATAGGCTTTGACTCCTTTTAAATAAATTTTGCTAGTTGACATAATTTTTTTGAACTTGAGATTTTTTAATACTTGAGAGATTTGAACTTGAGATTTTTTTAAACAACTTCCACTGGCTGTTTAGTCGCAACGGTCGGATAGCTGACGCGCATTCCTTCCATTTCTTCTAAAACTTGTAAATACTTGCCCGTAATCAGTCTTGCGCCACGGCGATGGGTGAAATAGTTCCATCCCCATTGGATCATCACAATCAGTTTGTTGTCAAATTCAATCAAATAGTAAATATGCACAAATGTCCAGATAAACCAAGCTAGCCAACCTTTAAGGCGCAGAAACTTAAAATCCGCAACGGCTTCATGACGACCAATTACTGCCATACTGCCAAAATCTTGATATTTGAATTTGGCTGGTTCTTTTTGGAGAAGCTTGGCTTCGATGTGGTGGGCGACATATTCGCCTTGTTGCATGGCGACAGGTGCAACTCCGGGTAATGGGCGATCGCCTAAATGTGGGTAATTTGCCAGATCGCCAATCACATAAATATTCGGATGCGCGGCGATCGCCATGTCAGGTTGCACAATCACGCGACCAACTCGATCTAACTCAGCATTAACGCGATCGCTGAGGACTTTGCCCATAGTTGAGGCTTTTACCCCCGCCGCCCAGAGAATAGTCTGGGCTTGAATCTGTTCAATCTGCTCACCACATTTAAAGGTAACTACATGATCTTCGATATTCGTGACCATGGCGCTAGTTTTTACTTCTACACCTAGTTCGATCAGAGATTTCTTCGCAGCCGCAGATAGGTCGGCATGGTAGGGAGGTAATACGCGATCGGTGCCTTCAAGCAGAATGATCCGCGCTTTTTTGGTGTCAATATTGGTGAATTCATCACTGAGCGTCCGATGGGCTAGCTCGGCTAATGTCCCTGCTAGCTCAACTCCTGTGGGACCGCCACCGATCACCACAAAATTCATTAAGGCTTCTTGAAGCTGGCGATCGCTAGTTTTTTCAGCAGCCTCAAAGGCGGTCAAAATCCGTCGCCGAATATTAATGGCATCTTCAATGGTTTTTAATCCGGGGGCTTGCTCTGACCATTGATCGTTCCCAAAATAATGGTGGCTAACTCCCGTGGCAACAATTAATGAGTCGTACTTAACTTCTAACTGAGCCGTTAATTTTATATTCAATTTGACTAATTGAGCATCGGGATCGATATCCACAACTTCTCCCATCAGGACGCTCGTATTTTTATTTCCTGCCAATACAGATCGCAAGGGTGAAGCGATGTCGGCGGGAGAGAGGCTGCCTGTGGCAACTTGATAGAGTAATGGCTGAAATAAATGAAAATTACGGCGATCGATCAAGGTAACTTTGACTGGAGATTTGCCAAGTTTTTGGGCGGCATACAGTCCACCAAAACCGCCGCCGATGATCACAACATGATGTGGGCGATCGCTTTCATTTTGATTACTTGTAGACATGGTAAGTATTTAGCTGGTTGTGATAATTTTGCTGATATAGAGCTTTTTAACTGATCGACTGACAAAAGTGTTTGAAATCCTTGTCAGGCAAGATGCCTGACCTACGAATATAAAATCCTTGTAGCGCGGGCATCCTGCCTGCTTTTTGGGGAGATTTGTCAGTCAATCAGGCTTTTTAATCAAGCGAGGTACAGAAGTTTGTTATTTTATGTTAGCCTCTGTTGCAATTTAAATGCTGATTAGCTTGTTAATTATGAATTTTTGGGAGTGGTACGATCGCCATGTCTTAACCACCGCACAATACAATGTGCCTGTATATGAACTCGATTGGCTAATTTTGCAACAAACAACTTTGAGCAAGTTAGATTTAAGATTGCGATCGCCAGATATCTCCCAAAAAATCTCACCCGAAATATTAACTAACTTAGATTATCTCTGGCAACAAAGAATCAGCGATCGCATTCCTGTGCAGTATTTAACAGGTTCGGTGACATGGCGCAATTTAGAATTACAAGTTACACCTGCGGTTTTAATTCCCAGACCTGAAACTGAATTAATTATTGATATTGTTACGACAAATTGCCAAGATCCTATTTATAAGCAGGGTATTTGGGTTGATTTAGGTACAGGCAGTGGCGCGATCGCGATCGCCTTGTGTCAACTTTTTCAAACAGCGAAAATTCATGCGATTGATTACAGTAAAGCGGCTCTCGAAATAGCTAAACTTAATGCGATTAGTAATGGTCAGCAGATCCATTTCCATCATGGCAGTTGGTTTGAGCCATTAACTAAACTTAATTTAGAGAATAAGATCGCAGGTATAATTTCTAATCCGCCCTATATTCCTAGTCTCGAAGTTTTAAACTTACAGCCAGAAGTCACAAATCACGAGCCACATCTAGCCCTTGATGGTGGTGAAGATGGACTTGATGCAATTAGAGAATTAGTGAATACTGCGCCACAATATTTAATTTCGGGTGGCTTTTGGATTGTTGAAATGATGGTAGGACAAGCGGAAATAGTGCGATCGCTATTAATTGCAAATGGTAAATATACTAATATTCAAATCCATCAAGATTATGCAGGAATTGAAAGATTTATATCGGCAAATAGAAAATAAATTCAGAGTTTTAACGAACTTGCATATAAGCGACATCAGAAATCATAGGGATTTTGTCAGCATACTTGCCGCTAAGGCACATAAATATCGAATATAAAAATGCAGAAGTTATCCCCAGAAAAGTAACGCTGGCAATAATTTGGATCATAAAAGGGAAAAAAGCAACTTTCCCCAAAATCGCTTCTAAAAGCTGAGCTATAGCACCAACAAGGGCTACCACAATATCTAAAAGTAATGCTTGCATGGCATTAAAGCGCACAAAATGATTTACCTTGTAGCTCCTAACTAAAAAGATAAATACGCAAAACCAAGCTACAAATCGAATCGAAATAAAATCAATAATTGAAATCGATAAAATTTGATTTAGCTTAAAAACTGGAAAGAATACTATAAATAACGAAGGGAATTGAAGAAATAAGAATGCCCCAAATACAACTACTGCGGCGATCGGTAGTAGATATGGCAAGCTCCCATAGATTCGATCTAAATAATTAACTGAACTGCGTCGGGTCATAAACTATTTTTTGCAAACTATTTTTTATAAACTAGACTGAAATGATGCGGCTTCAGAAAGAATAGGAATATCGGAATATTCACCTTTAATGCTTTGGTAGATAGCATAGCCAGCTAATAACATCGTACCAATAAATATGGTATTGGCAATAGTGGTACTGATTATCGATGGTAATGCATTGCTCGATAACTGTTCAATGACTTGGAAGAAAAGTTGAACAATAAATAATACGATTTGCATTAATAATGCTTGCATTGTGTTGAAGCGAATGAAATGAGGAATGCGAGTATCTTTTACTACTAAGAAATACAATCCTATAAATACAAAAAATTCACCAGTTAGCCCCAGCACAGGGACTAATGGAAAGGCTAAGATATTTGCATATAGCCAAATAAACGGCAAAAACGGGAAAATAATCAAGGGCAACTGTTGAAATAATACGGCTCCATAAATTACGCCTGCCGACATGGGCAGTAGGTAAGGCAGACAACTATAGAATCGGTGTAGAGGTGTTGCAGGTTGCTGCCACGACATAACATTTTCCTAGGAATTTAGGACGTTTATTGATTAGTATGGCTTTGATCTTAGCTCAAATCACCTGTTTTGGGGATAACAGAGGCAAACTTTTGGCGGAGGCGATCGCTAAACATATAGCTTGAAATAACGAGTATTCACTCTATATACATTAGAAAAACATATTGAGTAAGATAAAAAAATAAAAAAATATGGGTGAGTTTTGAGATAAGGTTTACAATCTTGATAGATTTGGGTGCGATATCAATAATCGTAAATACTAAATGATGTCTGCCCCAAATCCTGAGTTAAACATATCTAATGATTCTGACTTGTCTTTAGATCGCGAACAAAATTTTCAGGAAAGCTTTGCGATCGTGGGCGTTGGCGCATCGGCAGGAGGATTAGATGCATTTACGCAGCTTTTACACAGTTTGCCGAATGATACTGGGATGGGGTTTGTGCTGATTCAGCATTTAGCGCCTCAATATGATAGCCAGTTAAGCGAGATTTTGCAGCGTACTACCCAAATGCCCGTAACTGAGGCGGTTGAAGGGATGCGGATCGCTCCGAATAATGTGTATGTGATTCCGCCAAATACTTTGATGACTCTAGATCAGGGAGTTTTACGGCTAGAGCCGCGTCCGATTACTAGGGGCAAGTCTATGGCGATCGATTGCTTTTTTAGCTCGTTGGCGGCCGATCGCGGTCAACAGGCGATCGCCGTGGTGTTGTCGGGCAACAATGAAGATGGCACAGTCGGTTTGGGGGTGATCAAGTCGGCGGGTGGGACTACCTTTGCTCAAGAGCTTGATACTGCCGAGTTTCCGACCATGCCTACGATCGCGATCGCCTCAGGCTATGTAGATTTTGTGCTATCAATTTCTGAGATCGCGGCTGAGCTAGTCAACATCAGCGAAAAAAACAAGATCACTGAAGCTGAGATTGATCCTAATGAGCCTGAAGATGTTGTCACAGGCATTTTTGCGAATAACGACGAAGATCTAAAGATTATTCTTGATTTACTGCACAAGGCGATGGGCGTAGACTTTAGCCACTACAAGCGAGGCACAATCAAGCGCCGAATTTCGCGGCGGATGGGATTGCTCTGTTTACAAGAGTTAGGCGACTACGCTGCATATTTGCAAGAAAATTCTAGCGAGATTGAGAAACTTTACAACGACATTTTGATTAATGTGACAAGTTTTTTTCGCGATCCAGAGGCTTTTAAAGCGTTACAAGAAATAGCATTTCCCGCCATCTGTCAGCACAGATCTCCCGAACTACCCATCCGTGTCTGGGTGGCGGGTTGCTCTACGGGTGAAGAGGTTTATTCGATCGCCATGAGCTTGTTAGAGTTTATGGATGATCAGCCTGTCAAATATCCGATTCAGATTTTTGCCACAGATATTAGTGAGGCCTCGATCAACACCGCAAGAAGAGGTATTTATAGTGATTATTTACTGACTGATGTTTCGCCAGAGCGGCTACAACGCTTTTTTAGCCCTGCCAAAAGTGGATATCAGATTGGCAAAAAGATTAGATCATTATGTATATTTGCTCGCCAAAACTTGACTAGCGATCCGCCATTTTCACGATTGGATCTGATCAGTTGCCGAAATATGTTGATCTATTTAGAGCCAGTCCTACAAAAAAAAGTGATGCCAATCTTTCATTATGCACTTAACGCCAATGGTTTTTTGCTGTTGGGAAGTGCGGAAGGGATTGGTAATGCTACGGACTTGTTTGAGGCGGTTGACAAAAAAAATCGCCTTTATAAGACCAATCTCACGCCCACAAGAATCAAATTTAACTTTGCCAAGGTTGACAACGTGAAAAAACCGCATCTATTAAAAAGTGATAGACCTGACGATCCGTCGAGTTTGGAGCAGCTAGCCGATCAGGTGGTGTTAGGCAATTATGCACCCGTGGGAGTGATTATTAATGGTGATCTAGAAATTTTGCAATTTCGAGGACAGACTAGCCAATATTTGGGAGCGTCTTCGGGTAAGGCAAGTTTGAATTTGCTAAAAATGGCGCGTCCAGAATTGGTGCTGGAATTGCGATCGGCGATTTATGATGCCAAACATCAAAATACGTCAATCCATAGAGATGGGATTGAGCTATCGCAGGCTATCGTGGTCAAGTTGGCTGTGATTCCGCTCAAGCAATCTCAAGATACTTACTTTCTAGTGCTATTTGAGAGTCATCCGCCGTCAAGTCCATCTAGCCACCTATTACCTGCCGCCCCTAAAATCGAACCCCGTAAAACTAAACAAACTGAGCCAAATATTGAAATAGCTCAGCTTACCCATGAGCTAGCCAAAACCAAGCAATATTTGCGATCGATCATTGAAGCTCAAGAAGCAACTAATCAAGAGCTTAAGATTGCGGGTGAAGAGTTTTTGTCTACCAATGAAGAGTTGCAAAGTGCTAATGAGGAACTCGAAACGGCTAAAGAAGAAATCCAAGCGACTAATGAAGAGTTAAGCACAATCAATAATGAATTACGCGATCGCAATGCTCAGTTACATGGGGCTAATAACGATTTACAAAATCTGCTTAGAAGTGTAAATATTTCGATTTTGATGTTGTCAGATGATTTGAAAATCAGACGATTTACACCTATGGCGGAGCAGTGTTTTAATCTGATCGCTAGTGATGTGGGACGACCATTTAGCGATATTCAGACCAATATTGACGTTGACCATATCCGCGCCTTGATCACTGAGGTCATCGATTCGCTGATTCCTTATGAGCAGGATGTGCAAGATTATGCGGGGCGTTGGTATAGTCTCAGAATCCTCCCTTATCGAACTACGGATAATCGCATTGATGGAGTGGTGATTAGTCTCATTGATATTGATCTGCTCAAACGCAATGCGATCGCGTTAGAAGCCTCGCGCAATTATGCGGCGGCGATCATTGCGACTTTGCGCCAACCATTGCTAGTGCTAGATGCTGACTTGCGGGTGATCACGGCTAACTGCGCCTTTTATCAAATTTTTAAAATGGAGCCTAGCCAGACTGAGCAGCAATTAATCTTTGAAATTGGTCAGGGCGCGTGGAGTATTCCTCAATTGCGATCGCTATTAAGTGACATTTTGCGGCTAGATATTACGGTGCAAGACTATGAAATCACTCAAAACTTTGCTCAGATTGGCTCTCGGACGATGTTGTTAAATGCTTGTCGGCTTGATCAAGCTAATACTGGACAGATGATTTTGATTGCGATCGAAGATGTGACTGAACGAAACTTGCAAAAGCAAAAATTAGCCGAGAAACAGCAAGAATTGACCGAAGCAATGGTTGTTTCTGACAGTGCTAATCAGGCTAAGAGCAAATTTTTGGGACATATTAGTCATGAATTACGCACGCCCCTGACTGCAATTATGGGCTTTTCTCAAATCCTGCAAGATAGCCCTAATTTAGATCCAGATTCTAAGGGATTTTTAGACATAATTTGTCGAGCTGGAGAACATCTGAACTCTCTAATTGAAGATCTTTTGGATATCTCAAGGATCGAGGCTGAGAAAATGGCGATCGAGCCGAGTATTCTATCTCTAGCTAATTTCTTAAAAGTAACTGTGGATATGGTCTCTCTAAAGGCGATCGCTAAAGGTCTGACCTTGACAACTCAGTTTGCTGATGATCTACCCGAAAACATCTATGCAGACGAAAAGCGCTTACGACAAGTCTTGTTAAATTTGTTGAGCAATGCCATCAAGTTTACTTCTGCGGGTGAGATTACTTTCAGCGTTAATAAGATTTATTCAGGATATTTACATAAGTTGTTAATCAAATTTGCGATCGCCGACAAAGGTGTGGGCATCGATGCTAATCAATTTGAAAAAATATTTAAACCCTTTGAGCAAGTCGGTACATCCACAACCAAATCTCAAGGCACGGGTTTAGGGCTAGCGATTAGCCAATA
Organism: Cyanobacteria bacterium SOY_65_metabat_81; assembly: GCA_031412945.1. Taxonomy (GTDB): domain Bacteria; phylum Cyanobacteriota; class Cyanobacteriia; order Pseudanabaenales; family Pseudanabaenaceae; genus Pseudanabaena. The sequence continues at coordinate 9,638 of JANODY010000081.1, forward strand.
TTTGGTGCAGAAAATGGGCGGTAAGATCGTAGTTGATAGCGAAGTTGGCGTGGGTAGTACTTTTAGTTTTGCGTTGAATTTAATCGAAGATCAACCACAAAATGTAACGAAGATGATCGCCGCCGCTCCTCCAAATTAATCACTGACAGAAGTTCCTAAGACCCTCACCCAAAAGCTACGGTGTACACACAAATCTCAAAACCCCCTTTAATTCCCCCTTGCAAAGGGGGAAGACTAGAAATTCGTTCCCTCCCCTTTGCAAGGGGCTGCCTTGTACACACAAGTCTAGCTGTCTTCGTTGCAATGGATCTAAGCCCCCTAAATCCCCCAATTCTGGGGGACTTTGAAAGAATTTTATTTTCTTGTTCCCCCAGAATTGGGGGCTAGGGGGC
>JANODY010000082.1:0-11778 GCA_031412945.1 Cyanobacteria bacterium SOY_65_metabat_81
TAACACGGATGGCTAGATGAACATAAATAATTACAAACCTAAACCCATAAAGTTGCGCCCCGAAGGGGCGCAACTTTATGGGTTTGAATAATTTATTTTGTACAAGTACTTAAGTAATTGTATTTATATGACCCTAGTTATTTTTGACGGGGCCGGCGGGCCGATCGCTTGATTTGTGATTCATCTTGAAATGATGTTGATGGATAAATATCAGGATCTTCTATACCAAAATCATCAAAATCATTAATATCGCCTTTATATGCATTTTTTGCGTAATTAGTTTCTATCGGATCTGCATAAGGATCGCTATAAGCGCGATCGTATTCAGCATTTTGCGGCGGTCTGGTTCGCGAACGGGGACGGCGGTTTTTTGATTTGGGGCGTGGAGCGCTATATTCGGCTTGATAAGGATCGCGTTCTTGACGACTTTGATAAATTTTGGATGCTTGTTGTCCTGCTTGGTTAAACAGCTTGCCTAATTTTTGATCGATCGCGAATCCTTTACGGCTTTGAATTGAGATGGTGCTGCTGATGCGATCGTGGAAGGCTTGACGCTTTTGGTCATCAACGATCGCAAATGCAGCATCGGCAACAAAAGGAATCCACGCAAACACAATCAGCGTGGAGGTGATAGTTTTAATTAAAAATAGGGAACAGATAAATACAAAAATCTCTCGTTTGAAAAAGGCGCTAAATCCAGCAGTTTTGCCAAAATCAGCATCAATGACACGAATACTCATCAGCCACCGACCAAAACTCTGCCCCTGAGCGCGGGCGGCGATAAGTACGCGAAACATAAACCATGTCGCGATAAATATGACAAGATGCAAAGGATTTGATGAGTCGATCGATAGTATCGATACGACTAATTCGGAAATAAACCAACAACTTAAAAAGTCTACGATTAACGCTCCGAGGCGTTGATTAATCGTAGCAAGGGGATAGCGGCTGTAAGCTGGCTCGAAGTCCATTAGCAAAAGTTACAAAAAGTTACAAAAAGACTTTGAAAATAGGCAAGATAGCGACAATTTTTCGATCGCTCGTCTTATTCTAATCTTACTCCCTTCCCAGTCAAGAAACATCGGTGCGGGGCAAAGCCCCGCACCGCCATTTCTTGGTTCTATATGTCTATTTCTTTAGTGGGAAGGGAGTATTGCTGCATAAAGGCATTGAATAAAGCGGGCATCGGTGAGGTCAAATAGTGAGTAAGTCTCCAGTGCAACTAGCGATCGCGATCGGCAATACCAGAATTAAGGCGGTGATATTTGATGACGATCGCCAGATAATCGAAGAATACGCGTACACTCACGAGCAATTAGCCACCTTAGAAACAAAACTCGCAGCTAGAAATTTTGCACATATCGCGATCGCCTCTGTAGTTCCCAAAATCATTACTTATTGGCATCGCTTAGAGCGAACTCAACTTGTCACCACTGCCGATGTGCCGTTGCAAGGCTTATATGCGTCTATGGGATGCGATCGCGCTTTGGCGGCTTATGGTGCGGGTGAAATATATGGCTATCCTGTTTTAGTGATCGATGCAGGAACGGCGCTGACTTTGACAGGAATTGATGCGGATAAAACTTTTGTCGGTGGGGCGATTTTGGCAGGATTGCGATCGCAGTTTTCGAGCTTGCACCAAAATACGGCAGCACTGCCAGATTTAGCTATTCCCGAAACTTTGCCGCCACGGTGGGGCTTTGATACGGTTAGCTCGATCCAAGCAGGGATTTCGCAAATACTACTGGCTGGTTTACAACCTTATATAAATGATTGGCGATCGCGATTTCCTAATAGCCTTGTGGTGATGACTGGCGGCGATGGCGATCGGTTAAAGGGCTGGGGCTTGCCAATAGATGTGACAGATAAAAATTTAATCTTTTGGGGACTATGGCATTGTCAACTAAGTAGCTAGGCATAATTATATGCAACTGTTATTGCTACGTGGGACTATCAACCACAAAAGCGATCGCGGAATTGGCAGATGACTATCGAACTAGAAGGTACTAGTTTCGTGTAATGAAATGCCAGAACCTATATATAGAAAAGACTCTAGGATTATAGTGTAATTTAGGTTTGAGAGTTCTTGAGCGAGAGAATCGGGCTTCTAGCCTTCTTCCTTGGAGTCCTCTGGCATTCGGATGGATCGCCAAATTTCTGTATTCGTCTCTCAGCAGTCTTTTTCAACTCTCATCAGGCGGAACCAGTACCGAATTACTTTCTATGAGAGAACTACGTCCTGTGTGAAACCCTTCAAGTAGATATCACAGTTCAGGCTGTTAAGTACTTGTACAAAAAACAAATGTTGCTTAATCCATTTGAAAATCGCTATATCCGCCGCCCCCTGGGGTCTCGATCGCAAAAGTATCACCAGCTTCCATTTCTACTGTGGCGGTGCTGGATAATTCGACGATCGCCCCATCTTTTCTGATTACATAATTATGTCCAGTTGCCGCCGCGCCGCCGCCATTTAACCCGAATGGGGCGATCGCTCTGCTACTAGACAAGATCGCCGCCGTCATCGGTTCTAAAAATTTAATACGGCGGATGACACCGTTCCCACCTCTATATTTTCCATTGCCGCCGCTTTTTGCTCGAATCGCAAATTCTTCTAAAAGAACGGGGAATCGTGACTCTAAAATTTCAGGATCGGTCAAGCGCGAATTGGTCATGTGGGTTTGAACGGCATCAGTACCATCAAAATCAATCCCCGCGCCCGATCCGCCACAAATTGTTTCGTAATATTGATAGCGATCGCTGCCAAAGGTAAAATTATTCATCGTGCCTTGGGAAGCCGCCATCACCCCCAGCGCTCCGTATAAAGCATTAGCGATCGCCTGTGAAGTCTCCACATTTCCCGCTACCACGGCGGCGGGATAAGTGGGATTGAGCAATGAACCTTCAGGAACGATAATTTCTAATGGAACTAGACAACCCGCATTGAGCGGAATCTCATCATCAACAAGAGTCCGAAAAACGTATAACACAACTGCCTTACAGACTGCAAGTGGAGCATTAAAGTTATTCGGAAGTTGGGTGGAAGTGCCTGTGAAATCAATTTTAGCGGTACGGGCGATCGCATTTAAACTTACCGACACATAAATTTGGCTGCCGCCATCAATTGGATAGATAAACCTTCGTTCAGTTTCAAGCTTCCATGACTGAGCTAGCTTCGCGATCGCCTGTCGAATCGATGCTTCGGCATTGTCGCGCACATGCCCCATATAGGCTTGCACTATTTCGTTCCCGTAATGCGTAACTAGTCGTTGAAGTTCTTTTACTCCACAGGCATTAGCCGCAATTTGCGCTTGCAAATCAGCCATGTTTTGAGGCGGATTACGCGCAGGATATTGACTAGAAGTGAGTAAAGCGAAAGTTTCTGCTTCACAAAATTGTCCACTTCGCACCAGTTCAAAATTGTCAAATAAGATGCCTTCTTCTTCAATACTGGTACTATTAGAAGGCATTGAACCGGGGGTGATTCCTCCAATATCGGCATGATGTCCACGCGACGCGACATAAAAAGTCGGCTTAGTCGATGCGCCAATAAAATCTGATTCTATAAAGACAGGGGTAATCACCGTGATATCAGGTAAATGTGTGCCGCCGTTGTAAGGATTATTGGTCGCAAAGACATCGCCCAAATGAATATCCTGACCGCGATCGCCAATCAACGCTTTCACACTTTCTCCCATTGAGCCAAGATGCACAGGAATATGTGGAGCATTAGCAACCAGTTCTCCATCGCCATCAAATATGGCACAAGAAAAATCTAACCGCTCACGAATATTGACGCTAGCACTGGTATTTTGCAACGTAAAGCCCATCTGCTCAGCGATCGACTGGAAGAGATTATTAAATATTTCAAGCCTAATCGGATCGGGAAGAGATTCCCCTAAATCCCCCTTAAAAAGGGGGACTTGATTTTCTTCTTCTCCCCTAAAAAGGGAAACTCGATTCTCTTCTCCCCCCTTTTTAAGGGGGGCTGGGGGGGATCTCCTCAAAATCAAATAATTTCCCTCTGTTAATTCGGCTTCCCAATTCGGCTCGATCGCATTAGTCCCCGTCTCATCAATAATCAATGCACCGCCGATAATCCGATCGCCCACATGCAAATCTTCACGCCGAAAAACAGGAGTTTCTTGCCACTGACCATGCATATAAACTGGAGCAAAAGCGATCGCTTGCGGAGCTAAATTACTAGTTCTTTCCTTTTCCCCTTTTCCTTTTTCCTTAAACATCTGCTCAGGGCTGGACATTTTGATAATTACCTCAACCGCGATCGCCTCGACGATCACGACTTTATCGGCAAAGATAAACCCATAACGCTCTTGATGTAAGGATTCAAAATTTGTTTGCAGAGTTTCTAAAACATGTTGTGAATAGAATCTCAAAGGATCGGCGATCGCCACATTTAAAAAGGAATCAGTGCCAGCATAGCGCAAACGCAAACATGTCTCAATTTGCAGATTACTCTCAGCATTCAATTCTAAATTTAATTCTTTTTTGGCAGTTTCACTAAGCTCTCTCGCCATGATTTTCAATTCTGCGAGAAGTTCTAGCTTGAGTTCTGATTCAACTGTGCGATCGCGAATGGTGCGAATATCGGCTAAGCCAATCCCATAAGCGGAGAGTACTCCCGCGTAAGGATGGATAAAGATTTGAGACATACCCAACACATCGGCGATCGCGCAAGCATGTTGTCCACCCGCGCCACCAAAGCAACACAGCACATATTCTGATACATCGTAACCGCGCTGTACTGATATTTTCTTGATCGCCGCCGCCATTTTTTCGACAGCAATATCCAGAAAGCCTTGAGCAACTGCTTCTGGTTCAACTAGCTGTCCTGTGACTTGGCTGATGTCTTGAGCGAGCTTAATAAATTTTTGACGAACAACTTCCCCATCAAGAGACAAATCTCCATCTTTCCCAAACACCTTTGGGAAGAAATCAGGCTGCAACTTCCCTAACATCACATTGCAATCAGTTACCGCAAGCGCTCCACCATGACGATAACAAGCAGGGCCGGGAAATGCTCCTGCCGACTCAGGACTAACCCGATAGCGTGCGCCATCAAAATAGACCAACGAGCCGCCACCCGCCGCCACCGTATGGATTGCCATCATCGGCGTACTGATTTTTACACCTGAGATTTCTGTAGATAGCGATCGCTCATAACTACCCGCATAATGCGCCACATCAGTGGAAGTTCCACCCATATCGAAGCTAATAATCTTATCAAAACCTGCTTGCAAACTGGTCTGAACTGCGCCCACAATTCCACCTGCGGGTCCTGAGAGAATGCTGTTCCGACCTTGAAAAGATTGGGCTTCAACCAGTCCGCCATTGGACTGCATGAACATTAGTTTTGGTAATGATTTTGGGCTTGATTTTGGTAATATATGGGAAGTTCCTAATTCTTGACTAACTCGATTCACATAGCGTCTGAGGATCGGTGATAGATATGCATCGACAACAGTTGTATCACCACGACTGATAAATTTAATTAAGGAACTAATTTCATGGGATGTAGAAATTTGCGTAAATCCAATTTGTCGAGCTAGTTCGGCTAAACGCTTTTCGTGGTGAGGATAGCGATAACTATGCATTAAGGCGATCGCGCAAGATCTGATTCCCAAATCATAGATTTTTTGTAATTCTTCTAAAATAGCGATTTCATTTAAGGGAATTAGCACCTCTCCACGGGCGCTACATCTTTCCTCAATTTCAATTACTTGTTCGTAAAGCATTTCAGGCAAAACGATATGTCGCGCAAAGATATTGGGGCGATGTTGATAGCCAATTCGCAATGCATCTCGAAATCCCTTGGTAATCAATAAAACGGTGCGATCGCCTTTTCGTTCCAATAAAGCATTAGTCGCCACCGTCGTTCCCATTTTAATGGCGGCAATCTTCTCAACTGGAATTGATGTATCTTGTGAAATCCCTAAAATGTCACGAATCCCTTGAATTGGCGCATCCGTATAGCGATCGGGATTCTCAGAGAGTAACTTATGCACCACAATCTGACCATCAGGACGTTGCGCGACAATATCGGTAAATGTGCCACCGCGATCGATCCAAAATTGCCACTGATTGCTATTTTGGCTGCTATTTTCACTAGCTTTTACCGACTTCGCGCTCATGTTTAATTCTCAACAAAAATCTGGAGTTTCGCTCTAGCGCTAAGCGCTGTCTTACACTTTGATGATATGCGATCGCCATGATACTTAAAACCCAAAAAATAACGGCGGCGCAATGCGCCGCCATTAATTTTTTGGGTTTTGTTAATTTATTTTAGATAATGGTGTTATCAGGAATAACTGCATTTTTGACGACAACCACAATGCCATTACAAATGCAATAGCCGAGATCTTCACGATTTACATCCTGAATGCGATCTTTGTTGATGATCTGCACATTTTTACCGATGCGAGCATTCTTGTCGATAATCGCATGACGAATAATCGTATTTTCACCAATTCCCATCGGCACTACATTGTTTTCAAGATCTGACTGCCGCTCTTCTTGAGGTTGATAAAAATCACAACCCATCAACAACGTGTCTTCAATCGTGCAGTTAGCTTCAATGTGCATCCGAATCCCGACAACGGAGTTAGTAATTGTCGATCGCAGCAGTAGACAACCTTCTCCTAGCACGGAATCTTGAATCTTGCAATCATGCACTTTGCTAGGTGGCAAATAACGGGCGCGAGTATAGATCGGCTTTTTGGTTTCGTAAAAATTAAAGCCCGTCTCAGGATGGCGAGTTAAGGCGAGATTGGCTTGGTAGAAAGACTCGATCGTACCAATATCTTCCCAATAACCATTGTAGAGATAAGCTTGCACATTCATATTGTGAATCGCCGCAGGGATAATCTCTTTACCAAAATCGGTGTATTCAGGATTTTCGCTAAGCAATTTCATCATCGCTTGCTTGTTAAATACATAGATACCCATCGAAGCAATAAAAGGATTAGCGATCGCCTCGGTGGCATTTAAGCCAAGTTTAGTTGTATCAACGCGCATCCCATCTAGAGCTTCACCTTTAGGCTTTTCGAGGAAGTTAATCACTTTGCCCGTGTCGTCAGTTTTGAGCAAACCAAAGGACGAAGCTTTTTTCTGATCGACTGGCAATACTGAGAGCGTAATATCTGCGCCCGTTTGACGATGATGCTCGACAAACTTTTCATAATCCATGTTGTATAAATGATCGCCCGATAAGATCAAATACTCATCAACATTCCATGATTCCAAAAGCCATGCATAGCGGCGAACTGCATCAGCCGTACCTTGAAACCAATCTGGACTGTCGGGAGTCTGCTGGGCGGCGAGAATTTCAATAAACCCATCAGAATAAGAAGCAGGACGATAGGCCTGATTGACGTGGCGGTTAAGGGATGCAGAGTTAAACTGGGTCAGGATATAAATCTTTTCAATGCCTGAGTTGATGCAGTTGCTCACAGGAATGTCGATCAGTCGATATTTGCCTGCTACGGGGACGGCGGGTTTAGCGCGGGTTTTGGTGAGGGGATATAGTCGGCTGCCCTGTCCACCGCCTAGAATGATCGCCAGTACATTTTTCATAAATTCTTTGGATTATCTTGGCTTTTTTATGTGCATAACTTTTTGAATGCCAACATTGTCCATCTTTGCGGGGATCGTTGCAAGTGATATAGCCTACTTGTCTCTATGCTTACATCACTTTGCGCTGACATATAAGTCCTAGGCGCAATTAAATATAAAACCAGAACCTGTGGAGCATGGGCGGAGTGCGCCACAGGTTTTAGAGGTTTATATGGCTTGGGCGATCGCCGTGCGATGACGCGGAGTATTAGCGATCATGTCAGGTGCTTCAAAACCTGCGGCGACTAATTCAGACGCAAGATCGAAGGCAAAATATTCGTCAAGATAGGGTTCGGTACTTTTGAGCAAGGTCAAAATGTAAGGCGGCATTTTGACATAGATATCTGAATGGGGATTCATATCCATTAAGGCGAAGTGTCCATTGGGTCGCAAGACACGGCGTATTTCTCGTAAGATTTGACGACTCGCATCTTGAGGTAGCTCATGGAATATGAGAAAACAGGATACAAAATCGAAGGAATTATCAGCTAGTCCTGTGTATTCGGCGGCGGCGTGAACCCATTGCACCTGTTGATTTTCTATTAGTTGAGGATGCTTGGTGCGAGTGTTGTAATTGGCGATCGCCAAAAAGTATGGCGATAAATCTAAGCCTGTAATTTTGGCTTGTGGATAAGCATCATGCAAAGCGAAAGTACTCATGCCAACACTGCAACCGATATCGAGAATGTCTTGAGGCTGAGTGATAATCTTTTCTTTGACAATATCTAGATAGCTCTGACGTAACCTTGGATCACCTTCAATCGGCGGTTTGTCATCTTTCCAAATGCGCGAATGGACTGCCACCGCCGCAACTTCTACTTCTGTGGCAGGAGTCCAGCCCAGATTACCTTCTTCATAGGCATGAAAATGCTTCAGATAATAGTCGGGATATTTAATATTAGGTTTTTGTACTTTGGCGAGTTCGCTATCCAGATCTTCCTTCTGCAAATCAGCAACTATCTGCAACCAGTCCACGCCCATAGAGTTGGCGCGTTCGATCATCATGTTGCGAGCGCGTTGCTTAGCGATATTAAAGATTGGCGCGATCGCCAAAATTCCATTTACCAATCGAGAGGCTAATCCCATTTTTGGGGCTGAAGTTGTAACAGTCATGGTAATTTGCTCGCGTAAAATCACAAAATTCATTCAATATCCAAACCCGTAAACCTCAGGGTCGCAACTTTACGGGTTTGGGTAATTAGTCTACAATTTTACGGGATTTGATGGCGATCGCAGGATTGCCACTATAAATTGTCATTGGTTCTAGCGATCGCGTCGCCACACTACCTAAGCCCAAAACAGCGCCGCGTCCAACCCTAACCCCTGCGGCAATAGTTGCCCTCGCCGCAATCCAGCATCCTGTTTCTAGATAAATTGGTGCAGTCCGCAACCCAAAATCGCGATCGCTCCAGTCGTGATTGCCTGTACAGAGATAAACATCTTGAGAAATGCAGCAATGGCTCTCGATGGTGATTAAGTCTAAATTATCTAGCCAAACATCTTCCCCAATCCACACAAAATCTTTAATAACTAAGCGCCAAGGAAACTTGACACGCACGCCTGTTTTAATCCGTACACCTTGTCCGATTTCTGCCCCAAACCAGCGCAAAATGTTGACTTTTAATCCTGAAAAAGGGATTAAATAGCTACGCAAAAAGGGCGCTCCGATAAAGTACCAAAGTAATTGCTGCCAGATTGGTGCGCCTACGGTGTAAGTTCCTGTGGTATAGCGATCGAGACGCAAAATTGTAACTCCTTAAAAGTTGATTGGGCATGTTATACAATAATTAAGGCATTTTTTATGGTCGAGTTTTTCCTATGCAAGTTTGGGTATTGCTGTTTAATGCAAACACCGATAACGAGGGTATTTATACTCTAGAAATTGAAGGTGACAATATTATTGTTGCTTTTGAGCAAGAGGATGATGCGATTCGTTATGCTGGGCTGCTGGAAGCCCAAGATTTTTTGTCGCCTACTGTTGAACGCATCGATAAGCAAGATTTAGAAGAATTTTGTCGAGAGGCAAGCTATGACTTAAATATTGTGCCGACCGATGCGCTATTGGTTCCCCCTGAAAAAAATATTGATAAAACTAGTTGGTCTAGCGATCGCGACAACAATGAGCCAGCGGATGAAATTGAAGTCGAAGATCCCGTAATTGCGATGATGCGTCGCCGCCTAGAAAATTTACTATAACAATTCTTAGAAAATCACTTTTACAATAATTTATCGAAAAGTATAACCACGATGGCAGATTTACCTTCTAATACTTTAACCAGTGAGATTACTAAATTTGAGCCGATCACAGAAGAAAATGGCTGGTTTAATTATCCTGTGCATGTCTATCCTCACCATACCGATTATTCGGGCGTAGTTTGGCATGGCGCTTATATAACTTGGATGGAAGAAGCGCGGGTGGAATGTTTGCGATCGGTGGATATCAGCTTTGAGAAGCTAATCTCGGCGGGTGTGGACTTGCCCGTGGCGGAGATGTCTTTGCGCTATCACCGTTCGGCGCGGATGGGTGATGATGTGCTAGTGATGACCAAGCTTGTACCCGATAAGGTGCGTCTGAACTGGGAATATCAAATTCGTACTGAAACAGATCTATGTGTAACAGCAATAGTTACCCTAGTCGCTGTAGATTTTGAAAAGCGCAAGTTGTTGCGATCGCTACCAAGCTCGTTAGAAGGGGCGATCGCCAAACTTGCAGGAATTTAAAAATACTAAGCATTTGTGTGACGCGAAGCGTCACACAAATGCTTGTTTAATGAGGAAAATAAAAAAATCATGACAGATTGGCAAATTATTACGGGCGGCGTGACCGCCGCAAAGGGCTACAAAGCCGCAGGAATTACCGCAGGACTAAAACCATCAGGCGCACCTGATTTGACTTTGATTGTCTCCGATGTCCCTGCGATCGCCGCAGGTGTGTTTACCAAGTCTTGTGTCAGGGCGGCTTGTGTAGACTTTAACCGCGCCGTATTAGCCGAATCCTTGGCAAAGGGCGGTCAAGTTAGCGCGATCCTTTGCAACGCTGGACAAGCCAACGCCAGTACGGGCGCTGAAGGTTGGCAAAATGCGATCGAAACTGCGGAATTAGTCCAAAAAGCTTTAAATACTCAAGACGGAGTTTTGGTCGCCTCAACAGGTGTAATCGGCAAGCAATTGCTGATGGACAAGATGCGTACAGGCATTGCCAAAATTGCCACGCTAATTTCGCCCGATGGTGGTGAAGATGCGGCGCGATCGATCATGACCACTGATACAGTTCCTAAAAGTATTGCCTTAGAAACGGTAATTGATGGTAAACCAGTGCGAATTGGTGGCATTTGCAAAGGTTCGGGCATGATTCATCCCAATATGGCGACTATGCTCGGCTTTGTTACCTGTGATGCTGCTGTCGAGCCGAAGCTTTGGCAAACCATGTTATCGCGATCGATCGATGCTAGTTTTAATCAAGTTACGGTCGATGGCGATACCAGCACTAACGACATGGTGTTGGCGCTCTGTAATGGACAATCTGGGGTAGCCATTGAGGAAGAAAATTCGGCGGCGGCGCGGCAATTACAGACGATGTTGCAAGAAGTTTGTATGAGTCTTGCCAAGGCGATCGCCCGTGATGGTGAAGGCGCAACTTGTATGATCGAGGTGAATGTGACGGGAGCCTCTAGCACCGAGGATGCTCGCCAAATTGCCAAAACTATCGTCGGCTCATCATTAGTAAAATCGGCAATATTTGGCAACGATCCCAACTGGGGAAGAATCGCGGCAGCCGCAGGGCGATCGGGCGTTGATTTCAACCAAGATGTTTTGAATATTCAACTCGGCGATTTTGTAATGATGAAGGATGGCACACCACAGGAATACGATCGCGCCGCCGCCAGTAACTATCTCAAAAATGACACCGTGATCATCAATGTCGGTGTGGGTGATGGTAGTGGTGATGGCACTGCATGGGGCTGTGACCTTAGTTACGATTATGTCAAGATCAACGCTGAATACACCACTTAATGCATATATAGCAGTCCGAAATGAGTTGAGACGGGCTTAGGGGTGGCACAGCCAACCGTACACGCGGGGGGTGGGGAGCCGAAGCCACAAAATAATTATTATTGGTAAATATAAATAAAAAAAAAATTTAGATAA
>JANODY010000083.1:0-157822 GCA_031412945.1 Cyanobacteria bacterium SOY_65_metabat_81
CACCACTGAACAAGGGGCAAATTATCAGCGTGACAGAGCGCTTGCCGATCTACAGCATTTGATTGCACAGCAGGTCAAGGAAGCAATTGATCGCAATCTAGATCGTCCTGAATTCTTCCCCGATCGCTCTAGTTTTGGCTCAGTGAATAAGGATTCTGTACTCTCTCAACTCACTAATCTTCTACAAGCCTATGCACCCGACTATGAGGAAAAAGCGTAGCTCCATTTCTCCATTTATTACTGCTGGTTAATATTCTTAAGCCAGTTTTCCAGATCTACTAAATTTCCTAAGTCAAACAAGGCTTCACTTAATGTATCTAGTAGATCTGGCGTTATTTGGTGCAACAGAACTTTAGTTCCATCGGGTATAGTTCCTAGTTTGCGCGAAAGTTGTTTTAATAAAAGCGATCGTTTTCCTTCCTGTATACCTTGAGCCTTACCTTCTTCTCTCGCTGTTTCGATGACACCATTCATGTCTCGATAGTACTTTAAGCTGTTTTCATAAGCTTCCCTTTCTGTTGGAGAAAAGTTTGTAATCCGTGCGACTTCAAACAGTTGCATAAATACATTTTCTTGCAATGGTAAAGGCGGCTCTTCTAAATCGGGTAAATGTTTTAACAAAAATAACCACTTGTCAAAATGGTCGTCTAGCTGATCGATTGTTTTTTTGAATTTTGGTAATTCCAGATAAATAAATTTCAGCTTTTCGTAGAAAACTTTGCAATTTTGATCTTTTAGTTCAACGATATGTAAGAGATTCTCATCATTTTTATCTTCATCAAAAACAAAGTCTAAAATCCCAATGGTATAAACTGGATCGAGTTTGTAGTTCCAATCGCCTTTTTCTGCTTGGTCTTGAATAGGAAAGGAAGCATAGTAAATACTTCTATCCTTAAAATAATTATGCTTAGCTTTTTGCATTTCGACAATAAACTTCTCACCTTTTTCACTTTGGCAGTAAAGATCAAAGACTGCTTTGCGATCAAGGGGAGTATTACCGAGGTTTTCGTTACTCCGATAGGTGAGATCTTTGACCCGATGTTGGCTTGGTAATATGACATTCAGGAAGTCAATCAACAGATTTTTGTTCGGCTCCGTTGCAAATAGTCGTTTGAAGCCAAAGTCTGTGAGTGGATTAATATAGCGATCGCCGCGACGAGGATAAAACATGCTGTTACTCAGAGCGACTAGCGCCATAATACATCATTAATTAAACTACACCAGCTTGAAAGATTTGATTTACGGTAAGATTTAATTCTGAAAAAGTTGGCGAGGTTAGGCGATCGCGAAATTTGGTAATTTGATATTCTCCATCGACCAAATTACAAACAGATATAGTCGTCTGTTTGGGATTCCCAATAAAATTACGCCCACCCAAAGCTGCATAATCCACAAGCCAATATTCAGCAATTCCCATTTCTTCATAATCAGCAAACTTCAAATGATAATCATCTCGCCAATTAGTAGAAACAACTTCGATCGCTAAAGGTATGGATGCACCCTGACTCAGAATTGATTCTTTTTTCCATCGCGGCTCATTAGGCAGATTAGTATAGTTGCGCTTATATTCATACTATCTCAAATTATGGCGATCGCCACACCTAAAACCTATGCTAAAATCAACCAGACGTATCTCTCAGAGCTACTATGCAAACCATCGAAAACCCAATTAAGCCCACAGCACCTTCTCCTCCATTGGTTGCTGCAAAATCAATTACTCTTCCCGATCATAAGCAATTACCAGAATCAGACGGAACCTTTGTGAAAAATTTCCAAGAACACCCACAAAGTATTGTTTTAACAAGCTCGATCGCCCCAGTCTTAGAAAAATTACATCCCGATGGACGCTACTGTATCGGTCAAGATAGCGGTATCTATTGGCGAATGATGGAACCACCCGAAAAAGGAGCCGAAGCCCCAGACTGGTTCTATGTGCCGAATGTCTCACCACTTCTGGATGGAGAATATCGCCGTTCTTATGTGTTATGGAAAGAATTTGTCGCGCCGTTAATTGCGATCGAATTTGTATCTGGCAGTGGCAAGGAAGAAAGAGATGCCACCCCGCCTAGTGAAACCGAAAAAGCAGGTAAGTTCTGGGTATATGAACAAGCGATCCGTATTCCTTTTTATGCCATTTTTGATGCATGGAAAGATCTTCTTGAAGTTTATCATTTACTTGACGGTCGCTACGTCAAGCTGCAACCTAATCAGCGCCGTCATTACGCTATTCCGCCAATGGGTGTGGAACTAGGGCTGAAATTCGAGAATGGTGTAGCTTGGTTGCGCTGGTGGGATGATGCGGGAAGTTTATTATTGTCAGGAGATGAACGGGCGGTGCAAGCTGAGCAAAAACGAGTGCAGGCTGAGCAAAAACGAGTGCAAGCTGAGCAAAAACAAGTGCAAGCTGAGCAGAAACAACTTCAGGCTGAGCAGAAACAAGTGCAAGCTGAGCAGAAACAACTTCAGGCTGAGGCGATCGCTATTCAAGAAAGACAACAAAAAGAAAAATTAGTAAATTATCTAAGATCGATAGGTATCAATCCAGATGATCTGTCAAAATTAAGCCCACTTAGTTAGGCGCAAGAAGATTTACAATTTACTGACTTTATGGCGATACTTTGACGATTGTACCAATTTTTACTTGGCTAAATAATTCGCGAACGTCTTCGTTATACATACGGATGCAACCGTGAGAAGCCGCCGTACCAACTGAGGCGCGGTTAGGCGTGCCATGAAAGCCTGACCAGTCTTTGCCATTTGTCCAAAAGCCAATCCAGCGATCGCCCAATGGATTTTCAGGATCTTTGCTAGCAATCACATCACCCGTAAACGGATTTTCCCAAGCAGGATATTCAATGGTTTGTAAGACTCGATGGCTGCCAACTGGCGTACCCCATCCTTCCCGCCCAACGGCTACGGGATAAGTCTTAAGCTTGATTTCACCATGAAAGGCGGTGACTTGACGGCGGCTGATACTCACTTCGAGGCGGGTAATTTGCATCTGATTCGCGTCCCAAATGGGGCGATCGGGATTGATTGTATAGGGCGATCGCAAGGCTGGTAATTTTTTCTGATAAGCGATCGCTTGATAGAGCATTACGACAAGTTCGCTTTTAGAAATGGCAGCGTTGGGCGCAAGGATACGCGGATCAGGATAATTGGTGACTAGCCCCTGCTGAGTAAGTGTGGCGATCGCCGCAATAGCATAGTCAGGAATCTGCGAAGCATCACGATACATCGACAATAGATATGCTTCTGGAGTTTTATTATTTAAGTTATTATTTAGATTAAGCTCACGGGCGATCGCCACCATAGTTTCAGATTTGGTAGCTGGGTCATTTAAGCGAGTTGTAATCTTAGGAGCTTTGCGATTAGCAAAGGCTATGTCTAATAAGTTGGCAAGTTCAGCACGCGTAATGGGGCGATCGGGCTGAAAAAGACTAATCGAGTCAGGAGTAACTAGCACCGCGCTCAAGGCTTGGTTAGTTAATAGTCCATGGACAAATAGTTTTGACCAATGTTTTTGGAGGTCTATGAATAAAAAACGTTGGTAATTTTTGGGGTTTTCGGTAGCCTCAAGATTTTTTGCCAACGCAAGATTTTGATGAGCTTGCCAATTAAATGAACCAAAAGCAAATATATTGGCGGCGATGGCAACACGCACAACAGAAGCTAAAAGATTTGGAGATCGCATTCTTATAATTCCGATTGCTATGGCGTTTGATATCAGAGTGAACTACCAGAAATGGCTTTTTGTAGTGCTTGCAGGCGATCGCTACAAAAATGTATTTTAGCAAATTTCTGTAATTGGAGTTTGTCAATACGGCGCTGTACCTGTGCCGAATATATAACAATCCAAACTTGGCGATCGCCTTGGATTGCCTCTAGTGCGATCGTTTCTATAGCTAGAGTCGCCGTTACTCCAATTACTGGCACTTCAGTCAAGTCCAAGACCAGAGCTTGATAATCTTGAACTACGGACATGCGCTGAGAAATGATTTTGGCAGATCCAAAGCTTAAAGCGCCTCCCAATTGCAACAATAAAATATTGCCGCCAGCACGAGCTAATAATTCCTGTTCTTCGGGTTTAAGATGATTGGCTTGAGTATGATCGGTGATAGCTTGAATGCGATCGCCCTGAACATCAGTTAAACGCTTGACTGTCAGCATATTTGCGATAAACGAGCCGACCATCACCGCCGTAATCAAATCTACAAACACAGTCAAAAATAGCACCAAATACATTAAACCACTGCCCATAAAAGACAGATGGTGAGCGCGTCTGATAAAGCTCCAATCGATAATATCAAGGCCAACCTTGAGCAGCAAACCCGCCAACACCGCCTTAGGAATTACCTCCGTAACGGGACTCGCCACTAGTACCACCATCAGCAACACCACCGCATGAATCATCCCTGACAATGGCGTTTTTCCGCCCGCCTGCACATTCACGACTGTCCGCATGGTTGCACCCGCCCCTGCCAAGCCCCCAAATAGTCCTGAAACTATATTCCCAATCCCTTGCCCGATTAGCTCCTTATCAGAATCATGCTGGGTGCGAGTGATGCTATCAGCAACCAAAGAAGTCAATAGCGAATCGATCGCTCCCAAAAAGCCCAAAGTTGCCCCATAGCGCAGCATATCGGCTAATTCTTGCAAATTATCTGACAAATTAAATGTAGGAATTCGCAACTTCGGCAATTCGTTAGGAATTGAGCCGATGCGTGGAATATCCGCATTCTTAAAAAATATAACCGACAGGAGCGTACAGATCGCCAAGGCTAATAACGGTGCGGGTATAACTCGGTTTAATTTGGGCGGTGTGGCAAAAACTAAAAATAGAGTCAGTAGCCCCAGTCCCAACGCCACCACATTCGGTTGGAGAATATAACTCGGCAATTGTTTGAGCGTGTCCAATACTGCACCTGTCCCTGCGTAACCCAACAATGGCGGCAATTGCAACAGGATAATAATGACTCCGATCCCTGACATGAAGCCAGAAATCACGGTGTAGGGCATGAGCGTGATATACTGCCCTAACTTCATTAGACCTAGTAAAATCTGAAAAAGCCCGCCTAACATCACCACTGTAAAGGCGATCGTCAGGGCCATTTCGGGATTGTCTTGATAAGTTGTCATCAGTGAAGCGATCACGGTAGTGATCACCACGGTCATTGGTCCTGTTGGTCCTGAGATTTGGGCAGGTGTGCCACCAAATAGAGATGCAAAAAAGCCTACAAAAATTGCGCCATAAAGCCCTGCGATCGCGCCCGCACCCGAAGCAACTCCAAAGGCTAAAGCTAGTGGTAGTGCGACAATAGCCGCCGTGAGTCCCCCAAATAGATCGCCGCGCCAGTTCTGAAAATGAATTTTGTTAATCAGATTAATAAACATAATACAAAAACAATATAGATAATGCAAGAAAACTTTGAACTGAATGGTGAATATATTACTTTATGCAACTTATTAAAAGTTTGCGGCGTGGCTGATACTGGTGGCGCAGCCAAGTTGATGATTATCGATGGTGATGTTGAAGTTGATGGTCAGACTGAATTACGCAAAGGTTGTAAGATTCGGGTGGGGCAAAGGGTAAGCGGTTATGGTTTTACGATTTGTGTAATCGCAAGCAGTCACAGTTAGGTTGATCACATAGTCCAAAATGTAGCCAGAGTAGTTCAGTAATTGTGCGAATTGAGTACTTTTAGCGATCGTGGTATCACTTTTAGAATTGTGCGATTAGGTTAGTGATGTTTAAAATTCCCAATATAGCCAAGTCGTTTAAAAATATTCCCTTAACAGTTATTTTAGTTGTGCCTTTTGTCGTCCAAATTTGCGTGGCGGTTGGAGTCGTAGGATTATTTTCTTTTCGCAATGGACAGCAAGCCGTTGGCGAATTAGCGACGCGCTTAAGTGGAGAAATAAGCGATCGCATCAGTACCCGACTTGATAACCACCTAAAAACACCACCACAAATCAATCAAACTAATGTTGATGCTGTCAAGTTGGGAATTCTAAATTTAAAGAATTTTCAACAAACAGGGCGCTTTTTTGGGAAGCAGCTCGATTTGTATGGAGTTGGATATATTAATTTTGCTTTTAATAATCAAGAGTTTATCGGTGCTGAGCGCAAAAACAACGGCGAAATCTTAATTAATGAAACAACTTTAGCCAGAGGGATTACCAAAACGGCTAGCTTCTCAACTGATAAAGATGGCAATCGCAAAAGCTTAATAGAAGTCACCGAAACCACTAAAGATGTGCGTGAAGAAGGATGGTATGCCGATGCCGTCAAAGCAGGCAAGTCAACATGGACAAGAATTTATCAATGGGACGATCGCCCTGAAGTATTATCCATTTCTCATAGCTATCCACTTTACGATCGCGATCGCCAGTTGATTGGCGTGTTAGGTGTTGATTATATTTTGACGCAGTTAAATACTTTTCTGCAAGCCCTAAAATTAGATAAATCAAGTCGTATTTTCATCATTGAGCGATCGGGATTAGTCGTAGGCACTTCTAGTCATGAACGCACTTTTTTAGTAGTCGATGGCAAGCCCCAACGGTTAAATATTCTCAATAGCAGTGATTCTCTATCCAAAAATACAGCGCGTTATCTCATCAATCAATTTGGCAGTTTTGATTCTATCCAAGGCGAAGAACAATTAGAACTAGTTTTGGGAGGGGAAAAACAATTTGTGCAGGTGCAGTCTTGGCGCGATCGCGATGGATTGGACTGGTTGATTGTGGTAGTCATGCCCGAATCAAGCTTTATGGAACAAATTAATAGTCGCACCCAAATCGCGATTTTACTTAGTTTTGCCGCCTTGACCTTAGCGATCTTGATTGGTCTAATTACAGCGCGATCGATTACGGCTCCATTACTAAAGCTGAGTGGAGCTTCTCAAGCGATCGCCAATGGAGACTTAGATTCTAGAGTGTCAGTAAAAGGAACTAGCGAAGTTAAAATCTTATCAGAATCATTTAATCGCATGGCTGAGATGCTAACCGAATCATTTACACGTTTAGAAAAGGCAAATACCGAACTAGAATTACGAGTCCATGAAAGAACTAGCGAACTCGCCGATTCACAGCTATCACTACAACACAGCAATTTTTTGTTGCAACGCCGCGAACAGCAACTTCGCAGACAACAAAAAGTATTGATCGATCTGACTAAAAGTAAAGCCCTGAATGTGGGTGACTTTATCATGGCTGTCCAGAATATTACGGAAACTTCAAGCCAGACTTTAGATGTTGAACGGGTCAGCGTTTGGTTATTTGACACCACCAAAACCAACTTGCACTGCCTTGATCTTTATATAAACAGTAGCAAAACCCATACCGAGTCTGATTTTTTAGGTGCAGATAATTTCCCTGCTTTTTTTGAATTGCTTAAAGAAAAAAGGAACTTAGCGATAGAAGATGTTGAGCATGAAGAAAGCCTAAAAGAACTAATGGGTATCTATCTTCAGCCTCTAGAGATTGTATCTCTATTAATATCATCCTTTGATATTGGTGGACAAATTGTAGGCATTTTGATGTTTGAGCAGACTAAGATCGAACGCCTTTGGATGTTAGAAGAAATTAGCTTTGCCAGTTCGTTAGCAGATTTGTTATCTTTAGGTATGGAAGCTCAAGAGCGCCGCCAAGTAGAAGATAATTTGCGAGTTGAACAAATGCGTTCAGAACGATTGTTGCTCAATGTTCTACCCAAGGCGATCGCCGATCGCTTAAAATCAACCCATACGTCAAATATTAGTTCTGCTAATGCCCTCAAAAGCTCCATCTTGTATCCCAGTCAAAACTCCATCTTAAATCCTATCTCAAAACTTAAAACTAGTGGCACGATAGTTGCTGATACTTTTGAAGAAGTGACAGTTCTGTTTGGAGATATTGTGGGATTTACAGAATTTGCCTCATCAGTATCAGCGACAGAATTAGTGCATATGCTCAATGAGATCTTCTCAGAATTCGATCGCTTAGTAGATTTTTACGGATTAGAAAAAATCAAAACAATTGGGGATTCCTATATGGCGGTGGGTGGATTACCATTGCCGCGCTCAGATCATGCTGAAGCGATCGCCGCGATGGCTTTAGAAATGCAAATATCAATTCAAAAATTTAAGCGCTGTGATGGCAGTCCATTTTTACTACGCATTGGCATCCATACAGGACAGGCGATCGCAGGCGTGATTGGACAGAAAAAATTTATTTATGACCTTTGGGGCGACACGGTAAATATTGCCAGTCGCATGGAATCTCAAGGGATCGCAGGTTGCATCCAAGTAACAGAAGTGACCTATCAACTGTTAAAAAGTAAATATCGATTTGAGCAAAGAAATGCGATCGAAGTCAAAGGCAAAGGCGAAATGATCACTTATCTGCTAAAAGGACGAATATAGCGCTAATATCGCCCAATGAGATTGCGGGTTGGTCAGACTGACTGAATCTCAGTCACGTTACTCGCTGAGAGTGTCAAAAAAGGTGCATCTATATTCTTTGAAATTTATACCGTAGGATCATCTCTATGATCCCTTAGAATATCGCTATGATCCCTTAGAATATTTCTTAGAAGCATTAAATTATGAATCTTGGCAAGCGTAATCGTTTCTCCGCTAATAAAATCACCGTGCAACTGCTACGCGAAGGCATTGTTGAATCGATTCACTCTTGCCAAGCTGCGGTAGTCGATATGCGAGGGCGTGTCCTCTCCGCCGCAGGCGATCCACATACAACGACCTTTGCACGTTCTTGTCTCAAGCCAATTCAGGCTCTACCCGTGTCCATCTCTGGCACACAAGAACGATTTAATCTGTCAGAAACCGATCTCGCCGTCATTTGTGGTTCGCACCAAGGCACGATCGCCCAAGCGCGACAAGTTTTCAGTATTCTCTGGCGTTGTGATGTCGAGCCAAGTGCTTTGCAATGTCCAATTCCCGATTGTCAAAGAAGTCCACTCCAACATAACTGCTCTGGTAAACATGCGGGGATGATCGCCATTTGTAAACAGCAAGGTTGGCAGATTTCGTCCTATATGGATCGCCATCATCCTGTGCAGCAACTTGCTCTCAACACCATGGCAGACTTTTTGCACATGCCAGCAGCCGAGTTTATCTGCGCCCATGACGATTGTGGCGTACCGACTTATCTGCTAGAGATTGGTCAACTTGCTCACCTGTATGCACTGCTATCTGGACACGATCATTTACATCTCGAACGGATCACTCGAGCCATGACTCGCCATCCTGACATGGTTTCTGGAAATGGACAATTTGATACAGAACTAATGAAATTAACTGGTGGAGAAGTTGTCAGTAAGTCAGGGGCTGAAGGCGTACAATGCATCGGACGTGTTGGCGAAGGTTTAGGCTTGGCGGTCAAAGTGATGGATGGTTCTAAAATGGCAAAAACTGCGGTTTCTATCCATTTGTTAAAGCAATTGGGCTGGATTTCGCCCACAGTTGCTCAAAGCCTAGAAGAAACTTTTCTTTCGATTGGCAAATATAGCCGATTAGAAGCCATTGGCGAATTATCTCTTGCCTAGTTCTTCGCGATCGCCCCAATTTCTTTTAAAGTTTAGCAAACCAATTTACAGCAGTTTACTTTTAAACCCGACACAAATAAGAATATAAAAAAGATTGCGGGATTTTGCCCTGCGATCCCTTTCTGTGGCGCATTTGATCGGTAATTGCGGTAAGTCAACATCAATTCAACCAAGGCGAAAAGCGCGGCGTAAATGGCGTTATCGAACTCACATTAAACTTTAAAGGCGTGCTTGCTATTGACTTTAATTATCAAATAGGTTTAAATAAAGCCAGAAACTTATTGCAACTAATTCTTATTAAGAATATAGATATATCTCGAAATTCATGAAGAAAAAAATATTTTTATCTATTAATCTTGCTGTAGTTATAGGGGTAATGTCACTAATTAGTTTGACAGCCTGTAATGCAGATAAGCCAATATCTTCAACGCCGACAGAGCCAACTAAAACGTCTGCCAATGAGGCAAAACCTGCTCCATCCCCTTCATCAGTACAGTCTCCTCTTAACGAAATTACGATCGCTTTTGCAACTCGCCGTGATACAAAAGATTTGCAAACTAAAGTCGATCAAGTCTCAGCGATTTTGTCAAAGGAGATTAGTCTGCCCGTGAAGGGTGTAATCGGCGATGAAACTGCATCCGTAGAGGCTTTAAGAGCCAATCGAGCCAATGTAGCCTTTGTCAGTGGGCGGGCTGCGCTCAAAGCCGAACAGCTATCGGGCGCAAAAATGTACTTAGCTGAAGTTCGCGATGACTATTCGGGTGGAAAATCTTACAACGCAATCTTTGTCGTTCCTGAAGATAGTCCTTTGAAAACATTAGCAACTCCTCAACAAACCCTCGAACAATTGAGAGGCAAGCGCATGGCTTTTACTTCTCGTTCATCGGGTTCAGGATTTATCTTTCCTGTGAGTGAATTGGTCGGACTAAAGTTTGTGGATGGACCCGATCGCCTAGACAAGTTTTTTGGCAAAGTCACCTATGGCGATGGCTATAGCAGCGCATTGCAAGCGGTGTTGCGCGATCAAGCTGATGTGGCTGTAGTCTCAGAATATGCGCTGCTGCCGCCTTGGATCACGGCTGAAGAATCCCAAAAGTTGCGAGTATTACAAACCGTTCCTAACGTGCCAGCTCATGGTATTTCCATTGATGATAATGTACCAACAGAAACCCGTGAGAAGCTGATTAACGCATTTTTAAAGTTGAATGAACCTGAAAACAGTGAGTTGTTTCGGAGTCTATACAATTCGACCGAGTTAGTTAAGGTTGATCATGAGATGCATTTAGCGAATATGCGTACTGCCATTCAACGGGCTGGACTGAAGCCATAAATGTCTTCTATCTAAGTTTTAGGGTGTAGATCTCCCCAGCCCTCTTTCCAAGGGGGATTGAGGGAGATCTCTTAAAATCTTAATTTATTCATAACCTTCAAAATTCATGCCGACAACAATCAACAATAATTTACCCGCGATCGCCTGCCAAAACTTACGGACAGCATATCAATCGACCCTCAAGCGTCCGATCTTAAATGGAATTGACTTACAAATCAATCATGGCGAATTTGTGGCTTTGTTGGGACTAAATGGGGCAGGAAAATCAACACTTTTGCGATCGCTAGTGGGATTAGTACCTGTGAAGCAAGGCGAGATTCAAATATGCGATACAAAAGTTGATCATCTTCATATTGATGAGGTTCGTAAAAATGTAGGCTTTCTATTTCAAGGTGGCGGTTTAGTCGATCAGCTTTCTTGTTTAGATAATGTTTTGTGTGGATGTTTGGGAGAGCTAACCACATGGCAGAGCCTATGGGGATTTCCCCAACGCGATCGCCGTATTGCGATGCAGTTATTGCAAAAACTTGGCTTGCAAGAACAAATTTATCAAAAAGCTAAACAACTAAGCGGCGGTCAACGTCAACGCGTGGCGATCGCCCGCACTTTAATCCAGTCACCCCATATTCTGCTTGCCGATGAGCCGACTACGGGCTTAGATATATCAGGAATCGAGCAGGTCATGAGTAGCTTGCAAGACATGCACCGCCAAGGATTAACCGTGGTGGTGGTGCTGCATGATCTCGCCCTCGCGACTCAGTATGCCCAAAGGGCGATCATTATGGAAGAAGGTCAGGTCTGTTATGATGGAAGCTGTCAAAATATTGAAAAACAGTTTGCCAAATTGCAAGGCAAGTCTCAATTTCAGCCCTCTATCGCCGCATCATGAAATTTGTTGAGAAATTCACTAAAAAACTTATTGATGGGATTCGTCCCGATCGCTCTAGTCGTTACCACATTTGGATCGTCAGAGTTTTAGTGATATTGGGTTTAGGTTGGGCTTATCTCTGGTCATTAAAAGGGTTAAAAGTTGATCCAAAGTTACTCCAGACGAGTCTGCCTTATATGACAGATTTTTTGTCGCGCTTATGGCCCCCTGATTTGAGTATCTTGGATGTGGCGATTAATGCATTGATTGAGACGATCCAAATGTCGCTTTGGGGAACGACAATTGGGGCAATTCTATCGATTCCACTGGCTCTATTATCCGCCCGAAATCTATCTCCATTTTGGTTGCGATCGCTGGCTAGTCTATTCCAAAATGCTATTCGTTCAGTTCCATCAATTATTTTGGGTTTATTCTTTGTGGCGGCAACTGGTTTGGGCGCACCCGCAGGAACTTTGGCGTTAGGGATTTATACAATTGGTTACTTAGCCAAGTTCTATCAAGAAGCGATCGAATCAGTAGATCAGCGATCGTTAGAAGCTTTGCAAGTCGGTCGAGCGTCATGGTGGCAGATCGCCCAATATGGAGTTATGCCACAGGTTTTACCATTATGTTTTGGTTATACCATCTATATGTTTGAGTACAATATTCGCGCCGCTTCGGTTTTGGGAGTAGTTGGTGCGGGTGGAATTGGATTTGAATTAGTCAGTTATATTCGTGGGTTTGAATATAACAAAGCCACAACGATGATGTTGGTTTTGTTGGTCGTGGTAACGTTGATTGATGCGGTGAGTAGTCAATTGCGGAATAAGTTTAAATCAGATTAGATTGGGATATTTTACAGCAATTACCGATCAAATGCGCCACAGAAAAGAGTCGCAGGGTGAAGCCCCCCGCAAAAGGTTTTATATTTTTATTTGTGGTCGATTTGAACGCAAATTGCTGTAGATCACCTTAAATTGCAACGATGCACTCAATTTCTACACGAACGTCAAGAGGTAATCTCGCGACTTGAATCGAAGAACGAGCAGGAAATGGAGCGGTGAAATATTTGCCGTAAATTGCGTTCATGGCGGCAAAGTCTCCCATATCTACTAGAAAGACAGTGGTTTTCACCACATTACTAAAATCAGCACCTGCTTCAGCAAGAACTGCTTGAATATTTTTGAGAACTTGCTCAGTTTGCTCCTCAATGGTGGTCGCCACAACTTTGCCGATCGAAGGATCGATCGCAATTTGTCCCGCCATGAAGACTAATTTGCTAGTGGCAGGAACGGCGATCGCCTGATTATAGGGACCAACAGGAGCAGGTGCTTTATCAGTCAGGATTACTTCTTTTTGACTCATACTTGATAGTTTTTAATAATTTTTATATTTAGTCCAAGGCTAAGTATAAAATCTTTTGGCTTCGCGTTCTAACAAGTCATAGCGCTTTTAATTTAATATTCAATGGTCATGCTTTCATAGGTTGTGCCACGAGTTGTTTGAATGCGTTCAGTGGGCTTAGCTTTAATTTTATTTATAAACTGGGCTTCAGTCATGTCCGCACTCACCGCATTATTTTCAACCTCACTGTCTAATTGCGCGAGGTTGCGATCGAGTTCGGCAAGGCGATCGATAATTTGTTGCTGGCGATCGCGCACTCTGATTAGTTCATCTTGCAACCGCTCTTTTTCATTGGCGAGTTGATGCATCTGGATATATATGGCTGAGGGCGTTTTACGCAGGGGCATAGAGCGCAACTTGGGCTGAATCGGTCTGCGAGATGCACGGGAAATAGTCATAGGATTAACCCTGATAAAAATTTAGGTTTGGTTGCGATTAGAAAAAATGCGTCCCAAGCTATTTAGGAGTTGATTCAAAAAATACTTTATATAAAATAAATCCAACTAGCGCCATAATGCCGATGGAAATGGCGGCTGTTACTAGTTTGAACACAAAGCTAAGAATAGAAAATGAGACTAACCCAATCACTACGATCGCTGCAATTTTGGTAGCTCCAGTCAAGCTATTCACCCACGAGATCAGGCTACCTAAGCTAGTTTTAGCCGCATCGACACTTTGACCAACTGCGACAAATTCTGGCTCAGCGCGTTTATCTGGTGCGTGAGATTGGCTCTGTCGCTTGTTGCCCATCACTTCGCGCTCTAGTTCACGAAAGCGCTCTTCAAGGTTATCGGTTTGACTCATGGCAGCAGCAAATAAAAGATCGATGCTTCATTATATAACTGTCCCCATTCTTAATATCCCACTTGGAGTTAGAAAATTTATTTTGATCGCAGCAATTATCAGTGCCAAGGCTGTCACAGCACTTTCTCGCGACTCAAATTAATCAACGGCCATCCCAAGCGATCGCAGCTTTGTTTTTAATTCTTGCAATTCCGCCTTAGCCTTTTGAGCCGCCTCTTGTGGAGTGGGTATCAAAGCTCCCTCCAAAGAAAAATATCGCAGTTGCCGCTCATGGATTCCTAAGAAAAAGCCAAGTGTTTCGCTCCATAGCCAGCCTTGAGCATTTGGAGTGATTGATTGATATTTATTAATATCTAACCTAAAACCCGCAAACTCTAATGTGTCAGGTGAAAAATAGAAGTATTCGGGCGTATGAAATCTTTCAGCATATAAATCTCGCTTTAAGGTGCGATCGGTATTCGCCGTTGAATCTGATAAAAGCTCAATAATTAGATCGGGATATCTTCCATCTTCTTCCCATACCACCCATGAGTTGCGCGGCGCTCTAGTCGTATTTTTGACTAAAAAAAGATCGGGTTCACGAAAATCATGATTTTTTAGCTGCTGACGGCTAAAGTGAATTGTGAGATTTGCGCCAATAAAAAAATCATCGCGCTCTTGCCAAGCCCACTCTAAGCAAGTTACCAGCAATAACAGTTGCATATAATGCAAAGAACTTTCCATTTCAGGCTCATCACTCAAGAGTTTGCTAGCATCGGGCATTTGCATCTCTAGTTCACGAGCGGTAATTGCTGCCATAGATTTTCTCCTGATGCACTCAGCAAATAATTATCAATGCTAATACAAACTAATTAGGTTGAATGCCCATAGCCCTTAGTTGCGCCAACAAACGTTCGGCTCTCTCATATTCTTGGTTAGCCCGTTGACGCTCTTGCTCAGCATCTTGACTTAACTCAAGAGTTGTCAGAAATTTTTGACCATCAGGACGATAGATGTCCAAACTATCTTCAGAAATCTTAAATCGAATCTGCAAGCGCGGGCTAACCCAATCTTCAATATCTTCAATTACATTCAGTCGATTATCTTTTTTGTACAATCCATTCAATTCATTGGTTTCAGGATCATAAATGTAATATTCTTCGACTCCATAGCGATCATAGAACTGCAACTTTTTAGTCATTTCTCTTAACCGATTGCTAGGAGAAAGAATTTCAAATACAACTTGAGGTGCAATATTATTTTCTCGCCACTGCTGATAAGAACCGCGATCGCCCTTAGCTCGACCAAACGCAACCAGCACATCAGGAGCCACGCAAATCTCTGGATGTCCTTCCACGGGATACCACAACAGATCACCCGCCACAAATACATCTACAGCGTTGGCGAAAATTAACTCTAAATTCTCCTTGATCAGCACAATCCAGCGAAATTGTTGCGTATTATCCGCCATTGGTTGTCCATCACTGTCAGGGTAGATAATTTTTTTGTCTGTGCGTATGGGTAAGGTCGTCATCGCTAGAAATCCTACAAGCCCGACAAAGCTAATTTAACATACTGCACTTAAGCATCGACCTTAGCCTCAACTTCTTGCCGCGATCGCAGTTCTTTGGGGTTTCATAAGAATTTTCAGGCTTTTAGTTGCACTTCGCGTTGTCAGAGCAATTTCCATACAGGACTTGAGTTTGCTGTTACATTGTTTTTATCACCGTGATTATTGTGTATAGCGTTCGTAGATTTTATGGCAAAGCAAGGGCAGCAAGAACTAGATTTGGGATCTAATGGGGGCAAGATCATACCGACTTCGTTACAGACGGAGATGCAGCGATCGTATTTAGAGTACGCCATGAGCGTCATCGTCGGTCGCGCCCTGCCTGATGCGCGGGATGGACTCAAGCCTGTGCATCGCAGGATTATCTATGCGATGCACGAGTTAGGGCTAGTGCCAGAGCGTCCGTTTCGGAAATGCGCTCGCGTCGTTGGTGACGTGTTGGGTAAATATCACCCTCACGGGGATCAGTCGGTTTATGATGCGCTGGTGCGGCTGGTGCAAGACTTTTCGAGCCGTTACCCATTATTGGCAGGGCATGGCAATTTTGGCTCGGTGGATAATGATCCTGCGGCGGCGATGCGTTATACCGAATGTCGATTGGCGGCGATCGGTAATGAGGCGATGCTGAGCGAAATCGAGGAAGACGTTGTTGATTTTGTCGATAACTTTGATGGCTCTGAGCAGGAGCCAGCCGTGTTGCCTGCCCAGTTGCCGATGTTGCTGCTCAATGGCTCAACAGGGATCGCCGTGGGGATGGCGACAAATATTCCCCCGCACAATTTAAGTGAAGTGGTCGATGGCGCGATCGCCCTGATTGATAATCCAGATTTACCCGATGAGCAATTACTGAGCCTGATCCCCGCCCCTGACTTTCCGACAGGTGGGATCATCATGAACCAAGATGGTGTGCGCGAGGCGTACTTAACGGGGCGCGGCAGCATTACGGTGCGTGGCGTGGCGGCGGTCGAGCAGTTTGGCGGCAAGGGGACAGGCAAACGCCAAAAACTAGCCATTATTATTACGGAACTGCCTTATCAGGTCAATAAATCGGCATGGATCGAGAAAATTGCCGAATTGGTGAACAATGCCAAAATGGATGGTATTTCCGATATTCGTGATGAAAGCGATCGCGAAGGGATGCGGGTAGTCATCGAGCTAAAGAAAGACTTTGCGCCCGAAATAGTGCTTGAGCAGCTATATCGCCAAACTGCATTGCAATCAACCTTTGGGGCAAGTATGCTGGCGCTCCAAGGTTCGCTACCTAAGCAAATGACTCTGCGCGAACTGTTGCAAGAGTTCCTGACTTTTCGAGAAGAAACCCTAGTCAAGCGATTTCGGTATCAATTGCAGAAGGCGCAGGAAAAAATGCACTTGGTCGAAGGCTTGGTGCTAGTTCTCCAAGATCTCGATCGCCTGATTCGGATTTTACGATTTGCGAATAATAGCGCCCTTGCTAAGACTGATTTACAAACTGAGTTTGGTCTGTCTGAAACCCAAGCCGAAGCAATTTTGTCCATGCCTTTGCGGCGGATCACGGCGATCGAGCAGCAAAAGTTGCGTGAAGAGTTAGCGACTTTACAGCAGCAAGTTACTAAGTTAGAGAAATTGCTGGGCGATCGCCGCGAGTTATTGAAATTTCTCAAAAAAGAATTGCGCGATCATAAAAAACGCCATAGCGATCCTAGACGCACTCACCTTGCATGGCAATTGTTAGAAAATCGCCAGAATCTTGATGCTTCGCTGAGTGAGACTTTGTTAAATATTGATCCACCTGAATCTCCAAAAACGACTGCCAAAAGTGCTAAAGGCGATCGCCCTGTTTCAGAAAAAACTTCTCAAAAAGCTTCTCAAAAAAGTGAGTCTGAACCAGCAACAGAGAAAAAATCCTCGCCCAAATCTACAAATAATCAACAACCAAAACCTGTCGAAGTTTCCCTGATTTCGCTCACCACTGAGCTAAATATCCCGATCGCCGCCCCGCAAGATATCACCGTCCAAATCACGCATAAAGGCTATATCAAAAGCTTTGAAAGTAATTCTAAAGCCTCGCCATCAGCCGATCTCAGTGATGATGTGACGATCGCCACCTACGACACCCGCAGCGATCGCCAAATGGTCGTACTTACTGACGCGGGGCGAGCTTTTCCGTTAGCTCTTGCCAATGTGCCACTCAAAGGCAAAGGGCGCGGCACTCCTTTAATTACACTGTTGCCAGATAGTGGCGATCGCATAGTGTCGCAATTTGTGTGGGAAAAGAATCCTCAATCAACGCAAGGTTTAGTGCTGCTATCCAATCAAGGCAAAATCAAGCGATCGCCCCTTGCCGAGTTTGCGGAGATGACCGCACGCGGATTGATCGCCGCTAAATTTAAAGAAGATGATGCTCTCTTCTGGGCAGATATTGTCGGCTTAGATCAAGAACTGGCGATCGCCACTTCCGCAGGTCGGATTTTGCGACTCAAAGCGGACGAGATCCAAATCCCCACCGTAGGGCGATCGGCGGCTGGCAATATTGCGTTGCGCTTAGGCAGTTCCGAAACTCAAATCGGCGTATCGATCATTGATTTCCAAAATCATCCTAGTGCCGAACTTATGTTAATCACTGCCGAAGGTTTCGCCAAGCGTATATCTGTTGGCAATATCAAGACCGCCGTCCGAGGAGCGATCGGCGCTCAATGCTTCAAGTTCTCATCGCGATCGGACAAATTAGTGAGCATGACCGCGATCGCCAATCCCCGTCTTGATTTACCAATTACCTTCTTAATCGGTCAAAATAATGATATCGGATTGAGAACTGTCCAAATGCCTCTAGGTGCAATTCCCTTAGAGTTACCGAATAGTCAAGGACGCTCCATTTTTGCGGGTGAAAGTGATTTAGTGCGATCGGAACAAGTAATTCGAGTAGTTGCCTAATTTCTATGGCGATCGCCAGTCTCGTCAGGACGTACAACCAAAAAAGTAAAAGCTCCATCAAAATTTCTAATACGAACAAATGCCACCAAGGTTACAAGTCAAAAACGAAGATTGCTCACCACTGGGGATATATGTTCTTCAATACTTAGAAGAGCAGGACATTAGCATGAACCATCTTGCTGAACTGGCTGGTGTTCCGCAACCGCGACTTCGGGGCGCTTGCTTTAAAGGAACTTGCCCCACTCCTGAGACTTTAAGAAAACTGGCAAAAATAATGGGTAAACATCATTTAGAGCTATACACCTTGGCATATCAGGGTCGCATTGAATTAGTTCCTGAAGATGTGGATGATAACTTATTAGACATTTTGATCAGACAAATGTTAGAAACAGCGCGTGAGCTTAATCTCGCCATGCCCAAGGTGCAGCCATCTAAGGCAAAAATCCGTAAGGCGTTGATAGAGTTAGGTTTTAGAGAAAAACGCGAAGAGATCTCCTAATCAAAATTAATATTGTCGTAAAGGGCGACCACTCCCTTGCCCATGAAAGATTAGACGTTGCGGAGCGCCACGCTAGGTCTTGGTTTTCAATATTTATTTTGATACTGGGAAGGGAGTATGATCTAGATCTACCAAAATCGTAAAAAAACAATGCAAGACCAAGAAATAAGCTGGAAATCATTAGTTCTAGTCGCAATATTAGGGATTTTAGCGGTTATTAGTTTTAACTCCTTTGTGATTATTAATCCGGGTGAAGCAGGCGTGTTGAGTATCTTGGGTGGAGCTAAGGATGGAGTATTGCTGGAAGGCGTGCATTTTAAGCCGCCTGTAATTTCGCAGGTCGATGTTTATGACTTGACTGTCCAGAAGTTTGAAGTGCCAGCCCAAAGTTCTACTAAGGATCTGCAACAACTTACAGCAAGTTTTGCGATTAACTTCCGCCTCGATCCGATCGAAGTGGTGACGATTCGTCGTACTCAAGGCACTTTACAAAATATTGTCTCGAAGATCATCGCTCCTCAAACTCAAGAATCTTTTAAGGTGGCGGCGGCAAGGCGCACGGTGGAAGAAGCGATCACTAAGCGGGATGAACTCAAGCAGGATTTTGATGAAGCTTTGAGTCAACGCTTGAGTAAGTACGGCATTATTGTATTGGATACGAGTGTTGTTGATTTAAACTTCTCTACTGAGTTCTCTAAGGCTGTAGAAGAGAAGCAGATTGCGGAACAACGCGCTCAGAGGGCGGTATATATTGCTCGTGAAGCTGAACAAGAAGCTGAAGCCACTATCAATCGAGCGAAAGGACAAGCAGAAGCTCAACGACTTTTGCGTGAGACTCTAACCTCAGAGCTTTTACAAAAACAGGCGATCGAGAAATGGGATGGTAAGTTTCCTCAAGTATTAGGCGGAAATGGTGCAGTTCCATTTCTTAATCTTGAACTTGCAAAATCGCAAAAGTAAGCAAGCAAGTAGGGGCAATTCATGAATTGCCCCTACTCACTATATAGGCATTCAAAAAAAGACGGCGCATCGCGCCGTCTTTTTTTACATATCAAGTTCTGCGTAGTCAGGAAGGGTAGTGTCGATCGCTTTACCATTTCTAAACACTTGGCGATCGCTTTGGGGACGAGATAGCAACTCGCTATAACTCCGCGCCTTAAACAGAACTAAGTCCGCAGATTGACCAATCCTAATTTGACTGATATCAGATAATTCCATAAGCGCCGCAGGTCGGGAAGTCACTGACTCAATCCAGTTATCGTAGGGCGTATCTAGATGACAGATTTTTGTTCCCATGTTAAAAACTTCCAACATGTCATGATCACCAAATCCATAGAACGGATCGCGGCAGTTGTCACTGGCTAGAGCCACGCTCACCCCCGCCGCATCTAGCTCTCGAACGAGAGTAACCCCGCGCCATCGGGGAGTTCTATCTGTTATTCGATCCTGTAGATATAAGTTGCACATTGGCAAGCTGACGATGCCGATATTCGCGGCTTTGACGAGGGCGATCGTCTCATTCGCAGTTTGCTCGTCTTGCAGGGCTAAGCTACAGCAATGACCACAAATTATTTGCGAGCTAAATCCATGTTTTAAGGCAGTTTGGGCTATGTGATGTAATGTGCGAGATTCAGGATTATTGTTCTCATCGGTATGAAAATCAAGACTGAGGTTCCGTTCTTTAGCTAAGCTAAACACGCGATCTAAATGTCGATCTAAATCTGGACTCATATACACAATACCGCCCATCACCCCGCCCAGTTCGGCGATCGCATCGGCAAACTGTTCACCTTCTTTGGTTTCAAAATGAGCAAGTTGGACGAGTGAGACGGCTTGGAGGGTGAGTTTATCTCTCCATTGTTCACGAAGTTCTCTAAATACTTGGAAGCTGGTTTTGACTTGATGCGGTGGACAATCTAAATGGGTACGAATTGCTTTTGTTCCATGAGCATAACTACATTTCAGCCCAAATTCCATGCGGCGATAGAGGTCGTCATAGTTCCAATTGTTTTGTTCGACACAATCGCGATATATGCCTTGGAGTGCGCCTTGAAACGTGCCATCTAGATTAGGATTGCGTTCCCATATATGTCCTTTGTCAAGGTGAGTATGCAAGTCTACAAAGCAGGGAATTATCATTCCTTGTTTTGCATCAATAATCGGTAAACTTTCTGTTTGGCTAGGAAGATCATTTGCAATATTAGGAACGATCGCCGTTATCTGCCCGTTACAAATTTCTAGATGACACGGAAATAGGCGATCGCGTTGCAAGGTTGGATGCAGAGAAGTATCTAAATCTGGCGATCGCGTGGCACTATCAATAAAACAATCGGGAATCCGAACATTAACAATCCAATAATGCAAAGGTTCTTTCATAACGCCAATTTATTTTAAGTGATTAACTAGCGCTCGTAAGCCTAAACGATAGCTTTCGGCTCCAAATCCGCTAATCTGCCCGATCGCGATCGGCGCAATAAAAGAATAATGGCGAAACTCTTCGCGCTTATGGATATTACTGAGATGCACTTCGACAGTGGGAATATTGACTGAGGCGATCGCATCTCGCAAAGCCACACTCGTATGTGTAAGTCCACCTGGATTGATCAAAATTCCATGCTGTACCTGAAAAGCAGCATGAATCGTATCAATCAGCACACCCTCATGATTTGACTGGAAAATGGTTAAATCTGCGCCCAACTCTGTCGCATCTTGAGCTAGGCGATCGTTAATTTGGGTCAATGTTGCCGAGCCATATACTTCTGGCTCTCGCAAACCCAGCATATTCAAGTTTGGTCCATGCAGAACCAGAATTTTCATCTTTTGCCTTTGTTTTGAGAGTTTTTTAAAATCTTGTAAATTATCTAAAAAAGATAATTAAAAATAATTAAAGATAATTAACGAAATTGTTCAAGAGCATCACTAAAGCGCATGGTTTTAGTGATCGCTTCGAGGTTAGCGTGAGGACGCGGAATGATTGTGGCGGAGAGAAACAGAGCTTTATCTTTGGCGCTTAATACTTCGATCTGTTTAGCCGCTTCAATGCCTGCTTCGACCGATCTTTTGACATCACCAACAGCACCGCGCACAATGATCGTGAAGCGAGCGCCGCTAACTTTTTCATAGCCCACAAAGGTCACATTAGCAGCCTTGACCATAGTGTCAGCGACGGCAAGTGCAGGAGGATGTCCTAACACTTCGACCAAACCAACAGCGATTCCCATAAATTTCCTAAAGTTTTCTATCACACACAATCATAAATCTCAATGGTATCGATTGATTGATATGTATTACTAATTGAGGGCATAACTAAACATATATTTCTTTCCCGTAGGACATAAAAATTTTAAAAATTAAGGGCGGCGCGAAGCGCCGCCTCTTGTTTTTGGGGTTTTATGCAAGTTTGGTGCGAATTGCTTCGATGCGATCGCGATTTACGCCAAGATCAGATTCACCTAAGCGTGAGGCTGAACGGACTTCAATCAGGTTTTTATCAGCATTTACATAAAACTCCACATCATCGACATAACCCATCAGCGCACTAGTAAATTCTGCGTAGATGTAGTTATCCTCGGCGGTGATAATTTTGGTGCGGGGCATACTCAAAATTGTCGCTTTGAGATCGGCTAAGGCTTTAGCAGGATCGCCGTTGTAAGTTAGAGGTGCGATTTTATGTTGAGCGTCAGGGCTTTGGCTAGACACACAGTTAGGAGAATTAGGACAGTCGCCTAGTTTACCGTCGGTCACACCGAGATTAGTGGGGCGTGAGCCAGAAAATGAAAATATAGCCATAGGTATTACGATCGCCGAATTTACTGAATAAGTGAGGGTCTGAGTGAGTGAATGGGCGGAAGCCGCAGGCATAAATCCGAAATAAGCAAGAGTGACAAAATATACACTCGCGGCGATCGCGATAAGTTTTGGCATAGGTTTAGAAATAGCTTTAGACATAGGTTTAGACATACAAGAGTCCGCGCACAAGATTAAAGAGCGTTCCAAGTAACAAGGTCATCATCGCTGTAGTGGCGATCGCAAATCCTGCCAATCGTTTACCAGCTTCGGCATAATATCCCCAAGCATAGGCAATTCGTCCCACGATCCATACTCCGCCTAAGATTGCACCCCAATTTGGGTTAACAAAAATACTGAATAACCATAGGCAAGGCAAAAATATCACAATCTGTTCGAGGGTATTTTGATGAACGCGATAAACGCGCTCAAAATCTTCGTTACCTGTCGTTTTTGGTGCGGCGATTTTGTATTTAAATCGGGCTGCGCCAACTGCAAGTCCTAAGCCAAAGTAAAGAAGTAGTGCGCCGAGGGTGGCGATCGCTGGAAATACTAGAGTTTTAATATCCATTTAACTATTTAGTGGTGATTTAAGAATGGCTAAGCACTATCATTATGGCTATATAGCAATCCTGAATAAGTCGTAAGAAAATATTTTCTTTGTTTATATGAGTAGGGGCAATTCATGAATTGCCCCTACTCGCTTCAACAGGATATATTTGGTTTTATATTATGCCAAAGTTTCAAATCTATGTAGGAATTATGGCGATCGCCCTAGTGTCTTGTCAATCTAGCCCCTCATCTTCCTCGCAGATGATTGATGCTGGTAAGAAATCGGCTGACTATTTGCGATCGCAACTTAAACTATCGCCTGAAGTGATGATTGGATGGGAGTCGCAAAAAATCCAACCTGCGAATATTAATGATTTATGTCAAACAACGGCTCCGACAGAATCAGGTTTTGAGATTACGCTGATTGCTGAAGATATGCGTTATATTTTGCAGACCAATCAAGATGCTAGCAAGATCGAAATTTGTCGTTCTGAAGATGCCAAACCCGAAGTAACTAGCAAATATATCGGCGCAGGTTATATCTTGCGCTATCCTGCGGACTGGAAAGCGATCGATCTCGGTTTGGAGCCTTCGGGCGCAAGTACGGTAATTTTTACGCCTAGTCGTGAAGGTAATTTAGAAAAGCTGCAACAAAATCAACAAGTCTATGCGATCGTGACAAGAGAGCCGATTGATGGAGTTAGTGTTCCTAAAGATGGTTCTGAAATTGCTAAAGATCTGGTGACAGTTCCATTTGATGCAAAAGTTAAAGGCGCAAAGTCTGGTTCTAAAAAAGAATTTACAAGGGAATTTATCAAAGAATCTACCGCGAATAATTCAACTAATTCAACAATCTGGAAAGTTAAAGTATTAGCTTTAGAAACCGATAAATTTATCTACACAATTCGTTATTATCAACCTACTCCTAAAGATCCAAATACTAAAGTATCTGAGAAAGTTTCTGAGCAGGTATTTGACCAGTTTGCTAATAGTTTCGCGATCGTTCCATCTGAATAAATGCCGAGACGCATCAAAGCCCATCATCGCCCACTTTACTAGTAGAAATAATGTGAATATCCACATTTTTAAGCATCCGTAAAATCCTTTGAGTGAGTGACCCTTTCAGCAAAATCTGCCATCGTGATTTTTGACTTTCACCCATGACAATTTGGGTGATCCGATAATTTTTAGCCGTATCCACGATCGCCTTTAATGAATTACCATCCCGCACCCGAATAAAAGCACCTTCAAAATCTTTGCAAAGTCGCTCGCAAGTTTCAACATGTAAACTTTCAGATTTGGTCAAGAAGCGATCGGGATTATCAACAAACAAAACGTAAAGTTGAGCGTGCATATATCCTGCGATTCGTGCGCCTCTGCGTAATAACTGGAGAGAATTAGGATAAGTAGAAACGCAAACTAAAACTCGCTCATGAATATTACAAATAGTATTTACAGTAGATTTCTCTTGAAATTCCAGATCATCTTCGATATTGTCAGCAATTTCTCGCAGAGCCAACTCTCGCAACGCAATCAAATTACGGCGCTGAAAAAAATTATTAAGGGATTGATCAATCTTTTCAGGCGCATAGATTTTACCATCGCGGAGTCTCCCCTGAAGGGTTTCAGGCGTGACATCTACCACCACCACCTCATCAGCAACTTCTAAAATGCGATCGGGAATCCGTTCACGCACGATCACCCCTGTGATTTTAGCTACCGTATCATTCAGGCTCTCAATATGTTGAATATTCACGGTGGAATAGACATCAATTCCTGCTTCGAGTAATCGTTCAACATCTTGATAACGTTTTTCATAGGCGACTCCGGGGACATTGGTATGCGCTAATTCATCGACTAAAACCATTTGTGGCTGTCGCTGGAGAATTGCATTAGTATCCATTTCGGTTAGAGTCACCGATTCCCACTTAATCTGCTGGCGCGGAATAAGTTCTAATCCGATCGCCTTATCGATAGTTTCAGCGCGATTGTGAGTTTCGAGTAAGCCAATCACCACATCCATGCCTTCGGCGCGGAGTCGATGTCCTTCTTCTAGCATCCGATAGGTTTTGCCAACTCCCGGACTCATGCCAATAAAGATTTTATGTTTACCCCGACGGTGAGTTCTAATCATGTTTCTAATGATATTTCTAATTATGCCTGAGTGCCGATCGCCGTATCAAATCAAAATGGTTGCAACTTTTGCAACATGCTTGGGTAATATATTGCGGTCAGGTTGGTAAAAGTTATGTCTGATTCTAAACAAAGCCGTAAAATTAATCGCTTTTTTGCCGAATTTATCGCCAAACTAAGAAAGTGGCTAAATAAAATTGGTAGCCCTATTCGCATTAGTCGGCGTTTAGTGCGGCAACTGCTTGGCGCTTCAAAGGGGCAACGTAAAGGCGCTGGCAAAGCCGCAGGTTTTGTATTACCAACTGTGACACTTGTGACTTTAGTGGTCACATTATTAGTAGTTACCACCGTGGCGCGATCGTCTGAGCGAGCCAAAAGTGCGGCAAACTCTCGGACAGAACAAGTTTTTAGAAGTGCAGCTACGCCGATCGTCGATCGCGCCAGAGCTAAACTTGACGCACTTATCAATGATGCTAAGCTACCGCGTACCACCCCATCAGAATTGACCTTAGATAGCGTCATCACTAGCGATGGCGGTGCATACACACTGCCCGATGAAACTCGCTTGCAGCTTGTTTATAACTTTACCGACCCTACCAATACGAAGATTGATTATACAAGCAGTCAAATCGAGAATAGAGAATATGTATCTACAGCATGGAAGTTCCCAATCGATACCGACAACAATGGGAAGTTTGACTCCTATGGCTTATACAGCATTCTTTTTCGCGCCCGTCCACCAGCAGTTACCAATCGCCCAGTAGCTCCCATTGAGTCAAGAGCTTTGCCGATGGATGAAACTACTCTCACTGGCGCTTGTGTCTCTACGGGTAATGTAACAAACATCGCCAGCGATGGTGGCTGGACAAGCTCTAATAACCAACTCCGCAAAGCCTTCTTCGTTTATGCTGTTACCGTCCCAATTACAGACACAACAAGTTTTCCATCTGACGCAACTCAGGCTGCGCTCTACGAAACTTACAATGGCATAACTTCTATTAGTGCGGTCGAACTTCAACAAGATCGGGCTAGATTGCCTCAAAACAATAACGCGGTTTTCTTTGAAGGAGATCTTGAACTCGTTAATGTTGGCAACTTCCGTCTCAATGGTCGAGTTTATACCTCAGGCAGTTTAATGGTTGGAGCGATCAAAGATAGCCCAAGCCCGATCACCTTTTATCAAGTCAGTAGTTCGGGTGGCAGTACAGCTACAATTCCCACAGATACACCCGATCCTAATTTATTCGGCTCATGCTATTACCAGAAAAAAAATAGTGAAATTATTGTTGCTGGGCAAGTTGTGGAAGGAGATGCAGTCAGCGATGTTGTCGCGGGTCTCTCCAATTCAACTTCAACAGGGAAAGTCACAGTACATCTATTTGCTGGGGCGGGTAAGCCTCCAGACTCAGTCTCTGGTCGCATTAAGGAAATCACTGATACAGGTAACTCTAGCTCCACAGTTAGTGTTAACAGCACTGTCGCCACAAACCTTAGTTCTGATATAGCCCTCAATGAATTTGAATACAATCGACGACTCGACAAGTTAGTTGACGCGGCTGTGGATACTGTTAATTTTTCTTCAACAGCCAGTGCCTTAACTGCGCCGACTACCTACCCTGTACCCACCACCTTTAAGGCGGCTGACTTAGCTTACTCACCCGCCACTAAAAGAGATCCGATCTCTGTGCAAGAAGATCTTGTCAAGAGAATTCAAGATGAAGCCTTATCTTCTCTCGATGAAGCCAAAATAGCTAGACGTGCTGCACTCACGGCTTACTTTAGAGAACGCACTCGCAAAGTTTCTTACCGCGATGTTACATTTCGGGATTTTTCGTTTGCCACATTAGCCACAGCCGATCCTACGACCTTACTCACCCCAATTGCGGTCGCAGGACAACCTAACGCGCCAGAGCTAGCGCCCCCCGTTGCGTGGATGTTGCCTAGTTTTGCCAATGCTAATTTGGGCTATGACATTGCCACTTTTGACCTATCTGCCGGGGCGGGGTCTAATACCACAAATGGCTTTAATGGCAAGGGTGGCATTTTCGCAACTACTGGAGTTAGGCTTTTAACAACAACAACTGGCGGCAAACTCAACCTGCCTGCTACTGATCCTGAGAAGGTGGCAGTCAACAATGAGACAGAATTGGGCGATCGCGTATTAGCGGGTAATGGATTACCCGCCAAATGGCTTCAAAGAACTGTCACAGGCGGCTTAGAATTTGTCGGCGATCAAACCAAATATAAAATCTCAACCAACACTTCCATATTTTGGAATGACTCAACCACGTCTGAGCGTTATCGAACTACCCGTTCTATACCTCTAAATAGTCTTGGAGTCACCGATCGCGGTGGATTCTGGGAAATATCGGCCGCTCTCGATCCTTCGGTTGCTGATCCTTTAACTCCAGCCAGTCCTGCTGACCCTGACATTTCCCCAAAAACAGGTGGCTTGCGTGTAGTCACCAACGCGGGTATTTATAGCCGTCGCCCTGACGACACGTTCCTGTCACGCTTCCGTAGCGGCGTACCTGATGACACGACCACTCTGACTATTGATGAATCCAGCGCTCCACTGTGGAATGGTCAACCGATCGATAATCTCATCACTCCCCTTCCCATTGATGAACGAAACTTTGCTCAGCGAAGTTGTAGTACGGCTGGTTGTGTTGATGATGGCAGTAAAAACTATGTTGTCTGGCCAGACTCCATGCCGATGACTAGTGCAGTCTCTACCGACACTCGCAAAGGCGACTTGCAAATGCGAGCATCAGCGATCTATCACTATAAATATGACGCTTACAATGCGATCGGTTTACCAACTGATTATCAAGAGCCGATCGCCTGTGTTAGCAGCTATTACGACCCATCGACTCCCACTACCGCCAAAAATGCACCAGTTAAAGTTATTGGTGGTGCAAGTACTGTTACTGCGCCTTGGAATCCTGATGCTAGTGGGCGATCGAACAATGGACTTGTTTACAACGTAGGCTTTACGGCAGCCACGGTCACATTTAGCACCAGCATTGGCTATGACACGGCTTCTGGATTATTTTATAAGACTTCAGTTAGCACAGCTTTTAGTGATGATGCCAGAAACCCTAAAATCGCTACTAATACGGCTGAATCTTACGGCGATCGCCTTGCCTATCAAGCCAACCTAATTTTCCCCAATGGCAGATTTGTCAATGAACCATTAAGAGAAGTTCTCAAAAAGGTCGTGGCTACTCCTAGTGCAACCCTCACTCTACCTCAACAATCAACCCTCGACTCAAATCTTTGCGCCTTGCAGATTCTCAATGCCACGATTGGATTGGCAAATACAAGCAGTACTGCGGCGGCGCTCACCAACTTACCCACAGGACTTACATTAGCCGAAATTCCTCATGGCTCTTTTAGAGAAAGTGCATTTTTGAACGGTAGAGAAGTTAAATCGCTCAATCGCAATGAGTCATTAATCGAAGCCGCTAATGGCAACAACGCGCGTGGGACTACAGCCGCTCAAAATGGCTTAGCCGTTGTCGCCAAAAATCGCGGTGACATTTATGACCTAGAAATTGAACAACGTCAACCTCTAGAAATTCGCGCCACTGACATAGACATGGATCGGTTGCGTGGTTCTAAGATTCAGGGCGGCAATAACACAGGTGTCGATCCTGAATATCTATTACCCTATAGCGGCATCATCTACGCTACGCGTGAAGACGCTCTCGAAGACCTCAGCTATTACGATAGAGGCGCATCAGGCAATCCCAAAGAAACACCAGATTCTAAGCGCAAAAACCTTAGTTCCACTGACTTCTTACTCGATCCCACTCGCAAGCCTAGCAGTATCCGCCTAGTCAATGGCTATCGACTCTGGCGCAGCAATCTTGATACCACCAAACTGCCTAACGTCGATGGATCGGCGATCGTTTCTACGGCTACATATGGTGATAAAGATGGTCCTTTTAAATGGACTGAAGCAACTAAGGGCGAAAAGGGCTTAACACTTGTCTCTAACTTGCCTGTATATGTCAAAGCGCAAGTCGATCCCAATGGCGGGGCAACACCTAGCTTTAATAAGCACACACGCGAGGAGTTTACGCAACTACTCAATGAAGATGTATCCGATATTACTAAAGTTTGGGATAACTTCTATCAACGCCATGCTAACAGTCCAACTGCTAAAAATGGAACTGATGACAAACTTGACCCTAACTTTGCTTGTCGCCCCGGACAAAATACCACCTGTACGCTTGGAGACGAATGGCGACCCGCCACGATTTTAGCTGATGCAATCACAGTTCTATCAGCCAACTATCGCGATGGCTATCGGACTGATGGAGATTACGATCTTCGTAACAATGCTAATACTTCTACTAGCATCAACTGGCAATCGCAACTTAACCCCACGATCGCTGATGTATTTGATACGACCAAGCGAGAATCACGCAAAGATAGCAGCTATGTGTTAGATCGCCGTCGCACGGGATTCTTTAACAACAACTTTGTGACTAGCAATCCATGGCTAAATCCTCTCAATTCAGATCGTAAAGCAGGTACTACCTCTAGTTTATGGCCAGGTTTCCCCGCTAATGATCCGCCAGACAATGGCAACCTCAACAGCTACAATGCCAATGGAGTCACCCCAATCCAGCGCCGCATCAAATTTGAGGAATATGGCATGGAGATGTGTACCAAAATCCCGATGAGTGAATGTACTTTCTCTGACTGGGTGAAAACGGGTGCGGGAACAACGACATTGCCAGACTTTAATCCAGCAGATGGTAGTCCAACAGCTGGCAAGGTAAGCAGTCCTACTGGCGCACCTCGCTATATATCTGATGACAATTTTCGCTTTGCCCGTCGTCTCTCTTTCTTGCGATTTAATGACATCTACCAAGATGGAAATCAACAGATGATCTTTGCAGGCAGTTGCACGGGGATTCCTCCTGTGTTCTGGCCAATGCCGATCGGGGTGAAGAACGGCAATAATGCGACGACTGGCTATACTTATCCACAGGTTTTGGGTTCGCTTGCGACTCCCTTTGACAATACAAATAATT
This sequence comes from Cyanobacteria bacterium SOY_65_metabat_81, assembly GCA_031412945.1. GTDB lineage: Bacteria > Cyanobacteriota > Cyanobacteriia > Pseudanabaenales > Pseudanabaenaceae > Pseudanabaena. The sequence goes on from JANODY010000083.1 coordinate 30,431, forward strand.
ATAGTTATGCGAATGTGCCATGCCCTGAGAAGGTGACTATACCCACAGTTGAGATTGGGTATACAGATGAAGATCAAAACTCAAATCCATTTACACAAGCTAGCCGAGATCGTTTCGAGGGCCGCAGAAGAGATAGAAATACTCAAGGTTCTTTGGAGTATCAGTTAAGAGCTAATGATGACTCTAAAGTACTTCCCCCTGTTAGATGGACTACGAACACAAATCCGATCGCCGCAAATACGAAAAATACAGGGGACAATGATGTCAGTAACGCAGGGGTCAATCAAGGCATCAATAATGGCGTGACGATCAATCAAGGTAGTGTTACCAACAGAGACGACAACACGAGTGGACCAGCAACAACAAGTCCAGCGCAAGGCAATCAAAGTAATAACAATGCAGTATATAGACGGTTTAACTTTGCGGTGAGACTAAATGACCGTAATAAACTGGCTGCGGGCGAGTCTGCACGGGTTAAAGTTACCCTATTTCCTAGAACTAGTACTGGCGCTTTTGCGGGTGATGTCGGCGATCGCTTCCCCTACGCCCAATACATCTTTACAACCGATGGCGCAACAACGATCACGGCGACAGGTAGTAACTACTCAAATGGCGATGTGGTTCGAGTGGTCGCGATGAATGGCACATTACCGACAGGACTGAGTGCAGGGACTAATTATTATGTTGTTTCAGCGTCTGATACGAAGTTTAATCTGTCCTTAACATCGGGCGGATCGGCGATCGCCCTTGGCAGCGCGGGTACTGGCACGTTGGGAGTTCAACAACAAGCCGTGGATGTTCGCACGACAACCACAAGTACAACTACAACTCCGACTACAACTACCACCACCACCACAAACACCACCACCGTCACAAATACAGGTACATCCACAGCTATATTTGACACCACATTTAAGGTCACAGACTCTAATAGAGATGCCGCCTTTGAAACAATTACAGCTCCAGGCAACAACTTTGCTAATAGGCAAGCTGTTAGATTTTCTGGTACTAGTATATCGGGAGTAACCGATGGCACAATCTACTATGTTGGTGATATCTCAAGTTCCACTTTTAAGCTGTACACGACTTCAGCGCTGACGACATTGATTGATATCAATACCAATAGCGCTAACACTGGCACTGTTTCAGCAGTCACGCCATTTGCCATCACTGCCTTTAATAGTAATGACACGATCACCGCTCCCAATAACAACTTTACTAGTGGACAGGCTGTCGCACTCTCTAGTAGTAGCATCGGAGGAGTAAGCAACAACACGATCTACTATGTTGGTAACATCTCAGGCTCGACCTTTAATCTATACCCAACTTCGGCGCTTACGACTCCGATCAATGTGACAACTACTGGCACTACCAATGGCGGTTTTGTTGCGCTAGCTTCAACTACAACCTCGACCACAACTGCAACTTCATCAGTTACCCCGATTACAATCACAAACTCCATTTCCACTGATTTTCCCATCACAAACTCTATCAGTGATGTCCTTGGCACAGTCAGGGCTACAGGTAATACCTTTGCAAATGGACAGGCTGTTAGGCTTTATGGCACTACTATCGGCGGCGTAACCAGAGATACAACGACCTACTATGTCAGAAATGTAGTATCAGGTTCTACCTTTGAGCTATATACCAATCCCACCCTGACGACACTGGTGAACATTAGTACTAGTGGCGCTAACACTGGCGTTGTTTCAGCATATACCCCTGTTACAGTCTCCGCCTTTAATAGTGCTACTGAAACTATCACGGCTACGGGTAATACCTTTGCAAATGGACAAGCTGTTAGACTCTCTGGCACTACTATCGGCGGCGTAACCAACAATACGGCGATCTACTTTATTAGGAATGTCTCAGCAGGCTCGACCTTTAATCTATACACAACAGCCGCCGCCGCGCTCGCGGGAGGGACAGGGGGTCGAGTTAATATTACGGGTACTACTGGTGCTAGTGGTGGCGCTGTTTCAGCATATACCCCATTTGGGGTCTCAAACTCGACTATTGCTGCTGCGGGTAATATCACGGCTACTGGCAGGACATTTACAAATGGACAGGCTGTTAGACTCTCTGGCACGACTATCAGCGGAGTAGCTAACAATACGACCTACTATATTGGGAATGTCTCAGGCTCGACCTTTAGGCTATTCACCGATCCCGCTCAGACGAATCGGGTTCCGATCAATACTGCTGGCGCTAGTGGCGGCACTATTTCGCTCTTAACAGAAGGCGGTATCGTAATCACGGCTCCGGGCAACACTTTTGTTAATGGGCAGGTTGTTCAACTCTCTGGCACTACTATCGCTGGATTAGCGAACAATACGACCTACTACGTCAGAAATGTAGTGTCAGGCTCTACTTTACAGCTATACAGTGATCCAGCCCTGACGACTCTAGTTCCTATCACTGCTCCTAGCGCTGGCGGCGGTACTATCTCAGCATTTGTAACGACAACCACAAATATAGCTACAAATAGAATTACAACCGCAGTCTCACCCACATACCCAGTCTCCAACTCTAGTAATAGTGCTGACACAATCACGGCTATTGGGAATAACTTTGATGATGGACAGGCTGTAACGTTCTCTCGCACTAGCATATCGGGAATCACTACTGACATAACCTACTATGTCAGGAATGTGGTAGAAGGCTCTACTTTACAGCTATACAACAATTCAGCGCTTACCTCGCTAGTTCTGATTAATACTGACAACGCTAATACTGGCACTATTTCATCAATTACACCATTTGTAATCTCCAACTCTAGTAATAGCGCAGACACAATTACGGCTTCTGCAAATAACTTTACTGATGGACAGGCGATTAGAGTATCGGGTACTACTATTTCAGGACTAACCAACGGGGCGATTTACTATGCCAGAAATATAGTATCAGGCTCTACCTTACAGCTATACACCGATCGCACCCTGACGACGCTGGCTAATATTAGTACTGATAGCGCTAACGCTGGCAGTGTTGCCGTAGTCAGAGGATTTGAAATTACAAACTCTGACAGAGCTAATAATGCTGAGACTATCACGGCTATTGGCAACAACTTTCTTGATGGGCAACCTGTGATTCTCACGGGAGCGGCCAGTGGATTGGGAGCGACTAACGGCACAATCTACTATGCCAAAAACAAAGTTGTAGGCTCTACCTTAGAGCTATACACCGATCTAGCCCTTTCATCTAGAGTTAATATTCTGATTGACAATACTAATGTTGGAACTGTTTCCGCGATCGGGCTGATAACTTCATCTACAACTTCTACGACAACTTCCACGACAAGCTCTACAACAGTGTTAGCGACGAATGCGACTACAACTACAGTTCCGATTGTAAATACGTCTTCATCTTTAGTCCCTGCGCTTCAAGCTGACTATCTCAGTGGGCTATATTATGGCGGCAATGGCAGCGTCAGTGGCAATAGCGATTCATTGATTATGACCAATAAGAATGGAGTCCAAACGGCTATTCCTGTTGGCGGTCTCTTGCCTCGTCTGTTGCCTGTTGGTGCAAACAGTGCCGAAGCCGTCGATCCTGAAAATGCAACTTGTCCGACATCTCCCGATAAACTTTACTGCTCAGTTGTCAGTTGGACTGGACCAACTAACACCACCACTGACCCAGACATCAAAATACTGACAGTCTTGGTTGTCCGTGATAGTAACGATGAAAGTCAGGATGAAGAATTTAGACTCAGTTTAGATAACGCCAAGGGCAATATTTTATATGCAGAAGGCTCTCCAGGTGGTTTCTCGACTAGTGCAGATAATAGGTCTATTCGTCGAGGACGTATTAGGACTACTAGCCCTAACAATAGGCCTGCTTGCGACAGTGGTTTTACGTTTACCAACAATGACGATGCCTTTGTTAATGCGACTCTTGCCCCTTGCCCAACGCCAACGCCAACGCCAGTCAGAACTGCCACCCCCGTCCCAACTGCCACCCCCACCCCCAGCCCCACTCCATCGCCAACCCCCACTCCAGCCACCGGGCCTGGAACTTCATTACCCGGTCCAGTATTTGGCAATATTTATAGCCCGTTAAGAATGCCGTTTTCGATGATCATGCATCCTGCGGCGAGCTATCCTTTTACACATGCATCGGGTGACACCTTATTCCGTCCGTTTAAGCCGCCATCTAGTGGTGGTAGTGCGGGTGGTCGCTATGTCTGGGGCGATGACATCAATGGTGATGGCATTTTAGATGCGGGTGAACGTACCGATATCTTCCCAAATATTCCACCGCGATCGGGTACATCTGGTGAGATTCCGATGTTGCCGGGTAACTTCACTAAGGCGCTGACCGATGGCACTGAGCAGATGACAAATGGTCGTCCTGATCAAGTCGATCGCACGCTATGGTATCGCACAGCTGGAGCTGAAAATAATTACGTTGGAGAAGGCGAAAATGTTAGCTATGCCGCTAATAAAAATCTCTTCATAAATAATCTGAGCTTCCCCACGATCGGCAACGGCGCTGGACAGCTGAGAACAAATCTGAACGCCACAGGCTCGCTGATTTTGCCAAATACTCCTTGTATTAGCCTAGATAATGGCACTGTGGATGAGCGGTGCACAACTAAGAGCTATGTATTTGGTCAAAATGCGACATATACATTAGGCACTGGCACAGTCGAGCCTGCAAGCACAACTCTACTCAATCTCAATCTGCCATATAATCCTCACTTCCCATCTGACAACACTAGCGCAAGAAACATCACTAGTACCACCAAGCCAGCTAGTACCTTTGTGGTCTGTGGTGGTACGGGTAGTACTCAAAATTATCAGGCGATCGAGCGTCCTACGCTACCCAAAACTGATATCAGTGGCGGTAGTTGCGCTCAGACTGCGAATAGTGCTGGTGAAGCAATCAGAAGTTTTGTGGGAACGTTGCCCACGGGTATGGGTACAGCCCTCACGGGTGGTACAGGTATACTCAGTGCCAAGCTCAATCCCGGAAATACTATTGATACTTTTGTGGGTGTCATCCCTTCCGTTTCTGGGACTTTGACTAGTACGGCGACTCCTCCAGTGATTAGCCCTGTACTTCGCGCTACTAATACTTATGCCAATAACAAGGTGCATGTATATAACGTCAGCAATTTAGGAAAATTAGCCAGCGATATTCGCACTTTAAATGGCACGCTCACCTTCAGAGCTAACTGTGTCACGGTCAATACAACTACAGGTGTTGACAGTCCCAGCCTTTGTAGCGATCCTGCAAGTGTGCGGCGTGGTCCTAGCCCTGTCTTTATCATGAGAGGCGCTCCGACTGAAAGCATTGAGTTTAGCGGGTTGAAGATTGTCTTAGATGGAGTTGATCCTAATAATATTTTCTGGGTGTCTTCGCGCACATCAAGTAGATTAGATCTGAAGACCACTCCAGCAACGGGAACTCCTGCCAATAACAACTTCCTCCTTGGTACTGGCATTCCCAATGAACCTAGAATCCAAGAGGGACAGAGAATTGTTGTTTCTAGCGGGACTTTGCCAACAGGAATAAATGCAGGCGTAACTTATTATGTGATTGAGAAAACTGGTTCTAAATTTAGGGTGTCTCTGAGTCTGGGCGGTCCTGAAGTGAACATTGATGGCGCTGCTGATATCAAGGTAAGTGCTGAACCTAGCTTCATTTTCTCAGGCGGTACTCCCACTAGTCCTAACGCTATTACGGGGGCAACAACTCCCAACATCATTACGGGTAACTTCCTCGGTTATACGAGCAGCCCTACGGCGACACCAGACGAAGACAATACGTCTGTCTTTGCGGTCAAAGATAAGTACTCGTCATTTAGAGGTGTACGCTTCCTTGGTTTATGGGGAGATAGCTCAAAGATCAACAATGAAACGCTATTTGTGGCGATGACGACCGTTGATCAGCCAGCGCTATTGCCTGTGTTGCAATTTAATGTTCCAAATGCTACGACTAGCTCAAACAGTATTCCAGTGATTAACCTGAGTACTGATGGCGGCATCAATGGCAAACCAACAGCGAACACCGCGCAATGGACGATTCGACCTATTAAGACGGAAGTAAATGCCTATTTTGTGGCAGGTGGTACGCCGTCTAGAAATGGAGTGCCATATACGACATCTAGCACAATAGATAGCACTGGCGGTAGCGTGGGTGTACCCATTGTCGGTGGAACTGGAGAGACAGGTGGAGGGCTACAAAACTTTGTCCGCTTCCTTGAAAACTGGGAGAGTGTGCCAGTCAAGATCGCGGGTGGATTTATCCAAAATACGAGAAGTCGGTTTGCCACTGCACCATTTACGACGGCTCCAATTAGCTCTGGCACTAGTAGCTCTGGCACTATTGACATCTCAACTATATTTATGAATCCAGTTCAGCCGGGGACGGGTACTACTGATGGCAAGATTTTGAGTGGTTATGATATCCGATATGTCTCTAGAACAGGATCTCAAAGTCGGATTCCTTACTACTCGCCACCGATTCGTCTGTGGGGTTATGATGTGGGGCTGTTGACCCAACAACCCGATCGCTTTGCTGAGAGGTTTGCATCACCGATCGCAGGGGCCAATGAGTTCTTTAGAGAAGTTAATGGTGATGATATTTGGGTGGAGACTTTGCTCTGTGCTTTAGAGCCAGCCACGATCACGAATACCAATCGGATCGGTACTGCTGATCCTAGGGACTATACGAGGCGATCCTTGCGCGGTAAAGATCGCCGCCGTGCTTGTGACACTACAAAGTATGGTGCAACTACTGTGGGTGACACTATCCCCGCAACTGTGTATCAGTAATAAAATAGAGTAAGGGTGATTCAATAGAGTAGGGGCAATTCATGAATTGCCCCTACGGAATTAAATAATTGAAGTTTTTAATTAAGTTTTTTATGTTCTGTTCTTAATTTCTTGTTGATGGTGGATTATGTTAAATCTAAATTGCAAAACCGTGGATAACCAAATTCCGAAGATACAAACTGCGATCGCCATTTATCTGTCTAGCATCAGCAAGAATGGGCGATCGAATCAAGAGGCAGGATTTTCATTAATTGAGTCACTGGTAGCCGTGGCGGTGGTGAGTGTGCTGATTGTGGCGATCGCGCCGATGGTGGCGCTGTCAAATTCGGCGCGGGTCAATGCTCGGCGCATGGATCAGGCGACTCAAGCCGCAAGGTCATATATTGATGCTGTTAGAGGCGGAGTGATCGATACGACTGGTTTTCCGACTACTGGCGCAAACATCCTAGTCGTCCAGCAAACTACTGCCAATGCCAATGCTCAGGGTCAATATACGTTTGAATCAATCGTTGCTCCAACCGCAGCAATTTTAAGTTTGGATAGCGCCACAGCGACAACTCCAGTCCGAGGGATCAGAGTTGATGCTAATGGTAATGGCTTTAGTATTAACGATCCGCAAGACTTATTCATTCAGCCGATGAGAAGTGGTGCGGCGACTACGACTGATTTAAAAGCTCAAGGTTTTTGGTTAGCGGTCAGAGTCTATCGCGCTGATGCTCTAGCAGGAAGTGCAGCGCTCAGAACTGGGACAGAGACATCATGTGCGGCTAGCAAAACGCCGTTTTCATCGACAGCTTCGATTACTTGTCCGATTGTGACCATGCGATCGCAGATATTGCCAACCGTAAACGCCAGTAGCCTTAACGATATCAAGAAAGGTATTGGCTCAACACCATCACCATAAAGCAGCATCACAAAGCAACGGTTAATTAACGAGATTTGTCTTATGAAAAAACTTTTCCAAAATATTGTGGCTATTTTGCCCCGCAAGGGCTTAAGGCGATCGCCAAAATCTATGCGCCGTAAGGGGCTAGCCGATGGTTTTACCTTGATTGAGTTGCTAGTTGCGTCTCTGATCGCATCATTTTTGGTGGTGGTGTTGCTTAGCTTTTTGGTGGGAGTACTGGATAGCGATCGTAAAGAAACAGCCAAGTCAAACGCCCAAGAAGAACTTCAAGCTGCGATTAGTTACATTGCCGATGATCTCCAAGAAGCAACTTATATCTATGGCTCTGACGCTCTAGCTGGTATCAATAGCCAACTTCCGCATACACAAGCTGGCAATGAATGTAGCGATAGTAATACATGCACTCCTGTCTTAGTTTTTTGGAAGCGTTATGTTTACAATCCAAACTCTGAAGCAAAATATTCCATCGCATCAGCATCTACAGATCCTTCCGTAAAAATAGGCTGTATGCCTTACTTAACCCAAACTGCTGCTAGTTGCGGGGCTGGGACTACTGCAACTGCTTTTGGGAGAGATACATATACAACATCCCTAGTTGCTTATTACCTAAAAAATGATAGTGATGATGCTACTGTCTCAACTTGGTCAAAGACGGCTCGTATCTTACGATGGGAAATCAAAGATGGATATGTGGCATATTGCTTTAACGGTGGTGCGATCGGCTCTACTAATTGCCCTGAAACAACAAAGCAAACAACTAGAGATGGTACAAGTAGTGGCACTAGTTCTAACAACTCCGCAATAAGTCCAGCTATTACAGATACTACTAATTACTTTATTGTTCCATCTAAAGGTTTTAATCGCTTAGATTTATCGGCTTCAGGTACTGCCTCCACTCTTGCAGGGGCATGGAAAAAGTTTGATAACTTCGATCTTAATACTGATAAATTTTTCACCCTAGTCGATTTTATGGATGACACCGCCTACAGCACCGCTCCAACGGCTGGTACTTCATCGGATGGTAATAGTGCCGCCACTGGCAATGGTTCAACAACAACGGCGACGATCAGAATCCCGATTGGTAAAAACAACACTATTACTGGAGTTCCATCTCCGACTAATTTAGACTGTGACAACCCTTCAATTGGGGTTGGCAATGCGAGTCCTGCGAGTGCCACGACCCCAACTGGCACAGTAACTCAGCGTATACCTGCTGACTTTGCGGACCCCACATCAAATCCTTCTAATCTCAGTAGTTTTTATGCTTGCGTTTCGCCCGATGGCGTTAGTGGTAGTACTGTGAGAATATTTGTGCGCGGCAATGCGATCGCCCGTTTAGTAACGCCAGCGATTGATAGAGATTCCCGCAAACCAAACGATAACAATATTTCATTTTTTCCAACTGCCGATGTGCGTGTGTTTGGGCGCAGTGCGATCGGGATCAAGACAAAGTAATTTAAAAAGTGAGATCAAGTGAGATCAAAAAAAATGTCTATCTATAGTTTTTTTAGTTTCCCTTTGAGGAGCTTTTTTAAGAGTTGTCAGCGTAAGCTTTTATCATTTACAACTCCAAAAAAACATCGCGATCGCCATGCTAAGACATTAGGATTTACACTTATAGAAGTTTTGGTGGTCTTAGCGATCGTGGGTATTTTGAGTGCGATCGTTGCACCATCGTGGTTAGCTTTTACTAACAATCAGCGTCTGGCTGCTTCGCAAACTAAAATTTTTCAGGCGATTAAAACTGCTCAATCCGATGCCAAAATCCGCCAGACTGAGAATAGTAATCGAACCAAAATTACATTTACAACTAATAAAACTGATGGAGCATTTCAACTAGATAATGTCAAAGCTAATAGCGGTCAAGCTCAGTCGCTAGAGCAAGGTATAGTTATTAAAACCGTAACCAAAGGCGGTTCAACATCTCCTTCGGTAGTTGCTCCAACTGTGGAAACGAGTCCTTATACAATAGAATTTGACTCAAAAGGCTTTTTGTACGATCCAGACCGAAAGATATCCCTGCCTATTTGCATCAATTTATCGACATCCCTTGGTCAAAAAACTAAGTGGATCAAGATTCAGACCTTGTTGGGAGCGATCACCACAGGTGCAGATAGTACTTGCTCTGGCTAGCGATCGAAACCAATATTCCAGCATCGCCGCTAGCAAAATCTGGCGATCGCAATTGACGATCTTCCCAAAAGTTACGATTTAGCTGCGAATATTCTTTCCTCATCAAAGCAAGGGCATTTTGATGGAAGGATTTAATGCAAAAATTGTCCTCTTCCTAACCATAGCTCCACGATCAAAATGGCAAAACCTAGCATCGCTAATCGACCATTCCACACTTCGGCTGAAGGAGTCATGCCCCATTCCCAACGCTCTTGGGGATAGAGCTTGCTATTCTTTTCGGGTTGAATAGTCTCATGGAATAAAATCGGGCGATCGCTGAGGGCTTTAATGACAATATCGGCTAAGGCTTGGATAAAGGTGGGGTCAGTGTCGGGAGCAGGCACTCGCGCAAAAGTCTCTATCCCTGCATGTTCGGCAATTTCTCGATATTCCATATCAATTTCTTCGAGGGTTTCGATATGCTCAGACACAAAGCTAATCGGAACGACCACTAATTCTTTGACCCCCTGCTCAGCGAGTTCGACGATCGCCACATCAGTATATGGCTGCAACCATTCCACTGGACCGACACGGCTTTGATAGGCTAGTTTATAAGGATTGGGGCGATCGAGTTGCTTCATGATCAGCGTCGCGCAAGTTTCGATCTCTTTTTGATAGGGATCGCCTGATTCCTCGATGTAGCTGACGGGTACACCGTGGGCGCTAAAAAATATATGGGCTTCGTTAGGGTTTTGGACTTGATCGAGTGTGGTGACAATCAAGTTTGCCATCGCTTGCAAATAGACGCTGTTGTCATACCAAGATGGCACAACTGTATATTTGATTTTTTGTAATTCGGGATCAGATTGCCAAAGGCGATCGAGCAGTCGGAAACTTGAGCCTGTGGTGCTAATCGAAAATTGGGGATACAGAGGCAAAATCACTAATTCTTCGATATTGTCGCTCTTGATTTGGGCGATCGCCTCCTCAGTGAAGGGATGCCAATAACGCATTCCAACATAAACTTCGGTGTTATAACCATTTTGCTGAAGTTGCGATCGCAGGGCTTGACCTTGGGCTTCGGTGATGCGCCGTATGGGTGAGCCACCACCAATTTTCTGATAGTTTGCTTGAGATTTTTTAGCGCGAAGGGTCGAAATCAGCCAAGCTAGAGGTGCTTGAAACAATGGCGAGGGTAAACGAATAATTTCTGGGTCAGAGAACAAGTTATACAAAAATGGTCGAACATCTTCTAATTTGTCTGGTCCGCCGAGGTTCAGCAATAAAATTCCTAATCGCCCCATATCATTCGCTACGTCCTTTGATCGTTTGTATTTTCATAATTGTATCGCCTCTGTATCTCAAATCCAAAATAGAGTTGCGGTGCAACTCTATTTTGAGCTATATCTCAGCGCAAAGCGGTGTAGGTGTTGTCTAAAACTGATAGAGCCGCCACATATTGCTGATCGTCTTTTGTGCCTAGTTGTTGGCGAGTCAGAGGCTGGGTGAGCGCAACCTCTACATCAGGAATGATCCCACGTTTATGAATGTTGTGATGTTTTGGCGTTTCATACTTGGCGATCGTCACCGCTAAACCTGCGCCATCGTCTAATTCATACAGAGATTGAATCAAGCCTTTCCCATAGGTTTTTGTGCCAACCAACTGAGCGCGATCGTTTTCTTGCAATGCTCCTGCAAGGATTTCACTAGCGCTTGCCGTGCCGCCATCGGTCAGCACAACTAAGGGATCAGTGGCGATCGCCTCTCCTTTAGCTTCAAAACTCTCCTGCACACCATGCCGATCGACGGTATAAACCACAGTCCCTTGATCAATCCACATCCGCGCAATCTGTAAACCTGCATCAAATAGCCCCCCAGGATTACCGCGTAGATCGAGGACATACCGATCAGCGCCCTCAGACTTGAGTTTTTTGATGGTCTTTTCCATATCCGATGAAGCGTTGCCGTTGAACTGATTTAAACGGATATAGCCGACTTGATGATTTTTTTCTGGATTGAGCTTAGCAACAACTGGAGTCACCGCAATGCGATCGCGTTTGATCAACACATCAAGTTTTTCAAAACCTTCAGCAAGAGGACGCTCTAGAGTCAACTTGACCTCAGAGCCGATCGCGCCGCGCATTCTGGTGGCGCATTCATCAAGGCTCAAGCCCTTAGTGGGAATGTTGTCGATGCTGACAATGCGATCCCGCGATCGCACCCCCGCTAAGTCCGCAGGCGAGCCTTCGATGGGTGAAATCACCGTCACCCGATTATCAGGTTCATCAACGGCAATTTGCAGCCCTACCCCTGTCAGCGCCCCCGCCGTACTAGTCTGCATACTTTTAAACTTGTCAGGCTCTAAAAATCTGGTAAAAGGATCATCTAAAGTCGCCAACATTTCCCGAATCGCCTTATAGGTATCTTCGTGGCTATTAAATTTGCGATTGACAAACCTGCGGCGCACTTTGTACCAATTTTGATTATTAAACCCTGAATCAACATAGGAACGGTTGACGATCTGCCAAACATTAGTCAAAAATTTTTGCTCTTGCAAATAGTCCGTAACCGCCGCACTTGCGCCTCCAATCCAGAAAAACTGAACGGCGATCGTCATCAAACCAATCAATAGCCAAGTCCCAATACGACGTTGCTTGATCATGCTGTCTATAAAAACTCTTGATGCAAAAATATTGTCTCTATCCTAGCGAATCTAGCTAGGGAAGAATTGTTAGGGGCATGAATAGCCATACAGCGCTTTGCGCTGTAGCTGCAAAGCACTGCAAGTTGGTTTGTGAGCCTTGAAGCATGATATTTTAGCTTGAAATGCTAGATATTCCATCTCGAAAAACCATGCTGCTAGAAGTCGAAAACTTGACTATTCGTTATGGCGATGCTGAGCCTGCGGTCGATCGCGTTACTTTTCATTTGCAAGCAGGTGAAGCGCTGGGGCTAATCGGTGAAAGTGGCTGCGGCAAATCCACGATTGGGCGATCGCTGATCAAGTTATTGCCCAAATATGCCAACATCGAAGGAACTATTGTTGTCGATGGAGAAGCGATCGCCGAGAAAAAAGATGGCACATGGCGCGGCGAAAAAGTCGGTTTGATTTTTCAAGATCCGATGACGCGGCTCGATCCGCTCATGAGTATCGAAGCACATGGTTTAGAAGTATTAGCATCGCATTACTCCAATCTGTCACGACAATCTGCTAAACAACGGGTACACAATGCCCTGCGATCGGTTCATATCGATCCATCACGAGCGAGGCAATATCCCCACGAATTTAGCGGCGGGATGCGTCAACGTGTGGCGATCGCCCTTTCTCTGTTACTCGATCCTGTCTTGCTAATTGCCGACGAGCCGACTACTAGCCTCGATGTCACCGTTGCCACGGATATTCTCAAAGAGCTAACCGCCCTTCGTAAAAGTCGCTCGATGGGGCTATTGCTAGTCACTCATGATCTTGGCATGGTGGCTGAATATTGCGATCGCATTGCGGTCATGTATAACGGGGCGATCGTGGAAACGGGTACAGTTGCACAAATTTTTGGCGATCCGCAACATCCTTATACCCAGAGCTTACTGGCTTCAGTTCTCCATTTCAATCCAGATGCTTTAGCGCCTGTTCAATCGATTGAGCTTGTTGCAGAGGTTCAAAGTTCAGAAGTTATAGCAGAGCTATCAACAGATGTTCAAGAATTGTCTCAAGAAAAAGATCAAGAGACTAAAGATGCCGATCAACTTGAAGTGTTTAGGATAGGAACAACTCCGAAAAAGCCAACGGAACGAGTAATCTTGTATGTGAACAACCTCAAAAAGCATTATTTTACTGGCGGAAATTTGCTAACCCGTTTTGCCGATCGCTCCATTGGGTTAGTTAGAGCCGTGGATGGAATTGACTTAGAAATATTCTCAGGTGAAACCTTTGGAATTATCGGTGAGAGCGGTTCTGGGAAAAGTACAACGGGTCGAGCGATTTTGCAATTGATTAAGCCCGATCGCGGTTCAGTGCGATTTAATGGTGTGGAACTGACCAATCTCAAAAGTGAACAAATGCGTCAAATGCGATCGCAGATGCAAATGATATTTCAAGATCCGCGTGCTTGCTTTAATCCTTACATGACGGTATTTCGGAGCGTTGCCGATCCTCTGTTAATTCATAAATTCGCTGCCAATCTGGAATCAGCGCGACCACAAGTAGCCGAGATCTTAGAAAAAGTTGGACTCGATTGGCAATTAGCAGAACGCTATCCTTCAGACTTATCAGGCGGTCAACTGCAACGAGTGGCGATCGCCCGCGCCTTAATCACCAATCCCAAATTCATCATTTGCGATGAACCTGTAAGTATGCTTGATGCATCGATCCAGAGCCAAGTCTTACAATTAATGCGCGATCTCAAGGATGAATTTAAGCTGACTTATATATTTATTACCCATGACTTAGCGGTGGCTCAATTTTTTTGCGATCGCATTGCCGTAATGCGCCAAGGTAAAATCGTAGAACAGGGTAGCACTCAAGACGTGTTGACAAACCCACAACATGACTACACTAAAGCTTTGATTGCTTCTATCCCCCGCATTCCTTATGTCAAGGTCTAACCGTATTCAGAAGCCCAAAAAATTGATAACGGCACAAAGTGCCGTTATCGCAGTTTTCAAATGACTGTTGTACAAAAAGTAGGGGCAATTCATGAATTGCCCCTACTTTTTTACGCTACTTTTTTACGCCATGCTCAACTGAAAACCGCAATATCAATTTTTTGGCTGCTGACAAATCATTTTTTCTTGGGAGATTTATTCACAGGAACTTCAACGATCGCGTCTTGAATGTCAGTTACAAAATCTGTTACAGGATCTGTCGTGTCAGAATTATTCTCAATTTCGATAGGTTCAGGCTCAGCATTAATCGTACTTTCAACAGGAGTTTCAACAGGAGTTTTAGATAGAACTTCTGGTTCTACATTTGGTGTGTTTGTTGAATTTGGGGACTGCAAAGCTGCATCTAAAACTTGACGAGCATTTTCAGCTTGCGATCGCGCATCAAGAAATCGCATATTCAGTTGAGCAAAGCTCTTGAGGATTTTAAAACCTTCCTTAATGCTATTAATTTGCTCTTCAGAAACGATCTCATCACTAAACAAAATATCGATCGCCGATCGGACTTGCATCGCATCAGAGCGTAATTCTTGGACTTTAATTTTTAATGTAGCAAGATTATTTAAAACTTGCACTGCTTGGGTAATAGGATCTTCACGATCTTCAGACATGGAAAGCTCTCTCACTTCTATAAATTGGTCGGGACTAAAGCCATCGGCAAGTTCAATCTTACCTGAGTCCATTAGTTCCATCAGTTCGATCATCGCCTTTTCGCGTGCTTTGGGCGAATCTTTGCCAGCAACGGTCAAGATAACTTCAGGGCTTTGGGCAAGGGTATAACGCGCCATATTTTTAACCTAATGTTTAACTCAAAAAAAAGACACCGTAGTTATTAAGGCATAAAACATAGAGAATTAGTAAGTAGCTTAAGCCCTTTGTTAAGGTATTACAGTCAAGTTAAGCGTTGTGTCTCATACGATTATCTAACTAAATCCGCTAAACTTTGTTATCTAGATTAAGGCCGAGTCTTTTCTAGACAATACTGGAATGTCAGCGTTGATAATCATTTGCAAACATGGATTCTACCCTCTTAGATCAAGTCCGCCACCTATGCCGCGATCGCGCAGCCTATGAACACCTAAAAGCAATTTTGGTGCAGCAGGAGCGCGTGCATCAACTTAGTCGCGATGAACAGTATGCACAACTCACGTCAGCTAGTCCTGTGGACACAAGGGAGTCGGACAGCCAAGCCTCAAATATTTTTAGCAATATTATCGCTAGAGAAAAAGCCCTCGCCCAACTTGCCGATGCCATTCAACGATCGCCATCTTTAGAGCTAGTCTTGCAGATAGCCGTGCAAGTGGCTCAGAAATTATTGCAAGTCGATCGCGTAGCTATTTTTCGTCGTCATCCAGATGGTCGGGGTGAGTTTGCCACTGATGCGATCGCCACAGGGCTTAAATCTCTAGCGGATATGCCCGAAAGGCAGCTTTCACTAGCTCGACACATGGTCGAGTTTACGCAAGCAGAAAACCCCACGCAAATATCACAAGTAACACAAATAGTCGATAGCATTCGCAGTTCCAGTTTTTCGACCCACATTGTGAGTCTGCTTGAACAAATCGGTATTTCATCCTATGCCGCCAATAAAATCTATGCAGGGCATGAAGTTTGGGGTACTTTAGTTGCTTTCCATGGCAGTGCTTATCATAGTTGGTCAGAGAGCGATCGCACTTCGCTATCGTTGGTGTCAGCCCAAGTTGGAATTGCCATATCTCTAACCAATCTGCGCCAGCAATCTCAAGACTTGACTAATGATTTGCAAACTTTACAAATTGAGTTGAACGATTTACAACAAACAGTTGCTGAAATTGCCAAAAACTCCACTAATTCAACTATTGAGCCAATAGTTGAATTAGATATCACAACAATAGATGCACAAATTATTGAAGATTTAATCCAAGATCAACTTAATGATGATTTAAGATCTGATGATTTAAAATGTGATGATTTAAGATCTGATGATTTAGAGCCAGAAATAAGTGAGATTGATCAAGACTTAAATGATTTAGTTGATCAGAATTTAGAAAAAGTAAATAGTGAATTAGAAGAAGAGCTAGAATCATCTAAAAATGAAGATATTGATTTTGACTCAAGTGATTCTTTTGTCTCAATTGTAGAGGATCGTAATCTTGAATTAAGTTTGCTAGAAATAAGTTTGCTAGAAATAGAGCCAATAGAATTAGATCTAGATAATATCGCCATAATAGAGCCTGATTTGTTCGATGTTGTAGCCTCAGAACAACCAGCGATCGCCATATCTCAAACAGAAATCATTGACGCAGAATTAGATGAACTACAAAATGCTGATTTAGAATTTATTAAATCAGATATTGAATCAGCAGCTATTGAGCAAGACCTTGAATCAAGATTTATTGAGTTACAAATATCTGAACTAGTAAATGCTGATGCTATAAATTCTAAATTAGAAATATTTGAATCAGAAATTGAGCCAATACAAGATCATCAATATAATCAACCAAATAATCAAGCAAATTTAGAATTATCTCAATTTGAAGAATCACAAGACAAACTCGATCCTGCGATCGAGTTGCAATTTATTGAGACAATCTTGGCGATCGCGGGTAATGACGAAAAAGCCAATGTTTTTTTGTTAAGTGTAATTGACTCATATTTGGAAGAAGCTCCGCAACTTGTGCAAGCAATGGAAAAGGCGATCGCCAGCAGAGACTATCCAAGACTTACGCAATTATTAGATTCGTTGCGTTCAAGTAGTGATTACATTGGCGCTTTGCCACTTTCGTATATATGTCGTCAACTTGAATCTGCGGTAAAGGCTAACCATGTGATGTTGATTTATGTCTGCTTGTCAAAGATTTCTATCGAGTCTCATAGGGTTGATGAAGCCCTACAAATCGAGCGATCGCGTTATGTCGTCTGATTCACAACTAGGACGCGCCACCAAATTTTGGTACGGCTCGATCGCCAAAGGGCGATCGGGTTCAGTTAGCAAATGGCGATCGCACAAATCAAAAAGGGCTTCTTTTGATTGCACTAAACGCATTTCCGCCAAAAAATTACCTGCTGGATCAATGCCTGTACCAATAAAATTTAGGAACTTTTTTAAACTATTAATATGTGATTTTTCCCGAAGATCATCTTGGTAAGTAATCGCGTACAGATGCTGAATATATTTGGACATATCCGCAAGAGTGATCACCGTAACTGGTTTTCCTGCAAGGCGATCGCGTATTTGTTGAAAAATCCAAGGATTCCGAATCGCCGATCGCCCGATCATCACTCCCGCCGCCCCTGTCTCTTGCAAAACTTGTTCGGCTTTGAGATAAGAAGTAATGTTGCCATTGGCAAGCACTGGGCATTTCAGCGTTTGCACCGCTTGACGGATCAAGTCATAATGCACTTCGCCGCGATATAGCTCTTTAACAGTGCGACCATGCAAGCTCAACATATCGATTTGATATTGATTAATTAATTGCAATAAGCCATCAAAATTGGCGATCGAGTCAAATCCTACCCGCATTTTGACCGTGAAAAGCCCTGAAATTTGCGATCGCAAAGCATCAAAAATTCGCTCAATGGTATCAGGTTCTCGCAACAGTCCCCCACCGACATTTTTACGATATACTCGCGGCGCAGGACAGCCAAGATTAAGATCAATTCCTGCGATCGGATAGTTGGTAAGTTGCTTAGCAATCCGCAACATATCGGGAATACTTTCGCCGATGATTTGAGCAAATACAGGTCGTCCCGTGTCATTTAACGTAATTGATTTAAGAATCTTTTTGTCGAGATTAGAGTTAGCATATACCCGAAAATATTCAGTAACGTAATAATCGGGACAGCCATATGCGCTCAACATTTGCATAAATGCGCGATCGGTCACGTCCTGCATCGGCGCGAGCGCAGTCAGAGGTTGTCCAGACAAAATTGGTGGTGGTAATAACTTATATGTCACAAATATGTCGCAAATTTTTTGCAAAAAACTTAAAGATTATGGCTCAATAGGTGTTTCGGAGAGATCAAACATGGTAAACGGCTAAATACTTTTAATGACGGGTGTTTCAGACATAAAAGACTTCCGAGGTTAAAACTATTGCACATCAAGCATTTCAGCTATTTAAGTTAAAGCGTCTCCCCGAAACCGGATTGACTGACAAAAGTGTTTGAAATCGTTGTCAGGCAAGATGCCTGACCTACAAATTTAAAATCCTTGTAGCGCGGGCATCCTGCCCGCTTTTTGGGGAGATTTGTCAGTCAATCAGCCCCGAAACACTTACTGAGTCAAACTTTTTAATTGCACCTATAGCAATCTTAAATGAGTTGTGAGAGGCTTCGACTTCGCTCAGCCAGCGTATATCGTTGGCTGAGCGAAGTCGAAGCCCTATTTTTCTCATAAATGATTTAGGATTGCACCTACTCCCTTCCCAGCGAAAAGCTAGACGTTGCGCCGCAACGCTAATTCTTGGTTTTGTATGTCTATTTCTTTAGTGGGAAGGGAGTACCTACTTAAAATTGGTTTCGTAATCAGAATTGCTAGCTTTGTTTCTAAAATATAATTAAAATATAATAGATTAAAGTTTCTTAATATTTGAGCAATCGTATAGTGCTAATCCAATCAGACTGGCTTAAAAAATTGCAAGGTAGCTCGTTTGACCCAGAGTTGGGGGCGATCGCCATTATTTATTTTGTGCAGGGGGCGATGGCAATCTCGCAACTTGCGGTGAGCTTTTTTCTTAAAGATAATTTGGGACTAAGCCCTACAGAAGTTGCGTCAATGATTGGCATTACGATGCTTCCTTGGACGATCAAGCCCTTATATGGTCTGATTTCTGACGGATTTCCAGTATTTGGTTATCGCCGCCGCCCTTATCTATTGCTGTCGAGCGTGTTAGGGATTTTTGCATGGGTGAGTATGGGCTTGTGGGTGGCGACTCCATTTTGGGCGATCGCCATGATTGCGATCGGCTCCTTGTCTCTAGCTTTTTCAGATGCGATTACCGATGCCTTGATTGTCCAACGCGCTAGGCTCGAACCAGAGGGCGACGCTGGCTCATTGCAGTCCTTTAGTTGGATGGTCTCATCGATTGGGGCGATCGCCTCCGCCTATTTGAGCGGTTACTTTTTAGAACAATTTGGGGCGCGGTTTGTGTTTGGGATTACGGCGGTGTTACCGCTTTTGGTCGGAATCGCCGCCTTTGCGATCGCCGATCCGCCCATGTCCACAATTTTTATTGTGGCGGTTGATCCATTAGCGAATAACGCAGAGCCTGTAACGCTATCTCGAAATTCGCAAAGATGGATGTCGCTTAAATTAAATATCTTGCAATTACGTCAAGCCTTTACCAATAAAGCGATTTGGCTACCTGCGGCTTTCTTATTTCTCTGGCAAGCAACTCCCAGCGCTGATACCGCCTTCTTCTATTTCACCACCAATGAACTGAAATTTAATCCCGAATTTTTAGGTACGATTAGATTTTTTGCAAGTTGGGCTGGTTTATTTGGCGTATGGCTATTCCAGCGCTTTTTTAAAGGCGTACCAACCCGCAAGATTTTCTTTTGGACGACCATCGTTTCGACCTTGCTAGGACTAACGAGTTTATTGTTAGTTACCCATCTCAACCGATCACTAGGCATAGACGATCGCTGGTTTAGTCTTGGTGATAGTTTGATTTTGACCATTGCTGGTCGGATTGCGTTTATGCCTGTGTTGGTTCTGGCGGCGCGGCTATGCCCTGAGGGTATCGAAGCCACATTATTTGCATTACTAATGTCTGTGATCAACATCTCGGCGCTCTGTTCTTTTCAGCTAGGGGCGGGGCTAACCTATCTATTGGGTGTGACCGAATCCAATTTTGATCATCTTTGGATATTAATCTTAATTGCCAATCTGACCAGTCTTCTGCCATTGCCGCTTTTAAATTGGCTACCCAATGAACAAGAACAAAAGCTAGAAGAACCCTCACCCCAACCACTATCGATGTAAAAACTCAAAATATTGCGAAGCAAAACTAAAAATGGAAATAGACTACATAGCGCTATTTGTTTCCGATGTGTCGCGATCGCTAATTTTTTATCGTGATGTCCTCGGCTTTAGCTTTGACAAACCCGCCAAACCTGATGGCGCAGAAGGTTATAGTGGCAAGCTCAAAATTGGAATTTACGATCGCAGTTGGTTAGCCAAATTATTTGGCGATCGGGGCAAAAAATTAATTAGTGGCAATCCATTTTTGCTATCGATGACCGTCGATAATCTTGATCAGGTATATCAAAAAATATGCGATATTGCTAGCGATCGCCAAGCAAATATTCAAATAGATATAATTGCCCCACCTGCGATGATGCCTTGGGGACAAAAACTTCTATTTTTGAGCGATCCTGATGGCAATATTCTTGAAATAGTCCAATCAGAATTAAAGTAGCGCAACGCGCAATACCTAAAAAAACAGAAACTCTAATTTCTAAGTTTCTTGCTATATATTTAACTGTGATTCAAACTTCAAGGTGTACCTACCTATGCCTACGCAAAACGATATTCCTGTTGCCCAAAGGCTTAGCGATCCCAAGCGATCGCCCCAAAAGCAACCTCCAACAGCTAATCTGATCACGCGATCGCTACAGTCTGTTCCTTGGTGGGCATATGGTTTAGCCGTCTTAGCCTTTTTGTCACCGATCGTCAGCACCCGCATTTGGTTTGCCCTCAATGCCAATGCGACCAACGCATCTCCAGAAATTGCCACCATCGAAAGCTCGCAAGCAGTCATCGCTGCACCACAAAAAACATCTAGTACTGCCCCACAAGTTGCCCCATTTGTAAGCCCAACTGCTGCCGCTACAACCAACGTCACTGATAAAGCCAAAACACCTGAAGCACCTGACTTATTTGGACATCATCCCTATGCAGAAGCTCCTTTAAATCAATTACGCACAATTGGTAGAGCAGGTGATGGCTACGAACTTAAACTGCGCGAGGCGGCGGCAAAAAGTTATCTAAATATGAACGCTGCGGCAAAAGCTGATGGTGTGGATTTAGTCGTAATTTCTGCATTTAGGACGATCGACGAGCAGCAAGAACTGTTTTTTGAGATTAGTAAGCAACGCAATCAAACCCCAGCCCAACGCGCTAAAGTTAGCGCCCCTCCTGGTCATAGCGAACATCATACAGGCTATGCCCTTGACATCGGCGATAGTGCTGTCCCTAGCGCTACTCTCTCGACTAGTTTTGAGAAAACTGCGGCTTTCCAGTGGCTCCAAAGTAACGCCGCAAAGTATGGATTTGAAATGTCATTTCCCCCCAACAATCCTCAAGGGGTAATGTATGAGCCTTGGCATTGGCGCTTTGTTGGCGATGATGATAGTCTTGCCACTTTTTACAAAAAAACTAATCGCAGTACTTCTTTTATTACAAATCCCCAAAAGCCATAATGGTTAGATATGACACTTTGCGCCGCATCTAACCATTTCTCTAAAACTTGCGATGAATGTTACTACCACAGATTTGCTAGCGATCGCCATATTTACCATCACCATGATGTCGCTGGTTGGCACAATGTCAGGATTGTCACCAGTTGTACCCAGCGCGATCGCGATCGCCTTACTGAGTGCATGGGGAGTTGATATTGGATTTTGGCAGGGCAAATTTGGGGCATATTTTCAAGTATGGCTGAGAGCGCGATCGCCCAAATATCGTGAACGAGTCTCATATCACGAAGCAGGGCATTTTCTCGCCGCCCATGTTTTGGGCTTTAAAGTTGTCAAATATGCGATCGCGGGGCTAGTCGGTCAGTCTCTGGGTGAAATATTAGCTGATGATACTTCTACGGGCTTAGAAGGTGGTGTCGAAATTGAGGCGGATCAATCCTCTAGCCCTATAAATTTACTCGATCGCTACTGCACCGTATACATGGCAGGGCTGGCCGCCGAACAAATCATGTGTGACGGCGAAACTGAAGGGGGACTAGATGACATTCAGCGCTTACGGCAAGCCATTTCGCACTTGCCTAATCCCATGACTCAAGAGCGTTGGGCGCTACTAAATGCCCGAAATTTATTAAGCGATCGCCAATCAGTTTTAGTAGCTCTCGCTGCCCAAATGCAAAAAGGAGCCAGTATTGAAACTTGCTATCAGACCATCGATCAAGCTGTCAAACAAACAATCAAAACCTAACGGTTTTTATAGCCAAAACAAAAAAGAGCCTCGCATCGCGAGGCTCTTTTTTGTTTGTTTGGTTTGTTGTTTAATTTTATCAAGACTTAGCTCTAATTTGGCGCATGAGATTAGCCATCTCGATCGCCCCCATGCCAAATTCCCAACCCTTATTACTCTTAATGCCAGCCCGTTCTAGAGCTTGCTGCATTGTGTCTGTGGTCAACACCCCAAAAATAATCGGCACACCTGTCTGAAAAGAAACCGCCGCGACCCCTTTAGAAACCTCACTTGCCACATAGTCAAAGTGCGGAGTATCACCACGAATGACTGCACCTAGACAAATAATCGCATCATAACGCCCCGAAGTCGCTAGTTCCTTAGTGACCATCGAGACCTCGAGACAACCGGGCACCCAAGCATAGTCAACTTGATTACCCGTCTCAGACACATCAACACCATGTCGCAACAATGCATCTTGACAACCTTGCAGGAGCTTACCAACTATCAGGTCATTAAAGCGAGCCACCACGATCGCAAAGCGTAAACTATCTGTATTAGTAAAGCTACCTTCAAAAACTGTCATATTTTATATAGATTTGATTTTGATTCGCAAGAAAAATAATTTTTTATACCCAGAGCCGAGACTTGTGGCGCACGCGCATCGTGCGCCGCAGGGCTTAGTCTTAAGCTACAAAAGCATTCAAAATACCGATCACAATTACAAAAGCTAACCAAATCACCGAACCTAGAAATAACAGAGGCTTGGTTTGGTTCCAAGAGCTAGGAGATGCATAAGCAACTGGCACGCCAATGACCAAAACGAAAGAAAACAACACAAAAGCAGCCAATAAAAGTTGGAATAAAATAGTCACTTTTTTAAACTCCGATTACTAAAACAAAATAATAAAGCAAATCCTTTACACCAAATTAGCAGAAAATGCGTCTCTCTTAAGATTGCAATTTCCATAGACAAAGCGCTTACAGCGCAAAGCGCTTACAGCGCAAAGCGCTGATATAAAACCCAAAGAAAAGTTTAAAAGTGCCGCGAAGCGGCACTTTTAAACTTTTCTCTGGACTAGTTCAAGCCTCAATAGGCTGGAAGCCAATTGTTACAAAGCGCCTGCGGCTGTGCGATCGAGGATGCCTTCAGATAAATGCGTAGTGATATTTCCAGACTGCAAGATCGGACGACCCTGTGCGCCTTGAGGATAATCAATCACACTCACGCCGCCATTGCCTTGCTTAAATATCCAAAATTGCTCAGGAGTCAGGTCAAATAATAAACAAAGAATGGCTTTGTTTACCGCATCATGAGCCACCACGATCGCCGTCTCACCCGCAGGAACCGCCTCGACAATTTTTTGCCAAACGATCGCCACCCGCTCCCAAACTTGCTGGAGATTTTCACCTTCGGGCATCTGCACAGTTTCAGGCTGAGATTGCCATAGAGCTAACTGTCCCGCAAATTCAGCTTCGATTTCATGCTCAAATTTACCTTCCCACAAACCATGGGAAATTTCTTTGAGTTCATCAAATAGCTCAAGATTGATATTTGCATGTTTACTCAAAATTTCGATCGCCGTATCTTTAGGGCGCAACATGGGGCTGCTAAAAGCTTTATCGATTTTGACTTTTGCCAAAAAATCACTGGCGCGTCTAGCCTGAGCATGACCATTGTTATTGAGCGGCACATCAATTTGTCCTTGAAAACGTTTCTGGCGATTCCACTCAGTTTCGCCATGCCGCACTAACAATAGGCGCGGACCGTTGTGATTTTTTTTGAAAGGTGAAAATGGTGAACCAGATATGGATTCAAGATGGGTGGCAAGATTGAGCGACTCTAGTTGTACCCCATCGGCGAGGCTTTGCCCCTGAAAATTGAGGACGCTAATGGCGCAATTGACTTGTTGAATATTGTGATAAAGATTGATCGGTATGCCGATCGCTGAACAAATCAGAGCGCGGTTAATGCCACTATGCCCCACCAGCAAAATTGTTTTGCCTTGATGCTTAGCTAAAATCTCCGCCCATGTAGCCTTAGCTTGCTCGAATAAATCGCAAATCGGAAAGCGATCGCCAAGGACAAACTTATCTGGCTGATGTTGCCAGAGATCATATTTGTCAGGAAATTGCA
Organism: Cyanobacteria bacterium SOY_65_metabat_81; assembly: GCA_031412945.1. Classification (GTDB taxonomy): domain Bacteria; phylum Cyanobacteriota; class Cyanobacteriia; order Pseudanabaenales; family Pseudanabaenaceae; genus Pseudanabaena. The sequence goes on from JANODY010000083.1 coordinate 55,153, forward strand.
CTTTAACGTCACTCGCGAGCATTGATTCCCACTCACTGAGATCGATTTCCAGCAATCCTTCAGTTACATTCAGCTCTGGCGGATTAAAATTTTCGGACAAAATGATTTTGGCAGTATGCTGAGCGCGAACTAGCGGACTCGCATAAGCAACATCAATACTGAGATTTGTTAGCGCCTTTCCTGTGAGCTTGGCTTGTTTCTTGCCTTGGTCGGTCAAGACAGACTGCAATTCTGGGCGATCGTAATTACCCCGTCCTTGGATTTTGCTCAGGATATTAAAATTAGTTTCGCCGTGACGGACTATAACTACTCGCGTACTCAGAAATTTACCCTCAAATTCTGTCTATTAAGTGGCTGGGCATAATTAAATATAAAACCTAAGAAGCTGTAGCATAGGCTGTGCTTGCGCTAAGACTTTTTGGATTTCATACTTAACTGCACTTAGCCACTTTTGATGTTAAAACACTGTTAAGAAATTATAACGCCCAATGCTGCGCTATAATACTAAGATAGGCTTAAGTTAGCTGCTAGCTAAGCGCATCTAGTAGCCAATTAAGCGACCGAGCTTACGCACCATAAACTTGAATCATCAAGTACGCTGTTTTACCTACAGGCTGAATGCTGTGGGCAAATGGTGTAAGCACCTTCTAGAAGATAGTTTAATAAGCGCCAGTCTAACGAAATAAACTTAGCTTTTAATGAAACTACCCCAACCGCCCATTAACTATAGTCATACTGCATCGTCATGAGTATTGCTCTCTCAGGTTTTTGATCGCAAGCAATGCTTACAATCGATCGCCTTCAGATTTTTAGGATTTAGCTTTAAAAAATTTAGACAGCCAAAGCCAACTATTTTTTTAATTGTTTTTTTAAGTTAATTTTTTAAACATTAATTTAAAAAACAAAAGCGACATAACTAAGAGCGACATAGTTTTTGGTATTAAACCATTCCGAAAAAAGCAGCTTGTCTCGTGATCGTGATGTCAGAGCAGACACAGCAACCAGTTACGAGCTTCGGTACATAGCTAATTAACTGGTTGACGATCCGAATGAGTTGCGATCGAAATTTTTTCTTACTTTCGTTATTGGTATGTTCTATTTTGAAGCGCCCCACAACAGAGATTTGAGCCTGTTGATTAGGGCTATGAAAATATTTTTTCTAATCTAAATTTTGAGATTTTGGGTAAAAAATATTCTTTAAGTGAGTTTTTTAGGCTGGCTCTTTTGAATCGAAGAAATTCTGAGGAAATTGAATGCCAAAACAAATAATTATTGCTGAGCAGTATCGAATTGCTGCTGTTTTTAGTGAAGATCAAATTGAAGAAATTGTCGTCGCCGCAGGAACTCACCAAGTTGGGGATGTCTATCTAGGCGTTGTCGAAAATGTTTTAACCAGTATTGATGCCGCGTTTGTAAATATCGGCGATGGCGATCGCAATGGCTTTATTCACATTACTGACCTTGGCCCCTTAAAAATGCGGCGATCGTCTGGCTCGATCAGCGATCTAGTTGTGCCGCAACAGCGTGTGCTAGTACAGGTGATGAAAGAACCAACAGGCAACAAGGGCCCGCGCCTGACTGGGAATATCTCGTTACCCGGACGCTATGTGGTGCTGCTACCCTTTGGTCGCGGGGTCAACCTGTCACGGCGGATTCGCACCGAAGCTGAGCGTAATCGTCTTCGCGCCCTCGCGATTTTGGTGAAGCCTGCGGGAATGGGCATGTTGGTGCGAACCGAAGCCGATGGAATGTCTGAGGAGCAGATTATTGAGGATCTCGATAGTTTGCAACGTCAGTGGGAGAGTATTCAACAAGATGTGGCGACTACTCGCCAGCCGACATTGCTCGATCGCGAGCGTGATTTTGTGCAACGAGTGTTGCGTGATTTATATAGCGATGAAGTTAATCGGATCGTTACCGATACTAATGACGGGTTGCGCCGCATCAAGCAGCATTTGCTCAACTGGAGTGATGGCAAAATTCCTAACGGGTTGTTACTTGACAGTCATCGCGAACGCACCCCAATTTTAGAATATTTTCGAGTAAATGCTGGTATTCGGGAAGCCCTAAAGCCTAGGGTTGATTTGCCTAGTGGCGGCTATATCATTATCGAGCCAACCGAAGCGCTGACGGTAATTGATGTCAATTCTGGCTCATTTACCAAGTCGCAAACTTCGCGAGAGACGGTGTTGTGGACTAATTGCGAAGCGGCCGTTGAAATTGCTCGCCAAATTCGTTTGCGAAATATTGCGGGGGTGATCGTTGTTGATTTCATTGACATGGATACCCGCCGCGATCAATTGCAACTGCTAGAGCATTTTAATAAAGCTTTAAAATCGGATAAGTCCCGCCCTCAAATTGCTCAGCTTACGGAGTTGGGTTTAGTCGAGCTAACTCGTAAACGTCAAGGTCAGAGCATTTATGAATTGTTTGGTCGTCCCTGCGTTGCTTGTGGTGGCTTAGGACATTTGATGCATTTACCAGGTGAATCGGCGGGGCAAGTTGTTGATGCCTCGTCACGCACTTGGGAATCGAAGCAATCAAATCAGCTTGATTTTACGTCTGAGTATGAAGATGGTGACTCTGAACTGGGTGGTGGACTAGAGCCGAATCTGGTTAATCATCCTAGCTATCAAGAACGCGGTAATTTGCGTAAGCGCAGTAAAAGGACGTTACTCAAAGATGCGCGTGAGACGGAGAAAGCTGCGCCTGTAGATGTGCGATCGCGGGTTGAACCTCGGAGCGAACCGAAGGTTGAGCCGCGCTTTGAGCCAAGAGTTGAGCGAGATGTCGTTGAGCGAGTTGTAACAACTAAGCTCTCTTTGCCTAATGTTGTATCCATTGTTGAATCTAGTGTTGCGCCTAGTATTTTGCCGATTAAGCCCGTTGCTGAGCCGATCGAACAATCGCCATTAGTCGAGTTACCTGAACCTACTGTTATTGCTGAGCCTGTACCCGATCGCCCTAATAAGCGGGAGATTCGCCCTAAGGTCGTTGAGCCGCCAGAGGTGATTGTGGTTGAGATGACGGAAGAAGAGCAGGATATATATTCATTAATCGGTATTTCGCCATTGGTGTTAGTCGATCGCGAAATCAAAGATCCTCGCAGTGCGATCGTGACGGTAGCTCTACCCGGTCAAGCGCCAAAGATGGCTAACAATATTCATGTCGCTCGGTCAAATGTCGAAACCGAGCAAGACAGAAATTTTGAAGACAACTTTGTTGAAACTGAATTTGTGGAGTCTAAGGCTACAGCCTCACAAGTTATAGAGGATATTTTTGTCGAAACAAACTCTGAAATCGAAAACGTTGTCGAGGTAGCCAGTCCAGTTAGTATAGGTAATGTCACTTCTAGTGGCGTAATTTTGAGAGTAAATCGGGCGCAGTCATCTGACTCAGATTTTAGATCTGAGGCTTTAGAAACCTCTAAAGAGTTTGTTCCGATTCAATCTCCTGAAGCTTCCCGACGCAAACGATCTTCAGCGTCACAAACTTAAAAACCAATAAAAGCCAATAAAAAAGCGTGCAAAGCACGCTTTTTTATTGGCTTAAAAAACCAAATCAATTTCTAGCTTTTTAAGATTGATGGCATATAATTTGTAACCTGATATTTCAGCAGTGGCGATCGCTAATAAATTAATATCGATCGCCGCGATCGCCGTAATTTCACCATCAATTATTAAATTATTAATATTATTGCCGCGTAGATCTAACAACATTAAAATAGTTTGATAATCATTGTAATGAGCCGCAATAGCATATCCCCAAGGTGTTGCCGTCATTAGCAAGACTTCATAACCTAAAGGAATACGCGCCAGTCGATAGGGCTTAAGATCAAGTAAGTAGATATTTTTATGATTACCTGCTTCTAGCAAAACTACACGATCGCTAGTAAAAGTGGCAATACCCGCATCAATTTGTATCGGCAAGGCTATTCGATACATAATATTGCATCGCCGAGAAATAACGATCGCCCGACTTTCATTAGTATCAGACTTATTGGCGATCGCCACCAAATGATGTTGATCAAAAGCAATGATACAACTGAGTTCTCTAGTCGCAAACTCCAAACGCATAGTTCGACCATAAACTAGATTGCGTATTTCTAAGTGCTTACCAATTGACACCGCAAACCAGTCACCATGAGGTGAAATTGCCCACTTAAAAGTATTATCTAAAGATTGATCTAAGGCTTGAGTTGATCTTTGGATTGATTGATATAAAGATTTGGGTTTACCTTCCCCAAATTGATAAATTGCTCGCTTAGTAACGGCAAATAAAGTTTTTTTGGCAAAGGCGATCGCTTCAATTGGATATTCAGATTTGGCGATATGTTCTGTTTGATCAAGAGATAAACTATGGCAATCCAAATGTGAGCCAGAAGTACTATAAAAACTGGACTTTTCGGCCCCCACTAGTCCAATGATTCTCTCAAGTTCATTCTTTTGGGCAAAATGTGCAGACTTATCCACAAAGAAAATTGTTGGGCAGATCTCTGCATCTGAGCCTGTTTTAATTTGACTGAAATCTTCAGTTTCAAGTATTCTTAATAAATCTAGGCGCATTTCCTGCGCGGAATTATATCGGCGCTTAGGGAGCTTTTCTAACGATCGCAAAATAATTGTCTGTAGCGATCGGGGCAAAGTGTCAGGCAGGCTCACCCGTTGATTTAGGTGAGCATTCATCAACTCAGTTGGCATTCCCGAAAAAGGACGCTTACCGACTAATAACTCATACAAAATAATTCCAACGGCGTAAATATCCGAACCCGCCGAAAATTGACCATAAAATCGCTCAGGAGCCATATAACCCGGAGAACCCGTATTACTAGCTTCCGCATCAATTTCTTGACTCAGGCGGGCAATTCCAAAATCTGAAATTTTTGCCGCCCAACCATTAGCTGTAATATTTAACAGGACATTTTCAGGCTTGATATCACAATGAATAATATTAGCTTCATGGGCATGTTCTAATCCTAATAAAATATCATTTATTAAGCCAAAACATTGCTGCACTGACAGCATCTTTGTAAAGTTCATTATATCGCGCAACGTCCCGCCCTCGCAGTAATCCATCACCAGATAACGATAATTTTGATGATGAACTAGCGCCGTACAAGCCACGATATTAGGATGCTGTAAAGTCAATAAAAAACGTAATTCTCTTAATAATTTATTGGTGGGAAATCGCTTGTTTTCAAGCTCTTTGAGGGCAACTAACTTGCCTGTATCCCGCATTCGCGCACACAAAACCTTGCCAAATTGTCCCCTGCCAACTAAGCCCAAAATCCGATATTTAGATAACTGCGAGGGGTATTTTCCATTCATACGAACAAAATTATATAGCGTTTCTCAGTCTAGCGAAAACAAACCTTTTGCTTTAAAAGTGCTATAGCGATCGCTTTGCTTAATATTTCGTTACAAGACAACTAGAGAGAAGTCCAAAGATTATCGATATCATAGTGAGAAGCTATATATAACGTAATATTTCTCAGCGTAAAAATCACTAATTAAAATTTATGAGTCAAGCTTCCACATCCGATGATGTCCCTAGCATGGGTCGTCGGCAATTTATGAACCTAATCTTAGGTGGTTCTGCGGCTGTAACTGTCCTCGGAGCAATCTATCCCGTAGCCGCCTATTTTGTGCCGCCATCTAGCGGTGGCTCAGGTGGTGGCGTGTCCGCTAAAGATGCATTTGGCAAAGACGTAATTGCTTCAGCATTTTTGGCGAGTCATCAAGTAGGCGATCGCGAACTTGCTCAAGGGCTTAAAGGCGATCCCACCTATATCGTGGTTACTGACAACAAAGAAATTGCTTCCTATGGGCTAAACGCAGTTTGCACTCACCTTGGCTGCGTCGTTCCTTGGAATGTCGCTGAGAACAAGTTTATGTGTCCTTGCCACGGCTCTCAATACAACGCCGAAGGTAAAGTAGTCCGAGGTCCTGCGCCCTTGTCCCTCGCGCTTGCCCATGCCACAGTTGTCGATGACGTTGTGCAATTTAGCACATGGACAGAAACCGACTTCCGCACCAATGAAGCTCCTTGGTGGTCTTAGAACTTTTTTGAGAAATATTTTTGAGAAATATTTGCAAATCCATCTTTAATTCATATTTGAACTTATCCATGAAAAAAGCTTTATCTAGTGCTAATCGGCTATTTGTCGGGGTTAGTCTCTGCATTCTGACGAGTCTAACTTTGTTGCTTGGCTTTAATAGCCAGCCTGCTCTTGCCTACCCCTACTACGCTCAAGCAGCATACAAAAATCCTCGTGAAGCCACTGGCAAAATTGTCTGTGCTAACTGTCACCTAGCTAAAAAGGGCATCGAATTAGAACTACCCCAAGCAGTTCTGCCTGACTCCGTATTTGAAGCAGTGGTCAAACTTCCTTATGACCACACCAAACAGCAAGTATCGGCTGATGGCAGTAAAACTGGTTTGAATGTTGGTGCTGTTTTGGTATTGCCTGAAGGTTTCAAGATTGCGCCTGAAGATCGCTTATCTGAAGAAATAAAAGAAAAAACCAAAGATATTTACTATCAACCCTATAGCGATACCCAAGAAAACATCGTCTTAGTTGGACCAATATCTGGTGATGAGAATTCGGAAATTATTTTCCCAGTTCTGTCTCCCGATCCTGCTAAAGATAAAAATGTTCACTTCCTAAAGTATGCAGTCTATGCTGGCGGCAACCGTGGTCGCGGTCAAGTTTACCCAACTGGCGAAAAGAGCAATAACAACGAATACATCTCTTCTGTTTCGGGACTAGTTACTCAAATCAGCCCGATCGCCGCTAATGAAGATGAAGGTATCTATGGTGGTTATGACATCTCTGTGCAAACCACTGATGGCAGTATTGCGGTTGAGAAAGTGCCTGCGGGTGCGACTTTACTTGTCGAACCAGGCAGTGAAATTCAGGTCGGAGCGCCTTTGACCACCAATCCCAATGTTGGCGGTTTTGGTCAACATGATGGTGAAATCGTACTTCAAGATCCTCGTCGGGTTCAGTGGTTGTTAGCATTCTTTGCTTCAGTCATCGTCACCCAAATTTTGTTGGTTTTCAAGAAGAAGCAAGTCGAAAAAGTCCAAGCTGCGGAAATGAATTTCTAAGCATTTAAGAATTGCTTGCTACGCTCAAAAACTCAAAGAGATCCCCCTCAATCCCCCTTAAAAAGGGGGAAGAATCAATTCTCCCCCCTTTTTAAGGGGGGCTGGGGGGAATCTAAAGCAATTTTTAAATGGGTTCTAAGACTTGACTATATTCAAAAAAATAAGCACCCAAAGGGTGCTTATTTTTTTGCGATGTTAGAAACTTTAAACTTCCATTCAGCGCCAGTTATTTACTAGATTGCTTTTGAAAGCGCTTTTTGAGCTGCTTACGCCCTAGCCAAAAACCACCTAAAATCACCAAACCACCCGCAGGGTCAAACTCAAATGGAACTGCTTGAGAGGTAAATTGTATATCGGCAACTACGAAATCATCTACACCAGCTGAAGTTAGACGAAATGACTCAATCGGAGCATTTGACACCAAACTTGATACTTGGAATGTAGCACCCCCGGCATCCTGATTAAAAGTACCAAGGGAACCACCACCAACCCCAAAAATTGATAGTATCCGCTCGCCCAAAAATCCGTTACCATTACTATTGCCAGCAACACCCACAGAATAGGTAATATCTGTAGTTGGAGAAGCAAAGGCAAAATTGACAAATTCGTTAGTGTCAACGAAGAAAGCATCAATTCCTCCGACTATGCCAAGCCCATTAAATTCAGTAAAGTTGAGATTGGCTGAACCTGTGACAGTAACGCCTTGATCAGTAAAACTTGGGGATTGCGAATCGGGAACAGCAGAGAAATCTACAAAACTTATGGCTTGGGCGGAGCTAGAAATGGCTAAAGTGCTGGCTAGGAGAGCAACTACCCCCCCCCGTTTTTAGACCGATTTTAGGTAGATTATTAATAACTGACTTGATCATTAGGTTGCGATGATAATTTTGCATGTAGCCAAGTTCAAGTTATCACAACTCGTAAAGTGAGTCAATTTATATAGCCCTCACCCCTGTACACACAAGTTTCTCTATCTACGTTACGATTTATCTAAGCCCCCTAAATCCCCCAATTCTGGGGGACTTTGAAAGAATTTTATTTTCTTGTTCCCCAAAAATTGGGGGCTAGGGGGCGATTAATTGTTGACTTGACTGGATTTTATGACTTGTGTGTACACGGTAGCTCCTTTAATGGGAGAGAGGGTGAGAGTTCCATCTAAACAGCGCAAAAAAAGCCAAGAAAGTTGACAATTCAATTGAGTGAAATTAAGGTTGGTTCGCCTTTGGCCATCAATCTAACTGTTGGCGGTTTTGATTAACATGATGCTAGTCCGATCGCTTAGCCAAAAAGGCGATCGCGATCGCGCCCATGACAAAACCACTAATGTGAGCCAAATAAGCAACTCCCGGTAAATTGGGATTTGCCATGGCTGCATAAACGGTTTGCCCAGCGATCCATAAGCCTAAAAATACTGCCGATGGAATGGGAATTGCCGTGAAGAAAAAACCTAAAAATACTAAGCTCAAAATCTTAGCGCGGGGGAATCTCACCAGATATGCACCCATCACTCCCGATATCGCTCCACTCGCGCCCACCATCGGAATTAATGACATAGGGGCAGTTAATACTTGTACCCCTGCGGCGACTATGCCACAAAACAAATAAAATATCAAAAACTTCCAGTGTCCAAGCTGCGCTTCGATATTGTTACCAAATAGATAGAGAAACCACATGTTGCCGACTAAATGGAAGATATCGGCATGGAGAAACTGGGATGATATTAGGGCGATCGCCTGTTTTGATGGATTAGCAATCAACTCTCTGGGGACTAACGCCCACTGATTTAACCACTCTGAGAGTTGAAAATTTGGCAAGCTAGTCTGATATCCAAAAATCAGAACATTCACCAAAATCAATGTATAGACAGTTATAGAAGTATCTTGAGTCTGATTATCATCATGCAAAGGAAACATTGCTAACCAACAGCTATATTTTGATCAATAATATAGCGCTTTGCGCTCTACTTAAAATCAAATGATTTTTTAAAAACTGCCATACTCACTTCCAAGTAAAAAAAGTGGTACGCGACAAAGCCGCACACCACTTTTTGAAAGGATTATGCTTTATGCATAGTCTTGAAGCGCTCTTACTGAAATACCTCCAGTTTGTAAAGAGCGAATTGCCGCGATCGCCGCTTTTGCACCAGCAAGAGTGGTAATCACAGGGATCTTGTAAGCAAGAGCAGTGCGGCGGATCATTTTGCCATCAACTTTTGCCTCTCCGCCACTGGGTGAATTGACGATCAATTGAATTTGACCATTTTTCATCACGTCACTAATGTTCGGACGACCCTCATGTACTTTGAGAACTTGCTTCGATTCGATGTTGTTACGGCGAAGAATTTTGTGAGTTCCTTCGGTAGCCACAACCTTAAAACCAAGTTCAATGAAGGCTTCAGCAATCGTCGAGATACCGCTCTTGTCGCGATCGTTGACCGAGATAAACACAGTTCCTTCAAGGGGAAGATGAGTACCTGCACCGAGTTGAGCTTTGGCAAAGGCGCGACCGAATTCGGTGTCAATGCCCATGACTTCGCCAGTCGATCGCATTTCTGGTCCCAAAATTGTATCGGTTCCTGCGAACTTAGCAAAGGGAAGTACAGCTTCCTTAATCGAGATATGTTTGGGAATTACTTCTTCAGTTAAACCAAGTTCTGCAAGGGTAGCACCTGCCATGATCCGCGAGGCATAGTTAACGAGGGGAACGTTAATGGCTTTGCTGACATAGGGAACAGTCCGCGAGGCGCGGGGATTGGCTTCAAGGATGAAGACTTTGCTCTCTTTGAGATTGTTGTTATTCAACTGCACCGCATACTGAATATTCATCAAGCCAATCACTTTTAGCGATTTAGCAAGGCTAATTGTCCATTTGCGAATCGTGGCGAGAACTTCAGGAGGTAAAGAGAAAGTAGGAATCGAACAAGCGGAATCTCCTGAGTGAATCCCTGCTTCTTCGATATGCTCCATAATGCCGCCAATGGTGACATTGCCAAGTTGATCAGCGATCGCATCCACATCTACTTCGATCGCCCCCTCTAGGAATTGATCGATGAGTACAGGATGTTCTGGCTCGATGATCATGGCGCGGTGCATATAGTCTTCGAGTTCGGCATCGGAATAGACAACTTCCATACCGCGACCGCCGAGAACGTAGCTAGGACGCACGACCACAGGATAGCTAACACGCTGAGCAACGGCAACTGCTTCTGCTTCCGATCGCGCTAAACCATTGTTAGGTTGCATAATCCCGATCTCAGTACAGATTGCCTCAAAGCGTTCACGATCTTCCGCCATATCGATCGAGTCAGGTGAAGTCCCCCAAATCTTAGTGGGCGAATTTGTATCTTGCAGATATTTTAAAAGTGGAACTGACAACTTGAGCGGAGTTTGTCCACCAAATTGAATAATCACACCTTCAGGCTGTTCCGCTTCGATGATGTTCAATACATCTTCGCGGGTCAATGGCTCAAAATACAGGCGATCGCTTGTGTCGTAGTCAGTCGAAACAGTTTCAGGATTCGAGTTAACCATAATTGTTTCAAATCCAGCCGCACGCAACGCATAGCTGGCATGACAACAGCAATAGTCAAACTCAATCCCTTGTCCAATCCGATTTGGTCCACCACCGAGTATCATCACCTTGCGCTTAGTGGAAGGCAGAACTTCTGATTCTTCTTCGTAAGTGGAATAGTGATAGGGAGTAAGTGCTTCAAATTCAGCCGCACAAGTATCAACGGTTTTATACGAAGGAATCACGCCCAAATCTTTACGATAAGAGCGAACCACATCTTCATTAGTACCTGTGAGATAAGCAATCTGGCGATCGCTAAAGCCCATCCGCTTAGTCTCCAGCATCTCTTCTTTGAGAACACTTTCAAGTTTGCGACCCTTGAGAGAAAGTTCCACATCAGTAATCTCGCGCATTTTTTGCAAGAACCAAGGATCAATATTGGTTAGTTCAAAAATCGCTTGTACCGATAAACCTGACAAAAATCCATCGCGAATTGAGAAAATGCGATCGGGATTAGGAACTCTCAGACTGTACTTAATTTTTTCGAGATCGGGTAAGGTCTCTTCGCGATCGCCACCAAAACCAAAACGACCAACTTCCAGCGATCGCAATGCTTTCTGGAACGATTCTTGGAAAGTGCGTCCGATCGCCATTGCTTCACCGACCGACTTCATCTGAGTAGTCAGCACTGGCTCTGACCCTGGGAATTTCTCGAAAGCAAAGCGAGGAATCTTGGTAACGACATAATCAATCGTTGGCTCAAAACTAGCAGGAGTTTTCTTGGTGATGTCGTTGGAAATTTCATCAAGGGTGTAACCGACAGCGAGTTTCGCAGCGAATTTAGCGATCGGGAAACCTGTGGCTTTCGACGCTAGCGCCGAACTACGCGACACTCGCGGATTCATCTCGATCACGACCACATCGCCATTTTCAGGGTTGATCGAAAACTGAATATTCGAGCCGCCCGTCTCCACGCCGATTTCACGAATAATCTTGATTGAATAGTCGCGCAAACGTTGATATTCCTTATCGGTCAAAGTTTGAGCAGGTGCAACGGTAATCGAGTCGCCCGTATGGATACCCATCGGATCAATATTTTCGATGCTGCAAATGATCACCACGTTATCAGCGAGATCGCGCATCACCTCTAGCTCATACTCTTTCCAACCAATTAGCGATCGCTCAATCAAGATTTGCGATACAGGACTAGCTTCAAGCCCAGAGGCACAAATTTCTTCAAACTCCTCTTGGTTGTAGGCAATACCGCCGCCAGTACCGCCCATTGTGAAGGCAGGACGGATAATTAGAGGATAGGAGCCAATTTCATGGGCGATCGCACGGGACTCTTCCATCGTCGTCCCTAAGCCCGATGGACACATAGCAACGCCGATGCGCTCCATCGCCTCTTTAAATAGCTTGCGATCCTCCGCCATTTCGATCGCTTCTAGCTTCGCGCCAATGAGTTCAACGCCATATTTTTCGAGAACCCCCATTTTTGCAAGGGATACGGCTGTATTTAGCGCTGTTTGTCCCCCCATCGTGGGCAAGATCGCATCAGGGCGCTCTTTCTCGATAATCTGCGCCACAACTTCGGGCGTAATCGGCTCAATGTATGTGCGATCGGCAGTGGCGGGATCGGTCATGATCGTCGCAGGATTGGAGTTAACTAGGATCACATAGTAGCCCTCGTCCCGTAAAACCTTACAGGCTTGGGTTCCTGAGTAGTCAAATTCGCAGGCTTGACCGATGACGATCGGACCAGCGCCAATCAATAAAATCTTTTGGATGTCAGTACGGCGGGGCATATAATCTTGTATTTCGTAGGTAACTCGCAATACATTTTATAGCGTCATGGCGATCGCTTGTTATGTAGCGCATGATGCTAATTGGTTTGTTGGTTACTAAGCAAGGTTAGATATTTAAAGCCTGCTAAAATATGAAAATAAAGTAACTACTCAGGTTTGCGGACAGATAATCGTTTCACATTATCAAAATAGGCATTGAAAACCAAGAACTAGCGTTGCCACTGACTCTTTTGGTTTTATTGATTTAATTATTTTGATTTAACTCATTGGAAACGATCACCACCGTGATGTTGTCGCGACCGCCGCGCAACTTGGCTGACTCGATTAACGATTGGGCAGCTTGCTGACCGTTGCGGATGCTTTTGATCTGATGGGCAATGCGATCGTCACTTAGTTCTTCGGTCAAACCATCACTACAGATCAAAAAGCGATCGCCTGGTTGCCATTCGATTACACTCGCCGTAATTGATTTGAGATCTTCACGCCCCAAGCATTGCAATAGCATATGTCGCCAAGGATGACTTTTGGCTTCGTCAGGGTTGACCACTCCAGTTTGAATAGCGCGAGCAATCCATGTATGGTCTTCGCTAATTTGTTCAAGCTTAGCGCCATGCAAGCGATATAGCCGCGAATCTCCAATATGACAATACCAAGGCTGATCATCTCGGAATATCAGCACAACCACGGTTGTACCCATGTCCGATCGCACAAGATTAGCATTTTGATCGTCGATAATCGCTTGGTTAGCCTTATCGATCGCATCTTGCATTAATTTCTGAGGATCAGGCTCGACATCCCAAGATGATTCTAAAAAAGCCCGAATTGAATCAACCGCAATCCGACTTGCGACTTCGCCACCTGCATGTCCTCCCATGCCATCGGCAACGACAAAAAATCGTCCATCAGGGTCGATATAGTAAGAATCTTGATTAGCTGATCTGACACAGCCCGTATCGGTGGCCCCTGCAAATAGACGCTTCATTTTAGGTAGTTCGGCTCGACGGATTAAATTTACCAGTACTGCTACGGCGATCTTTAGTTTAACTCCCATAGGTGAAAACGATCGCGATCGCCCCTAAGTTTTCCTTGTTTAAAATTAGCGCTCAGGACGATCGAGTCGAGATAGCGATCGCCATACCAGCAATATAAACAGAATTGCTACGATCGCCGCCGCGATCGCGGGTAGTTGCAAACTATTGACAAATAACAGCGTGGCGCATAACAAACAGGTTGCACCCAACAGGGCATAAATTGCGCCAATACCGATATTACTGATGCGCCGTAACAAGCGATCGGTTTCTTGAGATTTGACTCTGACCCGAATATCACCGCGATCGAGCTTAGATAGGGTTTCATCGATGCGACGGGGTAGGGCGATCGCCGTATTACTCACCTGCGCCGCTTGCCGACCTAGCTCACCAAAAAAGGCGGTGGACAAACTCCCTGATTCTTTAGCATTACCATTTTCCATAAGATTTGTGGCGTAAGGTTTGGCAACTTCCATAAAGTTAAAACTAGGATCGAGTCCCTTGCCCAGCCCCTCAAGGGTAGACAATGCTCTGATCACAAAGGTAAAGGTGGCCGGAAATCGAAATGGTTGATCATAGGCAATATCATATAAATCATCGCTGATGGCGGCCACTGATTGCTTCTCCATCGACTGCCCCATAAAGTTATCCAGCATGTATTGCACCGATCGCCTGATCGGTGCAATATTATCGCCACTGACTTCTAACGCCCCTAGCTCGATTAGCGAATTAACCACAGCCTCAGCATCTTTTTGGGCGATCCCGAAGAAGGTTCGTAATAACTTCTCGCGGGTGAACGATTGGATCTGTCCCATCATTCCAAAATCATAAAAGATTAATTCGCCAGTGCCTGTCACCGCCAGATTTCCGGGGTGCGGGTCAGCATGAAAAAATCCGTGGTTAAGCAACTGTTCTAGATACGCCTCTGCGCCAATTCGGGCGATGACTTTGCGATCGATCCCTGCGGCTTCCAGCGCGGCATAGTTACTGATTTTGATCCCCGGCATATATTCCAAAGTCAAAACTCGCCGTGATGCATAGCGCCAATACACTCGCGGAACCATAATGCGGCGATCGCCCTTAAAGTTGCGCCGAAAAGTATCCGCATTCTTGCCTTCATTTAAATAATCGGCTTCTTGATAAAGGATTTTGCTGCATTCATCATAAATATCGACCCAGTTGCGCCCTTTCCCATGTTTAGGATGATTTTGAAAATATTCAGCAATTCGCTTAAGAATACCTAAATCGATCGCAAATAGTTTTAATAATCCCGGACGTTGGACTTTGACCACAATTTCTTCGCCCGTATGCAGTTGCGCCTTATGCACTTGCCCCAAACTTGCCGCCGCAAGGGGGATCGGATCGAAGTAGCCAAACATTTCACTAATTGGCTTACCCAAATCTAATTCGATGATTTGCTTGGCTCTAGCCGCCGTGAATGCTGGCACTGCATCTTGTAATTTTGATAGCTCTTCGACTGATTCTGTTGGCAAAATGTCGGCGCGAGTCGATAGCAGTTGCCCGACCTTAATAAAAGTTGGACCTAGTTGCAGCATTGACTCGCGTAACCAAACAGCTCGTCTCCGCGTGCGTTTTTTGACTTTGGTTTCAGTTTTGCCGCCAACGTAGCTCCATTTTTTGCCATCCAGCCAAATCATCCAAGAGAATGTGAGGACTGTGCGCCAAATGTCGATGGTGCGAGCGAGTTCAGAGTAGTTGTCACGACTCCAGCGATAATTGGGTTCAGAAGATAAAGCTGACACGGCTCACTAACGATGGAAGGACTTTCAAAAACTTGTAACAAACCTTTACATCTTAGCGTGAATATTTGCGTGAATATTTAAATTTTGAGTAAGTGGACTTAATCAAAACCCTAAAACCTGCGGCGCAACCTTTTGGGGTTTATATGGATCATTTTTTGCTCGGAGTTTCCTAATACGAAATACTACCGAAGCTTGTATGCTAAAACTCCCGCAATATAAACCGCTTCAACCGTGCGATCGTCCCCCAAAATCATCATACTAAAGACGGCTTTAGCTAATTCACTTAGCGATCGCACGGATTGTTCTGGATTACGCATCGCCATTAATGGTGTGGCTTGTAGATTGAGGACGATAAAATCAGCCTCTTTGCCAAGGTTGAAATTGCCAATTTTTTGATCTAATGAGAGCGCTTTTGCGCCTCCGAGCGTGGCAAGAAATAGAGCTTTAAAAGCCGAAAGGGATTGCTTTTGCATCTGCCCAACTTTGTAAGCTTCATTCATCGTGTGTAACATCGAAAAACTAGTTCCTGCACCCACATCAGTACCTAAGCCGACTTTAACTGGCTGCTCGACTGATTTCGCTTTGTTCAAATTAAATAATCCACTGCCAAGAAATAAATTTGAAGTTGCACAAAAACTAATGGCTGACTTTGCCTCGGATAAACGTTGAAATTCGGCGTTGGTGAGATGAACACCGTGGGCAAAAATAGATTTGTCGCCAACCAGTCCAGCGCGATCGTAGACATCTAGATAACCTTGGCTTTTAGGAAAAAGCTCAGCCACCCATGCTATTTCTTGCTCATTTTCGGAGATGTGCGTATGTAGATAGACATCAGGATATTCTGCTAGTAATTTTCCGGCCAACCTTAGCTGCTCATCAGTGGAAGTGATCGCAAATCGAGGGGTAATGGCGTAAAGTAAGCGACCGTGGTTATGCCACTTCTTGATCAGGGCTTTGCTTTCTGTATAAGCACTTTCGGCTGTATCGGTGAGGTAGCTGGGAGCGTGGCGATCCATTAACACTTTGCCAGAAATCATACGGAGATTACGCCGACTAGCTTCTTCAAAAAAAGCATCTACGGATTGAGCATGCACGGTGGCAAATACCAATGCAGTTGTGGTCCCATTTTTGATTAATTCGTCCAAAAAGAGCGCGGCAATTTTTTGGGCATAGTCTTTATCTTTAAACTTGCCTTCGGTGGGAAATGTATATTTACCTAACCATTCTAGAAGCTGTTCGCCATAGGAGGCAATTATTTCATACTGCGGATAATGAATGTGGGTATCGATGAAACCCGACATGATCAATCTATTTGGATAAGCAGTTATGGGCAGTTGATCATATTTATGTTTTAAATTTTCATAATTACCAAAATCAGCGATCGCCCCATTTTCAATGATTAGTAATCCATCGGCAATGTAGCGCACACTTTCTGATTCTGATACATAAAAAGGATCATCAATAAAGTCTAAAAAACTGCTACGGATCGCGGATTGATTTGATGATGATTGCATGCAAACAAAATTTGTTCAGATCTTAATTAAACCTAATGAGTCCATGAACTTGTTAGCACTTGCTTGGTGGTAGTTAAGGCGTAGATATCAATAATTCCGGGATATCTTGATGCACCTCGCGTTTTTAAGCTCGACATTCCCAATGCGATTTTGACATTAGTATTATCACCAAGTTTGGCACAGCGACAAAAGCGGCTATGGGCATTGACAAAAATCGTACTGCTATTGATGCGGCTAACAAAGCGATCGCGCTCAGACAAAGAGTCAGTCATCAATACATCAGCATGACCACTACTGTATTGATTAATCCATGCGATCGCCTCTTCACTGTCATTGACAATCTTGATGGCGATCGTCTCATCTAAATAGGCTTGTCCCCAAATATTTTCAGACTCGATCGCTTGGGCAAGCAATTTGTCTTCATCCATTTCAGGGTTTTGGGCTTCCAGATATTCCCGAAAATATGCAGTTGTGGCAGCACATCCGCGTACTGATAGCCCCTGCTTTTTTAAACCGCTAATCCAATCACCCAAACCGCGATCGAGCCATGACTGATGGACAACTACTTTTTCGATCGCATTGACCGCATCAGGATCACCCTTACGGCTATTTAAAATAATATCTTTGGCAAACTCCAAATTTCCTGAGGCCGCTAGATATAAATAGCAATTGCCCATGGCGATCGGTAAAGCTGAAACAGTCGCTTGCTTGCTGACCTGCTGCACAAAGCTAGGGCGACCATAAGGAATTACTAACCGCAGATATTTTTCTTGGATGATTAGCTCTCGCAATACCACACCTTGAGGCACAGAAGTTATACAAGCTTCAGGAAAACCTCTGGCTATGAGAACATCTTTGGCGATCGCGGCGATCGCCGCTTGGGTATTAACGCCCTCATTCCCCCCCTTGAGAATGATCGTATTACCAACTTTTAGACACATCCCCGCCGCGATCAAACCCAATTGCGGAAACCCCTCGTATACAAAAGCCACTGCGCCCAAAGGTACGCGTTGATAGCCATTGATTCCCACTTGCAGAGTTAAAGGATCGGGCAGGTCAGAAAGTTGTTTGAGACAATCGATCGCATTATTAAGCCGTTCAGGTGTTAGTTTGAGCCATTCCAAAACCAACTCAGGCACTGCCATATCTCGACTTGATTCCAAATCTAAGGTGTTGGCTTCGAGGATCAAATTTTTATGTTTTTTGACGGCTTCGGCAAGTTCTATCAGCAGGCGATCGCGTTCCCTAGTGGAGATTTGCGCGAGTTGTAGGGCGGCGACATGCGACTTATAAATGAAGCCTGTAAGGTCTTCTGGTGACATATATGTAATAAATAACTTGTGATAAATAACTTGTGATCAAAAATTGCGCCGACGCAGTACAAGCGATCGCCATATTAATAAGCTCAAAAGCGTAAACATCAAAATCGCGAGGGTAAAACCCAAAGCGGATTTAAGATTGAGCGCCCACAAAATTATTAACCCTAAAAACAATAAAGAGGCCATAGACATCAAAGCTGATTCTAGCAAAGGATATTGGCTGTGTTCTCGAATAACTTGCCATTTGCCAACCCATTGCCAGACATGTCGTTGAGAGTCAAGACCACCCAATTGCAATAATCCATAGCCATTATTTTCCAGCTCAAACAACAGAGAACAGCGATCGCAACCAAAAGCATCAGTTAGGGCGATCGGCTTTAGTTTTCCTCGCTTGCGAGGGCAAGGACAAGGATAGATTTGGTCTAGATCTATTTTTTGGGGCTTGTGAGTATGCACTAGACAGAACTGCTCAACAAAAATACTAGAGGTGGGCGCAGAGGGGTAGACAAATCGACCTTCCCCGTGAAAGATTAGACGTTGTGGCGCTTCGCGTTGCAACGCTAATTCTTGGTTTTTAATGTCTATTTTGATACTGGAAAGGGAGTAGCTACTTAGAAATCAAGAAGAAAATCAAAAAAATTTGCAAAGCGTATTGTATAGCAAAAAAACGCAACGATAAAGACATTGCTTATTGTCTTTATCGTCGCGAAATGGTCGCAAGATCGGCAAAAAAAAATTATGTTGTATTTTCCTTATATTGCTGTATCATGCTATTCGGTGTGAAAAACACTTTACCCAAGCGGATGTGGCGGAATTGGTAGACGCGCTAGATTTAGGTTCTAGTATCTTTGATGTGAGAGTTCGAGTCTCTCCATCCGCATATAAAACCAGAATTATTGGGGCAACGAAGCCGCCCTGACCAATAATGAAAATCTGGATGAGTGTCAACCAAGCTACTTGCGGTGATAGGTTAGTAAATATGTCAAGGTCTAATATCTCAAGTTTCTAAATCTAAAATTTTCTGAATCGACACAAAAAATATGGCTGTTAAAGTTTTAATCCCGACTCCATTGCAACAATTGACCAATAACCAAGCCACTGTGGAATGCACGGGTGCATCGGTTAAAGAAATGATCGACTCTCTCGAAACCAACTGTCCTGGTATCAAAGCTCGTATTTGTGACGATCAAGGCAATTTGCGCCGCTTTGTTAATTTTTATGTTAATAGCGAAGATATTCGTTTTTTGGATGGATCAAATACGCTGCTCAATGATGGCGACGAAGTAAGTATCATTCCTGCGATCGCGGGAGGCTAGAGTCTACATAAAACAAAAAAAACAGATGAGGCACAAAGCGACTCATCTGTTTTTTTGTAGATTAACTATTGATTAGGAGATCGGCGGCGATGTGAAACATCCAGATTGCTGATTGATTTTTGGTGTCTGGGTCAAATTTGCCCTTTTCTCCCCAATTTTGAAGCCATGCGGCAAATCTGGTTAGAGATATCCCCATCCATTGACCGACTTGATTAAATATTTGCTGGGGCCCAACACCTGTTAAGACTTGGATCGTAAAAATAACGGCTACTACTAAAAATGCAGTTTTGAAGCTTGCCTTAATCACGCTGAGCAACCACCACAGCAGGAGTAAGGAAACTATTAATGCGCCAATCACTAGGGGCAAATTCATAGATTTTTTCTCGATCTGATCTTAAATTAACAAGCTTTGTTAAATTTTGACATGATCCAGCGCTTTGCGCTTATATAAAACCCAATAAGCGAATGGCGGCGCTTCGCGCCGCCATGCTATAGCAATCCTAAATGAGTCGAAATAGGCTTCGACTTCGCTCAGCCAGCGTGGACTGATGACTGAGCGGAGTTGAAGCCACGAATTATTTAGGATTGCTATAGCTATATGCCGTAGACCTCAAGGCTGTGCCGTATGATTTTTGAAGGCTTGGATCTTGACAAATTTCAACTTAATATTTCGCAGCTTGAATCCGATCGCCTGTGGATGTATTTATCAGAGGATGAGCGATCGCGGGCTAATAATTTTAAGCGTGAACATCTCAAACGTAATTTTGTCGCCGCGAGGGGGCATTTGCGGATGTTGTTGGCTCAACGGCTAGACTGTGAGCCACATCAAATTAAATTTAGTTATGGCGATCGCGGTAAACCTTATCTTGAGGGAATTAATAGCGGTGTTTATTTTAATTTGGCCCATTCTCAAAATTTGGCGATTTATGGAATTTGTGGCGATCGCGAGGTGGGGCTTGATCTAGAATATATTGATCCTAAATGCGATTTTTTAAGTGTTTCTAAGCGTTATTTTTTGGTTTCAGAGCATGAAATTATTCATAATATTCATGCTTTAGGCGATCGCCATCAAGATTTGGCGAGGTTGGCTTTTTATCGAGCATGGACACTCAAGGAAGCTTACGGCAAGGCGACAGGACAAGGGATTGCGAATATTCTCGATCGCATAGATGTTTCGCCATTGATAGAAAGTCCTGTTGGTGAGACTTTGGCGATCGAGGGCTGGGTTTTAAAACTATTAGGTACTGAGTTAGCTCTAAATTCAAGCTATGCCGCCGCGCTGTGTTTACAAATAATTTAGCGATCGCCAGCCGAACGTGAAGATAAAATCTTTCCAGCTAGCATCGCCGCGCCAAAACCATTGTCAATATTGACCACGCCGATACCTGTGGCGCAGGAATTGAGCATCGTTAGCAATGGCGCAAGTCCATTAAAACTAGCACCATAACCAATGCTAGTAGGTACAGCCACAATCGGACAGTTTGCCAAACCTGCCACCACGCTAGCCAGCGCCCCTTCCATTCCTGCGACCACGATAATTACTTCTGCATCAGCGATCGCCTCTTGATGACTGAGTAGGCGATGAATACCTGCTACACCGACATCCCAAAGACGTTTCACCGTAAATCCACATAACTCTGCGGTAATGGCGGCTTCTTCGGCGATCGGGAGATCGGCCGTGCCTGCGGTGAGGATGGTGATCGTGCCTTGCTGCTTCATGGTTGATTCACCTAGGCAACAAATTTGGGCGATCGGAAAATATCGTAAGCCGCGCAAAGATGGCTGAATTTCTTGATATACTGCCATCGAAATTTTGGTTGCCATCACCACAGGATTTTTGAACTCCATGACGCGCATAATTTGAATAATTTGTTCAGGAGTTTTGCCGATCCCAAAAATCACTTCAGGAAATCCTGTCCGTAAGGCGCGATGGTGATCGATCTTCGCAAAATCTCCCACTGACTCGTAGTGGAGATATTTTAATTCTTCTAAAGCTTTTTCTGGGCTAAGTTCCCCCTTGGCAACGGTCTCTAACAATTGCTTTAAATTGTCGTGCATAAAAATCGCAAGTGAATTCTCTTTGTCATGTGTTTTAACTATACTAGCCATATCAGCTACATAGAGATACATCAGACATGAGCATAGGTACTGCGACTTTTGCGATCGCGCAACTTAACCCCGTCATTGGTGATCTGGTCGGCAATTGCGATCGCCTATTGTCTGCTGTTAAAAAACTAGCTGATCGCCAAGCCGATCACGAAGTGCAACTTGTGCTGACCCCCGAACTGTCTATCTGTGGCTATCCGCCCCGCGACCTATTGATGAATCATCAATTTGTGTTTGACATGGAGATGGCGATCGCCGATCTTGCCCAAAAACTTCCACCTGCGATCGCTGTTCTGGTTGGCACAGTTTCTATAAACCCCAACGCCCACAGAACAGGAGGTAAATCTCTATTTAATAGTGCGGCGCTGTTGCAAGACGGTAAGGTTCAGCAGATTTTTCATAAGCGATTGTTGCCAACCTATGACGTGTTTGATGAAGATCGCTATTTTGAGGTGGGGAATGGATCTAACATTTTTACGCTGAAGCTGAAAGATAACTCGACTTTGCGAGTGGGCGTGACGATTTGCGAAGATATTTGGAATAATGAGAAGTTTTGGGGTAAACGCAGCTATGCGGATGATCCTGTTGCCGAACTCGCTCAAAATGAAGTGGATTTACTGCTCAATTTATCGGCTTCGCCCTATGCGGTGGGTAAACAGAAGTTACGCGAGAGAATGTTGAGTCACAGTGCGATCGCCCATAATTTGCCCTTAATCTACGCCAATCAGGTGGGCGCAAATGATGATTTGATTTTTGACGGACGCAGTATGGCGTTTAATCGCCATGGCGAAATGATTGCTTGTGGGAAGAGCTTTGAAGAGGATTTGCTAATAATTAAAATAGAAGACGTTGAGACTAATCCCACATTATCTATGCATGAAAGCGATGATGCCGAAATCTTTGCGGCGTTAGTCCTCGGTGTGCGCGACTATGTGCAGAAATGTCGATTTCGGCAAGTGGTGATTGGATTGAGTGGTGGCATTGACTCGGCATTAGTCGCCGCGATCGCCACAGAAGCGATCGGTAAAGAGAACGTGTTAGGGGTGCTGATGCCTTCTCCTTATAGTTCCGAACATTCCATTACCGACGCGATCGCCTTAGCTAAAAACCTAGGGATTTCTACTCAAACAATTCCCATTCAGCCGATGATGACAGCTTTTGATCAGAGCTTAGAAATATTATTTAGCGATCGTCAAAGTGATGTCACTGAAGAAAATCTGCAATCACGGATTCGGGGCTGCTTACTAATGGCGATTTCCAATAAATTTGGACATTTACTGCTCTCAACGGGCAATAAATCAGAAGTATCCGTGGGCTACTGCACGCTTTATGGCGACATGAATGGTGGACTTGCCGCGATCGCCGATGTGCCGAAAACGCGAGTCTTTTCTATCTGTGAATGGTTAAATCACACAACTTCACCGCTATCAATTAAGCAAGGAATTACCGAAGTGATTCCTGTCAATATCATTACTAAGCCGCCCAGTGCTGAGCTAAAGCCCGATCAACTCGATCAAGACTCGCTCCCTCCCTACGATATCCTTGATGATATTTTGCAAAAGCTAATTAATCAACATCTCTCTGCTTCCGAAATTGTTGCCACAGGACATGATCAAGCGATCGTCGATCGCGTTGTCCGCCTTGTCAAAATCGCTGAATTTAAACGTCGTCAATCTGCCCCCGGTCTTAAAATCACCGATCGCGCCTTCGGTTCGGGCTGGAGAATGCCGATCGCTAGTAATGTTACTCGCGCTTAATTTGCATCAAAGGCGGCGCATAGATTAACTCTCAATCACAAAACGATTGCCGCAGAGAGATCTGTATTGCGTAGATTTTAATACCAACGCGATCGATATGTTTTTTGAGATTGGGTTCGGCGATCGCTTCGTAATGCACCACATCAAAGAAATAGGGTAATGGCTTCTCTTCATTCAGACAATCGGCAAATCGCGCTGTAATTTCATAGGTAATGAGATCGCCCTTTATCGCCAAATCCACATCCGAGCCTGTTTTATAATTTCCCTTTGCCCGTGAGCCAAATAAGATCACTTCAGCAACCTCAGGAAATTCTCGAATTGCTTCGTTAATGTAAATAAAATCACGCTCAATTAATCCATATTTCATAGAGTTGCTATTTTGTTTTCAAAATAAGCATATACTTCCGCAAGAAGTTGAAAATATTTACTTCTAATTTTTACTTCAACTGCGATCGCCGTTTCTTCGTTATAGGTATGCGCTGTCAAGTTACGATCTTGGAGGGCATCGATCCAGTCATGTCCATTGCCGATTACTCCCGACTGAAATGCTTGTTTAATGGCTTCTCTAGGGGTTTTGACAATAAACCCTTCTGTCTCTTCATAGTCTTTGAGCAATTTCCAAGCAAGTTCAAAAGTCATTTCAAAGAATTGAATCAGTCCTGCTCTTTCTAAAATGGAAAGTCGTTCTGTTTTGAGTGAGTCCTGCAATAAAAAGAAGGCTTTCTCAAAATTAGAAAATCGCTGTATCCATCGAATATCATCTTCTATCATCATTGACTCTGCTGGAGCTTAATCAGGGCTTGGGTCTTGGCAAGGCGTACTAGATGTTCGATAAATTCATCGCCAATTCAAGGATGAAATGCAACACCTAGAGATCTTTGCGTAAAGGGACTCATAAGAATATTCTGATATTAATCACAACGATCAGAAAATCCTCACGAAGCTCTAAATATCTTAGCATCTCAAAAAGAAGCGAACTGTACAAACTGCGAGTA
The DNA here is from genome assembly GCA_031412945.1 of Cyanobacteria bacterium SOY_65_metabat_81. Taxonomy (GTDB): domain Bacteria; phylum Cyanobacteriota; class Cyanobacteriia; order Pseudanabaenales; family Pseudanabaenaceae; genus Pseudanabaena. The sequence continues at coordinate 79,376 of JANODY010000083.1, forward strand.
ATCGACAAATTATCGATATCAGAGATTGAGCGATCGCGCAACAGGAATGGAAGATACATAGGCTATTTACCAGATACGGCGCAAGAGAAAATGAAAAGCCGCCGTGGGCAAGCTAAATGTAGATTTAAGATTGTCAGTAATTTAGTTCTGCAAGAAGTCTAGTAAGGTTTCAATTACGTTATAGCAATCCTAAATGAGTTGTGAGAGGCTTCGACAAGCTCAGTGCATCGCTTCGCTCAGCCAGCGTATATCTTTGGCTGAGCGAAGTCGAAGCCCTATTTTTCTCATAAATGATTTAGGATTGCTATATTCAAATAAAATTTATTTAAATCATCTAAAAACAACTTTTCAAAAAAATTAAAAGAAAGAATTAGACTAGCGATAAAGATTCTTGAAGTTGCGATCGCAGAGACTTGTAACTGACATCATCAGGATCAGAGATAGACTCAATCGTGATGCCGAGCGATCGCTGATTGGGAATTGTTACTTTTGCTCCAGACTGCCACAATATCCATCGGCTACCAATAGGCAGATCGCCAAGGCGATCGCTACGATGAGAGAGCCAAACTACAGGCAGATCGGGTAGATCTTTGAGCATATCTGTTTGGGTTATGCCGATGTTGGAGATATTTGCGGCGGCTAACGTCTCTAATACAGCGCGATCGCTTTTGACTATCCCCGTATCTATTGTCCAGAGGCGCACACTCAGCTTTGATTTTTGAGCATAAAAATAGAGCGAAGCCGCCGCCACCACTGCTTCTTCAAAGGCTTCAGGTTGCCATCCTGTCGAAGTATCAAGGGCGATCGCCACTTCTTGACCACCGATAGTTACTTCCAATTCACGCACCCGCAACTCGCCAAACTTAGCACTAGTCCGCCAATGGATTAATCTAGTCGGATCGCCCCATCGATAAGGGCGCAAAGTTTTTGTCAAACCCTCGGTGGCATTATTGTAATTATGATCATCATTATATTGACGCGGACTGCTATCACGTCCTAATTGATCGACCAATGGACAGCGCTCTAATGGAAGCACTGTGGGATAAACGATCGCTTTTTGTCCAGATGGACAGGCGCGACGACTGCGAAATAGACCTAATGGACTAGAAGTTGCAATTTGAGTAGAGCGAAACTCGAATACACCGCGCTTAGTAGTTTTGGCTTCATAATTCCAATGATATTCTTGCATTGGAGCGATCAACTCGACTACCACTTCTTGTTCCAAAATATTCGAGAGACTCTCTGGCAAAATATCCCGAACTTCTAGCAATCGCTTCTCAGTTCGCCCCGTATTCTGGATTGTCAAATCAATCCAAATATCATCACCGACACTCACAGGATCAATTTGCGATCGCACTACCACGATTTCGGCGAGCAAGCGTTTGGGCATGACTGCGCCCACAATCAACAGCGCAAAACTCACGCCACTAATCACATACAACCAACCCGACAATGTATTGGTCGCCGCCATAAAGAAGAACAGCGTCAAGGCGGTATACATGCCTCCAATAAACTCTGGCGTAGCAAAGCGTGATTCTAGCCATCTAAAAAATCGCTTAAGTAGAGATATTTTTTTAGGCTTGGAAATGCGTTTTGAGATATCTTGTGAAATATTTTGCTGACGATCGCTTGGGCTGTTTGCCATATAAATTTTAGAATTTGGTAAGAGCTTGGTTAAGTGCTAAAGATGTAAGGATGGGCGGCTTTGCCGCCCATCCAATTCTGGTTTTATATTTGGTATTTTATTAAGTCGCAAGTCCCAAAAGTATTTTGTATGGCGATCGGCTATGGTCATTTAGCGATCGCGACAAAAAACATCCAAAAAGTGTAGTTATGAGAACACAAGTAAAATTTTTGTGGCTTATAATCATTAATGCCTTAAGCAGCAATCAGATCATACAACTTTTGCAACTTTTGTTGAAAGCTTTGCTGTACGTCATATATATTTCTTTTTGATAATAACGAATAATCCGATGGAAGTGAGCCGCGTGAATACAAGTCAGTCTGAAATTAATAATCTTATTCAAGGTCCATATTGGTTGGTCGAAGAGCGAGATGCCTGTGGGGTTGGCTTTATTGCGGACAAAGCAGGTCGAGCTAGCCATAAAATCTTGAGCAATGCTCTTAAAGCTTTGACTTGTATGGAACATCGCGGCGGCTGTAGCGCTGACCAAGATTCGGGCGATGGGGCAGGGGTGATGACGGCGATTCCTTGGGCGATGTTGCAAAAGGAAATGCCTGAAATCGAGCCTGAACATTCAGTTTTAGGCATGTTCTTTTTACCGCAAGATGGCGATCGCGCTGCTCAATGTCGGGAAGTCACCGCCAGAATTGCTCAAGAAGAGGGGCTGAAACTATTGCGATGGCGAGTTGTGCCTGTTAATCCAGAGGTTTTGGGGATTCAGGCGCGTGAAAATCAACCGCAAATCGAGCAAGCTGTTTTTGTTGCCGACGGCGATCATCAAAAGATTGATCAGATCGAAAGAGCAATTTATATTACTCGTCGTCGGATTAAGCTGGAAGCTAAAAAGCTGTTCTTAAATCAGAGTAGTGATTTTTATGTGCCATCGCTGTCTAATGTGACTGTTATCTATAAAGGTATGGTGCGATCGGCAGTTTTAGATACTTTTTACGATGATTTAAAAAATCCTGATTATATTTCACCCTTTGCGATCTATCACCGCCGTTTTAGCACCAATACTTTGCCAAAATGGCCCCTCGCTCAGCCGATGCGCTTCCTTGGTCACAATGGCGAAATCAATACCTTGCAAGGAAATACTAATTGGTTTATCGCTAGACAGGGCGATTTATCTCATCCGAATTGGGTGGATGCCAAAGGCGATCGCCTGAAAGATTTGTTACCCGTTCTCAAACCCAATGAGAGCGATTCGGCAACATTGGATCACGTTTTTGAGTTGTTGATTGAGACAGGGCATAGTCCCCTCGAAGCGATCATGATCCTTGTGCCAGAAGCCTATGAAAATCAACCTGATTTGCGCGATCGCCCCGAAATTGTTGATTTTTATGAATATTACAGTGGCTTGCAAGAAGCGTGGGATGGTCCCGCGCTGTTAGCCTTTAGCGACGGCAAAATTGTCGGTGCAGCCCTCGATCGCAATGGTTTACGTCCAGCTCGTTACCTGATTACCAATGATGGCATGGTGATCGTCAGTTCCGAGGCGGGAACTGTGGATATTCCTGAAGCGGATATTCTCGAAAAAGGTCGTCTTGGACCGGGGCAAATGATTGCTGTTGATTTACAGACTAATGAGATTTTGCATAATTGGGATATTAAGGAACGGGTTGCCAAAGCTCATCCCTATGGTGAATGGATTAAACAATATCGTAAAAATTTAGAAACCAAGCCCTATCACGAAGCTATAAATCTAGAGGAGCAGCAGGTTCTCACCTATCAAACCGCTTTTGGCTATACCCTCGAAGATGTGGAAATGGTGATCGAAGCGATGGCGCAAGATGGCAAAGAACCAATTTTCTGTATGGGTGATGATGCGCCTCTAGCGGTACTTTCCCAGCGTCCACATCTGCTCTATGACTACTTCAAACAACGCTTTGCTCAGGTGACAAATCCGCCGATCGATCCTCTTAGAGAAGGAACGGTGATGTCATTGGCGATGTGTTTGGGAGAGAAGGCGAACTTGCTATTAGCCACTCCTGAAGCGGCTCATCAAATCAAGGTGCAAAGTCCTGTGATCAATGAAGCCGAACTTGAAGAATTGCAGAACTTAGGTTTTGCTTCGGCTAAATTGGATATGCTGTTTTCTGTAAATTCGGGCGCAAATGGACTTAAAGAGGCGATCGCCGAACTCAGTGACGCAGCCGTAGCCGCCGTGCGTGGCGGTGCAAAATTGGTGATTTTAAGCGATCGCAATTTGAGCGCTGAGAACGCTTATATTCCACCATTGTTAGCTGTGGGCGCAGTTCACCATCGCCTCAGTACCGAAGGGCTACGCATGAAAGCCTCGATTGTGGTGGATACCGCCCAATGTTGGAGTACCCATCATTTTGCTTGCTTGATTGGTTATGGAGCTAGTGCGATTTGTCCTTATCTAGCCTTTGAAACTACGCGCCATTGGTGGGGCAAAGCCAAGACCCAAATGCAAATGCAGCAGGGCAAAATCAAGGCTCTGAGCATTTCTCAAGTCCAAGATAGCTATCGTAAAGCCGTCGAAGCGGGGCTATTAAAGATTCTCTCAAAAATGGGAATTTCACTGTTATCCAGCTATAGCGGCGCTCAAATTTTTGAGGCGATCGGGTTGGGTGAAGAAGTCATTACCAATTGTTTTAAAGGCACAGTTTCCCGCGTTGGTGGTTTAAACTTCGCTGATATTGCTTCCGAATTGTTTAGCTTCCATGCTCAAGCTTTCCCTGAATTGCAAATCAAGAAGCTAGAAAACTATGGCTTTGTGCAGTATCGCCCCACGGGTGAATATCACATGAACAGCCCTGAAATGGCGAAAGCCTTACATAAGGCTGTTGCTGGCGATGGTTACGACCATTACGAAGTTTATCGGAGCCAGTTGCAAAATCGCACTCCGACCGCTTTGCGCGACTTGTTAGAGTTTAAGAGCGATCGCCCTAGCATTAGCCTAGAAGAAGTTGAACCTGTCACCGAAATTCTCAGCCGCTTCTGCACAGGTGCGATGTCCCTCGGCGCATTGAGCCGTGAAGCCCATGAAGTTCTGGCGATCGCCATGAATCGTGTCGGCGGCAAATCCAACTGTGGCGAAGGCGGTGAAGATCCAATTCGCTATTTGCCGATCAATGATGTTGATGATAATGGTGTTTCGGCTTCCTTCCCTCATCTCAAAGGCTTGAAAAATGGCGATACAGCCAACTCCGCCATTAAACAAATTGCCTCAGGACGTTTCGGCGTAACTCCTTCCTATCTGGTTAGTTCCAATCAATTGGAAATCAAGATGGCGCAAGGTGCAAAGCCAGGGGAAGGCGGACAGTTACCTGGCCCCAAGGTCAGCAGTTACATCGCCATGTTGCGAAACTCTAAAGCAGGAGTATCGCTGATTTCGCCACCACCACACCATGATATCTACTCCATTGAAGATCTGGCTCAGCTAATTTTCGATTTGCATCAAATCAATCCCACTGCCAAAGTTTCGGTAAAGCTAGTATCAGAAATTGGCATTGGCACGATCGCGGCGGGTGTGGCTAAGGCAAATGCCGACATCATCCAAATCTCTGGCTACGATGGCGGTACGGGCGCATCCCCATTGAGTTCGATTAAACATGCTGGCTCACCTTGGGAACTGGGTTTAGCGGAAGTGCATACCGTATTGATGGGTAACAAATTACGCGATCGCGTATTATTACGAGTCGATGGCGGCTTCAAAACTGGTTGGGATGTGGCGATCGCCGCCCTGCTAGGTGGAGAAGAATATGGCTTCGGCACAGCCGCGATGATTGCTGAAGGTTGCATCATGGCGCGAGTTTGCCACACCAACAAATGTCCTGTCGGCGTAACTTCGCAATTAGAACAGTTCCGCAAACGTTTCCCCGGCACGCCCGAACATGTGGTCAACTTCCTCTATTTTGTGGCTGAAGAAGTTCAACAAATCCTTGCTAAGCTTGGCTACAAATCTCTCAAAGATATCATCGGACGTTCTGATTTACTAGTTCAGCGTCAAGATGTGAAGCTTGCCAAACTGGATATCAATCAAGTGGATTTAGGCTGCTTGATTAATCTACCTGACACCAAGAGCGATCGCCGTTGGTTAGAACATTCGCCCACTTCTCACAGTAATGGTGCAGTTCTCGACGATCAGATTTTGGCAGATCTTGAAGTCCAACAGGCGATCGCCAATCAAACTGACCTCACCAAAACCTATGCGATCGTCAACACCGATCGCTCAGTTGGGGCAAGAGTTGCAGGGGCGATCGCCAAACAATACGGCAACTCTGGACTCGCTAGCCATCTCAATCTTGAATTTGTTGGCGCAGCAGGTCAAAGCTTCGGTGCATTCAACATCAATGGCATGAATCTCAACCTAATCGGTGAAGCCAACGACTACATCGGCAAAGGCATGAACGGTGGCAACATCAGCATCAAACCGAAGCCCGAATGTACCTTCAATCCTGCTGACAACTCCATCGTGGGCAACACCTGTCTCTATGGCGCAACTGGTGGCTATCTGTTCGTCCATGGACGGGCTGGCGAACGTTTCGGTGTGCGAAACTCTGGTGCGAAAGCGGTTGTGGAAGGCGCTGGCGATCACTGCTGCGAATACATGACGGGCGGTGTAATTGTCGTTCTCGGTACTACAGGTCGCAACGTTGGTGCAGGGATGACAGGCGGTATTGCTTACTTCCTTGATATTGATGGCAAGTTTAAAGAACGCCTCAGCCAAGAAACCCTTAAAGTGCAACGGATGAGTACGATCGCGGGTGAAACCCAGTTGAAGGAACTAGTTCAATCTAGCTATGAAAATACTAGTAGCTCTAGAGCTAAGGAAATTCTCGATAATTGGTCGAGCTATCTGCCTAAGTTCTGGCAAGTTGTACCGCCTTCGGAACAAAATAGCCCTGAAGCCACAGATCAAGTACCTGTAGCCGCAACGGTCTAAGATATCTCAACGCCATGAACTTACCTACGCACCGAACGGATTTGTATGCTGGTTTAGCAAGAAATGATTTTTGAGCGTAGGCTTGGCGATAGATGCAATTCTGAAAGCCCTGATAGCCATATTTTGATATTAATTATTGACCTTAATTATTGACTTTGTGCAATTTTTACAGCAAACTGAGTAGCTGCTAGTAAAAACTATCTAGTTCGCAGGCTAAATACCAAACGCGGAACTGGCGGAATTGGTAGACGCGCATGTTTCAGGTACATGTGTTGAAAGACTTGGGGGTTCAAGTCCCCCGTTCCGCATTACAGCGCTTTGCGCTCAAAACCAAACCAAAAAACTTTAAAAAGTCCTGCTTTGCAGGACTTTTTAAAGTTTTTTGATTCTTATCGCCGGCGAATCGGAATTTGGACTTCGCGGCGTTTTAATGGTGCGGGTGTAAAAGGTGAATCGTAGAGAAACTCTCTTGGCTCTCCCGCAATTTCATATTCTGGATGATTGGCCAGCCACACCTTAAGCTTTGTGACCTGCTCTTGATAGCTCTCATAGCCATATGCACCATTTACTCCCAGACTCACGACTAGCATCGGGGCATGATCTTCTACTTGAATATCTTGAGATACTTGCAGGGGATCGATGTCTATGTTGTTGTACAAAAAAGAAACCTTGGCTTTGCCTTTTTGAAGAGGCTGATCGATGGTCGAAATTGGATAACGAGCTTCGACTGGAGCCGTCATCGCAATATTGTTATTGCTGATATGGCGAAACAGTGGGTTAAAAGAAGCGCTGGTGGCTTCGCTGAGGTTGCCTTCATAGGTATATGTGCCTGAACGATAGGCTGGATATTGTTTAACCTCGATTTTGCCGTGAGATGTGGGTGATGGAAATCCGACGGGGAGGGGTGCAGACATGGCTTTATTTACGGCAAAAATAGCGATGGGAATGGCGATCGCGCCAAGAATGATGAGTAAGGTAGAGAATTTCATACTTTATTATAAATCCCAAGAACTTGAATATTCGTCCGCTACGCAGGCGGATACAGCGCTTTGCATTAACTTAAAACTTTTCTTGTATCCCTCAATGTTTTGACTGAGCGATAAAGTAGATGCGATCGCTAAGTTGTCTTAATAGTTGAGCAATATCGCCATCGGTGGATTGTAATTGGGCGACTTTTTCGCAGCTATACATGACGGTGGTGTGGTCTTTGCCGCCGACGGCTTCGCCGATTTTGGGTAAGCTGAGATTTGTATGTTGACGCATGAGATACATGACATATTGACGGGCTTGGCTGATTTCCCGTCGCCGCGAATTTCCTAATAAGTCAGCAAGATCGATATTTAGAGTTTCTGTGACTACTCTCAACACCATTTCGGCGGATACTTCCACAGGTTCTTTGGGGGGATTGAGAACTGGCGCGACATTCTCCACAGTCATCGGCAAGCCTGAAATCGAGATATAAGCCACGGTTCTCACCAACGCGCCTTCTAGTTCACGAATATTCGATGTATAGCTGGCGGCGATGTAATGCAGGACATCGGCTGGAATTTTGAGATTGTCGTATTCCGCTTTTTTCTGCAAAATTGCCATGCGCGTCTCTAAGTCAGGAACTTGAATATCGGCAATTAATCCCATCGAAAAGCGTGAACAAAGCCGCTCTTGCAAGCGCGGAATCTGGGCGGGTGGGCGATCGCTGGCGATGACAATTTGTTTGCCCGTCTCGTAAAGCGTATTGAAAGTATGGAAAAACTCCTCTTGGGTATATTCTTTACCCTCAATAAACTGAATATCATCAACGATCAACATGTCAATTTCACGATACTGTTCACGAAATTTTTGCATACTATCTTTGCGAATTGCCGCAATCAGATCATTGGTAAACTGTTCGGTCGAGACATAGGCAATTCGCGCTTTGGGTTCGATCTCCAGCCGATAATGGGCGATCGCTTGCATCAGATGGGTCTTACCTAAGCCGACTCCGCCACACAAAAACAAAGGATTAAACTCACGCCCTGGCAACTCTGATACGGCTAGGGCCGCCGCGTGAGCCATGCGATTGGTCGAACCCACCACAAAGCGGTTGAAATTGTATTTAGGATTGAGATTGCTAGGTCGTGACCCTGTGTTATTCGTTTCTGATTGTGGTTGAATATTGACGATCGCCCCGATCGGGATGGCGGCGGCCATTGCTTGCACCGCTTCGGCGGCGATCGCTGTTTCTAGCATCCCATCTTGACTAGATTCATGCAGATCGGGTTGACCGCTTGGAGGTTCACGACTAGGAGCCGCCACGATATGAACTTCAACAGGATAGCCGAGAATTTCGGTTACGGCATCCGTAATATTCTGAAAATAATATTTGTGCAGCCAATTTTTAGCAAAAAGTGAGGGCGTGCGAATAGTCAAGCGATCGGCTATAAGCTCGTCTGCCACAACTGTCTTGATCCATCCTTCATAGGTGGGGCGGCTAAGTTGGCTTTCAAGAAGTTCGAGTACTTGATTCCACAGAGTTTCTAAGGAAATATCAACAGACATTGATTGGTTGTGATCAGGAGGGCTAATAGCGAGTTACGATCTTATCGCGTCTAATAAATTTTTGGATAATTTTGGACAATTAGTTAGCGGTATGTATAGTTATTTTTATGAATATCTTGCAAAGTATTGACGCAGACGTTAAACCGCGCATAGCTCTCACTATAGGTGATCCCGCAGGTATCGGCGCAGAAGTGGTTTTGAAAGCTCTCGCCGATCGCGATTTGTGGGGGCTAGATGCTGTGTTTACGATTTTTGGCGATCGCCGATATCTAAGCGATCTCGATCGCTTACCCGATCATTTAAAAATTGTAAATATTTGCACCGATGGCGAAATCACGATAGGAGTTGGCAATCGAGTCAGTGGGGCGGCTAGCTTTGCTTATCTTGATGAGGCGATCGCCCAAACGCTGTCAGGAAATTTTGAGGCGATCGTGACGGCCCCGATCGCCAAATCAGCATGGAAACAAGCGGGGCATAACTACGCAGGGCAAACGGAGTTACTGGCTGAGCGTAGCCAAGTTGATGATTTTGGAATGCTATTTGTCGGCAAATCACCGCATACAGGCTGGGTATTGCGGACTTTGCTCGCGACGGTGCATATCCCTTTGAGCGAAGTTACTAAACAGCTTACGGCTGAGTTAATCGAACAAAAATTAGAATTACTAAGGCGATCGCTATGTCAAGATTTTGGGATTGTGAATCCGCGCATAGCCATATCGGGGATCAATCCCCATAGCGGCGAACAGGGACAACTGGGGTGCGAAGAGCAAGACTGGCTACAACCATTAATCGATCGCTATCGTCAACAACACCCCCATGTCAAAATCACTAATCCGATCCCGCCCGACACGATGTGGATTAATCCCGCAAAAGCTTGGGGCGATCGCGATCGGGTCGCTTTTGGTCATGATGGTTATCTTGCCATGTATCACGACCAAGGCTTAATCCCTGTCAAGCTTTTAGCTTTTGATCGGGCTGTAAATACGACGATTGGGTTGCCATTTGTGAGGACATCACCCGATCATGGCACGGCTTTTGACATTGCTGGCAAAGGTATTGCCGATCCAGCTAGTACCATTGAGGCGATTAAGTTGGCGATCGAACTCGTCAAAATCAGGCAAGGAACTTCTTCTACTTAATTGCTGTGATGCGGCGCTAAAAAAACAGCCTTGGCAATACTGCCAAGGCTGTCAAAAATGGAGTGTAAATTGAAGAATGAGAATGCAAAATTTCAAAATTTACTGAGGCTTGATTTGATTGCTGTCAAGCACTTTTTGAACTTGTGCGCCCGGTTGATATGTGTAACCCCAGTTTGCATTTTGGCTGTCATCAATGATGCGCGGCGTGACAGTAATAATCACCTCATTGCGAGTATTTTCACTAGTTTCTTGACGAAATAGCGCACCAATAATTGGTAAATCACCCAAGATTGGAACTTTAGTTACAGTTTGACGATCTGAATCTCGAATAACTCCAGATAGGACTAGCGTTTGACCATCTCTAATGCGGATTTGACCAGAGTTCAATGTGCGTTTAGAGATAAGTCCTTGGAACGTGGGAATACCAATAATATTACCTAAAAACTCGTTCCCGATTAGCGCACTAACACTGGGAGACAAAGAAAAATTAATGAAGCCATTATCATCAATCTTGACAACAGAAATATTTAAGGTTAGCCCTACTGGTTCCGTAGTTACAGTTTGAGTTGGAGTTGTCTGTGTCTGACCATTAACCGTAGTAGTCGCAAGTGTAACAGTATTTGACTTGACAACATCTTCTGTTAGCGCAACTGTTGCAGTCTGACCTTCTTGAACAGTTAAAGTTGGATCAGTTAGAACCTTGGCATTTCCACTTTCTACTAAGGTATTGAGCGTTCCGAATAGTCGCTGTGGAAAGTCCAGAATTGATGGTGCAGCGAGAGGATCGTTAAAGTTAATAGCTAAACCTGTTGCACTTGTGGAGATCGCAGTACCTGTTCCAGAGTTACTGGCATTAAACCCAAGAGTTGTTCCAACTGTTTGATCACGATCTAGTCGAACTTCTAAAACTCTTACATTGATGGCAACTTGACGCTTACGCAAATCTAGTTGAGCAAGTTGGGCTTCGGCAAATTCGACTTGCCTTGGACTTCCGATTAAAGTGAGTGAATTTCCTCGCTCTTCTGCAATTACCTGTAATCCCTTTAAAAGTGCTGTTGCTCCAGATTCTGGAGTAATTGCAACTGTCTCTAAAGTTGGAACAGTCTCGGTTGGGGTAGTTACAACTGTGGCAGCCGCAGCAGCTCCCACAGTTGCAGTTGTCGCACCTGGAATAGCGCGTTGGCGATTGACAATACGGGAAGCACCTAAGCCGATTAGATAAGCAGATGCTTCACCAACCGTAATTTGATTGAGACGATAGCTTTTTGTTGTTAGGTTTTTGAGCGTGACAGGCAGCTTAGTCGCCACAAAAATTGTGTTGCCGATGCGATTGGCTTCTAGTGCAGTGATTCGCAAAACATTATTAAAAACATCCTGAGCAGTCTCATTCTCAATATCAAGACTCACAGGCTGTTTTAAACCGCCCCCAGCAGTCGGAGTCGCTGTCGTACCCGCCGCCGATGGAGCTTCTGCCGAAACTACACTCAAACCAGCTACCCGACCAATCAGAGTCAACACCTCGATCGCAGGAGCATCGCGTAAAGTAATTCTTGGCACACGCTCAGCCGTCCCGAGTTCCACAATGTCAGCGCGTAACTTAGAGGTCGTCGTGGCAATGTCACCAACAGGCGGAGTCTTGATCTGACGGAATGGCGGCACGATCCCCGGCACACGACCTTGTAATTGTGGAGTTACAGGATTAGTCACAGAAGGCGGCGTTGAATTTGGGGCAGTGCTTTGAGCCACACGAGTCTTGCCATCAGCAGCCGTAATCGTGACCTTGGGCGTAAATAGAGCTTGTCCAACAGAAGATGAATTATCAGTTGGGTTTTGAGCCGTCAACACCTTAGATTCAGATGAGTTTTGTCCCCTTAGCGTACCCGCATCAGGCGCATTTGCTGAAGAGATCGAGTTAGGCTGAGTCGCTGAAGGTTGCATCTCTAAGCTAAATACCAGACTATCGCCCGTATCTTGACGCTTGATTAGATCTTTGAGCATCTCTGGACTAGCCGCAGTTACCCGAATTTGGACTTTATTCGCCGCATATTGAGTCGCCTCGATCGCCGTAATTCCGGGAGCAGGATTAGTCTTGGCATAGCTAGCATTGCCACTACCTAATTGCAACTGTGCGCCATTGAGCAGCGCCACCCAAGCTTTACCTTGGCGGGTATAAGTCACCTGTGGGCGATCGCTACTCGCAAAATTTAAGACTAGATTTAGGCGATCGCCAGACACACTGCTACTGATATCCGTAATCCGACTAGCCACGGCGATCGCGTCAGCACTTGGATTTGCAGATACTTGTCTCTGAGCTTGCAATGGGGCGATCGCTAACACCTGTGGGCAACTCGCCGCAATCAAAAACCAGCAAGCCAAAGACTTAACCTTCAATTTCGCATTCAACTTCGCATTCATAATTAACACTCCTCACAGAACCCAATACACTTAATCTTTCTTTTTGATATAGATATAAAAACTTGGATAAGTCCTAGCTAAAGGAACGACATAACCAAGGCAAAATTGACGCGATTATGGGTTGAGAGTATACCATAGTTTGTCAATATTGGCTAAATATTATTTTTTCGGCGGCGCAGCAGGCGCGGCAGGTGCAGGAGCTAACGCCTTAAGCTCAGCCTCGCTCAATGGCACAAATGCATCCAGCGTAAAATCTGCACCGATCAATGGTGGCAAACTACCAAGAATCTCCTGCTCTTTACCCGCCGCGATCGGCACTGAGAACTTAAACTTCTCAATTGGTAAACTCTTTTTAGTTAGTTTTAAATCTTTGACCACTAGCAACGGTTTCAGACGTTCGATTTTTTGAATTGTATTCAATACATCTTCAAACTTGCCGTCAAAACCAATCGTGTAAGAATAAGTCGAAAACTGCGGTCCTTTAACAATTGGCTTCGGCTGAAACGCTCGCAGCGTCCCTACTAACTCATAGGAAAAGTTGGGAGGCAGCTCGATCTTAATGATCTTTGGTAATTGATCTTGAATGTCGCGCATCAAGGTATCGATATTATCGACATTTGGCAAAAGCGATAGCACAAATTGATTTTGTTTATTCGCCTCGCCAATCTTTTCCGCAACATTACCCTTGCCAGCGACTTGACCTTCGAGCGTACTGACCCCAGCTTTTTTGGTGTCAATGCTTGCCTTACCCGTCTGCACTTGATCCCAGAGAGGTAATACAAAACTTGTAGTGGCATAAGCCGCAAGCCCAATCCCAGCAACCCCGATCAGGATTCCTAAAATTTTTGAAGTTAAGGTAAAACCAAATATGGTAAAGCCACCTGCTGCACCATCTCCTGAAGCCGCTCCTGCATTTGTCATACTATTTGATCACTCCTTGTTGTCTTAATAAATTAACTCTGGCGACTAACCCATCCGCTCCTGCTTTTTGAAGTTCAGGTAACAGTTCCGCAGGGCTTTTTGAGGTAAGAACAGCTTCAATTTTAAAGTTGACTAATGTGAAGTTTTTATCGGCAGTAGCTTGTTGCAAGGTTGATGACACGAGCTTTGTCTTTTCACCATTCAAGAGCGGCGATGCTTTTAGCAACAGCATGAAATCGTTTAACTCATTAAAGTTTTCAGCCTTTCCATCTAGAGCAATAATTGAGCCCGCCGCGCTAGGATTTTTGGGATCGGCTGATGCTGCCGAGGCTGTTTGGCTAATAGAGTTGACCTGCACTGAGATGGGGGTACGTTTTCTGATGTCGTCAAGAACTGCATTAATCGGAAAATTACCGACAAAAAGGGTTAAAAGTTGACCAGTTCTAGCTTTTACAGCTTGCAATTGCTCTTCTTGTCCCTTTAATGACTTGAGTTTGTCATTTAGTTGCGTTTCTTTGGCAGTCAAAGTCGCAAGCTCTTGCTGAATACCATCGTAAGTCGCAGTTAAAACCAAAAATGCGCCGCCAACTAAAGTAAGGGCGACCAATGCCACGCCACCGCCATAAATCAAAAATTGGGTGTCAGCAATGGGCTGGCGCTCCACGCCTTGGGATTCAATGGCAGCGCGATCGCTTAAAAAATTAATATCAAGTGTATACATCTTTGTTAAACCTCTCTCAACCCTAGACCCAGAGACACAGACATCGCCATGCGATCGTGTATGGGAATGTCGCCATCGACAGTAACACCCATCGCCGTCAATGGATCGATCGCACTAGCTGCAATTCCTAGCCGTTGACTAAAGAACTCATTTAACTGACCGATGCAAGCTCCAGGCCCCGCAATCAACAACTGCACAACGTCAGATCCCGGCGATTGACTAGTATAAAAATCAATAGAGCGGCGCAACTCATCAGAAAGATCGCCAACAACTCGCATGATCGCCGCATCACCCGGAGTGCCACCACCCGCCAAGCTAGCAGTATCCATCGACTGCAAAGGCACAACTGTAGAACTCAACATTTCCATATCGGTTGTCCGTCGTGGTGGCAAGTTAATCGCTCGTAACTGAGCATTTTGGATTTGGGCTGTGCCAATGGGGAAGGTTCTCGAAAATTGCGGCACTCCATCAACAGCCACCGTAATTTCAGTAGCTTCATATTCAATGTCTACGATCGCCACGGCCTCAGCCAAGGTACTAAATCGAGCTAGCTCATTATGCATGGCTCGAATCAGCGCAAAACTACTAACTTCAACGATATCAACCTGAAGCTGGGCTATTTCTAGAGCTTGGATATAACTATCCGTCACCTCTTTGGGAGTAGCCACCATCAAGATTTCAACGCGCTCAATGCCATCGTCATCAAGGGATGTCCCAAGTTTTTGATAGTCCACATCCGCATCTTCACGCGGAAAGGGTAAATATAAGCTAGCTTCCTGATTTAGTACCATTTCGCGCAACTCCATGTCAGGGATTTCCGCAGGCAAGCGAATTAAGCGACTTACGGTTTCTCGACCAGGTAGGGCTGTGGCGACTTTTTTGACTTTTACTTTTTTCTCTACTAGCAAACTGCGAATAATTTCTCCCAGCGCTACAGGATCAAGAATCCGTCCTTCTTCGACAGTTCCTTCAGGAAGTTCAACGCTACCATACGTCACCAATTTGTAAGAGGATGGTCCTTTACGGCGCAATTGAACTAGGTTAATTTTTTCGGAAGTAATTTCGATTCCGATGCCTTTTTTAGACTTTCCGCCAAATTTTAAGCCGAACATAAGCGTGTCTTTACTAGTTTTGTAGCTTTTGTAGCACTGGGCGCACTAAACAATGGAGGGATTATAGACTGTAAGTGACCATTGTCAAGAGGACAAGGGAAAATAATCATACCTAACATTTGAAGTGTCTAATTTTGCCTTGCTTTTTATAGACGATTTTGGTCGTTTTAGCAAATTATTTAGTAAATTAAAGTGTAAAAATTTAAGCCGAACAAAATTTACAAAAATCAAAAATAATAATAAATTCCCCATGCAATACGTTTTGATTATTCACGAAGTCGCAGACTACTCTAACTGGAAACAAATTTTTGATGATGCTGCGGAGATTCGCAGACAAGCGGGAGAGCGATCGTATCAGGTTCTCAAATATCAAGATCAACCAAATAAAATTGTCCATTTTTCAGCTTGGACTTCGATTGAAGCCGCCAAGCAATTTTTTGAGTCCCCCGAACTCGTGGAAATCAGAGAAGAGGCGGGTGTCAAAGCTCCTAATTTTATTTATTTAGATCAGCTTGAGTCGGGAACTCTGTAGCTTGCAGGGCTAGTTTTGGGAATAAAATCACAAAAAAGCCCATCCACGCGGATAGGGGAATTGCGACGAGCATGGTCAGCCAGATCAACTTAAACAACAGCCAGCTACCGCTAATAATCGTGAAGCCCGTTAGTAAAATTGACCAAGGTTGACACCACCAAGGCTTATGATTCCAAACACTATCAGGCTTTTGTGACGACATTTTTTTGATTCTCAATACAAAATCAGAATGGGCGGGGCGGCAAAGCCGTCCCACCTGTTCTTAAATATAACAATTTGGCATGGCTAACTAGCTACTCCCTTCCCAATATCAAATTAGACGTTGCGGCGCTTCGCGTCGCAACGTCTAATTCTTGGTTTTGTATGTCTATTTCTATAGCTATTAATACGCAAGACTTAATAATGAGCTAATTTAGAAGACCTGCCCTATGGGGTATATTTTTTACGATCTGTGAAGAGAATGCCGAAAAAAGTCTTTATTACGGGTGCTAGCGGTTGTGTTGGTCATTATTTGATCGAGAGACTCTTAGCCAAAACAGACTATGAGTTATATTTGCTGGTGCGCGATCGCCGTAAATTGCAGATTGATCTAAGCGATCGCCCTAATGTGCATATTATCGAAGACTCCATGCAAAACATTGGGCAGCATCGAGACTTGCTCCGCACCATGGAATTTGTGGTGAGTACTGCCGCAGGTTGGGGTGGCGATGAAGCTTTTGTGGTCAATCGCGATAAAACCATAGAACTATTTTCGATGCTCGATCCGCAAGTATGCGATCGCGCCATCTATTTCTCCACCGCCAGCATTCTTGATTCGCATAACCAAATTATTCCTGAAGCAGGGGCGATCGGCACGGATTACATTGCTTCAAAACACGCTTGTTTAGAGACTTTAGAAAATTCAATTATTCGCGATCGCCTAATTACCGTATTTCCAACCCTTGTTTTTGGTGGGGCAGCCGACAAGCCTTATTCCCATCTGTCGAGAGGACTCAAGGACATTCTTAAATATGTCCCTTATGTTAGATTTTTAAAAACTAATGGGAGTTTGCATTTTGTTCATGCGATCGATATTGCTCAGATAGTTACGCATTTACTCACCGCCCCATCTGTACCCAAGTCTCCAGCCCGTCTCGTATTGGGAATGCAGCGTCTAACTGTGCAAGATTTAATCGCTCAGTTTTGCGAACATTTAAATCTAAAAGTCGGCTGGCAGTTTGAACTGACTCCATTTCTAGTTGATACAGTGATCAAGCTATTTCATATTGAGGTCGCCGCATGGGATCGGTTTTGCATCGCGCAACGAGACTTTACCTATGATGTGGTTTCCCCTGAAACCTTTGGGCTAGTTTCTAAATACCCGCGTTTAGCTGATTTGCTTGCAGAAGTTAGCTAAAAAGCCTAAGACCTGTGGCGCACGCGCAGCGTGCCCCACAGGTTTCGATTCTGGGGTTATGTTTAATTGCGCCTAGCTACTTAGTTTACCGATGGATAAACAGTAAAAATTGACTAAGATTTTGATAATTTTCCTGTAGGCGTAGAATTTGGTTGATTCTATGCAATACTCGTAGATCGCACTTTTAAGTAATCTCACAACTAAAAAAATGGCTAAAAACAAAGGTGTTCGTCTCGTTGTTACATTAGAATGCACCGAATGTCGCACTAATGCTAATAAACGATCGCCGGGTGTGTCTCGTTATACGACCATGAAAAATCGTCGTAATACCACCGCAAGATTAGAACTCAAAAAGTTCTGCCCTCATTGCAACTCTCACACTGTTCACAAAGAAATCAAATAGTCCCTTAATCCAATAACTAAAATCGCGTAATCCCATCATGGCAATGAATTCCTCCTTTTATCGCAAGCGCCTCTCCCCGATCGCGCCTGCTGCCAAAATCGACTATAAAGATGTCGAATTACTGCGTAAGTACATCACCGAACGCGGCAAAATTCTTCCTCGACGCATCACAGGTTTGACAGCAAAACAGCAGCGTGCTTTGACAACGGCAATCAAACAAGCTCGTGTAGTGGCTCTGTTGCCTTTCATCAACAAAGAAGGTTAATCAATTTACAAAAATCGGTAGTGGCAATTCATGAATTGCCACTACCGATTTTTTATAGGCATTGCTGAATGACGGCAACGACCGATCGCGAGAGGCTATCAAAATCGTAGCCGCCTTCTAAACCAAATAATATTTTGGGCGTTAGCTCTAAACATAGCTTGGTAAAAGTGCCGAAATCTTCTGGTTTGAGCAAAATGCTAGCTAAAGGATCATCAGCATTTGCGTCAAATCCTGCGCTGACAATTAATAGATCAGGATTAAAATTTCGCAGAAATGGCATGATCTGATTTTCAAATATGGGTAAATATTCAGAAATTCCCGAATTTGCAGGCATCGGAATATTCAAAATATTGTTATGTGCGCCTGTCTCATCTTTGCGCCCTGTCATCGGATAAAACGGCGCTTGATGGGTGGAGACATAGGCAATATCGGCGCGATCCCAGACTGCCTCTTGTGTGCCATTGCCGTGATGCACATCCCAATCGAGGATGGCGACACGATCTAGATTTAGCCGATCGCAAGCTGACATCGCGGCGATCGCGGCATTACCAAAAATGCAAAAGCCCATTCCTGTATGAGCGCGGGCGTGATGTCCGGGGGGGCGAGCTAGCACAAAGGCAGGGCGACCAGAATTTAAAACTACATCTACACCATCGAGCCATGCACTGAGAGCTAACAGGGCCACATCGTATGTCTGGGCTGAAGCGATCGTGTCACCGTCAATATAGCCGCCACCGCGATCGGTGATATGTTGCAAAGTTGCCACATATTCGGCATTATGAAAGCGCCTTACTTCTTGTAAAATATTTTGCCTAAGTTGTGGTTCTTGCCAAACTAATTGCGAGGCGATCGCGGAACTTTTCAAAGCATCAACAATGGCGGTGAGACGACCAGCTTTTTCAGGATGATAAACGCCAGTATCATGTTCTAGAAAAAGTTTAGAATAAATAATCGAAAATTTAGATTTAAACATGCGTACTTTGGCTTATCTCCAAATCAGTTAATAGTTGTCGCCTCGATAGAGACTAGCGTTATACTTTTAAGTTTAAACTGGCAAATCTAAACGGGTTTTTTCTTGTGGTCAATCGCTTGCAACCAACACAGAAATCAGATACGGAGATGATCGCCGTACCAACGGAGGTGGCGGTATTGATTAGAGAAATCGTCAATCTCTACCATCATCATCATAAACAAAGGGTAATAAATTTACTAAAAAATCTAACTCTTGCCATTAAACAAGATGAAGTTAAACAAGATATAGATTATGGGTCGTTAGAAAATGAAGATATTAATGAACCCGAATTCTTCAAAAGTTGGGATGAGATATTTAATGTCCAAGTCTATATTGATACTGATATTTTTGGTGAATTAGATGCGCGTCCTCCCGCCTTAAAAGAAGTTGATCATATCAATATTGATAGCCAAACCGTAATTCAACATACGGAGGCGACTGAGGCTTATGTGCAGTCATGGAAAGAACTAGCTCAAAGTATGTCTTCTTTGCCTGATGATTTGTTTACCAGACTTTGGACAACGATCGAAATCGCGAAATTTTTGGAATGTTCGCCGAGTAGCTTACGCCGTGCGCGCAGAAAGGGGCAGTTGCCAATTAAAGTAAAAAATTTGCTTCTTGATTGCATTTCTCATAATGGTGAGCGAAGTTTATGGTTTGTACGTCCAGAATAATGGGAAATTAGGATAGTGCTAAAATAAATCATATAGAACATAGCGAAAAGAACGATGCTTAAAAGACTGAGTAGGGATTTATAAAGGCATCAAATTTTGGGAGATGCTTGACTCATGACTCAAAGAAGCATGAAAATTTAAAATATTTATCCAAAAAAGTGACTTCTATAAAATTATTAAGAAAAAACACTAAAGAATCTTTAAGACTACATCAAGCAATTCTAGATAGTGCCAATTATTTGATTATCGCGACTTCAGTAGATGGAGTAATTTGTGCTTTTAATGCATCGGCTGAGCGGTGGTTGGGGTATTCAGCATCAGAGATGATCGGTAAGCAGACTCCCGCCTGTTTTCACGATCGCCTTGAAGTGCAGCAACGAGCGATCGCCCTGACCGAGGAGTTGGGCACGCCTATTGAGGCTGGATTTGAGGTGTTTGTGGCTAAGGCAAAATTGGGGCAAATGGAAGAGCGCGAGTGGACATATATTCGCAAAGATGGCTCGCGATTTCCTGTGATGCTGTCGATTTCGGCTTTGCGAAATGGCGACAATGAGATCTCAGGGTTTTTGGGTATCGCTAATGACATCACCGATCGCAAAAAAGCTGAACAAGCTTCACAAAATACATTGCGTGAGTTAGCATTTCAAAAATTTGCCCTTGATCAATCGGCGATCGTGGCTGTGACAGATTTAGCTGGAAATATTACCTACGCAAATAACAAGTTTTGTGAGATTTCTGGATATACCCAAGCCGAACTAATGGGCAGAAATCATCGAATTCTTAATTCAAATATTCATCCGCCTGAATTTTTTGATGAACTTTGGGACACTATCTCCAGTGGTCAGGTTTGGCGGGGTGAAATTCGCAATAAAACTAAGGATGGAAAATTTTATTGGACAGATAGCACGATCACGCCTTTATTAGGTGCTAATGGTCTGCCGATGCAATATCTGGCGATTCGGTTTGATATTAGCGATCGCAAGAGAAATGAAGAAACTCTGCGCTTGCAAGAACGGGCGATCGCCGCTAGCCACAATGGGATTGTGATCACCGACTTTAAGTCTATAAATAATCCTATTGTCTATGTAAATTCAGCTTTTGAACAAATCACTGGCTATACCGCTAGCGAAGTCATCGGCAAAAATTGTGCTTTTTTGCAAGGGACTGATGTATTTCAACCCGAAAAAAAATTACTGCGTTTAGCGATCGCGACTGGAACAAACTGCACGGTGGTGATTAGAAACTATCGCAAAGATGGCACATTATTTTGGAACGAGTTAAGTATTTCACCAATTTTTAATAACAGTGGTGAACTGACACATTTTATCGGTATTCAGATTGATATAACAGAGCGCAAAGAAGCAGAAAAAGATCTAAAAAGACAAATGCGCTTGACAGTATTACTTAATCGAATTACTGATGAAATTCGTCAAAGTCTTGATGTCAACAGTATTTTTCAAACGGCTGCTCATCAGATTCAATCAGCTTTTCAAGCTAGTCGTTGTCTTATTTACAAGTTAGAGTTTACATCCGACAATCAAGCCCTATCACCGCAAATTATGCTCATGTCAGAGCAGTTAGCTGACAAAATTTTTACAGTAAAAGATATCGAATTACCTTTACTAAATAGTGATTTTGGTCAAAAAATATCTAGTCATGATCGGGCGATCGCCATTACAAATGTTTATGCTGAGTCTGAATTAGATGCATTTGGTGAATTATTTTATCGAATGCAATTGCGATCGCTGCTAGCCATTCGGACTTCATCCCATGGATTGACCAATGGAATTATTGTCTTGCACCATTGCAATAGTTTTCATGAATGGACAAATGAGGAGAAAGAATTATTAGAAGCAGTGGCAAATCAAGTAAGTATTGCCCTCTCACAAGCCCAATTATTAATCAAAGAAACTCTCCAACTTGAGCAGCTTGGCAAACAAAATTTAGAGTTAGAAGAGGCTCGAAATATTGCGGAGTCGGCAAATCGTTCTAAAAGTGAATTTTTAGCCACAATGAGCCATGAAATCCGTACGCCGATGAATGCGGTAATCGGTATGACAGGAGTTTTACTAGATACCAATCTCACTAAAGAGCAGCGTGAATTTGTGGAGATCGCTCGCAATGCGGGAGATACTTTATTGACGATTATTAATGATATTTTAGATTTTTCTAAAATCGAATCAGGACATTTAGAATTAGAGAATCAAGATTTTGATTTGCGAATTTGTCTAGAAGATACGATTGAATTATTGTCAGCTAAGGCGATCGAAAAAGGGATTGAGCTAAGTTATTTGATTCATCCTGATGTTGATTTGAGCATCGTTGGCGATATGGCGCGGTTACGCCAAGTTTTAGCTAACTTAATCGGAAATGCCATTAAATTTACTAGTCGCGGCTCTGTGAATATTTCGGTCACACAACAGCTTGTTTCGCATTATTTGCGCTGTGAACTAAGCGATCGCCATGAAGAAACTCAATTGCTAAGGACATTACAATTTGCGGTTAAAGATACGGGTATTGGTATTCCTAGCGATCGCTTATATCGATTATTTCAAGCTTTTAGTCAAGTCGATGCCTCCACGACTCGCCAATATGGTGGCACAGGGCTAGGACTAGCTATCAGTAAGCGCTTGGCTGAACTAATGGGCGGCACAATGTGGGTTAAAAGTGATGTCAATCATGGCTCTACTTTTTACTTCACCATTACGGCTCCAATTAACGCTAACATTACAGCTACTTTTAATACGATAGATAGCAACGATCTAAATAGAGCTAATTCGTCATCAATTTCCCAATTAGCGAGGGCTAATTACCTCCAAAGTAATGCTGATCAAATTGCTAAAGATCGGGCTGAAAGTCGTCAAGGATATTCCTTTGATCCGCGCATGGCGAAAAATCATCCATTACGAATTTTGTTAGCCGAAGATAATGTGGTTAATCAAAAAGTGGCGATGTTTATTTTGCAACGCATGGGCTATCGTGCTGATGTGGCGGCCAATGGTTTTGAGGTATTAACAGCGATCGCCCAGCAAACCTATGACTTAATATTTATGGATATGCAGATGCCTGAGATGGATGGATTGGAAGCCACCAGACAGATCTGTCGCAATTTTGAAAGTGGCAAACTGATTCATAAGCCTCGAATTGTGGCGATGACAGCTAATGCCATGCAAGGCGATCGGGAAATATGTCTAGAGTCAGGTATGGATGACTACATCAGTAAGCCTATTGATAATGCTGAACTTGTGCGGGTATTGTCAGAATGTCAAGCGATCGCCACAAATGCTCCTAAAATATCGACCTCAATCAATACCAATACTCTCCATGAAACGGCGGGTGACATCGGCGGTGAAGACCCAGAGTTTTTATTGGAGCTAATCGATAGCTATCTAGACAATACGCGATCGCTCCTTCAAGATCTGTATACGAGTTTTGCGGAGCAGAACTTTGAGTTAATGCTGCGGGTATCACATACTTTAAAATCTAGTAGTGGCGTGATCGGAGCCGAAGATCTGTCCACCCTATGCCGTGATTTGGAAACAAATCTCCGCAGTCGCAATTATGAAGATTTAGATCTAAAAATCGATAAAATTGCGGATGAATACACCAACGTCAGATCTGATTTAGAACTTGAGAGACATCAAAAAAAATATAAATAGTTGATCTCAACTACTCACGTTTTTGTGATATTTTTCAAACAACTCCCTGAACCTCGATTGTTTGAAAAGCGCTATATAGCAGCCCTAAATCATTTATGAGAAAAATAGGGCTTCGACACTTCGACAAGCTCAGTGCATCGCTTCGCTCAGCCAGCGTATATCGTTGGCTGAGCGATGCACTGAGCTTGTCGAAGCCTCTCACAACTCATTTAGGATTGCTATATTAGCTAAAAAATTGCGGCAAAATCTTAAGATAAGCTAATAGCTATTAATGCTAATTTTAATATCCAATACTGCATAATTATGTGATGACCATCGACGATATTAGCGATCGCAGTAAGCATTCGCACCAAGAAGAAATAAATATCTCAGAAACAATCGTACCTAAGCCTGCGCTGGTTTTGATCGTGGATGATGACTTGTTTATGAGAAAAATTTTGGTGCGTTATTTAGAGCGTGAAAACTATCGTGTGGTTGAGGCGGCGGATGGCATGGAGGCTTTAGCGCTTTATCAAGAACATCAGCCAGATATGATTTTGCTAGACGCAATGATGCCCGTCTTAGATGGGTTTGAATGCTGTTCACGCATCCAAAAAATTCCTAATGGCGATCACACCCCGATTTTGATTATTACCGCCCTCGATGATCGCGAGTCTGTCGATCGCGCCTATGAAGTGGGCGCTTCTGATTATGTGACTAAGCCAATTCATTGGGCGGTGTTACGGCAAAGAGTGCGGCGTTTATTAGAACAAGCTAACCTGCGTGAACAGCTTGAAGCTGCTAATCAACAACTTGCCGTATTTATTAAAGAATTGCAAAGGCTAGTCTCGATCGACGGTTTGACCCAAGTGGCTAATCGGCGCTGCTTAGATGAATATCTCGACCAAGAATGCAAGCGATCGCATCGAGAACAACTACCGATTTCATTAGTTTTATGTGACATCGACTTTTTTAAAAACTATAACGATAATTATGGGCATCAAGAAGGCGATCACTGTTTACAAGAAATTGCTCAGGCGCTTAGCCAATGCACAAACCGTCCAGCCGATCTAGTTGCCCGTTATGGTGGGGAAGAGTTTGCGATTATTTTGCCAAATACCGATGCTGAAGGTGGGATGAATGTCGCTATGAGAGCGACAAAAATGGTGCGATCGCTCAAATTACTGCATAATCATTCTAAAGCTGCGCCCTATGTCACCATTAGCTGTGGTGTTGCCACGCTGGTACCACCCCAACAATTTGAACCCATAAATATACTCAAAGCCGCCGATCTAGCTCTATATTTAGCTAAGGCTGAGGGGCGAAATTGTGTTAGACAATATGCCTTAGCTAAAGACTAATTTAGATATAATCAAACTTAATCAATAATTCATATTTAACCTAGATATTGATCGCATAATCCTATGGAATGGCATATTACGGACGCACAAAGCTTAGCAATCATCGATAACGAAATTGGAGAGCATTCTTTCTCACCCGCCGAATATGAAATTGTGCGCCAAGTAATTTATGCAACCGCCGATTTTGAATACAAAAATCTGGTTAGGTTTTCTGAAAATGCCTTGCAAGCAGGAGCGACAGCCCTCGCCACTCGCGCCACCATTGTCGTGGATGTGCCAACTGTGCAAGCCGCCATTTTTCCCAAAATTTGCGATACTTTTGCTAATCCTATCTATTGTGGCGTTGAAGCGATCACGCGTCCTCAAAAGGGTAAAACTCAAGCTGCTTGGGGGATTGAAACCCTCGCAAGACGTTATCCTGAAGCCATTTTTGTGATTGGCGAGTCTCAGACCGCCTTGGCAACTTTAGTTGATTTGATCGAGACTGAAGATGTCAAACCTGCGTTGGTGATTGGCACTCCTGCTGGTTTTATTGATACCGATGTGATCAAGTCGCGGCTAAATGATTCCTTGATTCCGCATATTCGGGTAGATGGACGCAAGGGTAATGCGATCGCGGCGGCAGCGATATTTAACTCATTAGTCAGATTGTCGTGGCAAGCTTACGGCGATAAATAGAGCGCTTTGCGCTCAAATCTGACCCAATAAAAAATTGAGCTTGAGGATAGTTTGATGAAAAAAGAAATAACAAAAAAATTTGCTAGCTTGGTGGTAACTAGTCTCATTTTTTGTGGTGGACTCAGCCCGATCGCCACTTTTTGTCTAGCCTCGCCTGTTCAAGCTCAATCCGACGAAGATACAAATATTCGGGTTTATAAATCAGCTAGCCCTGCGGTGGTATCGATCCAGTCGCAGACAGGTAATGGTAGCGGTTCGATCATTGACGCGAAGGGCTTGGTTTTGACTAATGCTCATGTGGTGCGCGGCATGACGACTGTAAATGTGACATTAGGCGACAAGCGAAAATTTCGTGGAATGGTCGTTGCCAGTAGCCGTAACCCTGATCTTGCCGTGATTAGGCTAGAGGGCGTTACCGAAACCTTACCGACAATTCAAATTGCTAGTTCGGGGACTATTCAAGTTGGTCAGCGAGCCTTTGCGATCGGTAATCCCTTTGGACGTTTTGCAGGAACGCTGACTACAGGCATCATCAGTCGCATCGATCGCGATCGCCAATTATTACAAACAGATGCGGCGCTAAATCCCGGAAACTCTGGCGGACCATTGCTCAACAGTCGCGGTGAACTGGTGGGCGTGAATACGGCGATTTTTACGACCAACTCGACCAATAGCGGTATTGGCTTAGCGATCGAGGCGGATACGGTCAAGCAATTTATCGCCTCATTCCGTCAAGGCGCGATCGCTAATAGACCCACCGCGCCTATTTTTAAGCCCAGCATCCTTAATCTTAATGGCAAGGCGATCGCCTCAGTCCTCAGCGCCGCCGATAACACCTTGCCCGATGGCAGTTATTTCAAAGCTTATCAATTTCAAGGGCAAGCAGGACAATCAGTGAGCATCGACATGCGAGGTACTGGACTTGATCCATATCTAGTGCTATTTGATGCTAGCGGGCGCAAGATTGCTGAAGATGATGATGGTGGCGGCGGCAAAAATGCCCGCATTGAGCTTAAATTGCCAACTACGGGCAAATATACTCTTTATGCCAATTCTTACGAAGTCGGCGAATCAGGCGCTTTTACGATCGCAGGTCGGATCAGCAAGAATTTTGTAGCCACCCCAACAGAATTAACGAGCGATCGCCAAATACTCTTACAAAAAAATGGAATTTTAGGAACAGCTAGCCGCGTATATGCCAGAGATGGCAGTCTATTTGAGACATTTAACTTTAATGGACAAGCAGGGCAAATCGTGCAGATAGAGTTAATTAGCTCAGATTTTCATCCCTATTTGGTGCTATTTGACCCAAATAGTCAAGTGGTCAAAGAAAATGACGGATTGCCTAGTCGAAAGCAAGCTTTCTTGACCTTAGAGTTGCCCGTTACAGGGACATATCAGGCGATCGTCAATGCTTACGATCGCAGTGGTAAAGGTGCATACAAACTCACCGTGAAGCTAAAACCGAAAGCTAGTTAATCGCGATCGCCATATTTGACATTAATACTGGTTTTTTGTTCATATAACCGATTGAGCGATCGCGTATCAATATTTAGGTGATAGCAGGCTTTTAGTACTTGATTGAGCAGCGCCTGTTGATAGATGCCGCGCTGTCGAAATCTCCTTGCAGATGTAATGATGCGACCTTCAGCCAACACTGGTTTTGACAAACGACCTAAGCGATCGCTCAGCACTGTATCTTCAAAAATATCTAGATCAGGGACATTGCCAATGTCCGCTAAAACTTGGCGATCGATAAATGGACAATGATCGAGATAAACGATCCCTTTTTGCTTAACTCGCACATTATTTGAATACCAAGATGTAAAGTGCAGCAACCAATGGGAAAAATCAAAAGTATGCTGAAATGCGCCCCACTGATATCCTAATCCTAAAGCCTGTTCAATCAGCATCAAAGCATGGCGATCGGGTAAAAGTGTCGCAGGATGGTGTAACAAAATCACATCCCCCGTGCTAACGGCGATCCCATCATTTAGCCTCTGAGCGCGATTTTTAGCTGGCGATCGCACCACTTGTATTTCTGGATAACGCGCCGCATAGGCTTCTAAAAATGTATCAGTACCATCATCACTAAGACTCACAACCGCAATAATCTCTTTTTGACCAATTTGAGCAACCAAATTAATAATAATACGCTCAAGATAACCATGTCTAATTTCATTTAAACATGGCAGAATTATAGATAATCGCATAAATAATTTTTTACTTATAAAATATATTGTGAGTAAGGGCAATTCATGAATTGCCCCTACCGCAAGACGAGGCTTTTGCGTAGATATTAATAAAATTGGGGTAAGTTCACGATGGTGACTAATTTAGGCTATGACTAATTCAAACTCAACTTTAATTGAACTTCAAAAATCGGTAAATAATGCGTCTATTCTGATCGTTGATGACACTATTTATAATCTTCGGCTCTTGTCACTGATGCTAGCTAGACAAGGTTATCAAGTTGAGCAAGCCACAAATGGCGCGGAAGCCTTAGAAAAAGTTAATCAAAAATTACCCAATATAATTTTGCTTGATATTCGGATGCCTGAAATTGACGGCTACGAAGTCTGTAAAATCTTAAAAGCAAATCCAGTTACTAAAGAAATCCCGATTATTTTTATTAGCTCTATCGAAGAAGCTTCTGAAAAAGTAGAAGCTTTTTCGGTGGGCGGGGTGGACTATATTAGTAAACCATTCCAGTTAATTGAAGTTTTAGCCAGAATTGAAACGCATTTGCGACTTTGTTTATTACAAAAGCAACTTCAAGATCAAAACGAACAATTGCAGTTATCGGCTTCAGTGCTATTGCGATCGCTGCAACAAGAACGCGAACTGAGTCAAATGAAATCCGACTTCATTTCCGTAGTGTCCCATGAGTTTCGGACACCTTTAACGACTATCCAAAGCGCATCCGAACTGCTGGAATATTATGAATGGACAAAGACGGAACAGGTTGAGCAATTGCATCAAATCCAAGGGGAAGTCAAACACATGACAGCGCTGATGGAAGATGTTTTGTTTTTAAGTCAAACCAACGCCCATAAATCCAAAATAAATTTAACTAAGTTTGATCTTTTAATCTTTTGCAATCAGCTATTACGTCAAATGAAAAAGACCTTTGCTGAAAACTATATTCTGAATTCGTCTTTGCATATTCCAGCAAATCAGATCTCAATGGAGAACCCTCATCTTCAAACCGATATTCCATCGGTGATGGTCAAAATGGATGAGAAGTTATTACGTCAAATTCTGACCAATCTCATTACCAATGCGATTAAATATTCGCCCACAAACAGTACTATTGATTTCAAACTGACGGTTGATCCTGAGCAGGTAACTTTTGCAATTAGCGATCGCGGTATTGGCATTCCCGAAGAAGATTTAGGGCATTTATTTAGTGCATTTCATCGAGCTAAAAATGTGGGAGTAATCGCTGGAACTGGATTGGGGCTATCAATTGTCAAAAACTGCGTAGATATTTACAATGGGTCTATATCAGTAAACAGCCAAATAAATATTGGTACAGAATTTATAGTTGCCTTGCCTGTTTCTATTGATTTGTAAAAAAATCTGGAATAAAAAACAAAACATTCCGATATAGCAGTCCTAAATCATTTATGAAAAAAATAGGGCTTCGACTTCGCTCAGCCAGCGTATATCGTTGGCTGAGCGCGATGTCCTGAGCTTGTCGAAGGGAAGTCGAAGCCTCTCACAACTCATTTAGGATTGCTATAGGCTTTGCTTACCGAACTGTTTTGGAGCTTGGCTATTGGTATAATACTATACAAGAATAATACAAGGTTCGCATGAAAAAAATTCTCCTCATCGAAGATAATCCCAACGTTTTACTAAATACCACCAAGATGCTGCAAGCAGAGGGGTATGCGGTGATTACGGCGACCAATGGGCGCGATGGTCTAATCATGGCGCAACAGGACATTCCAAGTTTGATCATCTGCGATATCATGATGCCCGAAATCGATGGCTATGGAGTGATTACGGCTTTACGAAACAATCCTGCAACTACGACAATTCCTTTTATATTTCTTAGCGCCAAGTCTGACAAAACAGACTTCCGACAAGGGATGGAACTAGGTTCTGATGACTATTTGACTAAGCCATTTACTAGAGATGAATTGCTAGGGGCGATCAATGCTCAGTTTAAAAAACAAGAAATAATCAGTAGCTATTACAAACAAGAGCTAGATAACTTACGCGTAAATATCTCTAAATCCCTGCCCCATCAATTACTATTTCCTGCGATCGAGATTATGGGTTTAGCCGATATTTTGGTCAAAAATTATCATGCCATGAAAGCCTATGAAGTTCCCGATCTGGGTAAGCGTATTCGTAAGGCGGGGCGAGATATGCATGAAATGGTCAAGAAGTTTTTATTGTATGCCGAGTTGGAGTCAACTGAAAATAATACAGAATGGCTTAGTCAGATTCGGGGTAGTAGAGCCACTTTTATCGATATTGAAATTACAAGTTGCGCTAATAAAATTGCGGAAAACTATAATCGCGTTTCCGATTTGACGGTTGATATCACCGATGTAACTATCCGAATTTCTGATTCCTATTTAGAAGTCATTGTAAAAGAAATTATTGATAACGGGTTCAAGTTTTCTGCTGAGGGGACATCTGTACATGTGTCGGGACTTAGTGATGACAAAGAATTTTGTCTGTGCGTTACCGATCATGGTCAGGGGATTGAACCCGAACAGATTGCTAACTTTGGAGCGTATATGAAGTTTGAGAAAAAGCTCTACATTCAGCAGGGGACGGGGCTGGGCTTAGCGATCGCCAAGCGACTGGCGGAGTTAC
This sequence comes from Cyanobacteria bacterium SOY_65_metabat_81, assembly GCA_031412945.1. GTDB lineage: Bacteria > Cyanobacteriota > Cyanobacteriia > Pseudanabaenales > Pseudanabaenaceae > Pseudanabaena. The sequence goes on from JANODY010000083.1 coordinate 109,610, forward strand.
ATGGCGGTCGTCTCGAAATCGCCAGCGTTCCTTACGAAGAAACTGTGGTTAAAGTATTTCTGCCCTTGGTGGCGACATCATATAGCGATCGCGCTGCTTAGAGGTATATAAAACATCATGAAACTATGTATTGTGACGGCGAGCGTTAAAAAAGGCGATGGACAAGCAAGAGTAAATTATGAAATTGTGCAAGCGGCGATCGCTAGGCAACATCGCGTCACCTTAGTTGTGTCCCAAGCCGCTCCAGAGCTAATCGAGAATCAACTAATTAAATGTATTTATTTTGTTGTCAAAAACATGCCAACGGAACTAATCAGAGGTGTTATATTTAGTCAAAAAAGTGCTAATTGGTTACAAAAACATGAGCATGAGTTTGATCTAGTCATGGGTTGTGGAGCCGTAACTTCGGCGAAAACTGATGTTAATGTTGTCCATTTTGTGCATAGTACATGGCTAAGTTCTCCATTCCATACATCACGCGTGAGCAGAAACTTGTATGGGGCTTACCAGTGGATATTTACGGCTCTTAATGCTCGTTGGGAGCGACAAGCCTTTAAGAAAGCTAAAGTTTTGATTGCGGTATCTGAGACGATTAAACAGGAATTAATTGAAATTGGCGTTCCTGAAGCAAAAATTCAGGTGATCTTAAATGGAGTTGATATCGATGAATTTTTTCCTGCGACTCTTTCGACTTTAGAGCGATCGCTTTTGAGATCTGCCTATGGACTTCCCGAAAAAGTTGATCTGGCTCTATTTGTGGGTGACTTTAGAACTAATCGCAAAAATTTGGATACAGTGCTGAAGTCTTTGGTCAATGTTCCCAATTTGCATTTAGCCGTAGTTGGCAGTGCTGAAAAAAGTCCCTATCCTCAATTAGCCAAACAATTAGGATTAGAAAAGCGAGTTCATTTTGTGGGATATCGATCTGATGTTGCTAAAATTATGCAATCCGTCGATTTTCTGGTGTTTCCATCCCGTTATGAACCCTTTGGCATGGTCGTCACTGAAGCTATGGCGGCGGGGCTGCCTGTGATTACCACATCAGTATCAGGTGTGGCGGCGATCGTGACTCCCGAATGCGGGATTGTTTTACCTGATTCAGAAGATATTCAGGCTTTAACCGATGCGCTGGTAACTTTAACTAGCGATCGATCGCTTAGAGAACGAATGGGACAAGCCGCTAGGGCGATCGCCGAGCAGCATAGTTGGACAAGCAAAGCCAAGGCTTATGTTGATTTATTTGAAAGTATGGTTTCATGAAAATAACTGTAATTGTGCCGACCTATCTCCGTCCTCAAGACTTAGAGCGTTGTTTGACTGCGCTCAAGCAGCAGACTCGTCCTGTTGATGAGCTATGGATTATTGTGCGCGATCGCGATCGCGAGACATGGCAATTTCTAGAAAATTTCGATCGCGGCGCTTTACCTTTGCAGCCAGTGACGGTGACGGCATCGGGCGTGATTGCGGCGATGAATATGGGATTAGAGGCAGCCACGGGCGATATTGTGGCGTTTACCGATGACGATGCCGCGCCGCATGTGGATTGGCTTAAGAGGATTGAAGCTTATTACCTTGCTGATGAGCGAGTTGGGGGCGTTGGCGGACGCGATTGGGTCTATCAGGGGACTCGGCTAGAAGATGGCGCATGTCTTGTGGTGGGTAAGTTGCAATGGTTTGGGCGCTTGATCGGTAATCATCATATTGGCATCGGCGCAGGGCGAGAAGTGGATGTCCTCAAGGGTGTAAATATGAGTTTTCGGCGATCGGCGATCGGTGATTTACGTTTTGATCTAAGAATGCGGGGATCGGGCGCACAGGTGCATTTTGAGGTGGTTTTTTGTTTGACGCTTAGACAAAAAGGCTGGAAGTTAATTTACGATCCCCAAATCGCGGTCGATCATTTTCCAGCCCAGCGTTTTGATGAAGATCAGCGTAATACTTTTAATGCTCAAGCCGCGATCAATGCTATTCATAATGAGACAGTGGCGTTGTTAGAGTATCTGCCGCCGTTGCAAAAAATCATTTTTTTGATATGGGCGATCGCGATCGGCACAAAAGTTTCCTATGGCTTATTGCAATGGCTGAGATTTGTCTCAAAAGATGGTGATGTGGCGAGGCAAAAGCTATGGGCTTGTTGGCGTGGTCGCTGGCAAGGGCTACAAACTTGGCAAAATTCATAAAGATCAAACCCCAAAATGTTGCGGTGGACAAAGCCCGCCGCAACATTTTTATAAGTGAGTGGGAAGGGAGTAAGATCAAGCCTAAGAATTAGTAATCATAAGCTCTGACGTGTTTCAAAATATTCGATTTCAAGCGAACCAAATTTGGCGGCATCAGGTGGTGGCGCTCCTTGCCAATCTCAAAGTGGCGATCGCCCTTTTATTATCAATTGCCCTATTTAGCATCTTAGGTACGGTAATTGAGCAGGGGCAACCTATGGATTTTTATCGAGAAAATTATCCTGAACATCCTGCCCTATTTGGCTTTCTGACCTACAAAGTCATTTTGGCGATCGGATTGGAACATGTCTATGCGAGTTGGTGGTTTCTAGCGCTATTGATTTTGTTCGGCACCAGCCTCACGGCTTGCACCTTTAATCGTCAATTGCCAATTCTCAAAGCTTCCAAGCGGTGGTTTTATTACACCAAACCTGAAAGCTTTGTGAAGCTTCCTCTCGCCACGGAGATTGTCGGCGGACACTTGCATAATCTAGCGCAGTCTTTGCAAACCAAAAATTATAAGATTTATCAAGCTGACGATCGCCTGTATGCGCGAAAAGGATTAGTTGGCAGAATTGGTCCAATCATCGTCCATGCCAGTATGTTGATAGTATTGATTGGTTCGATCTGGGGTTCGCTGACAGGTTTTGTGGCGCAAGAAATGGTTCCTAGTGGTGATACTTTTCAAGTTAAGAATATTACGGAAGCGGGGATTTGGTCGGCGGCTCAAGTTCCTAAAGATTGGTCGGTGCGGGTTAATCGTTTTTGGATAGATTACACGCCTAAGGGAAGTATCGATCAGTTCTATTCTGATTTGTCAGTGTTAGATAAAGATGGGAAGGAAGTCGATCGCCAAACTATTCATGTTAATAAACCGCTCAAATATAAGGGGGTTAGCTTTTATCAAGCTAATTGGGATATCCATGCTATCCGATTCACATTTAACAATAGTCCGATTCTGCAATTGCCGTTGACTAAATTAGAATCACAGAATGGAGGTCGTCAAGTTTGGGGGACATGGATTCCGACTAAGCCCGATCTGAGTGAGGGAGTGACCCTAATTACGCCAGATTTGCAAGGCACATTCCTGATCTATGACCAGAAAGGAACTTTAATCACCACAATTCGGACTAATGGCAGTGCCGAAATTAATGGGGTAACTTTTACTCTAAAGGAAGCGATCGGCAGTACGGGTTTGCAAATCAAGGCTGATCCCGGCATACCGATTGTTTATGCAGGGTTTGGTTTATTGATGTTAGGTGTGATGATGAGTTATGTCAGTCATTCTCAGATATGGGCTTTGCAGGTTGGCGATCGCCTTTATGTCGGAGGCAAAACCAATCGCGCACAGGTCAGTTTTGAGTCAGAATTAATTGATGTCACCAATGATCTCACCAGTGCGATCGCCCATCAAGCGATCGGGGCTGGCGTTGTCGCCTAAGAAATCTATATAAAAACATTATTGAAGGCGCACAGCGCTCTCAACATTATGCTTAATTATCACTACCTTGGAACTATGTCATTACCGCCAATCATTGAGCAAATGCTCTTGCCAGACTTTTACGATCATCCTGTCACCGAGCCGATTCAGCTATTGCAAACCCATATTTCCTTTGTGCTACTCACAGGATCTTATGCATACAAAGTCAAGAAACCGATGAATTTTGGATTTCTAGACTTCTCCACCTTAGACAAGCGCCAATATTTTTGTGAAGAAGAACTTCGGCTCAATCGTCGCCTCGCGCCCGATCTCTATCTCTCAGTTCTGTCCATCGTCGAAACAGATGGAAAGTATCACTTTGATCGTACAGGGACAGGAACGGCTGTAGAATATGCGATCGCTATGCCAGAGTTCGCTCAAGAGGACTTGCTGATTGAGATGTTTGAGGCTGATCGATTGACTGTCGATCATGTTAAGCAGATTGGCGAACAGTTAGCCACATTTCATCAACAAGCTGAGACTAATGAGCATATCAATAGTTTCGGAACTATGGAATCAGTTCGGGCGGTGGCAAATGATAATTATGCTTCTACCGAGAAATATATAGGACTGGCTCAAACTGAAGCGCAGCTAGCTCAAACCCGTGCTTATACAGAGCAGTTTTTTGCGGAGAATGCGGCGGTATTTAGCGATCGCATTGCCAAGGGTAAAGTGCGTGAATGTCATGGGGATGTCCATTTAAAAAATATTTGTGTCTATCAAGATCAAATTCAGATCTTTGATTGCATCGAATTTAATGAACCATTCCGTAATAGCGACGTGCTGTACGATGCGGCGTTTCTATTGATGGATTTGCAATTTCGAGGTCGTCGTGATCTTGCCAATATTTTCTTGAATACCTATCTCGAAAAAACTGGCGATTATGAAGGATTGGTGCTGTTGCCGCTCCATTGCAGTATGCGAGCCTATATCCGCGCCAAAGTTACGTCATTCTTGCTCGATGATCCGAATATTCCTGCCGAGGGTAAGGCTAAGGCACAAGCAGAGGCGGCGGCTTATTACAAACTGGCTTGGGAATACACGCTTCCCAAACAGGGCCAATTAATGCTGATGTCGGGGGTGTCAGGTTCGGGCAAAAGCACTACGGCTAGGGCGATCGCCTCTGAGCAAGATGCCATTTATTTGCGATCGGATGCCATTCGCAAGCAAATCGCAGGGATCGAGCTATTAGAGCGCGGCGGTGCTGATATTTACACCCCAGAGATGACAGCTAAAACCTATGCGCGTCTGACTGAGCTAGGAGTTTTGTTAGCCAGTAAAGGCTTTACGGTAATTCTTGATGCTAAGTACGATCGCATTAGTTTGAGAAGTCAAGCGATCGCCACCGCCCAAGCCCAAAGCATCCCCTGTGAGATCATTTATTGTGATGCGCCTATGGAGGTTTTGCAACAACGTTTACGCGATCGCGCTGAGGCAAACAATGATATTGCCGATGCGACCGTTGAGCTATTAGCCAGTCAGCAAGCTGCCTTTGAAGATTTCACGGCTGAGGAATTAGCCTTGGTCAAGAAAGCATTGTAAGCAGACACAATTAAAAAACTAGAAAGACGAGTGGCGGCGCGAAGCGCTGCCACTCGTTTCAGCTATAAAACCAGATTTTAGAGGCTCATGCTAAGCCTTTGGAAGTTGCAAAATTTGGTTAGTGTCATGAATTATTCGCGCTCTCAAATCCCTATAAACACAAACTTGTAGGGGTTGAGCATTTGCGCCAGAATTTTTATACTCCCCACAATCATCTCGCAACGCAAATGCTCAACCCTTTGTGCTTTCATCGATAAATTGTCCCTGCGTTGCGAGTTTAGGGCTTAGCATTCCCAGACTAAAATCACCTAAAAACTTATAGATTGCCGTGGGAATGCTAAGCCCCTACAAGGGAATCGTCCGAAGCGCGAATAATTCATGACACTAACAAAATTTGAGTAGCCGTTAATTTAAGATTGGTAAATACTAGAGAAGCGATCGCCTGATCCCCCATATAAATCTGCTCTTCATACAGACCATCAACCCATTCTAAAATTGTCACCCGCCCTTGGATTGGGTCAATAATCCAATACTCAGCAATGCCCCGCGCCGCGTATTCTGAACGCTTATGGCGATAATCCCGACTGCTCTGATTTGGACTCACCACCTCAACGACAAGTAGCGGCGCGGGCATCTCTGACATGACCGTAGATCGCTTAGCCCCCTCCATAGCGATCGCCAACTCTTCAGAAAACACCACCAAATCAGGAACCCGCACCCGTGAACCCGTGGTGACAATTTCTGTTTTCATCGAAAGTCGATAGGAAGGAATACCATGCTGCAAGAAACAAGCAAGAATAAACATCGCAATTCTTCGATTAATTTCACTCTCAGCCGTCATTAAGATTAATTCTCCATCTTCAAGCTCATACATGGCATCCGTGTCATCGTCATAACTCAAAAACTCTTCAAGAGTCATGGTCTTAGATGCAGGTTTATTTAATGTAATTGCCATAATCGCCTTACCTTCTAGTAAAAACACCAACAGCTAAATCTATTCAATCTATTATTACAGTTATGTTTAATATCAAAATCGTTTTAATCGAGACGGCGGGGGCGCGAAACCTTGGCTCGGTGGCACGGGTGATGAAAAATTTTGGACTATCGGACTTGTGGCTGGTTAATCCTCAATGCGATCGCCATAGTGAAGAAGCAAGACATATGGCTGTCCATGCCCCAGAAATCTTGGACAAGGCAAAAATCGTCGATAGTTTGCCCGCCGCGTTAATGGGCTGTCAAAGGGCGATCGCCACCGCAGGACGCATTGATAAAGGCGAAATGAAATTAACTACGCCGTCTAACGGTTTAAGTTGGCTGTCTCAGGTTGCCAATAGTGCGATCGTCTTTGGAGCAGAAGATCGCGGCTTGAGCAATGCGGAAATCCAACATTGTCAACAGGTGATGCGAATCCCCGTCCATCCTGACTATCCCTCGCTCAATTTGGCGCAAGCAGTGGGTATTTGTTGCTATCAATTGCAACTGCTGTGGGACAATTCCCAAGTCTATGAAGATTTGACTAGCCAAATCGCCCAAGATTTGATACAGTCAGCACCCATAGACATTGCCCCGCGTGAAGACGTAGAAGCTTGCTATCAGCAACTTGAAGCAGTACTGCTCAAGATCGGCTATGTTTATCCGCATACCGCCACGCATCGGTTACGAAAGTTTCGGCATATCTTCGATCGCGCTAACCTGAATCCATCAGAAGTAGCGATGTTGCGGGGGATTTTGCGCCAAGTCAACTGGGCTACGGATAAATGATTGTTGCTAGGTGTAACCCTCACCCCCCAGCCCCCTCTCCCTTAAAGGGCGAGGGGGAGTAAGACTAATTTCTTGTTCCCCTCTCCTCTTTTGGGAGAGAGCCTTGAAGACTTCCGCATAATATCAGTAAATACTTGTTGAAATACCTTTAAAGACATTCTTGTATCGGAGTTATAAATAGCAGTGGAACCAAAAAACTTTTCATCGCCTGACGCTACCGACAAAAGCCGAGAAGCGCGTTTAAGTAAGTTGCGCGAGCGTCGCACCATGGCTGTGACAAGCAATAATGAGGCTACCTCTCGCCCCATTGGTTCTGATGCTAAAACGCGACTAGGGCGATCGCCAGAACCGATGATTGACAGTCGGTTTGAAGGGCGATCGCTAGACACCAAGCTTAAACCTTTACCCAATCGCCAAGGTCGCATCGAAGCCCGTCCTGAGCAGCGTCCTGAAAATAGATTTGATAATCGACCAACTGACTTAAGAACTCGCCAAAAAACTAATAACCCTAAAAAGCGTCCGATCGCCTCCAAGTCTCCCGCTAAAGCTCTGGGATGGCAATTGCTACGACTGGCGATCGCCAGTATCGGGCTAAGCGTAATCGCAGGTACTGCCATCTCTTTTTGGCAAACTCAGCAATCTTTACGCGCCAAATTAGTTACACCAGAGGCGATCGCCCAAGAAGATCCCAACAAATCTAACAAAGATATTCTGCCCCTAACGCTCAAAACTGAAGCCGCGCCATTACTAACCAAAATCAAAGAATTGGCAGCCACTGAAAAAGACCTTGCCATGCAGATGATGGTAGTTGAGCTTGACAATGGAGCCTATGCTCAGATTGGCGCAAATCAGGCGATCGCCGCCGCAAGTACTATCAAAATTCCGATTTTAGTAGCCTTTTTTCAAGATGTGGATGCTGGCAAAATTAAGCTTGATGAACAGCTAGAAATGACTGCCGATGTCAAAGTCGGTCAAGCTGGGGATCTGCAATATTTACCCACAGGCACAAAAATATCGGCGCTAGAAACTGCTTCCAAAATGATCATTATCAGTGACAATACTGCCACAAACATGATTATCAAACGCTTGGGCGGCAATACGGCGGTCAATCAACGGTTTAAGTCTTGGGGTATGACTGCAACTGTGGTTAATAATCAACTTCCCGATCTGGAAGGCACAAATACCATTAGTACTCAAGATTTGGTGACTTTATTATCGATGCTCGATCGCGGTAAGTTGATCGAACCACGCAGTCGCGATCGCTTTATGGACATCATGCGTCGCCCCGTGACTAATACGCTCTTGCCCCAAGGCATCGGGGAGGAAGCCAGAATTATCCACAAAACGGGCGATATTGCTTCTTCGGTGGGCGATGCAGGGATCGTGGATATGCCCAATGGTAAGCGCTATGCGATCGCCGTTATGGTCAAGCGGCCTGACAACGATCAACGCGCCAATGAGATGATTCGTCAAATTTCCCGCGCCACTTACGAATATTTTCGTGCAGGTGGCAGTTTACCCGCCAGTAATTCGCCAGCTAGCCCTGCAAATTCTCTAACTCCTAGCAACACGAGCCTGATTGAAAACATCTCTCTACCTTTGCCAAACGCTACTCCTTCCCCAACTACGTCACCACTAATTCGCCAAAATCCTTAGTTCAATGTCAAATAGCAACATCACAATTCATCCCCGCGCTATCGTTCACCCTAATGCCAAGATTGGCGCAGGTACAACTATTGGAGCCGATGCCATCGTTGACGAGTTTGTGGAGATTGGCGATCGCTGTGAGATTAGGGCTAGGGCGATCGTCACAGGACATACCAAAATTGGTAATGACAATCAAATTGGCTATGGGGCGATCGTTGGCTCTGAGCCACAGGATACGTCATACAAGGGCGCGATTAGTTTTGTCAAAATTGGCGATCGCAATGTGTTACGAGAATATGTGACCGTCAATCGCGGCACAAAAGAAGGCTCGGCTACCACAATTGGCAACGATAATTTATTGTTTACGGGCGCACATATTGCTCACAATTGCGCGATCGCCGATCGCGTGATTTTGGTTAATAATGTGTTGTTAGCGGGTTATGTGGAAGTTCAGGATCATGCCTTTATGGGTGGAGATTCTGTCGTGCATCAGTTTACGCGCATCGGTGCATATGCCATGATTCGTGGACAGACTCGCCTCGGTATGGATGTGCCGCCCTACTGCATGGCTGTGGACACCAATATGGTATTTGGACTCAATCGTCTTGGGTTACGCCGCAATGGGTTTGGTCACGATCGCCGCCGCACTATTCTCTCCGCCTATGAAGTCCTATATAAAAGCGATCGTAATCGCACTCAAGCGATCGCCTTTCTAGAGTCATCACCTGAATTTGCGGATAATCCTGATATTCAAATGTTCTGTGATTTCATCAAAACCAGTCGGCGCGGCATCTGTAAACTATATGAAAAAGGCGCAAGTCGCATCGAAGAAGATCGCGATTAGCCCCTCAGTCCCCCATAGATTCAAATAATTAATCGCCCCCTAGCCCCCAATTCTGGGGGAATAAGAAAATAATATTCTTTCAAAGTCCCCCAGAATTGGGGGATTTAGGGGGCTTAGATAAACCGAAACGTAGAAAGTTAGACTTGTGTATACACGGTAAGTTTTCTAAGAACGTCTTTGAGAAGTTTTGATCCCCCTAAATCCCCCTTATGAAAGGGGGACTTTTTTAATATTTTCCCCCCTTTCGTAAGGGGGGCTAGGGGGGATCAATCGGTATTTTTATCGAATATCTGGACTTCTCAAACATTCTCTAAACGGGGGAGTATGTCAAACTTTTGTGATTTTCTTCTTCAATGTCTTGCGAACAACGAAGTCAACACCTAATAGGGCGACCCCTAACGAAGGATCGAAGTCAAATGGAACGGCAGTTGATGCTGGGGCGATTGTCCAATTTGTAGGGTCAATATTACCATTGACATTAGCTATACCAACGCCGCCACTAGTATTAGTAGCGAATACATTATTACTTCCACTGATAAACCAAACAACTGGGGTTGATGTCGAATTTGTAGTTTGCACAGTTGGAGAAGTACTGAACCAATTACTGGGAACTGCTGTCAATATGCCAGAGCCATTTGTCGTGAAATTGCCAGTGGCAGCATCGAATACTGGATTAAACACTGTACGATTCGCGCCATTATTGAAGTCGAATATAAGATTGACTACATCGCCGGCTGTCCAAGTTTGGTTGACAGTCGTAGTCCCACCATTGTCTAACTCAATCGTCAGTGAAAAATTATCTCCTACAGATACTCCACTGAGATTACCAGAGTTAATATTACTAACAGTACTATTGTAAGAAGCGATAAAAGATATTGCATGAGCAGGCATTGCCGCAACTACAGTACCTAATGAAACCAAAGAACCAATCAGAATCTTTTTAAGCATAAAGTCTCCAAGTCAGAATAAATATAAATTACCATAGTTAGAATGATATTGCTCAACCCACCAAAAATTTAAAAGTGGATCTCAAACCATTGCTAGCCAGACCATACAAATAACATTGAAATCAACGAAAATCGGTAAGTATTAATACTTTGTTAAATGGATTCCTATAAAGAGATTGTCTGAAGAAGATCTGATAGTTAAGAAATAGGCAATTGATCGCTACTCATCAAAGAATATTAACAAATGCAAATTAAATACATACTCCGCGTTACTAATACACTATTTGCAACCTATTACGCCTTCATGCTCGAATACCGAGCCGAACTTTTTATCTGGGTACTATCTAATTCTTTGCCATTTATTTTGATGGGCGCATGGCTGAAAGCCTCAGAAAATGGCGGCTTTGGCATAACTTCGTTAGAGTTTGTCCGTTACTTTTTGGCAGTATTTATAGTTCGTCAATTTAACATTGTGTGGGTGATTTGGGACTTTGAGAAAGAACTAATTTCAGGACAACTTTCCCATCGGCTATTACAGCCAGTCGATCCATTTTGGCATCACTTGATCGGTCATATTGCTGAGCGCTGGGCGCGACTACCATTAATTGTATTTTTAATCATTCTATTCTTTATCCTTTATCCACAAGCCTTCTGGATTCCATCATTAACAACAGGCTTACTCACAACTCTTGTGGTGGCGATCGCCTTTTTATTAAGATTTACGATTCAATACGATTTTGCCCTGTTTGCTTTTTGGACAGAACGGGCTAGTGCGATCGAGCAGCTTTGGTTTGTGCCATATTTATTTTTGTCGGGCGTAATTGCCCCCTTAGAAGTATTTCCGCCATTAGTTCGCGATATCGCCATGTTGACTCCATTCCCTTACATGGTGTATTTCCCTGCGGCGATTTTGGCAGGCAAAGCCGTGAATATTGGACAGGGAATCGGCGTAATGGTCGGTTGGCTGATAGTTGTGGCGATCGTCAATCGGTGGCTATGGCGTAAAGGGATCAAGCAATATTCAGGCATGGGCGCGTGAACCACTAGAGCGCGTAAAGCGCTATATTCACAACAACGCAGTATTAAAATCAGGATTGGCAAATATGAAATGGGATGAAATGCGCCAGAGTGATAACGTAGAAGATGAGCGCGGCGGCTCATCTGGCTCATCAAACTCGCCCGCAGGTATGTTAGGCGGATTAGGGGCGGGTGCTATGGCGATCGCCGTCATTGCTGGGCTGATCTTTAAGGTTGATCCCACTCAGATTTTGAGCTTTCTGACCAACAATAATAAAACTGCCCCCGCCCCCCAAGGACTGGTCAAGCCACCGATCAACGATCGCGACTCAGCTTTTGTGAAATCTGTTCTTGGCGACACTGAAGACACATGGGGACGCATCTTTAAACAACAACTAAAAACTAATTATCAAGCCCCAAAGCTAGTTCTCTTTGACGGTTCTGTGCGATCGGCTTGCGGCTCAGCCAACACTTCATCAGGTCCATTTTATTGTCCTGCCGACAGCAAAGTATATCTAGATATGGGTTTCTTTAAATATCTAGAAGCGACAGCAGGTAACGATGCTGACTTTGCCAGAGCCTACGCGATCGCCCATGAAGTTGGTCATCATATCCAAAATTTGCGCGGCACATCCAGCAAAGTTAGGCAACTAAAGGGAAGTTCTAGCAAGGTCAAAGCCAACGAACTTTCAGTGCGCCAAGAGCTTCAAGCTGATTGTCTAGCGGGAGTTTGGGGACATTTCACGGCTCAGCGTGGTTTGATTAGCGATCAAGATATAACTAAGGCGCTCAACACGGCGACACAGATCGGTGATGACTATTTACAAAAGCAATCAAAAAGTGGACATGTCGTCCCCGAATCTTTTACTCACGGATCTTCTCAACAACGGGTGACTTGGTTTAAGCGTGGTTTAGATACAGGTAATATCGACAAATGCGATACATTCGCGGCTAATCAGTTATAAAAAAAGGGACGCAAAGCGTCCCTTTTTTATAATTCCTGATCGCTCCATGATTTGGGATCTTCCAAGGGTTCCAAATGCGTAAAAACCTTGATATTGGGGACGATCGCCATGATCTTCGTCTCAATCTCTTCACATAAATCATGTCCTTCTTGCACAGTCCATGCTCCCGAAACTAGCACATGAAAATAAACAAATCTCCTTGCTCCTGCCATACGAGTACGGATCGCGTGAAACTGGACTTGCTGGGGATCATAGAAAGATAAAATTTCATCGATCATTTGTCTTTCTACTAGAGGAATAGAAGCATCTAATAGAGCCGAGCCACTCTCACGGATTAACTTTACGCCAGTCCAAACAATATTTATGGCAACTAACAGCGCAATCAGGGGATCAAGAATCAACCATCCTGTGACCGATACTAGCAAAATTCCTAAGATTACACCGATAGAAGTCCATACATCGGTGAGTAAGTGATGAGCATCAGCGCGGAGGGTGATCGAATGTAAGCGTTTGCCTTGTTTGAGTAATATTAGAGCCAGTCCGCCGTTGATAATTGAGGCGATTATAGACAAGATTAATCCTAAGCCAACTTGCTCTAGTGGTTGCGGATTTAGGAGTCTGGGAATGGCGGCGATCGCAATACTTAAAGCTGCAACTAGGATTAAAGCTCCTTCAAATCCACTGGAAAAATATTCAGCTTTAGAATGCCCAAAGGCGTGTTCTTCATCTGGAGGTTTAGCCGCGTAGGTTAAAGCCAACACTGCCCCGATCGCCGCGATCAAATTTACTCCTGACTCAAGGGCATCAGATAAAAATCCTATGGAATTAGTTAAAAGATACGCACCTAATTTCAAAATGATGGTCAAAATTGCAGCTGCGATCGAGAGAGAGGCATAATAACGAGCAGATCTATTTTGCATATCAAACTTTAAATACGCCTACAAAAAAAAGAATACAGCGCTTTGGGCTGTGTTAAATTGCTGGAGGTTTTAAGAATATCTGAACGTTTTATGAGGTATAAAAGTCTAATCTCATTAAATCTATTGGCGAAACTTTCATGCAATCAGAAAAAAAGCTAGAAACAAAGGAAGTGGATATTCCTGACAATCTATCCGATTTCCAAGATGAACTCGATCGCCCTAAAAAATCATTTATTGGTCGTTGGGGATGGCGCATTGCCATGTTGCTGCTCCTTGTAGCAGTTGGCGGCGGCGGCTACTATGCCTATACCCAACTGACAGCACCTGCTAATAACCAAGCAACTCGTAAACGCGATCGCCTAATTTCGATTAAACGCGTTGATTTGCCGATCATCGTCACGGCTAACGGCACGGTGCAACCCGAAAAGTCAATTAATGTCAGCCCCAAAAGCTCTGGCAGACTCAAAAGCTTACTCGTCAAAGAAGGCGAAACTGTGAAGACAGGGCAGATCCTTGCCTACATGGATGAATCAAATACAATCGGACAAGTTACCCAAGCCGATGGTCAACTTGCCTCCGCCCAAGCTAGTCTCGAACTTTTACGAGCAGGCAATCGCGTTCAAGATATTGCTCAAGCTCAAGCCAACTTGACTAATGCCCAAGCGACGCTCGAACAGTCAGACATCGTATTTCGTCAAAATCAACAACTCTACAAAGAAGGGGCGATCGCCTCAAGGGATCTTGATGCCTCAAGGACAGCGATGGAAGCTAACCATGCCAAAGTAACTCAAGGCAAAGCCGCCCTATCTCTGCAACAAGCAGGATCGCGCCCTGAAGAAATCGATCGCGCTGAAGCTCAGGTTGTGGCGGCGGCTGGATCTTTACAAAATGTGCAGTCTCAATTGGAAGATACCGTAATTCGCGCTCCCTTTGATGGCTTAGTAACTCGTAAATATGCCGATCCGGGGGCATTTGTGACTCCCACGACTTCAGGAAGTTCGGTTAGTTCGGCAACGGCTTCTTCCATTTTGGCTCTCGCTAGCAATAATCAAGTTTTGGCAAATGTCGCCGAGGCAAATATTGCTCAAATTGCGATCGGGCAGGAGGTATCGATTCTAGTCGATGCTTTTCCTAATCAGAAGTTTCGCGGACGAGTCGTATCAATCTCACCACAAGCGATCGTCACCCAAAATGTCACAAGTTTTGAAGTGAAGGCTGAAATTACTTCTCAAGACAAAAAACTATTGCGATCGGGAATGAATGTTAGTTTGGAGTTTAAGGCTGGACTTCTCAAAGATGTATTAGTTGTGCCGACAGTGGCGATCGTGCGCGAAAAGGGACGCACAGGCGTGTATGTCAAGACCGATCAGAGCGAGACTCCTGTATTCACTCAAATTGAAACAGGCGTAACCGTTGATGATAAAACCGAAATCAAGTCGGGATTAACAGGTAACGAGAAGCTATTTGTCTCATTCCCAGAGGGTTCGCGTCCGAAGTCCGAGCCTAGAGGCATTCCGGGATTATCGCCATCGCCGCAAAGAAGTCGAGGTTAATCAAGATTGAGGGTGGCGCAAAGCGCTATCTATAAATTAAATTTATGCAAAAGTCAAAACCAGTAATTAAGCCAGTAGCCAAATCGCGTCTTCAAGTCGCTAAAGTTCCCTTTGGCGAAATCTTAACCATGGCAGCCGAATCTCTATGGAATAATCGACTGCGAACAGCCCTAACGATGCTTGGTGTAATTATTGGAATTGCCGCCGTGATTGCGATTACCTCGATTGGGCAGGGCATTCAAAAATCTACCGAAAATCAACTTCAAGCCCTCGGCACAAATTCAATTAATGTCCTGACAGGTTCAGCGCGGACAGGCGGGATTAGTCAAGGTGGTGGCTCTGCGTCTACTTTGACCTTAGAAGACGCGCAGGCGGTCGCCAAAGCCCCTGCGGTGAAGTTAGTCTCATCATATTTACAGCGAACTCGACAGGTTTCCTTCGGTAACCAAAATACTTCCACAACGATAATCGGTACAGATGTCAACTATTCACCTATTCGTAATACTTTTCCTAGCGAAGGTCGATATTTTGAGCAAGAAGATATTGATAAAGCCAAATCGATGGTGGTGCTTGGCTCTAAGGTTCGTGCTGATTTGTTTGGGAGGAGTACGGCGATCGGGGCGCGAGTTCGCATTCAAGGTGAGCAGTATCAAGTGATCGGTGTGATGGAAGTAAAAGGTGCTTCAGGCGGTTTTGATCAAGACGATCGCGTGTATATTCCATTAAAGAATATGTCGGCAAGAATAGTTGGTAATAATGCTTTGCAGGGTATTTCTGTAAGTGGATTTTGGGTGCAATCTCTGGATGAATCGGAAATTGAAGCCGCCCAATTCCAATTAACTAATCTTTTACGTCTCCGCCACAAAATTTTTCCGCCGCAACCCGATGATTTTCGGATTGTGAATCAGACCGATATTGTGAGCGCATTTACCAACATTGTCGGATTGTTGACCCTGATGGTCGGGGCGATCGCCGCCATATCCCTGATTGTCGGTGGCATCGGCATCGCCAATATTATGTTGGTGTCCGTAGTGGAACGCACCCGCGAAATCGGAGTACGCAAAGCTTTAGGGGCCACGCGATCGGCGATTCTCAATCAGTTTCTCACTGAGGCGATTTTAGTGTCTGGACTAGGCGGCGTAATTGGAATTGGACTAGGAGTGGCGATCGCCTATACTTCAGCTACGATTTTTGAGTTTCCTTTTTTAGTATCAATCTGGTCAGTGGTGGCAGGGTTTGGTCTGTCAATGATCGTAGGACTATTGGCAGGGGTGATTCCTGCGCGGAGTGCGGCTAAGTTAGATCCCATTCAAGCGCTGAGAAGTGATTAACTAAGGAGATATTACTGTGACCACGTTATTACGCATTTCCCAAATAGAAACTCTTGAAGGGCAAAGCACAATCCTCCATGATATTGATTGGCAACAATTTGAATCGATTCTTGATGATCTTGGGAAAAAGCGCCGAACAAGAATTGCTTACTTAGATGGTGTATTAGAAATCGTTAGGCCCTTACCCGAACATGAAAAAATCAAAGTCCTACTTGCTGACTTTGTAAAAGCATTGCTGGACGCAATGGAGCTAGACTTTGAAGGCTACGGCTCTACTACATTTAAAGCCAAAGCTAAGAAAGCAGGGCTAGAGCCTGATGACTGCTTTTACATTCAAAATAATGTCGCCATGCGGGGTATCCGCAAACTGAATATGACGATCGATCCACCGCCTGATTTGGCGATCGAAGTAGATGTGACCTCCAAAACTAAGTTTGATGTGTATCGCGTTCTTGGAGTACCTGAACTATGGCTGTTCGATAAGATTCTGAAAATTTACGTCTTGCAGCAGGATGAATATATCGAATCAGAATTTAGTCCGACTTTTGGCAATATTCCTGTACGCGAGATCATTCCCTATTTTTTAGAACTTAGCCTCAGCGAAGGACGCAGTGCCGCCATGCGTGCCTTTCGGACTTGGATGCAAACAAATCTATGATCCAAAAATGTGCATTTCTCAAGAAAAACATTTAGAATTTATTTAGCTATAATCCCAAAACCACCATCCCATGCCTCAGAAAAAAGTACTGCTGCTGTCGGCAAATCCCTCGAATACCGATCGCTTACGGGTTGAGGCGGAATTTCGAGAAATAGAAGAATGCCGTCAGAAGTCGAGTTTGCGCGATCGCTTTGCGATTGTTACTAAAGGCGCAGTTCGCATTGATGACTTACAGCCAATTTTGCTTCAAGAAGTCCCCCGCGTAGTGCATTTCTCAGGACATGGCGCGGCGGCGAATGGGTTGGTTTTAGAACGAGATGATGGCAGTTGGCAACTCGCACCGACGGAGGCTTTAGCGGATCTATTTCGGATTTTGCAAAATGGGATCGACTGCGTGGTGCTAAATGCTTGTTTTTCACAGGTGCAAGCGGAGGCGATCGCCCGTTATGTGCCGTATGTATTAGGTATGAATCAGGCGATCGGCGATGTGGCGGCGATCGAATTTGCGAAGGGATTTTATAGAACCCATTTGGTATCTTGTCCATATGCTACAAGCCTTTCAGCTGTCTAGGTTTCGTCTGTTTTGGTATGCAAAACCCCATGATCCTGTTAAATCGTTGAATTGCAGAATTAACGGTTGCCCGAAAGCTATATATTTCGTCCAAAAAGATACCAAATGGGTTCTATAGGGCATTGTTTGAAGGGCGATCGGTTAAAGATGCTTTTGAGTTAGGCAAAAATCAGATTGCGCTGAAAAATATTCCTGAAGCGCAAACGCCTGTGCTGTTGGAACGCCGTTATGAAAGTCAGGTTTTGCCAAGGGTAAATATAGCGATCGAAGAACCTGAAGGCACGGTGCGGATTGGTTCAGAATTTTATATTTCGCGATCGCCTCAACAGGAACAAGCATTTAAAGCGATCGCCATGCCCCATGCCCTACTGCGTTTAAAATCCCCCGATCGCATGGGTAAGTCTTCGCTATTAGTAAGAGTCTTAGAAGAGGCGCGGCGGCTAGGCGATCGCACGACATGGCTAGATTTGCAAAAGTGCGATCGCAGGGTTTTTGAAAATATGGATCGCTTTTTGCAGTGGTTTTGTGCGGTGATCGGGCGCGATTTTGGGGTGAAGGCAAAGCCGACCGATGATTGGGATGAGATGTTTGGCGCAAATAGCAACTGTGAGGAATTTTTTGAAAAATATTTATTGAATGATGACGACGATCGCCCGTTGACGATCGCGATTGAAAATTTGGATCGTATATTTCTGCATGAGGCGATCGAGGTAGATTTTTGCGGTTTGTTGCGCGGTTGGCATGAGCAGGGTAAGCATGACAAAAGATGGGGTAAGTTGCGCTTAGTGCTTGCCTATTCGATGGAATCTTTTTCGACTAAGGATATTAACCAATCACCGTTTAATGTCGGTACTCCCATTGATTTGGATGAATTTACAATTGCTCAAGTTCAAGAATTAGCAGCATTGCATGGATTGTTGCCCAGTCAAATCGAACCGATATCAGAATTAATTAGTGGACATCCCTATCTGGTGCGACTTGCCTTTTATAATTTGGCTAGCGGTGCAACTTCTATTGAACAGATTCTCCAAAGTGCCGCGACCGATGTGGGACTCTTTAGTAAACATCTCACAACTCGTTTAGCCAAGCTCGAAAAAGATGCCGAACTCAGCGAAATTTTGCGATCGCTGGTTAATTCACCGCAACCAATCCGTTTTGATCTCGCGACTACAGCAAAATTAGATGGCATGGGCTTAATACTACGCACAGAAACAGGTGTTAAAATTCGCAATGAGTTATATCGTCGTTATTTTCGCGATCGGCTGTAACCTAAACCACAACCAACAAAGCTATGACTAATTTTAATTATCAAGTTGGTGGTAGTCTCCCTGCTGATGCACCTAGCTATATCGATCGCCAATGCGATCGCGACTATTACGACTTGCTTAAGGAACGTAAATATTGCTATGTGTTTAACTGTCGGCAGATGGGGAAATCGAGTTTGCGGGTGCGGGTGACGCATAAATTGCAAGCGGAGGGGGTTGTATGCGCGACGATCGATCCGCAGAAGATTGGGGTGGAGGTGACTTGCGAGCAGTGGTATGCCAGCGCGATTCGCAGCTTGGTGGGGGATCTGGATTTAAAAAGTAAGTTTGATTTGCGGAGTTGGATTAGGGAGAGGGAGTTGCTGTCGCCTGTACAGCGCTTTGCGGAATTTATTGAAACAGTTGTGTTGCAAGAGATTGATGCGCCGATTGTGATTTTTGTGGAAGAGATAGATCGCCTTTTGAGTCTCAAGTTTGGGATGGATGATTTCTTTGGGTTGGTAAGGTCATTTTTTGAAGATCGTCCGACTAAGCCTGAATATAATCGCCTTACTTTTTCGTTTTTGGGTGTGGCGACACCGACGGATTTGATTCAGAGTGATAAGACTTCGGCGTTTAATATTGGCTATGCAGTGGAGATGGCGGGGTTTACGCTGACTGAGGCTTTGCCATTGATGGAGGGTTTAGCGAATAGGGTTACGAATCCACGGGATTATCTGGCTGAGGCTGTGATGTGGTCGGGTGGACAGCCGTTTTTGATTCAACGGTTGTTGGGAATAATTAGGCAGGAATTAGCAGAGATTGCACCGCCTGAGAATGTGGCTTTATGGGTTGAGAATTTGGTGCAGGAGCGGGTTGTTGCTAATTGGGAATCGCAGGATACGCCGCCTCATTTGACGACGATTCGCGATCGCGTGCTGAGTGTGGAGGAGAAGTTGCGGGGGCGGATGTTGGGTTGCTATCAGCAGGTGTTGGCGGATGGGGAGTTGGATGATGATCGAAGTGAGGAGCGATCGAAGTTGCGGTTGACGGGGTTGGTGGTGCGACGGGATGGGCGGTTGGTTTCTTATAATCCAATTTATGGGGCGGTGTTTGATAATGCTTGGGTGGAGGGGCAGTTGGCGGATTTGCGTCCAGAGTTTTATGGTTCGGCGTTTCGGGAATGGCGAGAAAGTGATGAGCAGAAGGAGGCGTTTTTGTTGCGCGGTCAGGCTTTGGTGGATGCAGAGGCTTGGGCGAAGGGGAAAAGATTGAGTGATAAGGACGATCGCTTTTTGCGGGATAGTCGAGAGGTCGAGAAACAGGAGATCGCTTTGTCGTTGGAGGCGGAGCGGCTGACGAATGAGAAGTTGAATGAGGCAAATGAAACTCTGAATCGGGCGAATGAGACGGCTAAGCGACGGATCGGGATTGGTTCGTTAATTTTGGCTGGGACTGTAGTGGCGGCGGTGTTGGTGATTTTTGGGGCTAAGGCTTCGGTTGATGAGTCTAATCGTAAGGTGAATGAGGCAAAGGAGCAATCTGAACTTGCTAATCGGAAGAAGGCTAAATCTGACATTATGGCTTCAGATGCTTTGAATCGGGCTAAGAAATCTGACGAGGAAATAAAAAAAACGTTAGCATATCTAAAGGTTGCACAGTTTGAAACGGTACAAGCTCAAGCAGAAAAGAAGAGAGCAGATGAGGCTGTGGAAAAAGCAAAAGAAGATTTGGCAAAATTAGCAGATGAGGCTCAGTTTCAATTGGCTGAAGCAAAGCTTGAGTTAGATAAGGCTGAGGAGTCCAGACAAATCGCAAATACGCAAGTTGCTCTAGCAGAGTTGAGATTAGAAATTGTTAATACGAAGGTTGCTTTTTTTGATAATCGTGGAATTGAGTCCTTACTGTTGGCTTTACGATCAGTTAAAAAACTTAAGCTAATAGATTTAGGTAAGTCAATTACTGAAAGACTAGATTTAACGACAGCATTGATACAAGCAATATATAGTGGTCATGAAATTAATCGTTTAGAGGGAGAGAATTCCATTGACACTGCTGCTTTTAGCTATGATGGCACAAAAATCCTCACTATTTCAGATGGAATAGTGAGGGTATGGAATGCCAATCGTACATTCCTATTTGATTTAAAAGGAGATCAGAATGATTTAAAGAGTGGAGTATTTAGCCCTGATGGAAAGAAAATTGTTGTTGCTTCAAGTAGTGGTGTAGTGTGGATATGGGATGTCAACGGCAAATTTCTGAATAAAAAACAAGCTCATAATGGTCGTATCAATAGCATCGTCTTTAGCGCAGATAGTAAGAAAATTGTCACTGCCTCAGATGATGGGTTTGCGAAGGTGTGGGACTCCACATGCGGATGTATTTTTTTCGCGATTGAAGTAGGTAAGGATAAGAGTAGCAAAGTTAAAAGTGCCACCTTTAGTCCAGATGGCACAAAAATTCTTACTGCTTCCGATAATGGTTTTGTAATGTTTTGGGACAGCACGGGTAAATTTCTTAGTAAATCTCAAGTAGATGATAAAAGCATCAGTAGCGCTGTCTTTAGTCCAGACAGTACAAAGATTGTCACTGTGTCCAATAGTATTGTGAAGGTGTGGAACTCCGACTGCGAATGCACTTTTGCGACAATCCCAGGAAATTTTTTCTATAGTGCTACCTTTAGTCCAGATAGCACAAAAATTATTACTACTTCTGATGATGGTACATTGGGAGTGGGAATTTGGAACACAAATGGGAATCTTCTCTTTGAACTAAAGGGGCATAGAGGTGCTGTTAGGAGCGCTATGTTTAGTCCTGATGGCACGAAAATTATCACTGCTTCAGATGACTCTACAGCACGTATATGGGATGCCAAGGGGCTTATCCAGTTAGCACTGCCAGGAAGCTATAGTGCTGCCTTTAGTAAAGATGGCACAAAAATTGCTACTGGTTCGACCGATGGTACAGCAAATATATGGGATCCCAAAGGCAACCGTCTGTTTAAACTCACAGGACATGGTGGTCACGTTATTAGGGTTAACTTTAGTCCAGATGGTACAAAAATTGTCACAGCTTCGAGTAATGGCATAGATGGAATAGTTCGAGTATGGGATATAAATGGCAATTTTTTATTTCATCTCAAAGAGAATAAGAAATATGTTAGGAGCGTTAATTTTAGTTTTGATGGTACAAAGATTATTACTGCTGCTGACGATGGCACCGTAAGATTATGGAATGCAGCTAATGGCAAACTCACATTTGATTTAAAAGTCACTGGCGTAACAAACGCTAACTTAAGCAATGATGGGACAAAAATTATCACTGCTTCAATTGATGGTATTGCAAGAGTATGGGATATAAATGGCAAACTCTTATTTATTCTCAAGGGTCAGAATGGTACTATTTGGGGGGCTAACTTTAGCCCTGATGGGATGAAGATTGCGACTGCTTCGGAAGACGGTACAGTTTGGGTATGGGATATAAGGGGTAAATTCTTATTTGCTCTCAAAGGACATAAGGGTAAAGTGAGCAGTGCTAAATTCAGTCCCGATAGCTCAAAGATTGTTACTGCTTCAGATTCAGTAAGAGTGTGGGACAGTACGAATGGACACTTGATATTTGATCTTAAACGTCCTCAACAAAACGTTTATAACGCAGTCTTTAGTAACGATGGTACAAAAATTGTTGCTGCTGGGTTAGACACAAGTGTATTTGTATGGGATGTCAGTGAAGAGTATTCATATGATCTTGATCACCTATCAATTATTGGATGTGAGCGCCTAAAAGACTATCTCTCCAACAATCCCAACGCCACAGATAGTGACAGACAAATGTGTGGCATCCCTCCAAGGCAAAAGTAAAAAGATAAAAGCAAAAAATTTGTAGGGGTTTTGCATTTGCGCCACCATTCCCAAACACCCCACATAAAACTCTATTTGCAAATGCAGAACCCTCTTCGCCTTCACCGATAAATTGTCCCTGCGTTGTCAGGTACTGGGCATAGCATTCCCAAACCAAAGGAACCTGAGAATTTATAAATTGTCGCGGGAATGCTATGCCCCTACAGATATTATTCTTTCCTTAATCATCCCCACAAAACTCCGCACCTCCTCATTCGCCAAAAAAGCCGCATACAAAAGACTCGCCTTAATATCCTCCACTTCCAGATCGGGATACTCGCTCAAGATTTCCATATTCGTTAAACCATTAGCAATCAAACTTAATACCAAAGAAACCGTAATTCGCATTCTCCGAATACAAGCCCTACCGCCCATAATCTGCGGATTGAACGTAATGCGATCAAGTGGCTTTTGCATACATTTATAATTCAAACTCAGTTTGAGATTTTTATAGCGTTAGACAGATTGTACTGCAAAAATATTGATAGATGGTTATCATGTTGGGCTATGACATCATATATGGTGCTATAGTAGTGTCATGACAGTCATATCTTCGTTTCCCATTGTCATTGATACCAACGTCCTGTTTGAAGGCGTAACAAAACAAGGCGGCGCTGCGGGACTCATTATTGATGCATGGTTAGCAGGATTACTCGAAGTCTGTGTTTCCAATGCCCTCGCCTATGAATACGAAGATGTCCTCTCTCGCAAAATCTCCAAACCTCGTTGGCAAAAGCTTCAGCCTGTACTTGGGACATTACTCAGCCAAAGTCAATTTACGATCATTTATTACTCTTGGCGACCAGCCTCCCCAGACGCAGGAGACGATCTTGTAATTGACTGTGCCATGAACGCAGGTGCAACAGTCATCACTTCCAATCTGCGAGACTTTCAAAATGCTAAGGAGTCGCTAGGCTTGCAAGTAATGACTCCAGCCCAACTAATTATCAAACTAGCATCAATACGAACTGAACCATGAGCCGATTAACCCTACGCTTACCAGATACATTACACCAACAACTAATCCATTTAGCAGAGAGCGAAGGAGTCTCTCTAAATCAATACATCGTCTATGCCCTAACCCGTCAATCTTCTATCAATTACATCGTTCAACCAATTCCCAAACAGGAAACTAACCAACAACAGTCGGATTTCACCAACCTTCTGCAAAAGCTAGAAAAGGCATCTCCCAATGAAATAGAAATAGCATTATTAGAACGTGAAACCGTTCAACCAGAAAAAGAACTAACCACTGAAATCATTGCCCAGTTTCAGCAAAGGCTACAAAGCAAGGAAAAAGTAAAAGGGTAAAAGTAAAAATTTGGATTTAGGTTTTATCTTGTTGGTGATGGACGTAAGTACGCAAGACATTATTAATTATTGATTGATAACCCTTCCCTTGCCCCTTAAACCAATCCAAAACATCACTATCCAATCGAATCGACACCGCCTTTTTCGCGATCGGAGTTACCATTTTCGCATTCTCCCAAAAGCGATCGCCCCTATCGTCATGTTACTGTACTAAAATCACCTCATCACACCTCTAACCCATGTCCCAACTCATTCCCACTGAACTCGAAGACGGAACCATCATCTATTTCCAAGTAGAGGAATCTCTTGTCAATCCTTCTGGAATTACTCGTTCTTTTGAGCTTGGTGATAAAGCCCAATCCGCAGCTCAAGAAAAAGCAATCCAAAGTTTTCAGGCTATGCAAAATTTGGTGCGTGGGTACACAGTCAACACCCTCAATGCTTTTCGGAACTTGTCCACGATTGAAGTGAGTGAAGTTACGCTTGAATTTGGTGTGAGTCTTGACGCTAAAGCGGGTGTACCCTTTATTGCATCTGGAGGCGCAAGTTCTAACCTAAAGATTACGGTTAAATGTGCATTTCCCAAGAAAAATGCTTAAAATTCATTTGTAGCGATCGCCAGCCTAGTACAGGAGATATTAACGTGACCACGTTATTACGCATTTCCATTTGGTTGTGCGGCGATCGATTAGTACAACTCAGGACAAAACCCAAGCACAGAGAGGCGGCGATTGGGTTTTGTCCTAACATTGATGGCTATAGCTATATCAAATGAACAAACAACTTCGCATGACGAAATTAATGAGGCTCGTGGTCAAGCGGCTAAGTTAGATCCCATTCAAGCGCTGAGAAGTGATTAACTTTTGTGGCCGGCTTGAACCCCAATTGCGGTAAATGGATTCTTAACCATATGGACGTGGATAGGGTTTTAACATCGGTGAAGCGCGATAGACGGGGAAAATCTGCACCGCTTGACCGCCGCGCTTGATGGGGATATCGGCAATTTTTTCTAGATTTTGAAAGTAGCCTTTGTACTTATCTAAAGGTTGCGGGTAGCGTTCATCTTTTAGGAAAAGTTCGGAAGTAATGTAGAGCGAAGTTTTGCCGACAAAATCTTGGGCTTTACTCCAATAGGCAAAGCCGCGCAAATCTTCATCAAAGCAGGTGACTTTTTTACCCAGTGGCTCGATCGCCATGCCCACTTGTCCTGCTACAAAAAAGCTATTACTAAATACAAAATCAGCTTTTTGTAGTTCAGCTTTGAGCATCGGTGAATCGACAAAGGCTTGACGTAACTGCTCGATGTCGATCATTTGCGTAGAAGGATCATCTTTGGCTTCCCAGAAGCCGCCCGCGATCGCCGCATCACCACCTTTTTGAACAATTCCTAAATGCACATGGAGTAACCCAATCAACAGGAGCGGCAAAATCACCACCCCCGATCCCCAGATCCAGTTCCGAATAAATTTAGGACGCGTTAGCTGCACCTGAGCCGCCCGATCGCCTAACAAAAGTACTGCTCCAAAAAATCCGGGCATATGCCATGAAGGTAAAATTTGGATGAAACCGCCCATGAAGGTGAATCCACAGAAAATTGGCATTGATACACAGAGAATGAGTAATTGCTTCTCACGGAGAATATTATTGGCGATCGCCAATTCTGCATTCTCGACTTTTTGACTGACTTTTTGACGAGCCGATCGCCATACATCTCCGAAGGTGCGAAAACTTGTCCACCACAGGGGAATTCCAAAAGTAGGAAACAGATAGCCAAGCGCTAATAGGATCGTCACCAACAATCGTTCTAAGTTATATCCTTGCGAAGGCACGACCCGCGCACTCTGAAATCGAAATGAGGCAAACTCATGTTGAGCATTCCAAATCAGGACGGGTGATGTGGCGATCGCAAATAAGGCGATCGATACTAATGTCCATCTTGAAAAAAGAGCCGCTCGATGGCGACCACTGAGCAAACAAAATAGTACCAGTCCACCACCTAGCAACACACCATGATATTTACCTAAAAAGGCTAGCCCTACGCATAGTCCGATTAGAGCTAATCGATAAGTTGGTTGATAGGGCTTAATTTGATCTGGCTTAATTTGATCTGGCTGAAGATGATCTGGCGGAAAAAATTCGTCAGCCGCCACATATAAACAAGCCATCCAGAAAAACATCAGGGCATTATCAGGCAAAGTGAGAATGCCAAAGGCGATCTGAAAAATAGGAATAGTCGTGAGGATCGCCAGTGTTAGCGTGGCGGGGCGATCGCCAAATAGTCTTTTACTAGCCAGATAGGCAAAAATCAAAGTCCCTGTATAAAGTAAAACGCCACCAATCCGAATCGTGAAGGGAGTAACTGCACCTGTCAGCCAAACCCCGATCCCCGCCGTAAAAGCCACCATTGGCGGATGATCGAAATAACTCCAGTTTAGATTTTGAGTATAAAGATAGTAGTAAGACTCATCAAAGCCAGTATTGAGATAGACCGCACAAGTCGCTCTGAAGAGGAAACCCCACAATAATATGGCGATCGCCCACTTATTAATTTTCAAACTTGATTCCTTAGATATAGCTACAGTCACTTAATCTTAGGACAAATCAAAACCCAAAAAAGTAAACGGCAACGCGATATAATTCCCGCATAGTGACGTGATATTTAAGCGGAGTAAATCGAAATGGCGAGAGAACCTAGGAAACCGAATGAATACATCGTGCATTTAAAACTCGAAGGTGGTCAAGAAGTGACGACAAAATTTGTGACCATCGAAGAGGTTAAAACTTGGTACGCCTCACAATTTAAAGCAAAAGCCAATGAGGATGATCTCATGCCTATTCCTGTACGCGCTGAACTACATGAGATTTTGCTAGTTCGTCCTAAACGGGTGATTGCCATTCATGTTGAGCCGATTTATTCCTCCAGCGTTGAGATGTTTGCGTAAAGCCTTGTCCAACACAAATTAATTGCGCTAAGCTACAAATCATAGCTAGTAAAGGTTTTAAATTTTTTTGAAGAATATTTGAAAAAATATTTTAAAAAGCTTGCGCGATCGCCACATTTATACGCTATAGTTATTAACGCTGAAGTCAATGAAAAAAACCAATGACGCAGCAATATTCCTCAGTAGCTCAGTGGTAGAGCAATCGGCTGTTAACCGATCGGTCGCAGGTTCGAATCCCGCCTGGGGAGTTTAGCAAAAAAGCGAAAGATTTTAATCTTTCGCTTTTTTATTGGTGCATTAATCATTGCTCGACTGAATCCACTCAGTGGCTTGCTCAAGCTCTAGTGGACGCGAAATGAAATAACCTTGGACATCAATACTCGTACCGCCCAGTCCTTCAAAATAATCTAACTCTTCAGATGTTTCTATTCCTTCAATCACGATGCCCATGCCGAGATTATTGGCTAGGCGTAAAATAGACTGAATAATTCTTTTACTTTTGGTATCAGAAAAAATTTTGTTAGTAAAGCTGCGATCGATTTTTAGAACATCTATCGGTAAATTTTGAAGATAGCTGAAAGAAGAATGCCCCGTGCCAAAATCATCAATATAAACCTGCACCCCAATTTCTCGAAGTTGATCGAGCTTTTGCGAAGAAACATCAATATTTTCCATCAAAACTGATTCAGTAATTTCTAGCTTAATTAAACTAGGAAGAATTTTTTTGTCAAGGATGGTTGCTTGGATGCGCTCAACAAAGTCTGGTTGAATAACTTGTAATGTCGAAACATTTACGCTTAAAGTAACGGACGGGATATTTGGAAATTTTTGTTGCCAATTATATAACTGACTGCAAGCGGTTTCTAAAACCCAGTATCCAATTTGAATAATATCTCCATTCTGCTCGGCGATCGGTAGAAAATCTTGTGGAGAAACTATGCCTCGTATGGGATGTAGCCAACGTAATAGAACTTCAAATCCTGTCAAACAATGTTTATGAAGTGAAACTATTGGTTGATAAACTAAATAAAATTCTTGACGTTCAAGAGCATGACTGAGATCATTTTCTAGTTGCCATTTTACTCTTATCACTTCATTTATATCATTGCTAAATAACGCATATTTACCTCTTCCTAGCTTGCGTGAACTATACATCGCAATATTCGCATCTTGTAAGATTGCATTGGCATCAATATATCTAGGATGATCAACAGAGTTACTAATAGCGATACCGATCGCCATGGAGAGAGATATTTGTTGATTGTCAATTAAAAATGGTTGTTTGATGCTTTCTAAAATTTGATTGGCTAAGTTAATCGCCGCATCTTTACTATTAATATTTATATTAATATTTTCAACTAAGACCGCAAATTCGTCACGCGCAATCCTAGCGATCGTAGTATTGATATTTTGATTGATATTTTGATAAATATTTTGACAGGTATTTAGGCGATCGCTAATTTCTTTTAATAATTGATCGCCTGTGAATATCCCAAAGTTGTCATTAATTGATTTGAAGCGATCGCAATCTAAAAATAAAACTGCAAAGTTATAACTAGAATCATCTTTTGATTTATTAAATGCTAGATCAAGAGACTGTATAAATGATTCACGATTGGGTAATCCTGTTAATGTATCATGAAGCTGATTATGATGTAATTTAGCGATTACTTGATTTCTTTCTTGTTTTATATTTTCTGAATTATCAAGTATTCGCATCTGATGAATTGAAATTGCTAGTTGAGTTCCTAGCTTTTCTAGTAGCTCAATTTCCCATGTTTGCCAATCGCGAGGCTGGTCGTATTGATGTAATATCAAAAGCCCCCATAAACTCTTACTGCTAGGAATAGCCACCGCGATCGCTGAATGGATGTTTAGGGGTAAAAGTGAGTCTAAAATTTTAGGATTTAGATCTGGATCTGTGACATTATTGATGACTTGACTAACGCATTTTTGGTAGCCTCCAAGCCATTCGATATCACTATAAATTGATGGTAGACTCTGACCTAATAGCGATCGGCTAGGATCACTAACAGCTTCGTATTGAACTAATCGCTCAAATTGATTAGTTGCTTGATTGGTTAGTTGGTAAACAATTACTTGATCACTTTGTAGTAATTGATAAATTTCTAAAATTGCTGTATCAATTAGTTCATCTGTATTTATTGATTGTCGCAGCCGCGCAAATATTAAGGCGAGCAATGTAGAGATTTCATCATCATTACGCAAATTAAAATGTAGATTATCCTGAGATGGATGTTCAATTTTTTGCTTTAGATAATTTAGTTCTGTTTCTACCCCATCACAATAAATACTAAGATTTTCGGCAAGGGATTTAATATTTTGTAAATCATCTTTCTGCTGAGTATTTAATCCCTTGGATTCACTTATGCGATTTACACATTGCAGCAATGTTAATAATGTCTCGGCGATATATTTTCGCATAGTGTCGGCAAGAAGCTAGTTGCGGATTAATTCTAAAACTAAAGTATATATTAAACTATAATTTCTGTGACGAAAATTGTCTGACTAAAAACAGGGGGTTTATATAAGCGCAAAGCGCTGTATGGCTTTTTTTGTTAGGACAATTCCAAAAAAATAAAAAGCGACACTTTTGCGCCGCCCTTTACTTTTTTGGGTTTTGATATAACGAAAATGTTCAGTCACCAAACGCTAACAGAACAATAGCGGCAGCTATAGCTTTGAAGAAGCGGTTATGTTTTGGGGTAGTTCAGCGAATTTATCTGTAAAGATTTCAATTTCGATATTTGGATCATTTCGCAGGCTAAGCGATCGCTTGACACGACCTAAATATAGGGGTTTAGATAATCCTGCTTGGGGATGCACAACGGTTCTGGCATAAATTGTGAGTTGAGTTTTACCCTGATTATTGCGACCAGAGGCAAATAGGTTGCTGCTGGCTTGTTGTAAAGTTGACTCAAGCTGCACGGGTGTGATGGTCGGAGTAACGACAATTGTGGCTTGGGGTCCAAAGTTATCGTAAACAAGTTTAAATGGAACAGCGCCTTGAACTGATGAACGCGTAATTGGCTCGAAGCTGAGAGAAAAAAGCCCGACCACCAACACAACTGAAAATAGGGTTACGCCCACCATTCGATAGCGCCAACTCCATTGAAAGGCGACCGCTAATCCTGTAACCAAGGCACAGGCTAATACAAATATGCTCATTCCTTGCGAGAGTTGACCAAATAAAGCAGGCGTTAGCGACATAATTTCTATTTATTTATTGTTGACGAGTGAATAACTACTCACTTCATTTTATAGCGTTATAGCGGCTTGTACTGCTATTGAGACTGGATCAATTAATCATTAATCGTTCCAGAGGTTAAGGTTGTAGTCATAGTTGACATTAAATAATTAAATAGCGGTAAAACATGATTTACGATGCGATCGCGATCGGGGCCGGACTATCGGGCTGTAGTGCAGCCATCCAATTAGCCAAGCGGGGCTATCGTGTACTTTTGTTAGAGCAGAGCCATTATCCGATGCATAAGCTTTGTGGTGAGTTTCTATCTGTGGAAGTGACTGAAGCCTTTGAGAATCTTGGAGTGCTAGAGCAGGTTCGCAAGGTGGGCGCTCATCCTATCCATCGGGCTTACTTGACGGCGGCTAGTGGTGCATCTTTTCGGAGCAATCTGCCTAGTGCGGCGATGGGATTGAGCCGCTATCAATTGGATTTGATGCTCTTTGAAAGAGCGCAGGCGGTGAATGTTGATTGTCAAGATAATACTAAAGTCTTGGGCGTAGTTGGGAACTTGCAGTCAGGATTTACGGTGAATACTAGCAAGGGAGAATTTTCAGGACGCTTGGTATTTGGGGCTTTTGGTAAGCGATCGCCCCTTGATCGAGTTCTCAATCGTGAATTTGTGCAACAGCGATCGCCTTGGATTGCTTACAAAGGACATTTCACGGGAGTTGATATTGCGGATGTGATCGAGTTGCATAGCTTCCCAAATGGCTATTGTGGACTTTCGCAAATCGAAACTGGAGAGATTAATGTTTGTTGGATTGCCCATGAACGGGTCATGAAAGAGCCGACTCATAAGGGTTTAGATATTCCTGAATCCTTAGCCAAGAATCCCGTATTAGCCGATCGCTTCCATCAGATGCAGCGAGTTTCGCCTTCATTGCAAGGCTTAAGCCAGATTACCTTTGCGCTAAAACAGAACTTCCATAATGATATTTGTATGCTTGGTGATGCGGCAGGCATGATTACGCCACTTTGTGGTGATGGTATGGCGATGGCTTTGCGATCGGCAGAAATTGCCGTTCCTTTTGCTAGTCAATTTTTAGAACATCAACTTAGCGCGATCGCGTTTAAGAAACAATATGCGATCGCATGGCAAAAGGAGTTTCAAACGCGATTACAACTAGGACGGATGATGCATAATTGCTTTGTCCAACCAGCAATGGCAAATGTGGGGGTAAATTTATGTCAGATTTTCCCAAGTTTAGGTAATTGGATTATTGGGGCAACTCGCGGTAAGGCAAGCAGCGTTTAATCCAAAAAACAGAGCCAAAAATAAGAGGTGACGCTTTGCGTTACCTCTTTTGGGATTTTGATTTTACAAAAAAGCGCGATCGCCTTATTGTGGCTGACGATTACCGCGTTGAGCCTTACGCTCTTGGCGAATTTTTTCGAGTTGTGACTTTTGTTCAGGGGTCAAAACACTTTGAACTTGTGTCTTGGTGTTTGCACCGATCGCCTTCATTTGTTGTTTTTGAGCTTCGGTCAGATTTAGTGACTTCCAAACTCCCTTGCGCTCACCTGATTGGCGAGCTTGTTCGATTTTGGCGCGTTGTTCGGGAGTAAGCACAGTTTGACGCTGAGCTTTAGCATTTTGATGAATTGTCTTGAGTTGTGCTTTTTGAGCTTCACTCAAGTTCAACTGCTTGTATGCGCCACCTTGACGAGGTTTACGCATTGTTGAAGTGTTGCTCGAAGAAGAGTCAACAGAGCTTTGAGCAAAGCTAGGAATGGCGACTGCTCCTAATGACAAGCTGACAACGGCGATCGCCAATAAATTTTTGACAAGTCCCATTTTGATATTACGAAGCATTTGATGTTCCCCTTGGTGAGAAGGCTAATTATTTGTACGAGGGTTTTGACAATCATAATAATCAAAAGGTTCAAAAGCGAACCCCAAAGATTAGTGTCGGCGCTTCGCGCCGACACTTGGGTAATCAACAGGTTTAAAAAATCAATTGGCACAGCTTCTTAAGATCACGCCGATAATTATGCCAATACCGACAAAGCGGACAATTTGCCAAAATGGTTCACGAAAACTACTCCACGAAATCAGCCGACTTTCGAGATCGCCTTCGAGCTGTTCGAGCCGATCGCTTATTTCTTGTAGTTGTTTTAAAAGTTCATCTTTATGATCAGGATCGTGATGATCGGGCGATCGCCCATGACTAGAATTCGGCTTGCGGCGAATTTTGGAGGTGTTTTGGTTATTTTGGCGCGGGCGATCGCTTGATTTAGCTTGAATTTGCGATTTGATTTGTTCTTGCTGTTGTTGTAGTTCTTGTTGTGTGATTGAGTCACGCCGAACTTGCAGAAACCGTTGCTCGATTTCGGCTAACATTTCTTTGGTTTCTTGGAGTTGAGCTTCGATATCGCTCCAATCAGAGGTTTCTATCACAAAATTAATATATCCTTGACAACTAGAATTTTACATTAAAGCGCTCTGCGCTTACTTTTCTTGGGGTTTTAAAAACAGATTGGTTTGGTGCGATTAGCCGCCACCCAACCCGCGATCGGTGCAGAAATTTGCAGCCAGCCTTGCTTTTCGTTCTGCACAGTAATTTGAGTGCCATTATCCAAAGTGCCAGCGATCGCAAAATCTTTACCCGCGCCAGTTCGGACATTGATCGGTGGATTTGGGTCAGAGATTAGACGCTTGGAGTAGTCGCATTTGGCATCTTCATTAATAGTCTTAGGTGTTGATGGATTAGACTTTTGGGCAGAACGAGCTTGAAAATCACGGATATATTGGACATTTTGACTCTCAATCGGAGTCAACAAATCTTCAGGGAATTGGTCAGGCTCATATCGAGGTTGATACCAAGGCTGCTTATTAAAGTATGACTGCAATTCAGGGATTTTAAATCGGCGACCATAACGCGCAAATACTTCATTTCGCATAATATCTAGTTCTAAATCGCTTTTGCCGATCAAGTCACGATCGGCGATCGCTCGCTCTGATAGAAAAACATATTTGGCACTAGCCCCGATACTCAGGTCATTTTTGAGCGCCGCCGTTGGACGTAAAAACATGATAGTACCAATAACGGCGATCGCCGATACCATCGCCACTGCACCCATTGCTAACCAATTCTGACGCTTGAGTTGAAAATTTTGACTTACTAAAGTTGGGGCAATCTCATCGTTAGGATTGGGAACTTTGCCGATAGTAACTATGGTCAAGTCTTGAGCATTGGTACTTACCACAGTTGGCGCGATCGCTGCTTGTCTTGTTGATTTTAAGTTGGCTAAAGCGGCGATCGCATCTTCGGCAGACTGATAGCGATCGCGAAAGTCATACCGTACCAACTTATCAATCACTTTCGCCAAATCATCACTAACATTAGTACGATATTTTGGACTAGCTCGCATAGGAGACTGCCGCCACGCGATTTCGCCCGTGGTCATATCTTCAGACAACAGACTCGGTGGCACTCCCGTTAAGCCCTGAATCGCGATCATGCCCACCGCATAGAGATCACTACAGGGTTTAGGTTTGCCGATCGCTTGTTCATTGGGCATATAGCCATCAGTGCCGATCGCCACGGTTAAATTTGACTTAGAGGTTGAATTAGAGGTTGAATTTGAAATCGCAGTCGCCACCTGCTTAACTGCACCAAAATCAATCAAGACTAATTTGCCATCGCTGCGCCGCCGCATCAGATTAGCGGGTTTAATATCGCGATGGATTGCGCCCTGCTGATGAACATAAGCCAAAATTTCTAATATATCTCGCAAAAAGGCGATCGCCTGCGCCTCATTCATCCGTCCAACTGGATACCCATCAACAGAGCGATCGCTAGGAATCAATTCGCTAGTCAAGTCGCAACCATCAATTAATTCTTGAACCAAATAAAACTCATGCTCTTCTTCAAAATGAGCTAACAAACGCGGAATGCGATCGTGACTACCGAGACGATGTAAAACCACTGCTTCCGTTTCAAATAAACGACTGGCAATTTGCAATACAAAATCATCGTTGGTAGCAGGTTTTAGGCGTTTGACCACACATTGATGATGGTCGGGTAACTGTAAATCTTCAGCCAAAAAAGTTTGTCCAAAACCTCCGCTTCCGAGGTTCTGAATGATTTGATATCGTCCACTAATTACTTTGCCAATCATAAAAGTTAGTCGCGTTGCAGAAATATTTGACTGGCGATCGCCTCGGCTAATCGCTTAGATCCACCCTTTGCCCCAACTCGTTCTAACCCATTTTGTTGACAGCGCTCTAAATAATGGCGATCGCCTAAGGTCTTTTTCACGCATCTTGCTGCCTCTATCAAAATTTCAGGCGTAGCAGGTTCTTTCCCAATTGTTTGCACAGATAACCCCAGTAAACGTTCCTGAGCTTCGGCAAACCGATAGGAAAACTGAGGGCCATTTCCCAAAATTTGAATAACAGGTTTTCCCAGACCCACAGCTTGCTCCACCGCCGTCCCGGCCATCCCGATCGCCAAATTACATTGGGACAAAATATCAGGAAAAGCATCGCTAAAACAGAGGATATCTATTCCTGATTTTGTTTCAAAAAGCCGACCATCACTATGCTCCCAACCATTTTGGAAAGCAATTTCTGGCAATTGCGCCATGAGGCTAGGGACAAGCGCCGCCCGAAACTGCACAGGATCAGGCGCAAATGCTTGGGCGATCGCCACACATAAACGCAATTGCAACATCAGATTTTCGGCGGCTTCGGGTAAGCGGCTACCCGCAAGCAAAGCGATCGCTGGCACATCAGGCATCAAACCCAAATCTCGCCCCGTTGGCTCCAGCACATCCATAATCGGATAGCCCAGAAAACTAGTATTTTTGTAACCTCTTTTTTTAATCAGTTCGGCACTATAACCATCGCGGGTGAAAATCTGGCGACATCGGCGCGATCGCATCATCAAAGCTTGCAACCAACGCGGGATATAGCGATTTTCATAAAAAGCTGACGATGACACCAAAAACATGGCATAGGGTAAGCCCGTCAAATAAGCAAACAGCGCAGGCAGCACATCACCCGTCGCCAAGACAAAATCGCAGGTTTTGCCACATTTTCGCGCCGCCTTGATTTGTTGCCAAGTCAAACCAATCAACCCCGATTGAAAATCTTCGATCTGTTTCCCCAAGTTCATATAGGCAAATCCCCCCGATGGCAAAGCCTTTGTGGGTGTCGCAATCTGCACCCCAGCCCGACGATAAGCATTCCCATCACCAACAAGCGGCAAGGCGATCGCCTCCACATCAGGATATTGATGGCGCAAAGCTTTCAGCACTTCGCAGGCATTCAGGTCTTCACCATTACCGTTGCTGATAAATAGAACGCGCTTTGAAATGTGATTTAAAATGCGCTTTTTTTGAGCTTGAGTCATATCGTAAAACGAGTAAGGCGATCGGGGTTTAAAAATTGAAGCTTAAAAATTGGAGATTTTGTCTAGCCTAAACCTGTGATCAAACGTGTCCAGAAACCTTCATAGATTTGGAGAACATCAGCATCAAGTTTGGTAATGCGATCGCTTTTAGTAATGATCGCCTCGGAAGGTTCTAGAGCTTTCATTGACTTTAAATCATCAGGAATCATCAATTTTGCCAACTTATTGGTTGTTCCAAAACTATTTGCGGCGCTGATTTTGGCAGCGACTTCAGGCTTCATGACATAATTTATCCACGCATGAGCGCCCGCAACATTCGATGCGCCTCTAGGAATGGCGATCGTGTCTGTCCAAATCGATGTGCCGCTATTTGGCAAAATGTATTTGATATTCGGATCTTGTCTTGCCAAGCTTATCGCATCACCTGAAAAAGCCATACACATCATTAGATCCCCTGAAGCTAGAGGATCTCGCCATGCATCGGTAGTAAAATTGGCGATCGCAGGCAAGAGTTCTTTTAATTTGTTAAACGCTTGTTCAATCTTTGCGGGATCTTTCTCGTTGTAAGAGCTACCAAGTATATGTAGTGACATGCCCATCACTTCTCGGAAGTCGTCAACAAGGCTGATTCGCAATTTACTTTTGTGTTGCCATAGGTAATTCCAATCAGTTGGCTCTTCCCCAATAATTGAGTTGACCGCCTTGACGTTATAAGCAATTCCTGTTGTCCCCAAGCTCACAGGGACGCTAAATATCGCGCCGCGATCGTGGGGCAGTTCCAAATATTTTTCGGTAATATTATTGATGTTTGGCAATAATTTCTTATTAAGTGGGGCGAGCAGTTTTAAATCTCGCATCTGCGACACAAAATAATCACTAGGATAAATAATGCTATATCCAGAGCGCCCCCCCGCAGCCTGAAGCTTAGCCAACATTACTTCATTGGAGGCATAGGCATCGCCCACCACCTTGATCCCAGTCTCTTTAGTAAATCCTTCTAAGACTTCTTTATTGTCAACGTAAGTAGAAAAACCGTAAATATACAAAGTCTGGTTGTCTTGAGTGACAGGGCGCGACACCTCATCTTTGCCAGATTCATTTGCTTGTGGACTGTTGTCAAAAATTCCACAAGCCGCCAAACTCGTCATACCTGCGATCGCCGATGTGGCATAAGCAGTTTGTCGAAGAATTTGTCTAAAAAATTTACGCCGAGAGATGCTCATAGATTTTTGATTGAGTTACAAAAAAGTACGGGAATGCCAAAGCCCACTCCCTTATTGCTGATCAGCGAACCGTAAAAAATGAAATCAACTAAACAACATTCTCTCTCAACCAAGCCTCTAGATCGTCCATTCCTTGAAAATCTAGTAAAGTTTCAGCAAGGGACTCGATGGCGTTAATTGGTAGCGATTTTATTTGTACTTTATTTGTACTTGTTGGGCGATCGGCAGTTGCCCACAACGACGACTTTAAGATTTAACATTTGTCTTACCTCTTCGATACTCAATTGTGGGAATTTATTTATCAGTATAGCCTCCACCAAGTCCAAACGCAGTTGAAACTCCGATGGTGTATTGCTATTTCTCAATATCGCTTGAGCCGATTCGCTAACTTCTGGCTCTGAAATAACCAAAAGTCTTAACTATGATGGTCGATGGATTGCTGAAATCTCAATGATTTCAGGAGTCTTAGTATATAGTGATACTAAACAACAGGCGATCGCTCATGTTCAAGCTTTAGCATTGGCGTTACTTTTTATAGTCCGCCTTAACAAACACGAAATCAAAGAGGAAAACGATGAAACTTGCATTTATTATCGATCCGATCGCCAAACTCGATCCTGCCCATGACACCAGCGTCGCCATGATGGAAGCAGCTTGTCGTAAGGGCTATGAAGTCTTTATTGCCAATATGCATACGCTCAGTGTCAAAGATGGCAAAGCATGGGCTTTTCTGCAATCCACAAAAATCTATCCCATACCCCTAGTTGATGGCAAATGGAAAGTCCTAAACCCTTGGTATGAGAGGGCTGAGGGAGCATTTCAGCCCTTAGAAAATATGCAAGTTGTATGGATGCGTTCTGATCCACCTGTGACCACAGAATATCTTTATGCAACATACATACTTGATTATGTGGATGCCAGCAGAACCAAAGTTCTCAACTCGCCACAGGGAATTCGCAATGCTAACGAAAAAATGTATGCTCTGCAATTTACAGGCGCAATCCCCAAAACAATTGTGACGGCAGATAAAAATACGATTCGGGACTTTGTGGCGGCGGAAGGGAAGGTGGTGATGAAACCACTTGATGGTAAGGGCGGCGAGGGGATTTTGTTTTTGGAAACGGGCGATCGCAATCTTAATTCGATGATCGAAATTAGTACGAACATCGGCACAAAGCAAGTGATGGTGCAAGAATATCTGCCTGACGCACAAAAAGGCGATAAACGGATTATTCTGCTCGATGGCGAACCGATTGGCGCAGTCAATCGAGTTCCAACATTGGGAGAATTTCGAGGCAACATGGCGGCGGGCGGTAGTGCGGCGAAGATTAACATTACCGATCGCGAATTAGAAATCTGTAACCAACTTGCACCCACGCTCAAACGCGATGGTCTGATGTTTGTCGGTATTGATGTGATCGGCGGCTACCTCACCGAAGTGAATGTGACTAGTCCCACAGGTGTCCGCGAGATCGATCGCTTTGATGGAGTGTCCCTTGGCGATCGGGTCATGGATTGGCTAGCGGCGCAAATTTAAAAGTTCTCTTGCTCCCGCTCTGGGAGAAGGGGAATCAAAAAATGATCCATATAAAAACCAAGGATTAACGTTGCGGCGCAAAGCGCCGCAACGTCTATTTTTTCACTGGGAAGGGAGTAATTAAATCTCTTCCAAAATTTTGAAACGGACATGATTGAGTGCAAGTTCGCCAATGGAATAGGGCTGTGGCTGAATTGTCTCAAAGAAAATGCCCTTGCCGATTTCGACATGATACCAAGGCAGTCCCATAAACCAGCGAGTCGGATAGGGACGATAGCCAGTATCATCTGGATTAGATTCCATTGGTAGCCAGCCAATACTGGGAATATAGAACTCAATCCAAACGTGATTATAATATTGATGAAGTGGAATATTCATCATCAGATCGCCTTCGTGTGGACATTTGTAGCGTCCGACGGTGCGACAAGCAATGCCATTTAATCGAGTCAAAGCTAATAGCAAACCAACATATTCTCCACAAGAGCCTGTGCCTCTAACTAAAACCTCTTCGGGGGGAGCAATGTAAGGCGTGACCCGATAAGCGAGTTTGTCATAGACATAATCACGAATCATCAGCATCTTTCGTAAAATATTAGTCTCGTCTCCCACGGCTTCTTTAGCGGCGGCTTGAATGATCGGATTATCCATACTCAATCCGTCGTCATCAATTAGATAGAGCTTCTGCATTTCAGATGACAGTTCGGGGATATTTTCAACTTCATGATCCTTGAGTTCATATTTGATGCCATGAAGTTCTAGGGTTGCTTTCCAACCAAACATTCTCGATTCTTCTGGTTTTAGGTTTCCTAACTTAAAGGCGGCGACCCGTTGACCATCGACAATTTCTTCTTCAAAGGGTATCCCAATTGGGGCGATCGTCAATAGTTTTTGGCGATAGTTGTCGGTGGGATAGGCGACTCGCCATGTCAGGTCATAGAGTGAATTTGGTTCTTCGGAAGAGAGTTCTTCCAGATAGATCATTTCGACTTTGTAGCCACTGGTGAGCGTGTAGTTTAAGTTCTGATCTTGGTAGTGATTAAACTTGAGTCGATGGATAAATGTTTTTTCACGCGTTGACACAGAGAATGGCTCATCTAAGTCGTTAGGATTATCCCGAATATAATTTTCATCCCCCGAATAAACTACATACAAATCTTCTCCCAAAAAGCCTAATCCCGTGGGATTAGGAAACGGAGTCAATCCGCGATGGATAATTTCGCCCGTTTTGGCATTGAGTCGATAAATTGTCTCTTCAGTGCGATCGCTTACCCATAACTCTTCACCAACTAAGGTCAGTCCTTCAAATCCTGCACCTGGGGCATCCATGATCCGTAACAAAGTGCGGGTGGCGCGTCCAAACACAAAAATTTTGCCAACTTCACTAGAGCTTACATATACGCCACCGTCTGATACCGCGATGCCATCAATTCGATTGGGTAGCTCCATAAAGGGCTGTAAGTCAAAATCCACCATATTGCAGTAATAGATGCCGTTATCTTTGGTAATCCAAAGTGTCTCTCCTGCGATCGCTAAACCTGTCGCATCGCGAAATTGCGCGGCGGTGAAATTATTGAGGACAGTTGCGCCTTCAGAAAATGGATCGATTTTGAGCAAATGCCCTTGATAGGCATCGACACAGATCGCGTAAGGATTGCCATGATCGGTATTTGCATCGGTTTGCCACACTAAACCATAAAGGTTATAAGCGCCAATGGGATAAATCGTGCTTGGTAAGCTAGGCATAGGGTATTAGACAGGTGTTGGACTTTCTGGCAATTTTAATCTGATTTCGATCTGACTTCAAAAGCAACTTTAATTCCGTAGCGAAGGCAACATAAGACTACTGTGTATACACAAGTTATTGTTAGCGCTAGTTGCTAATGATCCCCCCAGCCCCCATTAAAAAGGGGGGAGAATCAAATTCTTCCCCCTTTTTAATGGGGATTGAGGGGGATCGCAGCTTTGAAACGTAGACAGAAGAACTTGTGTGTACGTTTCAAGACTGCATAAGGTAAGTTATATAAATCTTAGCCGAAGGAAATAATTAAATAAGAATCTTGAAATTTTGCACCCGTGGCTTGTTTGCCAGCTAGTTCTGATGGCAAGAAAATATTACGGCGCTGATCGCCTGCTTCGATGGTGACTTCGGGCCCTAGTTGAATTAGTTTGACTTGTTTTTTATTAAAAGTCGGCAGAAATAGCCTGACTTGCTTGGTGGCTATATCGATCGCAATCGGCTTTGGTGCATGATCAGCATTTAGGCGATCGGGAATAGCTAAGGTCGTAACTTGATCGGGAATCTCACAAAGGTTGAGCGGCGCAAAATCTGTTTCAGCAATCAGCCCTCTGGCAAATACACCCCCAATCGTTAAGCCAACCTGTTGAGCGCTACCCCACAAATATTTGGCTGTGGCGATCGCATAGGGATCGTCAGTCGTGACCAAATACGCCGCTACTCGACTCGGATCGTTGACTGCTTTTTGACCGCGAGTTAATACCGATGACATCTCCCCCGCCTGTTGCGAAATATCATCGGTGCTAGAAACTTGGAGAATACTTCTTAGAATTGGCTCCACAAAAGGCGAGATCGCCTGTCCGATCGCCGAACCTGTCAATACTTGTCTGAAGCGGCGTAAATACCAGCCCAAAATTTCAGGCATTCCTAGCATTCGTAAAGTTTCGAGATCGCCAACGCCATCATAAATAATTACGTCATACTTACCTTCAGCATCCCGCTCGCGCAAAAAGCTCAATCCCAGCGCCGCATCCATGCCGGGTAAAATGCCTAGCTCTTGACCATAAACCTCTTTAAAAAAAGGCGTTCGCAGATATTGGTTTTCCAACCCCTTCATCCTGTCCCAATATCTTTCGAGCAGAAGAGTTGACTGCAAATGCACAGCCGTAAAATTGGGGGCAACTAATTGCGGTTCGCTAGTCAGTTCGGCGCTGAGTCTCATACTCAGACTATCACCTGCTTGTTGACCAATCAATAAAACTTGTTTGTTTTGGGCTGCCAAAGCACGAGCAACGGCGATCGCGGTTGTCGTCTTGCCAACGCCACCTTTACCGAGAAACGTCAGAATTAGGCTCATTGATTTTTCTCATTAGGCTTTTGTACCAGTTTTTTTAGATGAGGACTGGGGGTGAAATGGGGAACAACAACTTCGGGGATGGTAATTGGTTGATGCGTGCGCGGATGACTCCCCAAGCGAGCGCGACGATGGCGTATCCCAAATTTGCCAAAATCACTCAACACAATCGATTGATGATTGGCTAGAGATTGGGTGACGCAATTAATAACCGCTTCAAGACTTGCCGAAGCCATGCTATAGCTTAGTCCATCAACCTCCGCCATCATGCTGCGGATGATATCTTGACGGTTAATATCTGCCATAAATTAAAAATACTAACTACAAATCCGATTTTATGGGATTGCGACACAACCCTATAAAATCGGATAATTTATTTAGGCTACAGATTCTAGCTCATCCGCAAAAAACCAACTTTTGGTGCTATCAGGGAACTTGACGATATAGCCCCATTTGCCACCATCAAGAATTTTTTCTTCTTTGACCACGCCAACTTCACCAATTTTGCTGGCGATCGCTTTGCCACTGCCATCTTTAAAACTACGAACCCGAACTCTTTGACCAACTTGCATAATGTTTGCTTCTCGTATCGAACTTAATTAATCTTTTACGTTTGCTTTAAAAAGTTTACATTAAATGGTAGGACTTGCTTAGCCCTATTCATATTTTGAACAATTTAAACAAACTGTTGAGGATGCCAAGCGTGAGGCGATCGCACCAATAGCAAAAAGGAGAAAAATAAATGACTCAAGCAATCACTCGTAAATCCTTATATGAATCTGATTTTTTGCTATGGACTCAAGACACCATAGCAAAACTAAAAGCTAGGGATTTTGCCTATGTGGACTTTGAAAACTTAATCGAGGAAATTGAATCTTTGGGACGATCTGAAAAAAAGGAGTTAGCAAGCCGTTTAGAAGCTTTGCTAGCGCATTTACTCAAGCGGATTTATATCGGTATGCCTCAAGAATTTAACGGCTGGGAACGCACCATCAGAGAGCAACGCAGACGTTTAACTCAAGCGCTAAGGAAAACCCCTAGCCTAAAATCTGTTTGGGATGAACTGCTTGACGATGCTTGGGAGCTTGCACTAGATACAGTTAGAGACGACTATGCACAGTACCAATTTCCTGATACATGGCAATTCGGGCGCGATATCAACGCAATGCTAACTGTTAATTTTTGGGAGTAGCGATCGCCCTAGTGCAAAAAATCATGTGGCAAAATTATTTGATTTTAAGTAAAACGCAAAGCGCTATATGTCTATATTGAGGTGAAAGTAATCTGATATGCAACTAAGTAATCGTTTTAAATGGCTCTCTCAACCAATCGATCGCTATGCTATTGGCTTAGCGTTACTGCTAAGTGTGGCGATCGCCATGTTGTTGTGGATCGGCGATCGCACTGCCCCGCAGGTGAGGGAATTTAGCTGGCAAGGACAAAAAGTTAGTGCGTCCGAAACATCTTTCTCGTTGAGCTTTAATCGCCCGATGAATCGCGAAAGTGTCGAACAGAATCTTCGATTTGAGCCGCCCTTAGCAGGGAAAATCAGTTGGTCATCACGGCGGATGTCTTACACTCCACTAGCGCCTGCGACCTATGGCAAATCTTACACCGTGAAGCTAGAAAATGCCCTCGATCGCTTTGCTAGTGAGTCTGGCAAAAAAGCGGCGATCGATCCGTTTACGGGCAACTTTACAACACCTAGTTTAAGGTTCGCTTACATTGGTTCTCAAGAAGAAGAAAAGGGGCGGCTGGTGCTTTATGACTTGCTATCAAAAGAGAAGAAAGTTTTAACGCCTGCCAATCAGATCGTTTTAGACTTTCGGATTTATCCCGATCGCCAAAAAATTCTATTCGGGGCGATCGAATCGGCAGGGCAGAGCTTACTTGACCAAAAAATATATACAGTCAACACTAGTATCGATCGCGAAGATCGGTTATCGGCTAATCCACCCGAACTCAAGTTGATACTCGATAGTAACGACTATCAAAACTTTAAGTTTGACCTCTCTCCCGATGGTAACAACGTCTTGGTACAGCGCCTCAGTCGCAAGCAAGTTGGACGCTATGGACTTTGGCTGATCAAAGGCACAGAGCCAGCCAAAGCGCTAGAAAATCAACCGGGTGGGGATTTTATGTTCACGCCCGATAGCGCATCGGTGGCGATCGCCCAAGGTGAAGGCGTTGCTATTTTACCCCTCGAACCTCAAGCCGTTCCGTTGGACTTTTTGCCAAGATTCGGCACGGTGCTAAGTTTTGGGAGAAGCGGCACACAGGCGGCGACAATTAAATTTAACAAAGACTATACGCGATCGCTATATCTAGTCAACAATCAAGGTTTACAAAAAGAACTGACAAAAATCAATGGCTCTATTCTTGGCGCTCAATTCGATCCGCAAGAAAAAACTCTTTATTGTTTACTCACCGATGTCGAGCAGGATACTGCCAAAAATATCTTTCGTGAAAAGCCATATCTAGCCGCGATCGATCTTGAATCGGCTCAATTACGTCGAATTTTAGAACTTCCATCTCAACGAGAAATTCAATTTAAAATTTCTCCAGATGGGCAGTCAATTCTTTTAAATTCTGCTATACCTAGCTCTAATGAATCTTCTAATTCTCCAAATATAATAGAAGATTCCGCTAAGGCTTCCAGAAATCCGCGCACACCACAAGTACCAACTCAATTAATTATGTTGTCTACTAATAGTCCTCAAAATAATAATCAGAGCAGTAACTTACCTCAGCCCGAAGTATTACCAATATTCGGCACAGTTCCGCGCTGGTTGCCATAACTTTAATGGCGATCGCTATAGCGTTTTTTAATCAAGATTTCGCGCTAAAATAAAACCAATTCCACGGAGGCAAATATATGCCAGCTACATTACTACTTAAGCGACTCTTCACCGTCAAAGAATATTATCAAATGTTCGATGCAGGACTATTTGCTAATGGTGAGCGAGTGGAACTAATTAGAGGAGAAATCATCAAAATGTCACCAATTGGTAGAAGACACGCGGCTTGTGTGGATGTCTGTAATTACATATTGGCTCATAAACTAGGTGGGAAGGTCATAATTCGTGTTCAAAACCCCTTGTCTTTAGACGATTCTTCTGAACCTGAACCTGATGTGATGCTCTTAAGGTATAAAGACGATTTCTACAGATCGGGGCATCCACATCCTAGCGATGTATTGCTATTAATCGAAGTTGCGGATAGCACTATTAATAGCGATCGCGAATTAAAAATCCCGCTTTATGCTGAAGATGGGATTATCGAAGTCTGGTTAGTTGATATTAATAACGCTTGCATCGAAGTTTATCGAAATCCGACAGCCACAGGCTATCAAGATATTCAAAAATATGATCGTGGACAAATTTTATCGATTTCCTCTTTTTCAGATATCCGTATTGCCGTA
This sequence comes from Cyanobacteria bacterium SOY_65_metabat_81, assembly GCA_031412945.1. Classification (GTDB taxonomy): domain Bacteria; phylum Cyanobacteriota; class Cyanobacteriia; order Pseudanabaenales; family Pseudanabaenaceae; genus Pseudanabaena. The sequence goes on from JANODY010000083.1 coordinate 154,356, forward strand.
GATGAAATCTTGGGATAGAGATAAAACGACTGTTGTTGTGACGGGAATTGGCATGATTACAGCGATCGCTAGCGATCGCGAACATACTTGGCAACGACTATTGCAAGGAAGTTCAGGAATTAAATTTGATCATCAATTTCAAATTTTGGCAGCTCGAATTAATGAGATAGAAAATTTGCCATTTAGAGCGCAATATTTTTTACAAAAAGTGGTTTTAGAAGCGATCGCGGATGCAGGTTTAGAAGTTCCATTAACTAACTGTGGAGTCGTCATTGGTTCTAGTCGCAGTAATCAGCGCGAGATAGAATTACTTCTCGATAATATTTATGAAAATAATCATAATTTCATAAATCAAAACTACTGGCAAAATCACTGGTGGCAATGTCAACCAGCAAATCTATCTGCACAGATAGCAAGTTTGTTACAGACCCAAGCCCCAGTTTTCGCGCCGATGGCAGCCTGTGCAACGGCTAATTGGGCGATCGCCCAAGCTTGTGAACTGATTCGGTCTGGACAATGTGATCTGGCGATCGCAGGTGCTACCGATGCCGCGATCACCCCGCTCACGATCGCAGGATTTCAGAAAATCGGGGTACTCGCTCAAACTGGGGTACATCCTTTTAGCCATGAACGTGAAGGTTTTGCATTGGGAGAAGGGGCGGCGGCGCTAGTCCTAGAATCGTTAGAGTCGGCAAGGCGGCGCGGTCGCCATATTTATGGCCGCGTCTTAGGTTGGGGAATTACCAATGATGCCTATCACGCCACCAGTCCTAATCCTGACCACCAAAGTGCGGCGATCGCCATTAAAGATTGTCTAGAGCGATCGCAAATTAGCGCCGCCGATGTGGGTTATATCAATGCTCATGGCACGGCTACCCAAATGAATGATGTTCGCGAGGCGACTTTAATCAGCCAATTTTTCCCTGCCAGTGCGGTTAGTGCTACCAAAGGCGCGACGGGACATGCTTTAGGTGCAACAGGAATGATCGAAGCTGCCTTTTGTCTTTTGGCTTTACGCGATCGCCTTTTGCCGCCCTGTGTGGGTATGCAAACCCCAGACTTTAATTTGCGGATGATCCAACAAGTTGAACGATCGCCCGATCTCAAATATGCCCTAAACTTCAGTTTCGGTTTCGGTGGACAAAATGCGATCGTTGCCTTTGGACAAAAAAATTAGAATAAACGCATCGCGCCGCCTTTAACTTGTGCAGAGTGCCAGATTAATTGTTGAGAACAACCACAATTCATGTACGATTTTAATCTTCATATTTTGCAGAATAATTGCAAAGTAATTATTCTATTTTATTTAACTCTTCACTGAGATACTTGTGCCAAGACCATTACAGCTAATGTGGGCTTTGTCTGGACTGCTGCTAACAATCGCTAGCACATTCATTCAACCCTCCATGCTCTTACCATCCCTCACAGGGCAGGGAAATAATATTGCGATCGAATCAATCAGCGTCACCATGCAGATCGGAGCCGTTTTGCTTACGGGTTGCCTCGGTGGACGTAATGCCGCGATTTTATCCCAAATTGCCTATATTATTCTCGGTTTAAGCGGATTTGGCGTATTCTATCAAGGCGGTGGGTTGAATTATCTCCGATCGCCCACTTTTGGATACCTGCTTGGATTTATTCCTGCGGGTTGGCTGTGTGGATTTTTGGCTTTCTTGAAACCGCCAAGTCTAGGACGCATGGCAATTAGTTGTTTTGGCGGATTATTCACTATTCATCTTGTTGGTATCACCTACCTGATCGCCACCCAAATCCCCAACTTTAGCGCTATTCAAACTTCAGTTTGGCAATATTCTATCCAAGTTTTGTTTGGTCAGTTTTTAGTCGTATGTGCCACCGTGGTCATAGCCACGATTTCACGGAAATTATTGTTTTATTAAAAAATATCGCGAACATCATAAAAATTTACATCGCTTAGATCGGCATTTTTAAGATTGGTCTTAGTTAGATCGCACCCAAAACAATTCGCCCCAGTCAGATCAGCACCTTGAAGATCGGCAAACTCAAGACAAGCCTTACTCAAGTTTGCGCCGCGTAAATTAGCACTTTGCAGAATTGCCCCCTTTAAGTTCGCTCCCGTCAGATCGGCTCCTCCAAAATTTACTTCCTTCAAATTCGCATCACTCAAATCAGCGCCCTTTAAATTCGCAAAACTTAAAGTGGCTTGCTCAAAATTTGCCTTTCGCAGGTCAGCCCCACTTAAATCGGTTAGGTCAAGATCAGCCCCACTCAAATCGGCACATCTCAAACTAATAGCTGTTAATTTACAGCAAGATAGCTTAAGTCCAGCAAAACTTTCTGAATCAAAATCCTTGCGCCCCATCTCATACATCTTTTTTAGAGCCATTCCCATCGCGAGAATATTAGTTGTGGCGGAGTGATGAGTCTTTATATTTTCAATAGTCATCATAGCGATCGCTTCATGTTAAGGATCATAAGTATCAATAGCTAGATGCCTATGATTTTCAATATAAAGCGATCGCCCTAAATTACACTTCACCCTATGGGATTGCTTAGGTAAAACACGGCTCTAAGAGAGAAAGTTTACAGATTATTTGAGATTAAGTTAGAATGGTTATCACAAATGGCACTTTATGCTGCCTATACCATCTCTTAATATTTATGGGAGAAAGATAATGTCGAAAGAACAAAAGAGTAACAAAGAGTCTAAAAAGCCCAAGAAAGATGCTTCTGAAAAGAAGGAAAAGAAAGAGCCGAAAAAATATACTTAATCTAGACTCGGCTCATCGCTTGAGTCTTTTCGTGAGGATGGTAAGAGGTATAGTTTTGCTACTAAACCTTTTACCATCAACTATTGAACTTTAAATCATTGAAAATCGCGATGTCAATTGAAACTTCGAGCCAGACAGCAACTCAAAAAAGTAAAGACTTTACTGAGTATGAACCGCAAATATTGCAGAGAGCAGAAATAGCTCTGCGCTGCGCGTACTTTACAGTGAAATTGTTTGCTGACATGGCAAATCAAGGCGTAACCCTACGGGCGATCGCGGGGAATGAAGGCTTTAAAAATCAATATTTGACTAGCCCTACCAATTTAATCATTACTGAAAATTCGTTGTTATGGCTAATCCAAGTTGGAGTGCTGCGCCGCGAAGTTGATGGACAAGGCATCACCGACAGTTTTCGGCTCACGCCTATGGGACATGTGTTGTTAAATAAATGGAAAGCACAACCAACATTTCCGATCGCCAGTATTGGCGATCGATTACAAAATTTTTGGGCGCAAATTCAAATTTCACGATTTCTCTAAACAATAGAGTCGCTTTTGCCAAGTCCCCGCCAAAAGCCTACCGTGTACACACAAGTCATAAAACCCAGTCAAGTCAACAATTAATCGCCCCCTAGCCCCCAATTCTGGGGGAACAAGAAAATAAAATTCTTTCAAAGTCCCCCAGAATTGGGGGATTTAGGGGGCTTAGATCCATTGC
>JANODY010000084.1:0-7154 GCA_031412945.1 Cyanobacteria bacterium SOY_65_metabat_81
GAGATCTTGCCATGCATTCTGAAACTGGCGATCGTTGATCATGCTGTAATAATCTCGAACTGCTTGATCGGGAGCAAGCTTAGCAGGTGTAGGTGTGACTGTTGGCGTAGGTGTGGGCGTGACTGTTGGTGTGGCTTTTGGCGTAGATGTGGTGGGGGTAGCTGTTGGAGTTGGTGAGAGCGTAGGCGATGGCAATTCACTGCCAACCACTCTTTGGACTGGAGACTTTAGGTCAGGGCTAGCTAGAGCGCAATAGGCATCATCAATATAGGTTCGATGTATTTGCAGTTTGATAATACAGCTATCTTTATCTTCATCTTTATCCTTAAATTTCTCAGTGTATACTTGGTAATATTTACTTTCACCAAGATTGGGATAGTCGGGTATCCAGAAAGCTCCTGCATCTTTATAGCCTTGATTTTTGAGCTTCTCAACCCTGAGATTAGCGGACTCTAGATCTTTGTAAGCAGAGTCGGCAAGAAAATAGAATGGAACTTTAGTGACAGGTTGATTAAAGGGAGAAATTTTGTTCCAGAGGGCAACGATGCCGCCATTTTGAGAGACGATGACACCTAGGGCGATCGCGGCTCCGATCGCACTGCCAGCAATCATCGTGGCGAATAATTTTGCTAATATTTTTTTCTTAGGATCTTGCTGTGATTGGTAAACATAGGCAGATTCATTTTGGTTTTGATTTACAGGTGCGCTATATCCTCTAGGCGTTACCGCGACAGTCTGCATATTTGACATACGCGGGGAGATGGGAACTGATTTTCTAGAACTAGCTTGGTTTGATAGTTGACTTGGTTGTAACGCTTCGAGCATTTCTCGCGCCGAACTATAGCGATCGCGTGGATCAAATTGTAAAACTTTCACAAATATAGCTTGCAAACTATTACCAATTCCGATGACATGAGGCTGCCAGACAACTTCCCCTGTTTGTGGGTCAGTGCCTAGCTGTTGCGGATATTGACCTGTGAGGGCAAAGATAGCAGTTAGGGCAAGGCTATAGAGATCGCTAGCAAAAAAAGGTCGTCCTGCGGCTTGTTCTGAAGCCATAAACCCCGGTGTGCCAATCACGATCGAATGCGCTTGTTGAGAAGAATTAGGAATTGTAATAACGTTCAGAGTTTCTTTAACTGCCCCAAAGTCAATGAGGACAGGCTCGCCACCGCGTAAAATAATATTGTCAGGCTTAATGTCTCGATGAATAATACCGCGATCGTGAACATAAATGAGAATGTGGAGAATGCTGATCATTAATTTTGTGACCGCATCTTCATTCCATTTGCCATTACGTTCTATTTCTTCGGCTAGAGTTAAGCCATCAATCCATTCTTGGACTAAATAGAATAAGCCATTTTCTGTAAAATTAGCATAGAGTTGGGGAATGTAGCGACTTTCTTCTCCCAATGTTTCGAGTACCGCCGCCTCACGATGAAATCTCTGTTGCAATAATTCATACATTTGGGGATTGTCAGCAACGGGCTTGAGTTGCTTGATCACACAACGGCGATTAGAGGGCATTTTGGTGTCTTCAGCCAGATAGGTTTCCCCAAAGCCGCCACTGCCTAAGACGCTGGTGACGCGATAGCGGTTATCTAAAAGGTTTGATGACATCATTAGTTTATGTTGATCGCTCTGGCATCGCTATCCGCGATCGTACAGCATTTTGAGACTGGCTACAGCGCCTCAGCTTTTCTTCGGTTCTATTGACAACTAATTAGTTCTAAATGTTGCTTGATTTCTTGCTTGAGCTTGCTAAAATCTGATTTTTGGAAGGTTAAAATATCATCAATTGAATAAACTTCCACGATCGCATCTCTTCCTTTGGCATGAAAATCGCCGAGTCTAACAGGTTTCCAGCGATCGCTTAATCCTGCACGGACAGCCGCCGAGAATACTAGAAATCGGTTTAACTGTCGAGTCAGAGATTCAATTCTTGAGGCGACATTAACCGCATCACCAATGACCGTATATTCTTTTTTGGTTTGAGAACCAATATTTCCTTCCAAAACTATGCCTTTAGATAGCCCAATCCCAATATAGAGAACGCGCAATGGACTGTCGATGGGGGCTTGACTGCGTAAAATTTCTAGCTCAGCCAGAATATCTAAGCTGGCTTGTAAAGCTTGATCAGCCTGATCGCCGTCAAAATAAGCCATTACACAGTCACCAATAAATTTAGTAACTTCTCCACCTCTTGCGGCGATCGCTTTGGTGCAGATTGTAAAAAACTGATTGAGCAAATTAACTACTTCTGTCACTTGTAGTTTTTCGGTGATACTGGTAAAGCTAATAATATCCGCAAAAAAGATGATTTTTTCGGTATAGCGCGGTATAAGCGTGAGGGGATTAATGCCATTGGCGATCGCTTCTAACACGCCTGATTGAGTATAGCTCGCCAAGATTGTTTGTGATTCGCCCAAAGTTTGCAACAAAATCTTAATCGGTTGCAACAAAATATCATTATTTTCATCCAGAAAAATCACTTCCATCGACCATTCTGGAAAACGACGCTCAGGCACATTAAGTTCAGATTTGAGGCATAAAATTTGATGGTGGCGATCGTCTTTTAAGATCTTTTCATAAACACTATCAATGTTTTCTTCTTCTCCTTCCAAGATCTGAAAGAAAATTCCATTACAACTTAGCAAAACCCCCGTAATTCCTTCTCTAGAATTATTGGTCTGAGAAATTTTGCCAATGTCTTCAATATCTCTTTTGGTAAGCGATCGCGAGAAATTACTAATATAAGTCAGCCTTTTCATAAAAATTGCAATACTTTATTTAACTGAAAAATTTGATTTATTAATTTGATTTATTAAAACGTCAAACAATAATTTTGCTAAAACTTGGTGATTGGTAGTAATTTACAACTCCCCTCTACTATTTGTAACTCAAATAACAGCAGACAGGTTATCCGCTATAAGGCGTAACTGTTTTTATAAAATTTTTTAAACTATTTGTATCATACAACACAATTATCCGTATCTAAAAACAGGGGTGCGAGGCTTTATCTCACCCCCCTATTTTTAAGTCAAAACTATTGTGCCGCTTTTTACTTTTTGGGTTTGATGTCAGCTTAAAGCGATGTATCACTGTCTCGCATGGTGCGATAGGATTAAAAGTGCTGATTTGAATTTAATAAATGAGTATTTCTGCTGAAGACATTAAACAGTTAAAAAAAGAAGTTGGTATTGCGGCGGCACAACGAGTTAAGTCGGGCATGGTGGTTGGTCTAGGTACTGGCTCGACTACTGCCTTTGCGATCGAAGAATTGGGTCGTCGCATTGCTGCGGGCGAACTAACCGATATTGTCGGTATCCCAACTTCGTTCCAAGCATCAGTATTGGGCAAAAAATATGGCATTCCCATCCGTAGTCTTGATGATGTCGATCGCGTTGATGTGGCGATCGATGGCGCGGACGAAGTTGATCCTCATAAAACCTTGATCAAAGGTGGTGGCGCGGCGCATACCCGCGAAAAGGTGATTGACTCACTGGCGGAGTTGTTCATCGTGGTAGTTGATGAATCGAAACTAGCCGACAAATTAGGTTCGACTTTCCCCGTGCCGATCGAAGTATTGCCGATGGCAGTTGCGCCTGTGACTAGAGCGCTCGAAAAGTTGGGCGGTAAGACTGACCTGCGAATGGGGGTCAAAAAAGATGGTCCCGTAATTACTGATCAGGGCAACATGGTAATAGATGTCACTTTCGAGGCGATCGCCGATGCTGCTGAATTTGAAAAAACCTTGAACAACATCCCCGGTGTAGTCGAGAATGGTCTATTTGTTGGCGTTGCCGATCTAATTTTGGTTGGTGAATTTAAAGACGGAAAATCCCAAATCCGCGAGATTTCTTAAATCCAAAAGGGCGCTTTGCGCCCTTTTAAATTTATATTTTTTCGCCACTAATGATAAACATGGGACTAACGGCGGCGAATACTTGACGATTGCCGCGAGTTTCTAGGCGATTAACTGAGGACTGGACAACCTCCACACTTCGAGATTGCAGTTTCGCAAAACTTTCTGAAATTGCATACAAACCTTCAAGACTATTGGTCGTGGCGATCGCCCTGCCACCAATCTGCAATCGTCCCCAGCAATATTCTAAAATCTCAGACACCGATCGCCCACCTTCGATACAAATACGATCGGGTTCGGCAATTAAGCTAGTCAGACATTCTGGCGCACTGCCAATTTTAATTTCGACATTACTCACCCCAAATTTTTGGCAGTTTTTGGCAATCAGCCCCGCCACATCTTCATCTCGCTCGATCGCCACAATTTTACCTTTAGGGCATAGCAGCCCTGTTTCGACAGGGATTGTGCCTGTACCTGCGCCAATATCCCACAGTACCGAATCGGCTTTGAGCCGCAACTGCCCAAGAATTAACAGACGCGTCTCACACTTGCTCATGGGAATACCTGGCAAGCGATCGAATAATTCGTCAGGAATACCGGGAGTGACGTATGACCAGATAGGTTCAGGCATGAGCTTAGCGCACAGGATGGTTAATTATTTTAAATATACAGCTTTTTTACATTGACTGATTTTTTCATGCTTCGGTAGGCTTGGCAGATTTAAAGGCAAAGAGATAGAATGTTAAGATATGTTTATCATGTCTTAAACAATAATGTCAGACACATTTGTGGTGGAAGTACTACCGATCTTAGCGATCGCACCCGCCCAACTATTACGGGGACAGGGGATTTTATCGCAACTCCCACGGCTTTTATCGCGCTATGGCTCTAAGGTTCTAGTAATTGCGGGACAGACGGCAAGTCAAATCACATCAAGTTATTTGAGCAATATCGATAACAATATCAATCTAGAAATTATTCATGCACCTGCGATCGCCGATTGCACCGATCAAAATTTGGCAATGCTGCGACAAGTCATACAGCAAGAAAAGCCTGATGCGATCGTGGGTATTGGCGGCGGCAAAGTTTTAGATATTGCCAAACTGGTCGCCCATCAGTCGCAATTACCGATCGCCACCGTCCCCACCACGGGTGCAACCTGTGCGGGCTGGACAGCCTTAAGTAATGTCTATGATGCTAATGGCGCGTTTGACTATGATGTCACCCTCGATCGCTGTCCTGAGATGATGCTGGTCGATTATGACCTCATCGCCACTGCACCTAAGCGCACACTCGTTTCAGGCATTGGTGACGCGATCGCCAAATGGTATGAATCATCAGTCAGCAGTGGCAGCAGCGAAAAAACTATGGTGATCGCCGCCGTCCAAGAAGCAAGAATTCTCCGCGATATCTTATTCCAAAAGTCGGCTGAGGCGATCGCCAATCCTAACAGCCCAGTGTGGCGTGAAGTCGTCGATGCCACGGTCTGTCTTGCAGGGGCGATCGGTGGTATCGGCGGGGCAAGTTGTCGCACTGTCGCCGCCCATGCAATTCACAATGCGCTGACGCATTTACCTCAAGCTCACCACACCCTGCATGGCGAAAAAGTTGCCTATGGCATTTTGGTTCAGCTACGTCTAGAAGAATCTCAAGGCAATCAACTGGCTGCATCTTCACGCCATCAACTGCTCAAGTTTTATCAAGAGATCGGCTTACCGACTTGTCTCGCCGATCTCGGTTTAAGTCAAGTCACCCTTGCCGAATTAGAGCATATGGCGGCGATCGCCTGTCAGCCAAATTCTGATATTCATCGATTACCCTTCAGCATTTCCCCAAGTCAAGTTTTGGCGGCGATGGTGTCCACGACTAGCCCCATTCTCACAACGGTCTAATAAAAAAGCCTCGCATCGCGAGGCTTTTTTATGTTTTGTTAGCGAACACTGGGTAATTCGATGGCGATCGCCTGTTGTTGCATTTTCTTGAACACGTTATAAAATCCGTTGGCACGCGAAGGCGTGAGACTTGCCACTAAGCCTGTGTCTTTAATAAAATCAGGGGTGAGCAGTTCAATCTCTTTTTGGGTCAAGCCATTCATACAACTAACAAGTAAGCCCAAAAAGCCTTTGCTAATAAATGCATCAGAGTCGCCAGCAAACACAACGCGCTCATTGTCATCTAGTTCTGCGACCACAAATACCTGCGAGACACATCCCTGTACTTTGTTTTCAGGCGTTTTGAGTGTCTCAGGAAATGTGGCGAGTTTCTTTCCGTATAAAATCAACTGCTCGTAACGTTGCTTGGGATCGGAGAGGCGTTGAAATCGTTGGACAATGCGATCGATCGCTTCGGGTAAATTGGTTGTACTTGACTGCATTAGCTTTGAGAATGTACAGAAAATCTTAGAGTTGTTCCATTTTAATCTAAAACCTATATGCATGGAGGCGACGTTTTGGGCTAATTCATGATCGCATTGAACCTTTTGACCACAGGTGAATGTCTAAATCGTCGTAAGTCGTTAAGCACTTAATTTAAAAATTTTAGTTAAAGGCTCCGTCATGAAAAACCTGATTTTGTCGGCTCTAGCTGTTACTTCGCTCCTTAGCAGCTTTATTATTCTCAATCCTAGTTCAGCATCAGCAGGTACAATCCGCGATCGCCAAGTCAATCAACAACAGCGCATTTATAAAGGTGTGCAACAAGGCACAATCAGTCAACAGGAGTTGAGAAATTTGGAAGCAAGAGAGGCAAAAATTGCCGCTCAACGTCGTGCTTATCTTAGCGATGGCGATCTCAATCGCAGAGAAAAAGCTCGATTGACCAACGCCCAAAATCGTACTTCTAATGCAATTTATCGCGATCGCCGCGACTAATGGAGTAAAAGCTAAAGACCTCGCGATGCTAGGTCTTTAGCTTTTGGGGTGAGATCCGAATAGCGACATTTACAAATCATGGAACGACAGTTTATAGTTAGCTTGCAAGCCAACTAACGGTATTAAACTTTGAACCAAAATTTCGGACTAATCAAAAAATGGGGGGGGGGGTAACTGCTCTCCTAGTCAGCACTCTAGCCTTTTCTAGTTCTGCTCACGCCCTCTCGTTTACAACTTTTACAAATGAAGCTGCTTTTAGGGCTGCGGCGGGAAGTTTAAGTACCGAAACTTTTAACTCTTTTGCGGTTGATACTTCTTTTAACAATGGGGGAACAGTCAACCTCACAGATTTTCGCTTGACTGGTATTGGTAATACTGGTGCCGGCAATAAAATCGATGTCCCACCTCTTGATTTTGCT
>JANODY010000085.1:0-21350 GCA_031412945.1 Cyanobacteria bacterium SOY_65_metabat_81
GGCGATGTGCGCCGCGTCGTCAAAGACCCAGCGGTAGCGCCGCACCACTAATTCTTGAGTGGAAACACGATAAGATAGCACTGTATAGATTGATCGATGCGGTTTAGATAATCCTATGCTCCAAATCACCAAACATACGGCGATCGCGATCGCCGAAATTAGTATTACTGCCATCCGATCGCAGGGTGCGGGTGGGCAAAATGTGAATAAAGTCGCCACGGCGATTCATTTACGTTTTGATATTAATGCGTCTTCTTTATCGCCTATTTACAAAGAACGACTATTAAATTTAAGCGATCGGCGGATTACTAAAGATGGGGTGATCATCATCAAGGCGCAACAACACCGTACTCAAGAGCAAAACAAGGAAGCGGCTCTCAAACGGTTGCAACTTTTAGTGCAAAGTGTGACGGTGTTGCCGCCAAAGCGTAAGCCAACTAGACCATCACGCGGCGCTCAAAATAGACGTGTCGATGATAAAACTAAGCGCGGTGAGGTTAAGGCTTTGCGAGGTAATATCAGTGAGTAGGGTTGTTGCGAGTTTGGGTTTTTATCAAATTAATGGCGAATTACAATTATGTCTGTGTCAAAATCACTAAGAGTTCTCATTGTCGAAGATGATCCACTCATTCAACTTGGCTTAGAACAATCACTCTCGCAACAACCAAATATTACGGTAGTTGGGCTTGCAGAAGATGGATATATCGGTGTAAAAATGGCGCAGGAACTAAGCCCTGACATCATCGTGATGGATATTGGATTACCAAGACTAGATGGCATTTCGGCAACTCAAAAAATCAAAACTACTTTTCCAAACATTCATATCGTGATGCTTAGCTCGCACACATCTGACACCGAAGTTATTGCGGCGCTATCAAGTGGAGCCGATGCCTATTGTGTCAAAGGCACAAGTACCGAGAGCCTCTTAGCAGCCTTGTCCGCCGCCAAGGATGGGGCGACCTACCTCGATCCCCAAATTGCCCGCAAAGTCATGGAGCATCTCAAACCACCCACCCAATCTGAAAACACTTCGCATTTATCACAACGTGAATTAGAAGTCCTAAAATTAATAGTCGATGGCAAAAGCAATCCTGAAATTGCCAAAACTCTTTATCTCAGCCCTAACACTATCAAAACCCATGTGCGCGGCATCATGAATAAGTTATCTGTAGACGATCGCGTCCAAGCCGCAGTTGTAGCTTTGCGATCGGGGTTGTTCAAATAAAGTGCAAAGCGATGTAATCTTATAATTAACTGAGAAATCTATAAATCTACCAAGCGATAAAAAACTGTGTCTCATACCTTTTTAGTACAACCTGGGAAATGGACTTTTGAAGGCAACTGGATCGAGCGAGACTCTATGTCAGTTGGGGTCAAAGGCAGAACTTTAGTCGGTTGGTCAAAGGATAATTTTTGGTTTACGATGGTTACTAAGCTAACTTTTGCTGATAGCGATCGCCAAGAATTAACGATGGCTTATAAGGGTCGCATTGACTCAGATGAGCGTCGATTTACCTTCGTCTTAGATCATAGCGATCTTGGTAAAGTTGAAGGCGAAGGTATTATTGGACCAGATTCAATTGTGCAACGCTATTGGGTAATGGGTGACAAAAAACTAAGAACTGGCTTTCAGACTCTTTATCGTCGAGATAGTAATGTTTATCTTTTGACCAGTGGGATTATTGCTGGACAAAATCTAGAAAGCACGATGGAAGCGGTCTTAACCCGCCATCCTGATTAGTAAACCCAGCAAAGCAAAAAAGAGCGCAGAGCGCTCTTTTTTGCTTTGGGGTTCATTAGCTAGCCTAAGTGTGTAGTGGCAATTCATGAATTGCCACTACACACTTAGGCTCGTTTCGGATTGCCTCTTTGAAAGAGTGTTAGCGTGAACTTACACTTTTTAGTTCACTCGATAAAATGTCGATCGCTTTAGCAAATTGAGGATCAGAAGATGTCCCCACTAAATCGCGATTTTTACTGAGGTTTTCGACATCATTTTTACTTAGCTCAACTACGCGATCGGGAATGATCCCTAGATGATTGATGTCGCGTCCGCTTGGAGTGTAGTACTTGGCGATCGTCACCGCCATGCCAGAGCCATCACTCAAGGAATGTACCGACTGCACTAGTCCTTTACCAAAAGTCTTAGTGCCAACTATCACAGCTCGCTTGTTGTCTTGCAACGCCCCAGACAAAATTTCACTAGCACTAGCCGAACCGCCATCAACCAATACCACAAGCGGTTTATTGGTCAAAGATTGGCGATTAGCCGTCAGGCGCTCGTTTTCACCCTTGCGATCGATCGTCGAAACAATCGTGGCGTTATCGAGCCACATCCGCGCAATTTCAGCGCTGGAATATAGCAACCCACCAGGGTTCGATCGCAAATCCATCACAAACCCAACTGCACCTTTGCTAACGTGGTCTTGGATCGCCTTACGCATATCACTCGCCGCATTAGCGTTAAACTGACGCAAGCTGATGTAGCCGACTTTGCCAATAGGAGTATCGCGAAGTTCAGCCTTAACAGGATGAATCTCAATCTTGGCACGTTCTAGCTCAAGATCAAACTGGCGATCGCCACGCTTGATCCCCAACTTAACCTTTGTGCCAGCAGGGCCCCTAATCAGAGCCACAGCCTGATTAATATCCATGCCATCTGTAGATTTATTAGCGATCGAAGTAATAATATCCTTAGTCAAAACTCCCGCACGAGATGCAGGCGAATCTTCAATTGGAGCAACTACGGTCAATAATTTGGTGGCATCATCCATGCCAAGCTGAATACCAACGCCCGTTAGTTCCCCCGAAGTATCAATTTGCATACTCTTAAACTGTTCAGGATCCATAAAACGGGTATATGGATCATCAAGCAGCTTTAACATCTCTCGAACTGAGCGATAAGCGTCAGCTTTGGATGAATAATCACGGTTTTCAACATACTGCCGTCTGACTTGCCGCCAGTCAACTTTATTGAAAGCACCATCGACATATTCCCGATTAATAAGCTGCCAAGCTTCATCAACGATTTCTTTGGGGCTATCTCGAAATGCGGCGATGCTAGGATTTGCTAGCTGAAAACCAACAACTGCGACAGCCGCCGCCAATGCTGCTGTTGTCCCAAGTACAAGTCCGCCTTTTGCCATGTCAACTTCCTGAGAGGTTATGTGAGTGAGGAATGCGATAAATAAATGCGAATTTTCAAAGTAACACAACTCTAGCACAGGAGCTTTTGAGCGTGTGGTTAAGATTTTCAAAAGTGGTGATTTTACGCCCCTTTTGTTTTCAGTCTTTTATCGCTATCGCTTAGAAATACGATTATCAAGAGTAGACAAAGGGCTTAGGGTCTTTGTTCCCCAAAAAATCAAATTCGATCGCGATCGCCATATTTTGTAGCTTTCATATTTACGAATGTAACTTCTAATACAAACTTATGGCATATAAATTGATGAAATCATTGTTGAATAACTTCTCTATGGTAACCATCAAAATGAGAGACTGAGCGTCATAATTTCTTAGTGTTTTATTAGTAAAATGCTTGTTTTTGGATCAACGCTCATGGATCTCATGTCGCCTTATTGTAATAGCAAGAAAACTTTGTGAAAGGGTTGAGTTTGTGATCAAAAAATTTTTACTGAGTGCGTTGCTAGTCTTGTGGTTAGTGAGTTTTCCTTTTACAGGTCAGACTTGGGCGCAAGCCACCACTTCTCCTTCGGCAACAGCTAGCCCTACAGCTACGACTTCGGCTAGTCCCACCTCCAGCGCTTCGCCAAGCGCTTCTCCTGCACCAACATCGGCTGCAACAGGTGGTGATGTTGTCACTTTAACTAAAGAGCAAAAAGAAGCACTTGATAAACTTCTAGCTCCTGCACCTGCTGCTTCGCCAATTAATTCAGGCGATACGGCATTTGTGTTGATTGCGGCGGCTCTAGTGTTGCTGATGACTCCGGGGTTAGCGTTTTTTTATGGCGGTTTGGTGAGAACCCATAATGTACTGAACACAATGATGATGAGCTTACTGCTCATGGCTGTTGTCGGCGTAACTTGGGTCTTGTGGGGATATAGCCTAGCCTTTGACGTTGATGCATCGGTCAAAGCACCTGCCTTTGCGACAGGTCTCGGCAAATTTATTGGCGGACTTGATTGGGCTTTTCTCAATGGAGTTAAGTTTGATGCTCCTGACCCCGTGGGTTACGCGGGTACGATTCCCCATGCGGTGTTCATGGTCTATCAAATGATGTTTGCGATTATTACTCCTGCGCTTATTTCTGGGGCGATCGTTGAGCGCATGAGTTTTAAGGCTTACTTCTGGTTTACTTTGCTTTGGTCTAGCTTGGTTTACGCTCCTCTCGCTCACATGGTATGGGGGCGTGGATTCTTGCAAGAGCTTGGAGCTTTAGACTTTGCGGGCGGTACGGTTGTGCATATCAGTTCTGGGGTTGCCGCAGTAGTTGCGGTTTTGGTTGTCGGATCTCGTAAAGACTTCGCAACTAGACCACATACTCCGCACAACGTTCCTTATGTCCTATTGGGAATTGGACTACTATGGTTCGGCTGGTTTGGATTCAACGGAGGTAGCGCTCTTGCTGCTGGACCTCTTGCAGCAGTTGCAATTGTATCAACGACAGTTTCAACTTCGGCAGGTGGCTTGACATGGCTATTGGTTGAGTGGGTACTGCGTGGTAAGCCAACTGCGGTTGGTATTGCGAGCGGATTTCTAGCGGGACTAGTGGGTATTACACCTGCGGCTGGGTTTGTTACCCCAATTGGGGCAATCTTGATCGGTTCAATTACAGCCGTGTGCTGTTTCATTGCCGTTAGTTTACGAGCGAAATTTAAGTTTGATGATTCACTCGACACCTTTTCTGTTCATGGAGTTGGTGGAACTGTTGGCGCAATGCTAACTGGCGTATTTGCAACTAAAGTCGCCTTTGGTGGAGACGCTCCTCTTGGGCTTTTAGATGGCAATCCGATCTTGATTTGGAAACAGTTTGAGGGTGTTGCTTTTACCTATGTATTTGCTGGTATCGCAACATTTGTAATTCTAAAAGTATTACAACTATTTATGGACTTGAGAGTTCCTCAATCGATTGAAGAGCAAGGTATCGATTTACCCATTCATGGTGAAGAGGGTTATGGTAGCGACTTTGGTTCGGGCGTATTTGTCAGTTCAAGTTCTTCTGAAGGTTAAAAGAGCGATCGCCTATTATGCGTTTTAACTAAAAAACAAACTTAGAAGGTAAAAAAGGGCGCTCTGCGCCCTTTTTCACTTTCTAAGTTTTAAAATAAACATTACAACGAGGAAAATTTTAAGATGAGTATCCCTAAGTCAAAGCAAAGGAGGCGAATCAAAGGTTTAGTTAATTGGACGGCTTGTGTGCCTTTAGCATCAATTATTTGTGTTTTTTGGGTCTATGCCGCGATCGCCCAATCTGATGCGCCCAATCCTCCCCCGACTCTTGATGATGTCCAAAAAAGCGTTGTGGCTCTTGATGCAACTTTAGATACGGTGTGGGTGGTGATTGCGTCATTTCTAGTATTTTTTATGAATGCTGGTTTTGCGATGCTGGAGTCTGGCTTTTGTCGGCGCAAAAATGCAGTTAATATTCTTAGCAAAAACTTGGTTGTATTTGCGATCGCCACAATTGCGTATTGGGCGATCGGCTTTGGCTTGATGTATGGCAATGATTATGGCAATAGTTTCATTGGTTTAAAGGGCTTCTTCTTGTCAGGTGCAGATAATAGCCCTGCGATCGGGGCGGCTTATCAAGGAGATTTCTCAGCACTCAACTGGACAAGTGTGCCATTGGAAGCAAAATTTTTGTTTCAGCTAGTATTTGCAGGAACTGCCGCCACGATCGTTTCAGGAGCAGTTGCGGAACGAATTAAATTTATGGCATTTTTAATTTTTAGCTTTTTGCTAGTTGGATGCTCCTACTCAATTACAGGACACTGGATTTGGGGCGGTGGTTGGATTGCCAAGATGGGCTTTTACGACTTTGCTGGCTCGACAGTTGTGCATACGGTTGGGGGCTGGAGCGCATTGGTTGGAGCGGCTATATTAGGACCACGCCTCGGCAGAATTACTGAAGATGGTCGTATTAGAGCGATCCCTGGACATAATATGGCGCTAGCGACTTTAGGATGCTTAATCCTTTGGTTAGGTTGGTTTGGCTTTAACTCTGGGGCGACTATGGATGCTAATGGCAAACTAATTGCTCATATTGTACTCACTACTAACATGGCTGCGGCTGCGGGTGGTATTGCCGCCACAATTGTGGCTTGGCTCTATTTGGAAAAGCCAGATCTTTCCATGATTATTAGTGGTTTTTTAGCTGGTTTAGTCAGTATTACTGGTTCTTGTGCCTTTGTTGATCTTCCTAGCGCCGCTATTATTGGGGCGATCGCAGGCATCATTGTGGTATTTGCGGTGGGTTTCTTTGACAAGATCCGTATTGACGATCCTGCGGGTGCAATATCAGTTCACCTAGTTTGTGGCAGTTGGGGGACATTAGCAGTTGGACTATTTAGTAAGTCAGGGGCATTTGGCGCACCGTCTTCCCCGAAGTTAGGTTTGTTCTTTGGCGGCGGGACAGAGCAGTTGTGGTATCAGTTTGTTGGCTTGATGGCTGTTGCTGGGTTCACGGTTGTTTTTAGCTTTATAGCTTGGTACGCGACTTCCTTGATCATAGGTGGCATTCGGGTTTCTGAAGAAGAAGAGTTTAAAGGGCTAGATATCTCTGAACATGGCATGGAATCTTATTCTGGCTTTAGTAAGGAAAGTGAAAAATAAACTAAAATCTATGAAATCAAATATTTCGCTTAATTGGCGATCGTAGCTTTATAATGGTGGGGCATAGAATTATAAAATTTAAGTTTCGATAGCTGAACCATGACCAACACTGTGATGAACACTGGAAAAGTATCAAAGGTTGAAGTCCTTAAGCAAAAAAGTAACTTCTTGCGAGGTCCCATCAATACTGAGCTAAATGATGGTAAGCCGTTTTTCAGTCAGGATGGAATCCAGATCCTCAAGTTTCATGGTTCCTATCAACAAAAAGATCGTGATTTTGACAAAGCCAAAGAAAAGGGTGAAGAACCGCAATACAGCATGATGTTGCGGACGCGTAGCCCAGGCGGAGTCATCCCTTGGCAGTTGTATTTAGCTCTAGATAAACTTTGTGATAAATATGGCAACCATACGTTGCGAGCCACTACTCGCCAAGGTTTTCAGATTCACGGTATTCTCAAGGAAAATCTGAAGACAGTGATTGCCGACATCACTAAAAATATGGGATCGACGGTGGGCGCTTGTGGTGATATCAACCGTAATGTGATGGCTCCTGCGGCGACCTTTAAAAATAAACCTGAGTATGTTTTTGCGCGTGAATATGCGATCAAAATCGCTGACTTTTTAGCTCCTCAAGCGGGTGCTTATTACGATATTTGGTTGGATGGTGAAGTGGCGGTGACTGCTTCGGAAGATCCTGAAGTGACGGCGGCAAGGAATCGCGAAGGGCTGGGTAAAGCTAAAACAAATATTGGCAACATTGAACCGATCTATGGTGTTCAATATTTGCCGCGTAAGTTTAAAATTGCGATCGCCGTTTCTGGCGATAATTCAGTTGATTTATATACTAACGATTTGTCGTTGGTGGTGATTACCAATGCGGCTCACGAACTAGAAGGTTTTAATCTATATGTTGGCGGTGGCTTGGGTCGCGCTCATAATAATGATTCGACCATTGTGCGTCTGGCTGACAGCATTGGGTTTGTGCCTGTTTCTCAAATTTATGACGCGATTAAGGCGATCGTGTCCGTACAACGCGACTATGGCGATCGCCACAATCGTCGTCATTCGCGCTTTAAGCATATTTTGGATGAGTGGGGCGTGGAGAAATTTAAGCAAGTTTTGCTAGATTATTATCCAACCAAACTTGCAGATGCTCGTGAGTTACCACCTTTCACCTATCAGGATTATCTGGGCTGGCATGAACAAGGCGATGGTAAATACTTTGTGGGTGTTTCGATTGAGAATGGTCGAGTTAGCGATCGCGAGGATTTGCAACTAAAGACAGCTTTGCGCGAAATCGTTGAAAAATTTCACCATGATTTTGTGTTGACTCCCAATCACAATTTGCTGATTACGGAGATCGCTGCCGATGAAAAAGACGAGATTCAACAGATTCTTGATCGCTGTGGGGTGCTAGCTCCAGACAAAATTGATACGCTAGTGCGTTACTCGATGGCTTGCCCCGCTTTCCCGACCTGTGGCTTAGCGATCGCCGAGTCAGAACGAGCCTTACCCAGCGTATTAGCCAGAATTCGGACTTTATTAGTACGGTTAGGCTTAGAGAAGGAAACTTTTGTGACGCGGATGACAGGCTGCCCCAATGGTTGCGCTCGTCCTTACATGGCCGAACTGGCTTTTGTCGGCAGTGCCTTGGATGAATATCAAGTTTGGCTCGGCGGCAACTTTGCCTCAACTCGTCTCGCCCAGCCCTATGTGCAGCGTTTGCATATTAATAATCTGGAGAAAGGTTTAGAGCCGCTATTTGTTTATTTTAAAAATGAACGCACAGAGAGCGAAGGTTTTGGTGATTTTTGCGATCGCAAAGGTAATGATGATTTACGTCAGTTTGCGGATGCTTATATACCAGCAAGTGATGGTGAGGAATCTAATGGCAAGCGCCGAGATATCCGCCATCGGGTGACTCTTTCCGCCAAGTCATTTGATCTACTCAAAAAAGCAGTCGAAGATCAAGGTATTTCGATGAAAGATATTGTCGAAACAGCCTTGGAGAAGTATTTGGGATAGTCTTTAAATCAAAATCTTGAACCAAAATTCAGTTCCATTATTAGAAGCGGCGCGGCGATATCTGGATATCGATCATGCGCCGTTTTATATGCCCGGACATAAGCGGGGTCAAGGCATAGATCCAGAATTTGCCGATCTGATTGGCGAGACATTTTTTCGTCTCGATTTACCTGAAATGCCCGATCTCGAAGAACCTGTTGCCGAAGCTGAGCAATTAGCTGCTGAAGCATATGGCAGCGATCGCGCTTGGTTCTTAACCAACGGCTCTACCTGTGGCGTACAGGCGATGTTATTGGCGACCTGTCAAGAAGGTGACAAAATCTTGATCGCCCGTAATTGTCACAAAGCTGCATTCGCAGGAATGATCTTGACTGGGGCAGTTCCCATCTATTTACCTACTGATTATTTGCCCGAATATGATTTAGATTTGGGCGTGAGTCCTGAAACTTTGACATCATTTTTACATCAATATCCCGATGCTAAAGCCGTCCTATTGGTCAGTCCCAATTATTTTGGGGTCTGTGGCGACATTCGAAAAATGGCAGCGATCGCCCATGCCCATAACATTCCCTTACTGGTTGATGCTGCTCACGGGGCGCATTTAGGCTTTCATCCTGATTTACCGATGTCGGCTTTGCAAGCAGGAGCTGATTTAGTGGTGCAATCCACTCACAAAGTCGCGGGTAGCCTCACCCAGTCTTCGCTTTTACATTTACAAGGCGATCGCATTGCCTCAGAACAAATCGATCGGGCTTTACAAATCTTGCGATCGAGTAGTCCAAATTTTTTGCTAATGGTGTCATTGGATGTAGCGCGGCGGCAAATGGCGATCAATGGCAAAGAGCTATTAACCGAGACTCTGAGATTAGCCCAACAAGCGCGATCGCAATTACAACAAATTCCCCATCTGCGAACCTTTGACCAAAACTTAGTTTCTACTCTTGATAACAGTCGCTTAACGATCATGGTTGATCAGATCGGGCTTACAGGTTTTGAAGCCGATGTGCATTTGCATTCTCAATTTGATGTTGTCGCTGAGATGGCAACCCTCAGTCAATTAGTGTTTATATTTAGTCTTGGCAACACTCAAGCTGATATCAATCGCCTAATTTATGGATGCCAACGGATGGGGAAGGAAAAAAGAGAAAAGAAAAAAGAAAAATTAATTACGAATTACGAATTACGAATTACCAATTATCAAGCTAGACTTACCCCTCGTGAAGCCTATTTTGCCAAAAGCGATCGCATTCCTTTTGAGCAAGCGATCGGCAGAATTAGCGCTGAATCTCTCTGTCCTTATCCCCCAGGTATTCCTCTAATTTGTATTGGCGAAGAAATCACCAGAGAAGTTGTGGACATGTTGCAATGTATTAGGCGATCGGGGGGGATAATTAATGGCGCTAGTGATCACACTTTAGAAACAATTCGAGTTGTGCAAATGATTTATTCGCGCCAAACAAGACAATAAAAAGCCTCGCTTTGCGAGGCTTTTTATTGTCTTAAGGAGATTCATCTAGACTGATTTAGGCTTATCAACTTCAGAAAAAGGCACATAACATTTTTCAGCATCATATATATGACAGCGATCGCCAATATATTTCATTAATTGCCAAGAAAACTTGGTCTTATAAAGATATTTTCCCCAATTTTCATCAAGGAACTTATGCGCGAGGCGTAAATTATATGAGGGAATACCAGTCGAAATATGGTGAGGAATATGTACATTAATATCGTGACATAGCCATTCAACCCATACAGGATAGTCGCAATGTACAGTTCCTGTAAGCTGATCGGTCGCCGCGTGCCATTTATCCTTATCTTTAAATTGGATATCTGGCATAGTGTGGTGAACGATGGTAAAAGTACTCATCCAGAAGTGATAAACCAACCAAGGCATTACAAAATAGCTAATAAATCCAAATAAGCCAGTGGTGACAATCAAGGCTGGGAAGACGATCGCTGCAAACACAATTACTAAGCGATACGAAAACTTAACCTGTGACTGTTGACGCTCAGGATATAGGCTAGCGTCAAAATGCAAGTTAGCCCAATGCAGGATCGAACCAAGCCACCAAAAGCGGGTGCGAATCAATCTATAAACATTAGAAATTAAACCCTTACCTTGCTCGTACTGTTCGACAGTGAAGGGATACCAAGCATTATCTTCACCCATTTTGTTTGTATGAAGATGATGATAATCGTGCTTGAAACGCCAACCGTGAAAAGGAAAAATCAACGGCAAGAAGGCAATATGCCCGACCAGATCGTTAATCCAAATCTTGTTAGAAAACGAACGATGTCCACAGTCATGACCAATCACAAAGAAGCCTGTGAGGGCTGTACCTGTAAATATCCAAGCAAATGGTAATAAGTACCAAGGCGCAAAAGCGATGCTAGCGTAGCCAAGGGTGGCGGCGGCTACTGAAAATAAAACCCCTAACCAAGCTCTAAGAGTATTTTTGGCAAAATACTCTGTAGGAATGGTTTTAATGATGTCTCGAAGGGTCGTATCAGGTGTAAGAACGTGTGAGGAGTTTTGGACGGCAACCACTACTGAACACTCCCTACTGCGGTCAGGCGCTGACCGCTCAAGCTTTGCAATTGTTGCAAAAGAACATCAATATCCGATTGTAATTCCGCAAGTTCAGCTTGAACTTCTTCGGAATATAACTTTTTGGCGGTTGCGGTCAATGTAGAAATCTCTTTTGTTAATGCTTCAGTTTGTTTGCTCATACTTCCTTATAAACGCTTTTGAAACGTTGTAGTCACAGCGCAAAATATCTACACAGCAGTTATCGATCAATCTCACCACAAAAAAAGGTCACAGGACTTAGCCCCGCAATGGGTTTTATATTTTTATTGGTAGCTGGTTTGAACAAAAATTGCTGTAATTCAAATCTTAGCCTATGTCATGTGTACATTTGTATATCTGTCGCTAATTTCAGCGTGAACCTTAGCCACCCTTAATCTTGTTTTGTGGCGATTGTTAGCTCTTTTTTTCTGGCGACTAAACGCTTTCTGAGCTTTACGCAACTTATGGCGCTTAGCTTTGACATCTTCCTAACATAATTGACTATGGCTATATAGCATTTTTCAAGTAAGCGAGGCGCAGAAGTTTGTCTCCCCGCCTTCGGCGGGGAAACAAACTCGTACTTCACTAGACTGGAAAACGCTATGTCAATCAAGTTCAGAGGGTAATCCCATCGATCGCAACTTCTCAGCTAATTTATTCGCCCTTTGTTCAGCCTGTTCAGTAAGTTGACGCTGCTGCTCCACTAGTTCACGCCCCCAGAGGAGTAAATTTTCTGAGCGATCCCACCAGCGTAACCAAAAACCATGTTGTTCAGCTTTTTTGCCAGTCCATATACCCAAAAACAAGCCGATACTCTCGATCCAGTAGCGCTGATTTTGATCAGGTTTCTGAATTTGGTATCCATCATCAATCAGGTAATAAACTTCTAATACACCTGTATAGGGATGGAAAATCACATACACAGGTACTTTTAAAATTTGTTCATAAAAATACCACTTGCCGTAGGGATAATGCGGGGCGATCGAATATTCTGCACCCTCGGTGACGGAAATAAATTCCATCACAATTTCAGCATTATTACCTTCAGCGTGAGGCGTATAACTACGACGAATTTCTCCAGACTTAATTGGATAAGCTGAGGGGATATATACCCAATCAGGAGCTTTAACAACGGTTTTGTCGTTGACATTGGCACAAAGCCCAAAGTTAGAAGCAATGATCATTGATTCTAGAATTAATCCAGCTAATTCTAAAGATTCCCGCAAGGCTGCGGCTAATAGCGGTTGAAGGTTGCTTTCCACAGGTTCATCGGGCAGTATAAAATCTTCTGGTAGTTTTTCCCAAGTAATGCGGGGTAAAACTGACGAATATCTTTGGAGTGTTTGCATGATCTTGTTTGATCTTATTGTGGGCTTGTGAAGGCGATCGCTAACCAAGTTTACTAATAATTATAAGATGCCGAAACCTTCTCAAACCTACTCCTCCTTGAGCATCCAAACTAAAAAGCTGAGAATCACTTCCACAGGAAGCAAAGGATAGTCGGTTAAGTCAATGGTGACGACTGAATTTTCTAGCTTCATAAATCGCCACTGTGTGCCACTGGTGATGCAACCATATACCGCCGAAACTGGGCGATCGCTTGCCTGATTAAACCTCTGTGCGGCTACCATTTCGGCTATACATTGTCCGATGCCGACTTTTAAATCTGCTTTTTTTGCTTCAATGATCACGATCGCGGGTGCTTCGATCGCTAACTGCTCTGGCGATTTACTAATTAAAAAATCACAAAATCCAGTCAGCCCGATCGCAGGATCAACGCTAAATTCTTCTCCAGAAAAAACGCTAATCTGGCGATCGAATATCCGTCTTAGCTCCAACAATATCGGATTAATGATTACCTCAGAACGGGCTTTTTCGGTGTCAACGGCGATCGCCCAAGGGATATCTTCCAAAATAGCCAGCAATTTGGGGCTTGGCGTAATTGGGGCAATATGATCGGGAAAAAATCGGATACCCTCAGCGATCGTGAGGTCGAACTGTTCTTTGACCTTACTAAATGTGAACTGACTGTATGGCATGGGGTAACTCCATTTTCTTTGAGCGTTTCGCTGAGTAAGAGGCTCGGCTGTAGTTCTGAACAGTCAGCAAAAAAATCAGCTTTTTCAATTAAGTAAAATATTTGCATATATTGCCTTCAAATTATTCGCTATTTTCTCCCAAGTGTAATGTTCAGCAACATATTGAGCGGCGCGATCGCCTTTTTGTCTAGCCATATCAGGATTATCTAAAAAGTCCTGAATTGAGTTAGCGATCGCCTCAATTTCTAAGTCCACAACCCAGCCCAAGTTTTGTTCTTTAACGAGATCGGATAGAGCCACGCCTGTCGTGATTAGTGCAGGTGTTCCCGATCCCAAGGCTTCTAAAACCGAAATTCCAAAATTTTCTGAATGGGAAGTCAGCGCATACAGGTCGGCTCCTTGCAAACAGAGGGCTTTCTTCTGCCCTGCAACAAAACCAAGTTTATAAGTGCGATCGCCCAAATAGTTCTTATCTAACAGGCGATCGACTTCGGCTTCATATTCAAGTGAGCCACTACCCGCTAATACAAATGCAAAATTATATTCTAAAAGTTTGCCCAGAGCCGCAGTCAGATAATCAAGTCCTTTTTTGGGATGCAGCCGCGATAGAAACAAGATAATTGGAGTTTGTAATGGAATATTTAACATCTGATGAAGTTGTTCTCGAGCATCGGCGATCGGCTCAGGTAAATCTAAACCAAGCGGTTCAATAAAGCTGGATACATTCCAACCTAATAATTCAAGTTCCCTTTGTTCTTGAACTGCGGTCAAGTGTAGAGATTCAGCCCCATGTAAGTTGGCTTTTTCAATCAAGTTAAGATAGATTTCTTTTTTTAGCCTCTTCTGCTCTAATGACCATTTACAGAGTTGACCGTGAGGAGAATTAATATAAGGAATATTTTGAATACGGGCGATCGCCATGGCGACTGTCGGAGCATAGGAAAAAATGGTATGGATATGCAACAGATCGTAATCGCGCAAATGTTGCCATAGCCAAACAGTCAACTCCCATGAAAATATGAATTCTCGCAGCGCAACCATAGGCGGAGAGAACCTTGCAAAGAATCGAACAGGTACTTTTTCGTATTCATATAAAGTGTTAAGAGAGACATTGAGTAAAGTATCGCCGTTATCGTTTGTCGTTACAATTTCCGCATCTATTCCTATATCACGAAGGTTTTTGACTGTCTCAATTACCGCAACGCTGGGTCCCCCTCTTACTAGGGATATATATGGAATTAAATGTAAAACTTTCATGCTTTTGTTCTTTAAAACTGATTTAACAAGAGGTTAAAAAGATATTGCTTGAATCGATCAAATCCATAGGTTGCAATTACTTTTTGCCTGAGCGTTTCTGGTTGATAAAGAATAGGCAATGGATATTCACCTTGTAAAACCTGAACAATGGTTTCACCTAGCTTCTTTACATCATCAGGATCAACTAAAACACCTAGCTCTCCATGACACAGCGCATCGATCGCCCCATCTTGATTGCCGCCAATTGTAGGCTTACCGCAAGCTAATGCTTCTAAATAAACGATCCCAAATCCTTCGCCTTTGCTAGGCATGGCAAACATATCACAGAGATTGTAGTGATCCGCAAGTTCATTATCTGGCACAAATCCCGCCAAAGTCACACAATCCTCTACATTTGCCGCTTTAATTAATGCTTCAATGCGATCGCGATCGTCACCTTTACCGACAAGTAAGTAATGAATATTGGGGATCTGACGACGAATTGCGGACAAAGACTGAATAATTTGATCATAGCCTTTGTAACCATCGCCACTACATAATCTAGTCACAGTGAGCATAATCGGTTGATCAGATTTAAATTTGTAGCGCTCTAATAAATATTCAGGCTTGGACTGAATAGCAAATTGACTAAAATCAAAAGTATTTGGTTGTAAATGAAAGCATTCTGGTGAAATATGCTGCTCAGCAACAATGCGATCGCGAGTATAGGTACTTACTGAAATTATTTTTTGGGCAGCTTTTAAAGCACTTATCTTAGAAACATCTTGGATATCCCATGCATCAATCCCATGCACAATTACCCAATAAGGAATTTTTAATAAGCTAAAAATGCGTAGCGCTAGGGGTGAAAAATTAATATGTCCACAAATAATCAAATCGGGACGCTGGTATAAGGCAGCCCAAAGAACTTGAAAAGCAAATACAGGTGTGTGTAAAAAAGAAGATTTCCATCGACCCGCAAAATTAAACTGCGATCGCGAATTAAACTCTAAATCATCAGTAGCTTGAGCATCATTTTTTAGAAATACATGGCGATCGCTATTTGGTAAAACCTGTTCTAGAGCTTGAATAAAAAAAGCGCTATAAACCTGAATACCACCCTTAAACTGAAAAACATCAGGAAGCCAAACATGAATCTTCGGATCTTTCGACATATTTTTTGTTTTCTCAAACTGGATAAGCCGTTAATTTTTGTTGCATGGCTTCGACCATCAGGCGCACAACTGTTTGCACTTTAGTTTGAGCAACCCACCCCAGTTTCTCACGCGCCTTACTAGGATTTGCACAACTTATCGAAATATCAGTCGGTCTGCGTAAAGATGGCTCAGAAATTACATGCTCTTGCCAATCTAGCCCCAGCACCCCAAAAGCTTCAGCAATGAAACCCGATAAGCTAATAGTTGTGCCTGTGGCAATCACAAAATCATCAGGATATTCTTGCTGAAGCATTAGATACATAGCTTCTACATAGTCGGGTGCATATCCCCAATCTCGCTGAATATCAATATTGCCTAACAAAAGTTTTTGTTCCTGTCCATTAGCAATGCGACAAGCACTAGCGATGATCTTTTGAGTCACAAAACGTTCGGGACGTAATGGCGATTCGTGGTTGAATAAAATGCCTGAGCAAGCAAACAGGTTATAGGCTTCCCGATAGTTAGCAACCTCCCAAAAAGCAGTGGCTTTAGCGACAGCATAAGGGCTACGAGGGCGAAAAGGCGTATCCTCGTCCGCAGGTAAGCCGCGAGTATCACCAAAACATTCACTAGAGCCAGCGTTATAAAACTTAGTCGGCTTACCAATAAAACGGAGCGATTCCAGCAGATTTAACGTGCCTGTGGCAATGCTCTCCAACGTTTCGACGGGCTGATTAAACGACAATCCCACTGAACTCTGCCCTGCTAAGTTATAGATTTCATCGGGCTGGACTTGGCTTAAAACTTGTAGCACACTCCGAAAATCGGTTAGCGACATCGACAAAGATTTAATGCGATCGCGAATTCCTAGATATTGCAAATTTTGCAAAGCCGAAATTTGAGCATCGCGGGAGGTTCCATAAACCTCGTAACCTTTATCTAATAAAAGCTGGGCAAGGTAAGCCCCATCTTGTCCTGAAATACCGCAAATTAATGCTTTCTTTTGCATCTATCTACCCAAGTTTCTCTTTGATTACAATAGCCAATTTCTGACGATAGTTTGTCCACGTCAACTGCTCCGCCTTTTTTCTGGCGGCTATTCCCATTGCCGCGAGTTCTTGCGGATGACGATAACACCACTCTAGTTTTTCTTTGAGAGCAGTTACATCCCGAATCGGCACGATAAAACCCTCAACACCATCAGTGATAATATCGGGACCAGCCGTATTTGGCGTAGTGATAATCGGAATACCGCAAGCCATTGCTTCTAGTAGTACCAGTCCAAAACCTTCAACCAGTGATGGAAACACAAATACATTAGCACTGCTGTAATATTCGTTTAAGCTGCTGTGCGGCACTGAACCCGTCAGCCGCACGCGATCGCTATATTTTGCTAACCAATCAGTAGGCATTTGATTGACCCCGACTAGCAACAACTCAGACTCAGGCAAATCAAGCTCTTGCCATGCTGGCAGTAAGTACTGTACACCTTTACGAGTTCCCACTTGTCCTGCAAACATAGCTCGAAATATTTGATCTTGCTTGGGGCGTGGTCGAAAATATTCAATCGGTGCGCCATAGGGAATAACCGTAATTTTGGAGCTAGGAATACCAATCTCTAAGAGCGATCGCTCCGTAAATGAAGAAGCCACAAAAATATGATCGGCAAGTTCCACTTCACGATTTTTGTGTTCAATCTTCCATTCAGGTTCTTGCACCGCCATCATCGTGGCAGCTAATTCAGGAAATAGGGCTGCCTCTTCAGCCTGAATACGCCGACTAGTGACATGAAAAGCGATCGGCAAATCGTAAAAACAAAAAATATCACGTTTCTTTGCTGCCAAAAATGTATCAGCAGCCCCGTCTTCGTAAGCATAAATTGCGTTGATATCTTTTAGGTGGTGTTTAGCGACATGGCGATCGAATCCAACCACCATCCAATCAACTAGATCCTTGTCGGTTATACCTAGCTTTTTATTAAGCCCCATCTTCACTAAAAATATACGCAATATTTCTTGCCAAGGATAGTCATAAACCTGACAGTCATTAGGAGCAACCCAAGCCCTTCTGCCAAATTCTTGATCTATTTTAGAAACTAATTTTGGTAATAAGCTCTTGATTAATCGTCCTAAATAACTGTCGAAATTATCAGAACTATAAACAAACGTAGTAGCGATCGCCTTAAGCATATTTACTTCAGATATGGCTAAAGCGGCATTGCGGGCAAAGGGATTACTAGTAGGATGGATTAGGGTGATTTTTGGCATTATCTAAAGGCAGTTAATAAACATCGCGATCGCCAGATTTTGAGTCATCTAACAATAAATTTGCAGAGCGTAAATCACTGTTTTGAGCCTCGTCAAATCTAATTTGCTCTATTTCCTGAGCTTCAAGAGCAGGCAGTAAATATATAAAACCGCTAAAAAACCAAAAGTACACTAGCATAGTGGGATTGGTAATTAACTGCCCAATCACATTGATTAGTTGAAATAAGAATACGGCTAATGCTAACTCTTTGTAAAAAGGATTTTTGAGCTTCAGAAATACGGAGCCTAACGATATTAAAAGTAAAATTCTCAGTCCATACCATAAGAAAAATCCCAGTAAACCAATCTCAATCACGACTCGACCAGTTTCACCCTCACTAGGCGGCAATTGTGCGCCATATGGAAGATTTAGAACTCTTCTAAGGCTGTTTGCCCCTACTTGTGTCGCTCCAGCGCCATAGCCTTCAATACTGTTTTCTGAATAGCTAAGAACTTGAGTAAAGCCATCAAATATTCGCCCTTCTACAGAGTCACCCGCAGTCTCGGCGCGAGTGGAAAAAGCTTCGATCGCTGGTTGAAAATATATGACGGCGATTAAAGTAGATACAGCTATGGGGACAAATAAACTTCTAATGAAATTTAAAGCCGCTTTTGGTTTGGCAAAACATAGACAAATAATGTAGCTGGTAATGAATAAAATCTCGTAGAGAATAGCCCCTCGCGCTCCACTCATAAAGGAATTGATGGTCACAAGTGTTAACTCTAAACTATAGATTGCTTGCCACTTCAATGTACGTTCTTGAGTAATAAAAACAATTAGCAAAGAAAAACAAATCGACAAATAAGTTGTAAGCCCTGCGATATAAGAAAAAGTCCCTGTAATGCGGACAAACTCGCCAACTGTCGCAACATCTAAGATTTCTTCATTAGCAACATAGACATTTAAAGGGCTATCGAGAGGACTAAAGAATTGAACTATGCCTAAAATGCAAACTGGGAATATCAGTAACAGATAGTTGCGTAGAAAATTGCGTAAATCTGACTCTGAGTCAAATAGATGGGGCAGTATCCACACAAGAGGAATGTACAGTAAATAGCTTCTAATTCCTAATAATCCGACAATTGGCGATCCTAAACTGGGATTAAAAGCTTGAAAGCAGCATAAGATCGCGATTAAGCCTGTTAGTTCTTTGATAAATGGATATTGATCGGCGATCGGTCGAGGTCGGCTAGCAAATCCTAGATAACTGCCAATCAGGATAAAATCTTTAAAGAAATAGATTAAGTCTTTTGCCCCAGGAAAAGCCCAACGCCGCAATCCACCTTCGATAATCACGATTATAAGAATTGTTTTGATCGAAAGTTTCCAGTTTGTGGCTGCGCCAAAGATGACCACCAAAGCAAATATCAAACCACCTACTATATTTACTGTTTCCATTTAGTTCTACTAATTTTTTGATTATCGACTAGAAATAATGGCTGTTTCTAGCACTTGTAAATATGATTGGGCGACATAGAATGATAAGTAAAGTTTATATTTTACTGTCTATACTTTTCAACTTTGAGAAGACTCACGCTGAAAAATCAGTAGTTGATGATCGCAATTTTTGATTGGTTCACACGCTACTTTTAATCCTACATATTCAAAAGATTCAATCAAATGGCTATGCATTTCTTCTGTCGCCGAATGAATTTCTATAAATACAAGATTAGTCTGTGACAACAAACTAAGATTTGCAGGAACGAAATTGTATTCCCCACCTTCAATATCAATCTTGATTAGATCAATTGTTCGATCGCCCACCAATTCCAGCAAATCGATGTAGTCTACTTGGTATGCATTACTATTTTTTAGGGGATCTAAACTTGCTGTCAAATAGTTTTTAGGATTTATCCAAAGCGTATCTTTCCCCTTTTTATTGCCTAAAAGCCCTTGTTTAACATTCGTTCTATCATCCATATTGGCATCGATGAGATTCTTTTCTAAGATGGGAATAAGAAAAGGATTAGGCTCTACAAGAATATATTTAGTATTAACATCAGAGAATTTAGTGCGAATACATATGTCCGATAAAATAGTAAAGTGTCCACAGTGCGCCCCACAGTCAATGATAAGTTGAGGCTGTTTTTTTAAATATGTAAATACCTGCCAATAAAAGGGATGACAAAAGACATCGCTAAAGCTAGCAACTTCATACTTTGAGTTTAATTTTATCTTAGAGTTAAAGGAGGTTGTTAATTCACAGGTGATCCACTTACATAATCTTCTGTACAAGAAAGCGTTGAAATTCATTTTTATATTTATCCTTTATGTTGTTCAACTACATTCATATAAATATGAAGATACTTTTTTGTCAATTCCATCTCGTCAAAGAATTTAAGCTGAGTTAATGCTTTTTCTCTTTGCTCTTTTGCCAATATATCATCTGTCAATAACTTGAGCATACATTCATATAAAGACTTGGGATCACCATTCTTAAATTTCAATCCTGAATCACCAACACATTCAGCATGTCCACCATCTTCAGAAACAATGATATTTTTACCTGCTGCCAGTAATTCTAGAGAGACACCTCCCATTGGCTCTTCATAAGCTGAAGGTACAATACCAATTTTTGCCTGATTAATAATATCAACAAGTTCAGAACCAAATTTAGAACCTAAAAAAGATACATTCGCCTGTAGATCAAGATTTTGAGTCATTTCCTCTAATTGATTTTTCATCCCGCCAGAACCTACAATGGCAAGTTTTCTGTTTTGATATGTAGGTGTTGATATTAATAGACTGAATGCATTAATTAATTCAGGTAATCCCTTTTCACTGACCAATCGCCCAACATAAATAAAATCATATTTCCAATCGGTGTTAGTATTATCTGCACATTTAAACCGATTGAGTGGGTAAGGCGTATAAGCAACTACTTGATTTTTTAATGGTTGTCGCTTTGCTACCCAATAAGTTGCGGCAATATTTAAGTCCACATGGTTGGCAACGTAACGTCTTAATCCAAGCTTTACTGACTCCTTCAAGCCATAAAACAATCCTCTTTTACGGAAGTGGTAAGTTAGAGATGCGATCGGGGTTATTGGCGTAGCTTCACCATCGACCCAGCCCAATCCATCTACACACGAAACTTGATATCCGTTATGTGTCCAAACAAAAGGCTTATTGCTTAATCGCGCATGAGGATACATAGCGATACTAGCACCATTAGAATGTACTATATCGCATTCACGAGTTAAAGCTAATCTTTGTTTCCA
>JANODY010000086.1:0-7597 GCA_031412945.1 Cyanobacteria bacterium SOY_65_metabat_81
TTTGACCTTTTTTTTTTAAACCCCCCTCCCCTTTTTAAATTTCTCAATAAAAACCATTTTTTTCGCGGGGGGGCGCAACCCCCCCCAACGCCTAATTTTTCACTGGGAAGGGAGTAACGATCGATCATGATTGAATTGCCGATGTAATTTTATGATGTAATACTGTAATGATTACAACTGCAACATCAAACTTAGTCACATCTGATTTACCTTCTATTTGCGGAAATGAAGAAGAGATTCAACAGACCGTACAACAAAATGCGCCTGTATTCTTGAATAATAGTAATTTACGGCTCGAAGAGATTACGGCTGCATTTGCTTGTGCTTTGCATATGCATCAACCGACAATTCCCGCAGGTGCAGATGGAACGCTAATTTGTAACCTTCAGCATATGTTTGAACATCAAGGCGAAGGCGATAATCACAACGCTTCGGTGTTTGCGTGGTGCTATAGTCGTATGGGAGATTTCATTCCGCAACTAGTTGCTCAAGGATGCAATCCTCGGATCATGCTGGACTATTCAGGAAACTTACTCTGGGGCTTGCAACAAATGCAGCGTCATGACATTTTGGATAATCTCAAGCGGATTACTTGCGATCGCCAATATCAGCCCTATGTAGAATGGCTTGGCACAATGTGGAGTCATGCTGTAATTCCATCAACGCCGATTCCCGATATTAAGCTACAGATTCAAGCATGGCAAAGTCATTTTGCATCTATCTTTGGAATTGAAGCCCTGAGACGAGTTAAAGGATTTTCGCCGCCTGAGATGCATCTTCCCAATCATCCTGATACGCTCTATGAATACATCAAAGCGCTCAAAGAATGTGGTTATCGCTGGTTACTCGTCCAAGAACATTCTGTAGAAAACCTTGATGGTTTAGGACTAACTCAAGATCAGAAATACTTACCAAATCGTCTAGTTGCCATGAACTCCAATGGTAAATCAATTAGCATCACCGCTTTAATCAAAACCCAAGGCTCTGACACAAAGCTGGTGGCGCAAATGCAGCCTTACCATGAAGCTAAAGGTCGTGGTAAACAGATGATTGGGAATGTTGTTATTCCTGCGCTAGTTTCTCAAATTGCGGATGGCGAGAATGGCGGCGTGATGATGAATGAGTTTCCTCGCGATTATCCATTAGTCTGGGATCAGCTTAAACATAATGGTCGCAACACTTCGGGTGTTGTTGGCTTAAATGGGACTGAATATCTAGAGATGATCGAGGCGGCAGGTGTCAGCCCTATGGATTATCCAGCTATTCAAGCCGTGCATCAACATAAAGTTTGGGATAAAGTTTGGGATAAAGTTTTAGGGAAATGCGATCGCCAAAACCTGAATACGACAGCCGTAGAACAAGCGATCGCCGAACTTAAAGCTCATGACCATCAGTTCCACATGGACGGTGCATCATGGACAAATAGCCTGAGTTGGGTGAAGGGCTATGAAAATGTTTTAGAACCGATGAATAAGCTCAGTGCCATGTTTCATCAAAAGTATGATGCTCTGGTGGCAGAAGATCCTACTATTACTAAGCGATCGGATTACCAACAAGCCTTACTTTATAATCTCTTAGTCCAAACCAGTTGCTTTCGCTATTGGGGACAAGGCGCATGGACAGACTACGCCCGCGAACTCTATCGCAGGGGAGAAGCTTTGTACCACAACTTTTGAACTTTAAACTTACGGTTGCCAATAAACTTACGGTTGCCAAGAGTGCTTGCCTATGTAACTTTATTACTCGCCTTACGCAGAAGTTTTTAAGCCCCTCATCCCTAGCTCCTAACCTTTTTTGGGAGATGGGATTCCACCCATCAATAAATAAAATATAAACCCATTGCGACCCCTCTTGTGGCAGATTTGATCGAACATTTTAGTTGATAATCGGATACTTACCTACTTACACAAATTTTTATGGATGCTTTCAATCTGATTCCTCCAAAATGGGTCGAAAAGGCTACTCATGCCCATAGCTTTTGTTGTCATCGTTGTGGACAGCCACCGAGCAAGGCTGAAGCCGTGTGGATCAATCGCCGATCGCCCGTTTATACCGAAAATCATCAACGTAAATGGCAAGAATTTTATCTCTGTGAGTGCCAATCTGCTTGGTGGGGTTGGAGTAACGATCGCCCAGCATCAGAATTTAGCGACCGCGCCATGCTGAATAATTATGATGACGACTTAAACTAATCAAACTGATTAAACTGAGCCAGAACTGATTACCATGAAATCCCAAGTTTTATTAGTTCTTGCATTAGCTTTTATTGCAGGTGCATACACCAGCTTTTTGCCAGACTGGACGGCTTTTTATACAGTTTTGGGACTGGGATTTGGTTTGGCGCTAGTAGTTCCTGCCCTTTGGCGATTGGGACCTAAACGTTGGGTATATCTACTGGCGATCGCCATCGCCATATTTGCTAGCTTTTATGTAAAATTTCGCACGCCCCAGCCACAGACTGAGGACATTTCTAAATATGCGCCACAATCAAATGCCATCGTCAGGGGCAAGGTAATCGAGCCACCAAGTTTGACTCGCAGCGATCGCGCCAAATTTTTGCTAGAGGTGAAAGAGATTAATCCTTCTGGCAAGTTCAATATTAAGGATAAGGATCAAAAAGCTAATTCAGGGGCGATCGTCAACAACACAGACGAGGCTGCTGACAAAAAGTTTGTGACAACATCGGGCAAGCTCTATGTCACCGTGCCATTGATTGAGGTGACGGGCTTACGCGCAGGACAAGAGATCGAGCTATCAGGAAGACTTTATTTACCTAATCGAGCCGATAATTTTGGATCTTTTGACTTTAAAACCTATCTGGCGCGTCAGGGTGTATTTGCGGGATTGAGTGGGCGATCGCTAGTCATGCAAGGTGATCCTCCTAATTTTGGGGAATGGTGGTTTGTGAGTCGGATTGTCCGCGCTCATGTGATGGGGGCAGGCGTACCAGAGGGATCGCTCCTTAGCTCTTTGGTGTTGGGTAGTCGGGCTGTGGACTTGCCGAGCGACCTCAAAGATACTTTTATTCAGGCAGGTTTAGCAGCCGTATTAGCGGCTTCGGGCTTCCAAGTAACTTTAGTTCTTGGGGCGGCGATCGCCCTAACTCGCCGTAATTCGCTCAAATTTCAATTTGTAATTGGCAGCCTTTGTTTGGGCGGATATTTACTGCTGACGGGGGGCAGTCCATCGATTTTAAGAGCGGTGGTGATGGGGATAGGCAGCTTGATCGGCTTAGTGGTACAGCGCCGCAGCCGTCCCGTGATTGGCTTAATTATCACCGCCGTATTGTTACTGCTTTATCAACCACTCTGGATTTGGGATTTAGGTTTTCAGTTTAGTTTTCTGGCGACATTTGGGCTAGTCACCACTTCGAGCGCAATTTCTGAGCGCTTAGAATGGATGCCCCCTGCGATCGCCGAATTAGTCTCTGTACCGATCGCCGCTTATATTTGGACATTACCTTTACAGCTATTGGTGTTTGGCAAACTCACTCCCTACAGCCTAATT
This sequence comes from Cyanobacteria bacterium SOY_65_metabat_81, assembly GCA_031412945.1. Lineage (GTDB taxonomy): Bacteria > Cyanobacteriota > Cyanobacteriia > Pseudanabaenales > Pseudanabaenaceae > Pseudanabaena. Next base: position 3,508 of record JANODY010000086.1, read on the forward strand.
GCCAACGTATTCACCACACCTTTAGTCATGATCGGCACTTATGGCGGCATTATTAGCGGGCTTCTAGGAATTATTTTTGTGCCGATCGGGGCGGCGATCGCATGGCTACTTTATCCGTTACTACATTGGACTATTAACATTGCTCAATGGATTAATAGTTTGCCTAACTCAAATATGAGCGTGGGCGCGATCGCCATCTGGCAAATGCTGATTGCCTACGCCCTATTCATCGCAATTTGGCTTGTGCCTTGGTTTGGCAAAATGCAACGTTGGACGATCGCCTTTATGATCGCCAGTGTGGTGCTGTTTGTGCCAAATGGCATCGCCCAAACCAATACTTTTCAGGTCACATTACCCGCATTTAATGACGTGCCGATTATGTTGATCAAAAATCAAAATCAAACTGTGCTAATCAATAGTGGCGATCGGCAATTTGCCAGCTTTACTCTAGCGCCATCTTTGCAAAAGCTGGGCATTAATCGAATTGATTGGGCGATCGCCACAGACACCCAGCCCGATGTTAGTGATGGCTGGAATACGCTGATATCTAGCTCTATGGCGATCGCTCAATTTCGGGATATTAGCCTCGGTGTCACCCCAAAACCTTACCAAAATTTACAAGAAGCACTTGCCAAAGCCAAAACCCCTTTAACCTCTCTTAAGACGGGTGAAAAACTTACTGTGAATAACGAAATCGAGATTCAAGTAATCAATCAATCCCCAAATGTGTTAAAAATCAAAACAGGTGAATTATCTTGGCTGTTACTTGCCAATATCGATCCCAAAGCCCAACAAGCGATCGCCTCCAACAAAGCTCTACTTCCACAATTAGCCGCCAATATACTCTGGTGGACAGGAGGACAGATCGACTCTACTATTTTAAAAGCTGTCAATCCCCAAATTGCGATCGCTTCGGCAACCAGTGTGGTCGAAGAGATGATCAATCAGCTTTATGAAGCCAAAATTAGGGTGTTTTGGACAGGGCGCGATGGCGCAATTCAATGGAGTCCAGACAAGGATTTTCAAACCTTACGCGATCAACAAGACACGCGATCGCCCATCTAACTTAGTTCTTTGAGATGTGATCAATAAAAATGGAAACTGCACTAAAGCAAATTAAAGATTTTTGGGAACATAAAGCATTTTGGGCTTTTGCCACCCTGAGTTGTTTAGGCGTTTTAAATCTTTGCTATGTATGGAATATATTAGATAAACCGCCATCATTATTAGATATTTTAGGATGGGGCAGCATTATCTTTTTGCTATGGCAAAAGCGTCATAAATTAAAATTTCGAGGAAGTCTTTTTTCGTCATTACTAGGGCTAGTCTTAATATTATGGATGGTGATTCGCCATACCCTAAGTCGTTCTGCTTCGCAAATGGATATATTATCTTTTTTCTTCCCAATTGTAATAGTAACAGGCGTATTATTGATATTATCTGGATTTAGAAAATTAGGAAATTACAAGTCAGAATTAGCAGTTGCCACATTTATATCTTTACCCGTCACTTCTTTATATATATTACTCAGCCCGATCCTCAGTATTGACGCTCAGTTTTTGAGCTTTATGTTGCATTATATTGGCTTTCAAGTCACCCGCCAAAACACAGCAGTTTTATTACCCAATGGCTCTGTCGAAGTAATGAGTGCTTGTTCTAGTGTGGGGCCGATTTTAACAATTTTGCCATTTATTGTTGTGCTATTAACCATCTATCCTGTAAGTAAAGCTAAACAGATATTTGTTTATTTCGTCACAATTATTTCAATTGTTTTTATTAATAATATTCGCTTGTCTGTGTTAGCAATCTTGGTTAATAATCGAGACATGGCTAACTTTGATTATTGGCATACAGGCGGCGGCGCAGGAATATTTTCAAATGTCATTGTTCTTTTAGTTGGGTGGCTATGCTACCAGATTCTGAAGCAGACTCCTTCGACTTATTCAGGCTAGATTTCTTGATTTATCATGAAAAAAGGGTTTAAAACCCTTTTTTTTTTATAATTGCTTGAGATAACTCAACAAATCTGCCATATCCTGACTACTGGGCTGAAACTGGGGCATAGGTGGAGTTTCACCACTTACGACTTGATGGATTATGCGAACATCAGTCTTGCGATTTGATACCCCATGCAAGTTTGGACCCACCTTGCCGTTGGCCCACTGCCCATGACATGCCACGCAATTCATCACAAATATGGATCGACCTTGGACAGGACTCCCTGACAGATTTAAGACTGACTGCACATATGGATCGAGCGGCGGACGCAATATCCATAGCCCGATCGCCACCATCACCACAAAGGTTAGGGCGATCGCCATCAGATTTTGCCAAGATGATTTTGCTTGAATTGATGGCAACAATGGATCTGATGGTTGATTTGCCACGACATCAGCACTTTTTGCCAAATTAGCCCCTTGATTAATCACAGTATTTAAGCCTAGCCATTGTTTAAAAGAATCTTTAGTTTAGAAAATCATCAATAGCTTAAATATTAATAACATATCTTAAAGAAAGTATATGCATAGAAATTTTAATTGCAGGTCAAATATAGCCAAAGCTTAAGAATTGACATTAGCCTCAAATCGATGATTTGACGATACATTCACCCCTTCACGACGATCGCCAAACCAAGAATCACCGCAAACATGATCACCGCGAGGCGTTAGCGTCTGGTACTTCAGGCTCTATAATTCAAAAGCACAATCGTCAAAAAGTTTAGAAAACATAGGAAAGAGTTAATTATGGGAGGCAATGATCGCTTGCTAAGGGCTGCAAGAGGTGAAGTTTTAGATCGTCCACCAGTATGGATGATGCGCCAAGCAGGAAGATACATGAAGGTATATCGTGATTTGCGGGACAAATATCCCACATTTAGAGAGCGATCGGAAATTGCCGAACTCGCCGCCGAGATCTCTTTGCAACCATTTCGCGCTTTTCAACCCGATGGCGTGATCATGTTTTCCGATATCCTCACTCCCCTCACAGGTATCGGCATTAATTTTGACATCATCGAAAGCAAAGGACCAATCATTGAGTCACCGATTCGGACTCAAGCCCAAGTTGATGCATTGACTGAGTTTGATCCCGACACCGCCGTTCCTTTTATCCGCAAGATTTTAACCGCGATCAAAGAAGAAGTTAAAGATCAAGCAACGATTCTTGGTTTCGTGGGCGCACCTTGGACATTGGCTGCTTATTCAGTTGAAGGCAAAGGCTCAAAAGATTACTCAGTGATCAAAGCTTTGGCATATAAAGAACCCGCGATCATCCATAGCTTTTTGACCAAAATTGCCGAAATGATTGGCACTTATGTAATTCACCAGATCGAATGCGGCGCTCAAGTCGTGCAGATGTTTGACTCTTGGGCGGGACACCTTTGCCCAACTGACTATAAAACTTTTGCACTTCCCTATCAAAAAATGGTTGTGGATAAGGTCAAGGCAAAATATCCTGATACTCCACTAATCCTTTACATTAGCGGCAGTGCAGGCGTGCTTGACCTAATGCCAAAGTCTGGTGTGGATATTGTCAGTGTTGACTGGACGGTTGACATGGCGGATGCCCGCGATCGCATTGGTCGTGATATGGCTGTGCAAGGAAACCTTGATCCTTGTGTTTTATTTGCTGAGCAAAGTTATATTCGCGATCGCATTCTAGAAGTTGTCGCCAAAGCTGGCAACAAGGGTCACATCATGAATCTTGGACATGGCATTCTGCCCACCACGCCTGAAGATAATGCAAGATTCTTCTTTGAGACAGTCAAGGGGCTTTAACAAAAGCTACTAACTGATGTTATGCGAAGCCCTCACCCCTCTCCCTTTTTGGGAAAGTGGGTGATGGGCTTGAAAACCTCCACGCAACGTAAGGATTAAGGCTGATCGACTGACAAAAGTGTTTGAAATCCTTGTCAGGCAAGATGCCTGACCTACGAATATAAAATCCTTGTAGCGCGGGCATCCTGCCCGCTTTTTGGGGAGATTTGTCAGTCAATCAGAGATTCAGGTTTTACCTAAAACATAGAAGCTCAGCCAACCCTCCAATACGGACAGAAATATCAAATCATTCTCCTGCAACCCAACTTCCGTAG
>JANODY010000087.1:0-13525 GCA_031412945.1 Cyanobacteria bacterium SOY_65_metabat_81
ACATTTAAAGGCGCTTCAAACTGTAGGTTATTCTGAATTATTTGAATATTTTGAAGATCGTTTAACTTTAATTGAAACCATAGAAAAAATCAAACAACATACCCGGAATTATGCGAAACGTCAATTAACATGGTTTAGAAATGAAAAAGACTTAATTCCACATCATGTATTTGATAAAAATTCAATTCAAACTACTTTATAATTTTTTAAACACTTTTTATAAATTTGGTTGAAATCTTTTCGTATCAATTGGACCAATGAAACAACGTGAAATCTGGTTTGCAGACCTGAACCCAACTAAGGGGTCCGAACAAGCCGGCCAATCGGTACACCTGCGAGTAAGGGTAAAGTTTCACCTGCGGCGATCGCCATATCAATAACTTGGGCTTGGGCGATCGCCACTTCGGGGGTGACAGTGACAAAGCTATGTAATTTTGGCTCTAGGCGATCGATGCGATCTAAAAACTCTTGAGCAATTTCGGTTGCCGATCGCTCTTTATTTAGTAAGGTTTGACGAATTTGGGCGATCGATAGCATAAAGAATCTAATCTGGTTAATGAGGGGAATTTTAAGTATAAAACTAAAGCTCGTTACAAAAACTGCAACTGACAAACTAAACCTTAGAAATAGTGGGAGACTCAATTTCAAGGAACATTACAAAAAACATTAACAGCTTGCCGAACAGCCTGACTCAAGGCTTAAGCCATCGCTGAGGAGTAAATTGCCATGAAATTCAAACCCGCTTATCTTGCTATCCCTGTGGCGATCGCGATCGCAGGTGTCATCACCCAGCGCACTCTAGCACAGGCTAATATGATGCCTAAACCTCTGCAATCTAGTAGCTCTATGATTATTTCAGGAATTATTGAGCCAGTCAGCGATCGCCGTTCGAGCAGTGAACCTAGTCAAAAGATTAAAGAGCGTCCTGTTGGTGGTCTATATGTGCAGTCCCCCGATCGCGATCGGCAAGCCCCCAGCAAGCAAGCTTTTACTCTGACTAATACTGATGTCAAGGGCAAAATATCAGGTAATATTTCACGGGTAGAAGTCACGCAGACCTTTCAAAATCCCTACGACAAGCCGCTAGAAGCAATTTATGTATTTCCACTGCCCGACCAAGCGGCCGTTGATGATATGGAAATCATGATCGGCGATCGGGTGATTAAAGGGAATATCAAAAAGCGGGAGGAGGCTAAGGAAATCTATGAACGGGCTAGAAGAGAAGGACGCACCGCAGGTTTACTAGAACAAGAACGGGATAATATTTTCACCCAATCTCTGGCGAATATTAAACCCAACGAGCAGATCAAGGTGACGATTCGCTACACCGAAAGCTTGAAATTTGAGCAGGGTGATTATGAATTTGTGTTCCCCATGGTCGTTGGTCCGCGCTACATTACAGGACAGGCGATCGACTCACAGGGCAATACCATCCAAGTTCCTGATGCTTCGCGGATTAATCCACCTGTTCTCAAACCTGATATGCGATCGGGTAATGACATTAGCGTCAGTTTACAGATTGATGCAGGAGTTCCCATTCGCAATCTCTATTCCACCTCCCATCGTCTTGATGTGCAGAATAATGGCGAAGTTGTGAATCTAAAACTAGCGACGGGCGAAAACATTCCTAATAAGGATTTGATTGTGCGTTACAAAGTTAGTGGCGATCGCACTCAGCCCAGTATCCTCACCACCACCACCGATCAAGGGTCACACTTTGCCACATATCTAATCCCTGCGATCGCCTATCGCGCTGATCAAATTGTGCCCAAAGATGTGGTCTTTTTGATGGATACATCTGGTTCTCAATCTGGCGATCCGATCTTGAAATCACGCGAGCTAATGCGCCGTTTTATCAATGGATTGAATCCTAACGATACCTTCACGATTATTGATTTTTCTAATACGACTCGTCAGCTTTCTAGTTATCCTTTACAAAATAATGCCGCTAATCGTCAAAAGGCGATGACCTACATCGATCAAGTTGATGCTAATGGTGGCACGGAGTTGATGAATGGCATTAATGCAGTCACCAATTTTCCTGCGGCAAGCGACGGCAGACTTCGCAGCGTGGTACTGATTACTGACGGCTATATTGGCAATGATAACGAAGTGATCGCCGCCGTCCAAAAAAATCTCAAAACAGGGAATCGCCTCTATAGTTTTGGGGTTGGTAGCTCGGTCAATCGCTATTTATTAGAGCGAATTGCCGAAATGGGACGCGGTACATCGCGAGTCGTGCGCCAAGATGAGCCAACCGCAGCCGTTGCCGAGAAGTTCTTCCGTCAAATTAATAATCCTGTGCTGACCAATATTCAAGTCAAATGGGAAGGTGAAGGAACGGCTCCTGAAATCTATCCTAGTAATGCGCCCGATCTCTTTGCCGAGCAACCTCTCGTTCTCTTTGGCAAAAAGGGCGATCGCGCCAATGGTAAGCTCAAAATCACGGGTATCGCCGCAGGTGGCGAACGTTATGAACAAATCCTTGACGTAAATTTTGAGCCGAATAATAACAATAGCAATCTTGGTATCGCTCAACTGTGGGGACGCGCCAAGATTAAGAACTTGATGAACCAGATGTTTGGTGGCGAAGTCAAGTCTCTAGTCGATGCAGTCACCCAAACGGCGCTAAATTATCGCTTGCTATCTCAATACACGGCCTTTGTAGCTGTGAGCGAAGAAGTCCGAGTCAATCCTGACGGTGGCAAGGTCACAGTCCAAGTTCCTGTATTGTTGCCTGAAGGTGTTAGCTATGATGGCATCGTAACTTCTGGCACAGTCTCGCCTCAGCCTATGGTTGGGCTTGCCGCACCTTCATCGCCCACATATAGTTCTCCTCCGATGCGATCTAGAAGATCAATTGTTGGTGATTCGGCTAATGAAGCTATTAGGGAAGCTTCCAAAGATGCATATTCGACTCGTCCTGAAGCGAAGGTTAGCGATCGCGCCAACATGGGTACTTCAATTGATAAGGCGGTAAATTCACCAGTTCCAAATTCGTCAGTTCAAGTGGTAAGTATCACAGGATTGACGGGTGTTGATGTGGGAACCGCCCAAAGTGCGATCGCCCAGCAATTGAGTTCGACAAAAGTCCCTGCGGGCTTGAGTGGTGTGATGATTTTGGAGATTTCAATCCAAAATGGAAGACTCACAAGGATCATGCTTGATGATGTGGCTTCGACAATCAAAGATAAAAATCTAGTCGAGATGATCAAGCGATCGCTCCAAAATGTGGTTTTACCTTCTACTGCTAAAGGTTCAATTCGTCTCACGCTGAATGTGACATAAGCCCACACGCCCTAGGCGGGACTTTCTGAGTCCCGCCTTAAAAAAACAGGCTTTTTTAAGCTTTTTTCTTGCAAAAAGGGGCGTTAGGGACTAATCAGGCTTTTTAGCGAATGTAGTGAATAAATTCGCTCGTCCGATTTTCATCTTAGGTCTGAAGACACTGAGCTTCCAATCTCTCGTACTATTTAAGTAAGCAGGCGCAATTAAACCCTATTGCCTAAAACCGCCCGCTTAGCGGGCGGTTTCAGGTTTTGTGGATGTTATTAATTACGCCAACGCCAAGCTACTTATCTGTAATATTATGTGAGGAATGCCACCGTGTCAGTGACGATCGCCCAACTACAAAAATGGAAACAGCAAAAAAAGCCAATCGCGGCGCTCACTGCCACAGACTACGCGATCGCCAAACTGCTTGACAAAGCGGGTATCGATCTGATTTTGGTCGGTGATTCTCTCGCGATGGTTGCCCTTGGATACAAAAACACGCTCCCTGTCACCCTCGACAACATGATCGATCATGCTCAAGCGGTCGGACGCGGCGTGGAGAATGCCCTGCTAATCGTTGATTTGCCGTTTCTCAGCTATCAAGTTAGTGCTGAAGATGCCATGCGATCGGCAGGACGAATTTTTAAAGAAACCAAGGCACAGGGTATCAAGCTCGAAGGCGGCTATCCTGAGATGGTCGAAACGATTCGCAAGCTAGTCCAAGCAGGGATGCCTGTGATGGGGCATGTGGGGCTAACACCACAATCAGTCCATCGCATCGGTTATCGAGTCCAAGGAGGCACACCCGAAGCTGCTGAAGAGATCTTGGCGCAATCTCAAGCCTTAGTCAAAGCAGGTATTTTTGCGTTGCTGTTAGAAAATATCCCTGCGGAATTAGCTGCCAAAATTACGCAGCTAGTTCCCATCCCCACGATCGGCATTGGCGCAGGAAAAGAATGTGATGGACAAATTCTAGTTACCCACGATGTCTTAGGCTTATCTGATTATGCGCCCTCTTTTGCAAAGAAGTATGTTGATCTACAAGTCATGATTACAGCAGCTATCAAGCAATATTGTGAAGACATACGAAACAGTTAAAACTTTTGTCTAGCAGCCTGTCGCTGCTGGGTTTTCGGCTTTACAAAAACATGAATAAAAACACAAAAAAGTATTGACGGTTGCCTAAATTTTGAAAAAGCGTTTAGATGTTTTATTGGTTGACTTAGAGCTTGCCCCATCGCGGGAGCAGGCTCAGAAATTTATTCGGGCTGGTTGGGTGCAGGTCAATCAACAGGTAATTGATAAGGTTGGCACTGAGGTCAAAGATGATGCGGTGATTTTGGTGAAACAACGATCGCCTTTTGTGTCGCGGGGTGGTGAAAAATTGGCAGGGGCGATCGCCACGTTTGGGGTGAATGTTCGCGATCGCGTTTGTTTTGATGGCGGCATCTCCACAGGCGGATTTACGGACTGTCTGCTGAAGCAGGGCGCGGCGAAGATCTATGGGATTGATGTCGGTTATGGTCAAGTGGCTTGGGAAATCCGCAGTGATGAGCGGGTGGTTTTACGCGAGCGCACGAATTTGAGACATCTTACGGCTGAGGATTTATATGGTGAAGATGATATCGTTCCTGATTTTGCGGTGTTAGATTTGTCGTTTATTTCTTTAACAAAAATTTTGCCTGCGTTATGGAATTTATTGCGATCGCCGCGTGAAATATTATTACTAGTCAAGCCGCAATTTGAGGCGGGTAAAGGTCAAGTTGGGAAAAATGGAATTGTGCGCGAACCGAAGATAAGAGCCGAGGCGATCGTCAATGTTTTAACAACGGCTCAGAGTTTAGGTTGGCAATTTCAAGGTTTAACACCTTCGAGCATTCAAGGTCGGACTGGTAATTATGAATATTTGCTGTGGCTAAGCGATCGATCTTCAGAAATAATTACGCCTAGTTTTGAAGAAATTTTAAAAACCACAACTTAAAACCAAACATTTTTGGGATTTCACAGAAATCATTGATCAAACGCGCCACAACAATGGTCGCAGGGCAAAGCTCCGCAACGGGTTATTTCTAGTTGTGGCGGGTTTGAACGCAAATTGCGGTAAGAAAGCGCTGTATGTGCGAAGATCGATTATTAATTTAGTTTTAAAAATTTAGTTTTAAAAATATTTATAAAAATGTCAAAAAATATATGGGTATTTCCAGGACAAGGTTCTCAGGCTGTCGGTATGGGCTTAGATCTTGCCGAAGTGGGCAAGGATAAATTTGCTAAGGCGGAGCAGATTTTGGGCTGGTCTATTTTAGAAAAATCACAGACTGAGGCTTCTGAACTTGCCAAAACCCAATTCACGCAGCCTTGCTTGTATGTGATCTCAGCAATTCTTGCGGATGTATTAAAAGCAAAAGGAGCTAAACCTGATGCAGTCACAGGACATAGCTTGGGTGAATATAGTGCGCTTTATTGCGCGGGTGTCGTGGACTTTGCCACAGGGCTAGAACTTGTGAAGCAGCGATCGCTATTGATGTCTGAGGCAATTGGTGGCGCAATGACAGCTTTGATTGGATTCGATCGCGCTGAATTAGAAACAGCGATCGATCAAACTGAAGGTGTCATTCTTGCCAATGACAACAGCGCCGATCAAGTGGTGATTTCGGGAACTGTGGCGGCGGTTCAATCCATTTGTGAACAAGTAAAGTCAAAACGAGCGATTCCCCTTGCTGTGAGTGGTGCATTCCATTCGCCATTGATGGCTGATGCTGCGGCTAAGTTCGCTCAGCATCTTCAAAAAACCATTTTTAATGATGCCAAAACTCCTGTTATTTCTAACCTAGAACCAAATCAGGCAACTACATCAGGACAAATTTTACGCGATCGCCTCACGAAACAAATGATCTCGCCTGTACGATGGCGCGAAATCTGTTTGTATCTCGCGGCTCAAGGCTATGATCAGGCGATCGAGATTGGCTCTGGCAAAGTTTTGACAGGACTAATCAAGCGATCGGCTCCCAGTTTGACATTGGTAAATATCAGTACATTGGCACAGGCGATCGCCTAATCATTCCTTCCAAAGGACAACCCGATCGCCTCTCTAAAAAATTAATCAACCAGCGATCGCAGTTTGATTCAATCGCAACCTCCATTCCTCTAGGTTTTTGTGATGGCTTTGATCGGTAACTGCTGTAAGATGCAAGGTAGCAGTTACGGCACAAACGACGCAAGCGTCATGACATTAACCTACGAAAAGACTTTGGCCGATCGGGTCAGAGCAGATTTTGAGATATTACATCAACAGGTCAACGGCAAGCCTCTGATTTATTTTGACAATGCCGCCAGTTCACAGAAGCCTAAAGCTGTGATTGATGCATGGACATATTATTACAAGCATGACAATGCCAACGTGCATCGGGGCGCACATACCCTTAGCGCTCGTGCTACCGATGCCTATGAAGGGGCGCGAGACAAGATTGCCAAATTTGTGAATGCCAAGTCATCACAAGAAATTATCTATACCCGCAATGCCAGTGAAGCGATTAATCTGGTTGCTTACAGTTGGGGTTTGGCAAATCTAAAAGCTGGCGATGAAGTGATTCTCTCAGTAATGGAGCATCATAGCAATATCGTGCCTTGGCAATTGATCGCCCAGAAGACAGGCGCGGTACTGCGGTTTTTGGAACCAACTGAGACAGGTGAATTGAGTCTGGAGCAGTTCACATCTTTTCTCAATGCCAAAACTAAATTGGTGTCGATCGCCCATGTTTCTAATACCCTTGGTTGCATCAATCCAGTGGAAGCGATGATTCCATTGGCTCATGCTGTGGGCGCAAAAGTTTTGCTAGATGCTTGTCAGAGTGTGCCGCACATGGCGATCGATGTCCAGAAATTAGATTGTGATTGGTTGGTGGCTTCAGGGCATAAGATGTGTGCGCCCACAGGCATTGGCTTTCTTTATGGCAAGCGCGATGTTTTGTTAGAAATGCCTCCATTTATGGGTGGTGGTGAAATGATTGCGGATGTATTTCTCGATCATTCGACCTATGCCGATTTGCCCCATAAGTTTGAAGCGGGGACTCCTGCCATCGGTGAGGCGATCGCCCTTGGTGCAGCAGTTGACTATCTGACGGCGATCGGTATGGATAAAATCCATGATTATGAGCAGGAATTAATCAATTACATGATGGATTATCTCGATGATATTCCTGATATCAAAATTTATGGACCACGCTATGATCGGGCGGGTTTGGCGGCCTTTACGATCGCCCACGGTATTCATGCTAATGACATTTCGGCAATGCTCGATCAAGATGGCATTGCCATCCGTTCGGGACATCATTGCACGCAGCCATTGCATCGTTTTTTAGGAATTAACGGCACTGCTAGAGCCAGTGTCTATTTCTATAACACCAAAGCTGAAATCGATACTTTTGTCGTTTCTCTCAAAGAGGCGATCGCCTTTTTTAAAAGTGTTATCTAATGCTTTGAGATCAAAGTTTAAGAGACCATTTAAGAATTGCTTTCTACGGTCAAAAACTTAAAGAGATCCCCCTCAATCCCCCTTAAAAAGGGGAAAGAATTAATTCTCCCCCCTTTTTAAGGGGGGCTGGGGGGGGATCTAAAGCAATTCTTAAATGAGTTCTAAAAGGGCTGCTTGGCGGCTCTTTTAAACTTTATATTTTGGTTCTAAATTTTGCTAATCGTGAAGGGATAGATGGATAGACGTAAGTTTTTAATTTTTGGTGGCGCGGCGATCGCCTCAATTGGCGGCTGTCAATGGTCAAATCCTTTCGATCAACGCGATCGCTTACGGATTTTGGGCTTGCTAGGTGCAGTACCCAGTAAAGTTATTAATCAATTTGAGTCAGCTTCTCAAAACAAGACAGAATTTACAACAGAATTTAAAGTCGAAAATCTGCCTTCTAAACTTTGGATAGAATTACAAAAATATCCAAAGTCAAAAGACAAAATCCCGCACCTAATTAGCCTCGGCGATAGTTGGCTCGATCTGGCGATCGCCCAATCATTGATTCAGCCAATCACCCCTAATCTGCTAGAAAAAATTCCGCAATGGCAGAAACTTGCGCCCCAGTGGCAACAAAGCGTCACCCGCGATAATCAAATATGGGGAATCCCTTATCGATGGGGAGCGACCGCGATCGCCTATCGCAGCGACAAGTTGAAATTTGATATTACTCAATGGTCTGATCTATGGCGATCGGAACTAAAACTAAAACTAACTTTGCCAGACGATGCGCGGGAGGTGATCGGGTTAGTATTGAAAAAAATGGGGCAGTCCTATCAACAAGAAAATTTGATAGAAAATCAACAACTTGTTAAGACTCTTACCCAAGAACTCAAAAGCTTAAATTTACAAGTTTTAACCTATAGCTCTGACAACTATCTGCAATCGTTATTGAGCGATGATACCTTCGCGGCGGTGGGATGGACGAGTGATATGTACAAAGCCCAAAAGCAGAATCCTAATCTCAAAGTGGTGATTCCTCAAGATGGAACGGCGCTCTGGAGTGATATTTGGGTAATGCCAAAAGGCGAAGTGGCGATCGCGGCGGCGGACTGGATGAATTTTTGTCTGACCCCTGCGATCGCGGCGCAAATCACCTCTTTGACCGATGCTATTAGCCCATCGAGTGAATTGGAGCAAGTCCCGACCAGTGTTAAAGCCGATCCGATTAAGTTCTTCCCGTCAGAAGTTCTAGCCAAGAGTGAGTTGATCTCACCCTTATCTCCATCAGCGCTCCAACAATATAAAGATGTCTGGACAAAAATGCGATCGGGAGGATTATAAATTTTTACTTAGTGAGTTCGGTTTGGGTTGGCGAGTAAACTCTCAGCACATATTTCTCAAAGACATTCTTAATAATGGTAAGATTATAATTCTGCTAAAATATTGAACCGCATCACGCAGAAAATTAGAGCTATAAACCCATGATGAAGTTGAGATTAAAGCGATTTGGCAAAAAGTTTGAAGCCAGCTATCGCATCGTTGCCGTAAACAGCACCAGCCGCCGCGATGGTCGCCCACTTGCTGAGCTTGGCTTCTATAACCCACGCACCAAAGAAACCCAACTCGATGTACCTGCGATCGTCCTTCGCATTAAGCAAGGCGCTCAGCCCACTGACACAGTACGTCGCATCCTTGAAAAAGCCAAGGTATTTGAACTTGTTACTGCTTAACTAGCATCTAGAGCTACCCAAATTTGTGCCTGACTATAACGCCTTAATTAGTTTTCTACTGAAGCCATTGTTAACAAATCCAGATGCTCTGCGAGTGGATTTTGAATCAAACAACAATAGCGATCGCGTTTGGATCAGAGTTGCTTTTGATCCAGAAGATCGAGAGTCAATTTTTGGTAAAGGGGGACGGATTATCCAAGCAGTTCGGACTGTTGTGATCACCGCAGCCGAAGAAGCTGGGCATAAGGCCCGATTTGAAGTTTTCGATCCGACTCCTGACGCAAATTTTGACGGTAATCGTGACCGATATTCAGAGCAATCTTCCGATCGCCATCCCGATCGCCAAGAAAGTCAAGACTCACAAGTTGAGCGTCCTCGCATCAATATCGAGAAGCCTAAGCGCCGCGAAATTAATAACTAAAATAAGAGGGGGTGCTTTGCACCCCCTTTTATTTTTAGCAACTAGTGAGATCAAGTCAATGAATGTAGGCGCGGAAATCCTGTGCATCGGTACAGAACTATTGCTAGGCGAGATCCTAAATAGCAATGCTCAGTATCTAGCCCAACAACTGGCTTTATTAGGTGTTCCCCATTTTTATCAAACCGTTGTCGGTGACAATCCCGATCGCATTCATCAGGCGCTAGCGATCGCCGCCAGTCGCTCTAATTTGATTATTACCACTGGCGGACTGGGACCCACCCCTGACGATCTCACCACTGAGGCGATCGCCAAATTTTTTGATACCCCTTTAGAAGAGCGTCCCGAAATTTGGGAGCATATCCAGCAAATGTTTGCTCAGACGGGCAGGACACTCACCGCCAATAATCGCAAACAAGCACTACTCCCCAAGGGCGCAGCAATTTTACCCAATCCAGTCGGCACTGCCCCCGGCATGATTTGGGAACCACAGCCAAATTTATTGATTCTCACTTTCCCCGGTGTCCCCAGTGAGCTTTATCCCATGTGGCAGCAAACCGCTTCACCTTTGCTGCAAGCGGGAAACTATGGCAAAGGTACGTTTCATTCCAAGGTTTTATTGTATTGGGGGATCGCTGAGTCAGCCTTAGCTACTCAAGTTAATCATTTATTTGATCTCCAAAATCCTACGGTCGCTCCCTATGCCAATTATGGACAGGCCAGACTGAGGATCACAGCGCGGGCAAATACCAAACAAGAGGCGATCGCCTTAATTGCCCCTGTCGAAGCTGAGATTCGGAAACTCACGGGTGAGTTTTGTTATGGCACTGATGACGATACCCTTGCGAGTTTGGCGGGTAAGCTTTTGCAAGAACGGGGTCAAACCTTGGCAGTGGCGGAGTCTTGCACAGGTGGAGGGTTAGGTGAAGCTTTGACCGAAGTATCAGGCAGTTCTAGTTATTTTCTGGGCGGCGTAATTAGTTATAGCAACGATGTCAAAGTTAATTTATTAGATGTCGATCGCCAAACTCTTGATCAACATGGCGCAGTCAGTGCGATCGTTGCCGAACAAATGGCGCGAGGCGTTAAAACTAAACTCAAATCTGACTGGGGCATCAGCATCACGGGGATCGCGGGACCAACGGGCGGCACTGAGTTGAAACCTGTGGGCTTAGTTTATGTGGGGATCGCCCATCCAGACGGCAAAATTGAGGCGATCGCGTTGCACTTTAGTCCCTCTAGAGGTAGAAATTGGATCAGAATGGCAACTGTAAGCTCAGCTTTAGATTTGTTTAGAAAAAGATTTGTTATGATTAGGTAAATTAGCCTAGTCGATTATAGGGAGCCAAGCATAGTGAAAGCGATCAAGAAAGTATTGCAAGAAATCGGCGAAATTTTAAATCGCGTTTTGGAATCTCTCTTGGGACAAAATCAGCCCCAACCTGAGTTGATTCCTATTCCAGTAAGAAATAACTCACGCCGCGTTAATCGCCACTGAGGTTATAAGGCTCGCGATGCGAGTTTTATATTTTTGGGGAATCAAAAAAATGAGAGACAACGCAAAGTGTTGTCTCTCATTTTTTTGATTTTTAGAAGGGGGGCATTTCTAAGGCGATCGCCCCTAATTTCCCTTTGCGAAAATCATATAAAATTAGTCTGGCGACTTTATCTAAATCACCTTGAAACTTGTTCAACTCTGCGACTTTGTGAATGTACTCAATACCTGAAACTACGGTCTGGGGATCAATGACATAACGACTGCCCAGTTTCACATTTAAGGCGATCAACAAATCAACTGCTTCCGCCGCCACTAATACATTGTCATAGGCAGCCTGTCCAATATCATCACAAATGGCAAGTTTCATGGCGGCCTCTTGATCGTGCAACAACGGTGGAATTACACCTGGGGTATCGAGCAATTCGATCTGATCAGAAATCCGAATCCAACGCAACTGACGGGTCACTCCTGGTTTATTGGCACTGGCTACAACTTTTTTCTTAAGCAGTCGATTGATTAGGGCTGATTTGCCCACATTCGGGAATCCGACCACCACGGCTCGGACGGGGCGGGGCAGCATACCGCGTCCATGCCGTCTGGCATTAACCTTTTCGCTAGCGACCTGAGCCGCCTTCAGCAAATCCACCATGCCCTTACCTGCTTGGGCATCGGTAAAGAAGACCATCCGTTCTTGGTCAGTAAACCAGCGCGTCCATTGCGCTCTTGCGCCTGACGATATGGCATCAATCCGATTGCATACTAAAATGTGGGACTTTCCTTCTACCCACTTATCTATCTTTGGATGTTTACTAGACATTAAAATGCGCGAATCACGCACCTCGATGACCACATCAACCAATTTGAGCTGTTCTAACAATTGTTTTTCAGCTTTAGCGATGTGTCCGGGATACCACTGAATTGGGCTTGCCATTAAATAAAAATACACAGAAGAATTAATTAAACTATATACCCCTGCTAAGATATTAAGAAATATTAAGTTATGATAGTTTCAGATATCGACAGATATTACACAGGCATTACTAAGTAGCTGGGCATAATTAAAAACCAGAGCCAAAAGCTGTAGCGCACGCGCAGCGTGCGCTACAGCTTTTAGGGTTTTATATTTAATTGCGCCTAGCTACTTACAACTGAAACAAATTTAAAAATAAAAATCAATTAAAAATAGACTAAAAAAATAAACTAAAAAATAAAAGTCATGATAAAAAAATACATCCAAAACTTTTGTCAACGCCTTGTCTTAGTGGCGATCGCCCTAGCTCTACCCATAGCGATCGCTTTTACCTATATTCCTTCGGCTTTAGCCTTTGATGCTCCAGAGCTACTGCCTGAAAAATATACAAACGTGATTGATCTAGGGCGTTTTTTGACTGATACCGAAGAATTGGAATTAGACAAAAAACTCACCAAATTTGAAGATCAAACGGGCTGGAAATTGCGGGTGCTCACTCAAGCCGATCGCACTCCGGGCCGAGCGGTTAAAGAATTTTGGGGACTTGACGATCAAAGCGTGATGTTGGTCGCCGACTCACGCGGACGCAATCTACTCAATTTCAGCGTTGGGGATTCGATATATCCCTTGCTCTCACGGGGATTTTGGATCGAGTTGCAATCGCGCTATGGCAATCAATTCTATGTTCGTGAACAGGGGCATAATCAGTCGATCTTGTCCTCCATTGATGCGATCGTTACTTGTTTAGATCAAGATGGTTGCGCGGTTGTACCTGGTATTCCTCAAGAGCAATGGGTGCTGACGCTGATCACTTCAATTGTCGGCGGGATCATCTTTGGATTCGCGGGACATCCTCGCAAAGAAGGCGAAATTTTTGCTTGGAAATGGGCGCTAATTTTTACGCCGCTCTGGGGAATGCTGTTTATCTCTTTTGGGCTTGGTCCAGTTTTAACTCGGACTAACGAATGGGTTCCCATTGTCCGCAATGTAGCTGGGTTTGTGGGTGGAGGCGTAATTGCTTATCTCATTCCGTCTCCCAAGCGCGAAGTGCCTTCAAATCAAACTTAAAACCTTAAAACCATGAAGTGGCCCCCGTAGCGGGGGGCGTGATTGGTTTTGGGTTTTTTTTTTTAAAAATTTTGGATTGCGGTAGGGGGGACCCACAAAAAAGAAAGCC
>JANODY010000088.1:0-2160 GCA_031412945.1 Cyanobacteria bacterium SOY_65_metabat_81
TAATAACTTCCTCACTGGCAATAGTGGCAATAATACTCTAAGCGGAGGACTCGGTGCTGACACGTTTGTAGGCGGTGGCGGTATTGATACCTTCAACTTTGGTACTGATTCTGCTGTGGATACTTTGATCTTCACATCTGGTCAAGGAGTGGTGAATCAGTTCACTATTGGCACTGACTTGCTCAAATTCACTAATTCTGTAGCGATCGATGTTGTTACTGCTGGTGCTTCTACCACTTTCCGCTTGAGTGATAACAGTGCCAATAACGCTAGTTTTGGCACTGGTACTTTGCTATTGACCTTGAATAATACCTCTGGTTTTACACAAGCAAATATTGGAGTAAATATTGCGGCTGGTAATTCTGCTAACTTCTTGTTTGTTTAAATATTCATGGCGATAATTACAGCTATTGTTGTTAGGACATAAAACCCAAGAGAGAAGCGGCGCAAAGCGCTGCCTGTCTCTCTTGGGTTTAGCTGGCTACAGCTTTTCTGTAATACGGTGGATAGTAAGCCAACTGATTGACCGCTCTATAAAACCTATACAAAGTTAAAAGACAGTTGAATGGGATTACTGTTTCACAGTAGTCTCAAGTTCCAGACTCAAGATAGAAAGAATCGCGTTGACCTTTTTTCTTAAATCTGGGAGCTTTACCTAATTTCTTGAAACAGCGATCCCATGCAATCCTTAAATCAGCTACAGCTTTTTGTGGGACAGCTTTAGAAACTTCATAAAACTGCAATTAGGTTTTATTTCTGCGACTAATCGCTTATGTAAATCGATAGCAGACGGAGCTTTTTCGCTATTAGCTAAACATTCTTGAATAGATTTAGTTAGATTTTTCTTTCTTGAACCTAGGTACACTTAGGTATTGTGTCAACTGATGTTAACCCTAAATTCTCTCAGCAAACTAACGATTTGCCCGATCGCATTAGCATCTTCACTCTGATTCATTTTTTGAATATAATCACCGCGATGATCATGAAGATCGGCGATCGCCGTTAATAGACTCTCATGGGTTAAATCTTCCTCAAAAAGAACGGCACTATAACCGCGAGACTTGAATGAATTAGCATTGAGAATTTGATCGCCACGACTTGACGCTTTGGATAAAGGAATCAGTAAATGTGGTTTGCGTAACGTCAGAAACTCAAAAATAGCATTGGCTCCCGATCGCGACACCACCACATCGGCGATCGCCAAAACATCGGCTAGCTCTGTTCCTAAATATTCAAACTGCCGATAGCGAGGATAAGTAGTTAAACTGCGATCGAGATTACCTTTGCCACAAGCATGAACGACTTGAAATTGTTGCGTCAGTTCATGGAGAACTCCGCGTACAGCTTGATTGATTTTGGCTGAGCCTGTACTACCGCCGACCACAAACAGCACAGGACTATCATCCGTAAATCCACAGAACTTTCTTCCAAAATCAGAATTTCCATCTTGCAAATCAGCCCGAATTGGTAAGCCCGTATGATGGACTTTAGCCGAATATTTGGCTAAATATTGGATAGTTTCGGGAAAGGTAACACAAATCTTGGTGGCGAAGAAAATTGAAAGTTTATTCGCTAATCCCGGAGAAAAATCAGACTCATGGATAATCACAGGAATCCGTTGTAACCAACTCGCAAAAATGACGGGGACGCTCACAAATCCGCCCTTAGAAAACACCGCCTGCGGTTTGATTTTGGCGATCGCCCCATAAGCATCAAAAAGGCCTTTGATGACTTTAAACGGATCGATAAAATTCTGCCAATCAAAGTAGCGGCGTAATTTACCCGAAGATATCCCATGATAGGGAATGCCCACATCGGCAATTAGTTTTTTCTCGATGCCATTGTTAGAGCCGATATATTCAACTTCCCACGCATCAAGCTCTAAGGCAGGAATTAAGGCAATATTGGGGCTAACATGACCGCCAGTACCACCGCCTGTCAGGACAATTTTGGCTATGGGTTTGGGGCGCTTAATTATTTTGATACGGGCGATCGCAGTCATGTAGCCTAGAACCTAGAATTTTAAAACACTTTAATTCTAGGTTCTATTGAGACTTTATCAAAATCCGAAAATCTGAATCTGTTTCCTACGCAAGTATAGCTATAGCCATTTGTGTCAGGACAGAAACCCAGAAAAGCGAGTGGCGGCGCTTCGCGCCG
>JANODY010000089.1:0-29488 GCA_031412945.1 Cyanobacteria bacterium SOY_65_metabat_81
CAAAAATCTAAGTTTATTAAAGAATTTAAGTTAAATGCAAATTTTCCTTGGACAATGATCGTCCAGATCGCCGCCACACCTTATGTTCAACAAATTGAACGTATTCACACCCGCAACATGGCGATACTGCTATTGATGTCAGGATTAGCGTTAATTTCAGCAACTCTAGTCAGTCGTCAACTAACTAAACCTCTGCTCCAGTTAGCCGAAATCACCACTAACTTGCCAGACAAACTTCTAGATCAAGAGCCAGTCCATTGGCTACATAGCTCAGTTACGGAGTTAGTAATATTAATTAAGAATTTTCGGGCGATGTCTTCTAGTTTGCAACAGAAGTTTAGAGAAATTAATCAATCAAATGAACTTTTAGAATTGCGTGTTCAAGAACGAACGCAAGCTCTAAGAGAGCAGAACCAACGCATAGAAATTTTTGCGGAAGTCTCATTAAAGATCCGTCAATCGATTGAAATTAAAGAAATTCTGCATAGAACAGTTGTCGAAATCCAGAAAATTCTTCAAACCGATCGGACATTTATTTACCAAATAAATCCCGACCTAACAGGAATAGTCGTTGAAGAATCTGTAGTCCCATTTTGTTCATCTTTAATTGGTTGTGAAATATTTGATCTCTACTTCCCTGCTTGCATAGATGATTATATTCAAGGTCATGTTAGTGTAATTGATAATATCGATGATTCAGATTCTAAATCTTGTTATCTTGACTCTTTTAGGAAGTTTGATGTCAAAGCAAGTATTATTGTCCCAATTTTACAGAGCGATCGACTTTGGGGATTATTGATTGTCCATCAATGCGATCGCCCTCGTTATTGGCTAGCCTTTGAGGTCGAGTTTTTATTGCAATTAGCAAATCAATTGAGCATTGCTATATTTCAAAGTGAACTTGTGATTAATCTCCGCCAAAACGAGCAATCTTTACAGCAGATCAATGAAGATCTAGAAAATCGGGTATCTCAGCGCACCGCAGAGCTAGAAACGGTTAATCAAGATCTAGAATCTTTTTCTTATTCTATTTCCCATGACTTACGCACACCATTGCGAGCAATTGATGGATTTTCAAAAATATTACAACAGGACTATGCCGATCGCTTAGATAATGAAGGCGATCGCTATCTCAAAATTGTGCGCGACAATGCCCACCGCATGGGTGAACTGATTGATGATCTATTAAATTTGTCGCGGATGAACCGTAAGGAAATTACAAAGCGATCGATTAGGGTCAACGATCTAATTCAACAAATATTATGTGACTCAGAAATAGGCGATCGGCAAATCGAGTTTGTAATTGCTGATTTGCCTAACTGTGAAGCCGATCTTTCATTATTAACCCAAGTTTGGATTAACCTGATATCCAATGCTATTAAATATACAAATAAAACTAAGAAGGCTCGAATTGAAATTAGCTGGCAATTAATTAACAATAAAAATACTTACTTGATTCGTGACAATGGTGCTGGTTTTGATATGCAATATGCTGACAAATTATTTGGTGTATTTCAACGAATGCACCTTGATCGCGATTTTGAAGGCACTGGAATCGGACTAGCGATCGTGCAAAGGATAGTCCAGCGTCATGGTGGAATTATTTGGGCTGAGGCAGCCGTCAATCGAGGCGCTACGTTTTTCTTCACAATTTAAACTAAAAACTAATTAAATAATTAAAGTAGTGTAATTATGTTGTTGAATTTGCCTGACTATCAAGTATTCGAGAAGATCTATGAAAGTTCAAACTCTCAAATTTATCGAGGGATTCGCAAACAAGATAGCTTGCGCGTAATCCTTAAAGTCTTCATTACCGAATTTCCTAACGCTCAAATAATCGGACAATATAAATTAGAATATGAAATTACTAAAAGTATTGTTTCTGATTTTGTTAGCAATGTTTATGATTTTAAACAGTATCAAAATAAATTTGTAATTGTTTTAGAAGATTTTGCTGGGGAGTCTTTAGCAAATTTTTTAAGCATAAACAAACTCAACCTAGTTGAGAGCTTAAACTTAGCGATTCAAATTAGTGAAAGTGTCAAACAAATTCATGCCGCAAACATTATTCATAAAGATATTAATCCCTCAAATATAGTCTTTAATCAAGAAACACAGTCATTAAAAGTGATTGATTTTGGAATTGCCTCAGCTTTACTAAAAGAGACATATATTCTTGAACAGGTTGATTTATTAGAAGGAACTTTAGCTTATATATCGCCAGAGCAAACTGGACGGATGAACCGATCGCTAGATTATCGTACTGATCTTTATTCGATGGGTGTGACTTTTTATGAGATGTTTACTGGTCGCTTACCATTTGAGTCTGATGATCCGTTAGAACTAATTCATTATCATTTAGCCTTAGAGCCGATCGCACCGCATTTAATTAATCCTGAGATTCCATTGATGCTTTCGGAAATTGTGTTGAAGTTAATTTCCAAAACTGCCGAAGCCAGATATCAGAGTGCATGGGGTGCAAAAGCGGATTTGGAGAATTGCTTAAACCAATTAGAAAATAATGGGCAGATAGAAGCCTTTGAGTTAGCTCAATTGGATATTACTGATAAATTTTTAATCTCCGAAAAACTTTATGGTCGCGATCAAGAAATTGAGAGCTTATTAACGGCTTTTTCGCGGATTAGTGATCCTAAAGGCGATCGCCCAGAAATGCTGATGCTGTCAGGATATTCGGGGATTGGGAAGTCTCGATTGGTGCAAGAAATCCAAAAGCCGATCGCTAAAAGTCACTGCTACTATATCTCAGGCAAATTTGAGCAGTACCAACGGGATATTCCATATTTTGCGATCATTCAAGCTTTTGAGGGCTTGATCAAGCAATTGTTGACTGAGAGCGAGGATGATTTGAATAAATGGCGATCGCAACTTATCGCGGCATTGGGAACAAATAGTCACTTGATTACGCAGGTGATTCCATCACTGGAAATGATTATTGGAAAAAAGGCAGATAGCTCGGCGATCGCAAATCTATCTGCTAATATATCATCTACTGAATTACAAAATCGATTTAACCGAGTTTTCCAAAGCTTTATTCAAGTTTTTGCCAAATTAGAACCACTTGTGATCTTTTTAGATGATCTGCAATGGGCGGATCGCGCTTCTTTAAAATTGCTAGAGCTATTGGCAACTACAACCTCAAAGCAATCTTTGTTATTAATTGGAGCATATCGAGATAATGAAGTGAATGCTGCTCATCCGATGATGCAAATGGTTGCGAATATTCAGCAAGCAGATGGAGCGATTAGCCAAGTTTCGCTATTAGAGTTAAATCTCACTGATATTAATCAGCTTATTGCGGATACTTTACGTTGCGATTTGCATTGCGATCTAACTGATTGTTTATCACTTGCAGAACTAGTGCAGCAGAAAACAGGTGGAAATCCATTTTTTATAAATGAGTTTCTGAAGGCACTTTATGATGAAAAATTATTAAAATTTGAATATTCATCACGAACGTGGCAATGGTCGATCGCCCAGATTGAGCATCAAAAGATCACTGATAATGTCGTGGAGTTAATGGCGACGAAGATTCAAAAACTGAGTGATAAGACTCAAGATCTACTCCAAATTGCAGCTTGTATCGGCAATCAATTCGATCTTGACATGCTTGTACTTGCTGCAAATCTATCGCAAAGCGAAACTATTCATGCCCTAAAAGAAGCGATCGCCGAAGGTTTAATTTTGCCGCTTATTAATGCTCATCAAGCGATTCATTATGGGATTGAGCTAACCAGCGATCGGCAGTTTAGCGATCGGCATATTGTTTATAAATTTGTGCATGATCGGATTCAACAGGCTGCTTATTCTCTGATTTCTGAAGTAACGCGAACCAAAATCCATCAAAGCATCGGTCAGCAGTTACTCAAAAGCACTCCCACTCATGAGCTAGAAGCAAAGATATTTGATATTGTCAATCAGCTAGATCTTGGTTTAGAAATGATTTCGAGTCAGACTGAACGAGATCGACTTGCCCAACTCAACCTGATCGCTAGCCAAAAAGCTAAAGCATCAACCGCATATAGCTCAGCATTTAACTTCGCAAAAATTGGTGTGGAATTGCTAGGAGTCTCAAGTTGGCAAAGAGATTGTGAACTATCGTTAGGGTTATATCAATTAGCCGTTAAGACTGCATTTTTAAGCGGTGATTTTGAGCAGATGGAGGATTTTGCCTCTGTAATCTTTAATTATGCGGAAAATCTACTAGACAAGATTAAGGTTTATGAAATTCAAATCCAAGCATTTGTCGCCCAAAATCAGCGATTGGAAGCAATTAGAATTGGCATTGAAACTTTAAATCTATTAGGGATAGAACTACCGATCCCAGCATCTCAAGCTGATGTCGGAGAGGCGCTACAAGATTTACAAGCAATCCTCTCGGAGCATTCTGTCGATGATTTGTTAGAGTTGCCGATGATGACTGAGGCGATCGCATTAGCGGCGGTCAACATTCTTTTGAGCATCGCGGCGGCGGCTTATGTCGCTGCTCCAGAATTATATATTCTCGTTGTACTCCAATTAGTTAAACTATCGATCGCTAAAGGAAATTCTGAAGGTTCTTGCTATGGCTATGCGGCTTGTGGATTGATTCTCTGCGGGTTGATGAATCAAATGGAACATGGCTATCAATTTGGACAACTGGCTCTGCGACTGTTGGATCGATTTACATCTCAAACATTGAGAGCGAAAACTCTTGTTATTGTTTATGTATTCATTAATCATTGGAAACGCGATTTGCAAGAGAGTTTGCGTCCATTATTAAGTTCCTATGCGATCGGTGTTGAAACAGGGGATTTTGAGTTTGCAGCCTATGGATTATGTCTTTATAGTAATTATCTTTATTTTGTTGGGACAGAACTAACCGAACTGGAGCGGGAAATGACTGAGTTCGGAAAACTCATAAGCCAAATCAAACAACAAACAACTTTAAATTGGCTGCAAACTTACCATCAAGCGACTTTAAACTTACTCGGAAAGTCCCAAGATCCATGTAATTTAATTGGCGATATCTATAACGCTGAGACGATGATTGCAATTCACATGCAGGCAAGCGATCGCAGTTCATTGTATATGTTGCATTTTCATCAGCTAATTCTTTGCTATCTGTTTGAAAATTATGACCAAGCTGAATATAATGCTTCCCAAGTAAGTTTATATCTAGAAGCAGGACTAGGTATCAAATCCTATGCATTATTTTATTTTTATGACACCCTCAATCAGTTAGCTATCTATTCAAAACTTCTGCCTGACGATCGCCAACAGACCTTAGTGAAGGTTGCGGCAAATCTTGATAAGATGGAACTTTGGGCATCCCACGCGCCCATAAATTATTTGCATAAGTGGCAACTTATCGTAGCCGAAAGATATCGAATATTGGGGCAGACTTTAGAAGCAATGGAAGCTTACGATTTGGCGATCGCAGGTGCTAAAGAAAATGGTTACATTCAAGAAGAGGCTCTAGCCAATGAACTCGCTGCTAAGTTTTATCTAGCTCAAAATCGCATCACGATCGCTAGAGCCTATATGCGAGAAGCGAGATACTGCTACACCCAATGGGGAGCGACCGCTAAAGTTCAGCAACTTCAAAATCGTTATTCAGCAATTTTGGACATCGTTTTAACTGATAGAAGTAAAAGTATTAGTTCACGCAAATCTAGTTCTCATCAATCAACTGCAAGTAATTTGAATGCGATCGATTTGGAATCTGTCTTAAAAGCAGCTCAGGCGATCGCCAGCGAAATTCATCTCGATCAGCTTTTAGCAAACTTGATGGTGATCTTAATCGAGAATGCGGGAGCGGAGACTGGTTATTTACTTTTGCCAAACAACCTAAATCCGCAAGCCCAATGGCGCATTGAAGCAATTAAGGATATCAATTATAAAAATGTAATTATGCAATCAATTTCTATTGATGAGATTTCTACTGACGACAACTTTTATGTGCCAATCTCTCTAATCAATTATGTGATTCGCGCTAAAGAAAACGTCATTTTAAGTAATGCGGCTCAATTAGGCGATTTTCAAAATGATCCTTGGATCGTTGAATATCAATCAAAATCAATGCTCTGTATGCCTTTACTAGATCAAGGAACTCTAACCGCAATTGTTTTATTAGAAAACAATCTAATCCCTGATGCCTTTACACCAGAACGAGTAGAAATTCTTAATCTTTTGTCATCCCAAGCTGCTATTTCTATTGTCAAAGCGCGTCTGTTAAAGCAACAAGAAGATCTGAATCAATCATTGCAAGCCGAAATCAACGATCGCCAATTAGCCGAAAAGGAACGCGATCGCCTGATTGCGATTATCCAAGCCTCAACCGATATCATCGGCATGTCATCGCCAGACGGACAAGTACTTTGGAATAATGCCCAAGCAAATCGCGTCCAAGGACTACTACCTGACGCTGATATATCTAGTTTGAATATCCCAACTTATCATCCAGCATGGGCGCTAGAGATTATTCTCAACCAAGGCATACCCGCCGCGATCGCCAATGGAATTTG
The DNA here is from genome assembly GCA_031412945.1 of Cyanobacteria bacterium SOY_65_metabat_81. Taxonomy (GTDB): domain Bacteria; phylum Cyanobacteriota; class Cyanobacteriia; order Pseudanabaenales; family Pseudanabaenaceae; genus Pseudanabaena. The sequence goes on from JANODY010000089.1 coordinate 6,525, forward strand.
GTTAGGTGAGACCGCTTTATTAACCCATAAAGGGATAGAACTCCCCGTTTCACAAATGATCATCGCCCATAAATCTGATAATGGAGAACTAGAATATATTTCTACAATCATGCGCGATATTAGCGAAGCAAAGGAGCGTGAAGCTGCCCTGAAGCGATCGGAAAGCACATTGCAAAATTTAGTTGCAGGTACTGCGGCAGTCACAGGCGACGACTTTTTTCCAGCTTTGGCAAAACATATCGCTGAAGCTTTGCATATCAAATACGCGCTAGTCAATGTATTAGTTGGCGATCGCCTCCATGCTCTGGCATTTTGGGCAGATGGGACGAGCCGAACACCAATTAATTATGATGTTGCTCAAACTCCATGCGAAACAGTCTTAAAAAATGGAGAATTTATTTGTGATAGCTTGGTGCAGCAGATGTTTCCTGAAGACGGGGACCTAGTAGCCATGAAAGCTGACAGCTATATGGGAATTGCCCTTAGAGATGCGAATGGAAATGCGATCGGCAATCTTTGTATTCTAGATACTCAACCACTTCAAGACATTCAACAGACCCGCAACATTCTCAAAGTATTCGCAGCAAGAGCCTCTGCTGAGTTGCAACGAAAAGCGGCTAATCAAGAACTTTATCAACTTAATCAGTCTTTGGAACTCAGAGTAAAGCAGCGCACTGCCCAACTCGAAGCAACGAACAAAGAACTAGAATCTTTTTCTTATTCGATTTCCCATGATTTACGCGCTCCATTACGAGCGATCGATGGATTTTCCAGAATATTACAACAAGACTATCGCGATCGCCTAGATGTAGAGGGCGATCGATATCTTAAGATTGTGCGTGACAATGCCAAACGCATGGGCGAACTAATTGATGATCTATTGAATTTATCGCGGATGAATCGTAAAGAGATTACAAGGCGATCGCTGGTCGTTAATGATCTCATCAAAAAAATATTGCAGGATTTTGCATCGGAAATAGGCGATCGGCAAATTGAATTTATAATTGCTGATTTGCCTGACTGTGAAGCGGATCTTTCATTGTTGACTCAAGTTTGGATTAACTTGATATCCAACGCCATTAAATATACAAATAAAACTGAAAATGCTCGAGTTGAAATTAACTATCAGGTAACTGATGGCAAAAACGCTTACTTTATCCGTGATAATGGGGCTGGATTTGATATGCAATATGCTGACAGGCTGTTTGGCGTATTTCAACGAATGCATCTTGAGCGTGATTTTGAAGGTACTGGAATTGGACTAGCGATCGTGCAACAGATCATCCAGCGTCATGGCGGAACTATTTGGGCGGAAGCAGCAGTCAATCAAGGCGCTACGTTTTTCTTCACAATTCCTGATCAATAAAAAAAGAAGATCGGTACAAAGTGCCGACCTTCTTTTGAAATCTGGTTTAAAGAAAAAATAAATTGTGGGTAATTGAGGCAATGCGATCGAGGTAGGGAGCAGGATCAAGGGCGACCCACCCATCGCCTGTTGGAATCATGATCTCGAAATGAAGATGAGGTCCTGTCGATCGCCCTGTAGAGCCGACCATTCCAATTTGTTGACCTTGGGCGATAGTCTGTCCTTGATATACATAAATAGCTTCGAGATGGGCATAACGTGTGCCTGTCGAGCCATGATCGAGTTCTACTAGGTTGCCATAGCCACCGCCCCAACCTGCAAATTCCACCTTGCCTGACTTGGCGGCGAGTACAGGTGTGCCGAAGGGTGCGCCGAGGTCGATGCCGCTATGAAATGACCAGATCGTGGTGACGGGGTTCATCCGCCAACCGTAGTTAGACGTGACAGGGACAGAATAGGGCAGGGGATAGCCGCCTGCTGGAAAGATGACGGTGGGGTTGTCTGAGCTACGGGCGATCGCCATCGAAATAAATGGCAGAGGATCGGGCTTCCAAATCGCTCCGGGGACGAAGACCACCTTGGGACGGCGTTGGCAGCCATTGCGCTCGAATAGGACATCAGCGCGAATATTATATTTCTTGGCAACTGTCGTGTAATTTTCTTCGTTTTTAAATCGGTAAGTTAAGCCGTCTAATGGCGGAATCGATAGGGTTTGACCAACTTTGACTTCGCCATTACGGACTTCGGGGTTTAAACCCATTAAGGTGGCAGTTTTAAGATTGCGCTGCTTAGCGATCGCCTCAAGAGTTTCGCCTGGTTTGACCTTGTGCTGGATTAGGTCATCAAGGGTGGGCTTCCCGCATAGTTCTTCGGCTTCACTCTCGACAGGGGGCTTTGCGGTTGATGTAGTTGCGGCGAAAGCGGGATTTACAGAATTTGTAAGTAAACTATTTGTAAGTAAACTATTGAGGGAACTGGCAATCGCCAACATTGCTAGTGAGAGAAGTAGAGAATTTTTCCAAGACGGCTTCATGAATCTTTACATAAGCTATGCCTATATATTTTCGCAGCGATCGCGCCATTATTAACACCGCCAATGTGGTGATTTAGATTATTAGGCTTTATTAAAATATAAAACCCTTTGCGGGGCTACGCCCTGCGATCCTTTTCTGTGGCGCATTTGATCGATAATTGATGTATGTCTTCTTCGCCAGTAATCAAAATCAACAAACTACTGTCCAAAATCATGACAAATTCGCTAGTTTCGGTTAGTCCAGAGCAACTACAAACTTTTTTAGATATTGCTACAGAAGCGGCTTGCGCGGGTGGTGCAGTTTTGAGATCCTATTCAGGAAATCTTCAAGCCAAGGAGGTCGAAGAAAAACGCCCTGGAGATTTAGTCACGATCGCCGATAAACAATCAGAAGCGATGGTGCTATCCATTTTGCAGCGTCACTTTCCTGATCATGGGATTTTGGCGGAAGAATCGGGGGTATTAGGCAATACGGAAAGTTCATATTTATGGGCGATCGATCCACTTGATGGCACAACCAATTTTACGCATCAATATCCATTTTCAGCAGTATCGATCGCTTTATTGATTGATGGAGTTCCATCTGTTGGGGCGATTTATGATCCTTTTCGCGATGAAATATTTAGAGCGGCGACGGGTTTGGGTGCAACTTGTAATCGTCTGCCAATCAATGTTTCCGCAACTTCAGAGTTAAGTCGTAGTCTCTTGGTGACGGGCTTTGCTTACGATCGCACGCTCACTGATGATAATAACTATGCTGAGTTTTGTCATTTCACCCATATCACTCAAGGCGTAAGGCGTGGCGGTTCGGCAGCAATGGACTTAGCCTATGTGGCTTGCGGTCGCTTAGATGGCTATTGGGAGCGAGGTTTGTCGTTGTGGGACTTGGCGGCGGGAGTGGTGCTATTGCGCGAGGCCGGCGGGATCGTCACGGCTTATGATGGCAGTTCTCATATCCCAAGTTCAGGAAGATTGTTAGCTACTAATGGTCATTTGCATGAGCAGATGGTTGGAGAGTTGGCGCTGATCAAGCCATTACCATTTAAGTTTCCCTTTGGTAGATAGAAGATCAACCCTCAGCCTCTCGTCCCTTGGGAGCTACCGTGTACACACAAGTCTAACTGTCTACGTTGCGATTTATCTAAGCCCCCTAAATCCCCCAATTCTGGGGGACTTTAAAAGAATTTTATTATCTTGTTCCCCCAGAATTGGGGGCTAGGGGGCGATTAATTGTTGACTTGACTGGATTTTATGACTTGTGTGTACAAGGTAGCCTTGGGAGAGGGGCTAGGGGTGAGGGTCTTAGAAACTTTCGTCAATAAATTTAGGGCGTTAATGTCGATAGAACATCTTTACCCGTCACGGTGATTGTCTGCTGTTCGAGATTTGCCACAGCGCGATCGCCTGTGATGTTTAGATTTTTATCTGGTTGTTGATAGGCGATATTTCCACTGGCCGTAATCGTTTTTGTGGGAATTAACCATTCCACTTGATCGGCTTTGACTACGCCTTGAGTGGAGCTAAAACTTGCGGATACTTGCCCTACCAAATTGATGCTTTCTTCTTGGAGTTGAGCTTGCCCTTGCTGAGCATTGACGATGATGCCACGGCTTTTGCTGGAGGCGGTAAAGGCGACAGGCAGGGTTACTAACTTCTTATCAAGATTCCAGATGGCTTCGGCAGCAGCAAGTTCAATATCTAACTTGGGATCTTTAGCCTTGATATCGCCTGTAAAGCTAACTTCATTTTTCTGAATGTTCCAATCGCCTTTATTGGCCGATAGTTGCAATTTATCTTTTACTTGCAATACTGAAATCGGAACTTCGGTAAATACGCGATCGCCCTTGGCATCCCAAGTCACCTTCTCGCTCTTCATTTCTAACGGGGGCTTAGTTGCGGTGACGATGACGCTCTTTTCTAGACTATACATATTGGTACTAGGTTTGGCAGTTAATTCTTTGCCCGTCATTTTGAGCTTATCATCAGGCTTGTCAATCTCAATGTTGCCCGTAGCTTTGAGCAGATCCTCTTCAGCTTTCCAGACCATGCGATCGGCTTGCATGTTGATTTTTTCTTGAATGGCGATCGCTTTAATATTGCCTTCCAAAGTGATTTCTTTAGTACTTTGATCAATAGTTCCCTTATCACCCGTGGCTTCCATTAAAGGTTCACCTTTACGATAAAATTTTCCTTTTACATCTTGGACATCAGCTATTTTGCGATCGGCCCGATAATCGGCCCGTTTGGAAGTGATTTCCCAAAGCAATTTTCCCTCAGCATCAAACTCAGTGAGGATAATGTTTTGGAGGCTAGAGCCAGCCGATTGGGGCGTTTTGTTAAGGCTGCTAATTTCGGGACGCAAAAATATAAACCATCCGAGCGCAAAAAGTAGCACCGTTATAACAAAAATGATGATAAACAGGCGCAAGCTGCGACGGCTAAGTGTTTGCATGATACTTCTTGAATTATTTAAGGGAGATATTTGTGTGATCTTTGTATAGTCAAGGATGGTCGAGAAAAGCCCTGCCTATCTTTGACCAAAGATATGTGGAGAACGGGCTTTTTAGTCGTTTTACAATGACCAGCCATTACTTGATAATGTACCCGCATGAATGCGATCTAAGGCTCGTTTACCACCCCAGCGATCGACAATCTTATCGTCATATTCATCCGCGATTTCCATTACGGCTTTAATTGAAGATTCCAATTCTTTCATGTCACAAGTCGAGCCAACAATTGAATGCTCAAACAGAATCTCATTGTCAGGTGATATGCCGAAAGCTCCAAAAATCATTTTAGCATTTTCTTCTAATAAATATCGCAGCAAATCAGGTTTTAATTCTGCTCCGATGACTACATACGATCGCGTGTTAATAATTGCATCATCTTTATCCCAAGGCAAAATAATTACTTCTACTAGTGCAGAACCAACAAATAGACCTAGCCCTGCGATATCTTGACGAGCGCAAGGGCATTTGCCAAATATCTCCTGCATCCACGTTACTACTTTTTCATAACAGACTTCTTGAGCGGTAGTTTGAAAATTCAAGTCGTTAACCTCTTGGTAAGAAATTTCTCTAATTTTACCCGTATGACTTGGCACAACATCATAAATTTAGAAATTTAGGACTTAGGCTAAAAATAACGTGAAAGCCTGATTGAGAATTGTTAGACCCAACAGACTAGGCTACCTACAATTCATTGCCAAGTACTATATGATGTATAAATCTTAAAAGATACAAAAATTTTTGCCTCATACTTCTTGCGTTTAGGAGGAAACATAGTTGGCTAGTCGCTTTTTATTTACATCTGAATCGGTTACGGAAGGTCATCCAGACAAAATTTGTGACCAGATTTCCGACACGATTCTTGATACCTTATTGGCTCAAGACCCGCGATCGCGTGTGGCGGCTGAGGTTGTGGTCAACACAGGTTTAGTCTTGATCACAGGGGAAATCACTACCAAAGCGCATGTCAATTACGTCGATATTGCTCGTAAAAAAATTGCTGAAATTGGTTATACCAATGCCGACAATGGCTTTTCGGCAAATAGCTGTGCGGTGATGGTCGCGCTTGACGAGCAGTCTCCTGACATCGCTCAAGGGGTCAATGTGGCGCATGAAGTCCGCAATGGCGCAGAAGAAGATGCTCTCCTTGAATCAGTAGGCGCGGGCGATCAAGGGATCATGTTTGGGTATGCTTGTGACGAAACACCTGAATTTATGCCGATGCCGATCGCGATCGCCCATCGTTTAGCCCGTCAACTATCAGTCGTCCGTAAAAATGGCAAACTGCCCTATTTACGTCCCGATGGCAAAACTCAAGTCACGGTGGTTTATGAAAATGATCAACCTGTGGCGATCGATACCATCTTGATTTCGACACAGCATGATGCGGCGATCGATGGCATTACTGATGAAGCCGAAGTTCAAAAACGCATCAAAGCCGATCTTTGGACACATGTAGTTTTGCCTAGCTTTGCGGATACTTCAGTCAAGCCTGACGAGCAAACTCGTTATCTGGTGAACCCAACGGGCAAGTTTGTCATCGGTGGACCTCAAGGCGATTCGGGTTTAACGGGTCGGAAGATTATTGTCGATACCTATGGCGGCTATGCGCGTCATGGTGGCGGTGCTTTTTCGGGCAAAGATCCCACCAAAGTCGATCGCAGTGCCGCTTATGCAGCGCGTCATGCGGCTAAAAACATTGTGGCGGCGGGACTAGCGAGCAAGTGTGAGTTACAAATCAGTTATGCGATCGGTGTTGCACGTCCTACCAGTATGCACATCGAGACTTTCGGCACAGGTAAGGTTGACGAAGATACTTTGTTACGCTTAGTCAAAGATCACTTTGATTTGCGTCCTGCGGCGATTATCAAGAATTTTGATTTACAAAATCTACCAAGTCTAAGAAGTGGGCGTTTTTATCAAGATGTCGCCGCCTATGGTCACATGGGACGCAACGATCTAGATCTGCCTTGGGAACGTCTAGATAAAGTGGAACTATTGCAAAAGAGCGTTTAACTGTAGCTCTTTTCACTTTAATAAAACCGAAGAAACCTGTTAGAAGGCTAGTAAAGCCAGTCTTTTAACAGGTTTTTGCGGTTTCAGCTTCTGTAATCTGTGCTGGCTGTGTAAGTTCTGCTGGTTCCCAATAACTGAGAATAATCGCATTGGTACTATTGCCAATAATATTAACTACCGTCTTTAAGCCATCGGTGAGCCGATCAATTCCTGCGACTAGGGCGATCGCCTCGAGGGGTAATCCTGACGCAGACAAGACCGTTGCCATGGTGATCAGGGCTGCCCCCGGCACACCTGGGGTGCTAAATGAAACTAACAAACTACTAATCGCGATCGCCATTAATAGTGAAGGCGTTAATGGAACTTGATAGATCTGGGTAACAAATAAAGCATTAAATCCTTGTAAAATGGCTGCACCATCTCGCTTAAGCGCCGTGCCTAATGGAATCGCAAAACTAGCAATCTCTTCCCGCAAACCATAATTTTCTTGGATATTTTGTAACACGACAGGCAAAGCCGCATTAGAACTAGCTGTCCCAAAAGCTAAGGCGATCGCCTCGGATAGACTCCGCAAAAACTTGGCAGGGTCAGCTTTGAGCGCCAAGAGAACGAGCATGTCTAAACAAAGCATGATCGAAGAAGATATCACTAAGCCCAAAACATAGAGCAGCAATTTGGAAACTAGGTCTAAGCCTTGGGTGGCGATCGTGGAACTCATCAAGGCAAATACACCCAGAGGTGCAGCATACAAAATCACTGACAGCGTTCTTTCGCTGATGTGATAGATACTTTCAATTAGTTCCACAAATGGCTTCGCCTTGTCTTTAGCCAGTTGAATACCAATTCCTAATAAGACTGCCGAGAAAATAATTTGTAATAGATTACCTGTGCTGAGAGCTTCTAAGGGATTTACAGGAATTAGGCTAACTAGCCAAGCTGTTAAAGAAGGAGGAGCAATAATGGCAACTGGATCAGAAATAGAGAAGCCGATCACGCCGCTCCCCGGTTGTAAAAACCAAGCTGTTCCCATGCCCACCCCAAGGGCGATCGTGCTAGTAATCACATAACTTGTCATTAATTTGATTGTATAGCGCCCAACTTGTCCAGCCCCTTGGATTCTGGTTAAGCCCATGATTAAAGAAGAGAAGACAATTGGAACTACCACAAACTGAATCAGTCGTAAGAAGGATTCGCCAATAGGAGCCAAAATATTTTGATTAATCAGTTCAATATTTTCAGGAAAAGTTGTGTTGAGGATAGTTCCAAAAACGATTCCAAATCCAAGCGAGACTAAAATAAATGTAGATAGATTCATAAATATATTTTGAATTTCTCGATAAGCAAAGTTATGGCGTTTGCACTAAGGCAAACTTAATCTAATCAGCCGCCAGAGAAAGTCCAAAATGAACGGCTAGATCCTTCCCATTGAATAATTACAGCAATTTGCTTTCAAACCCGCCACAAATAAGAATATAAAACCCATTGCGGGGCTTCGCCCTGCGACCCTTCTTCTGGCGGGTTTGATCGAACACTGCTTTAGGATGCGCGGCTTCGCCGCGCATCGCTAATTATTCAATGCTGACAATCACAGGCGTATGGTCGCTAGGCTGAGTAAGTTTGCGCGGTTCGATATCGATCGCACAGGCGATCGCCCGATTATAAAGAGATTCTGTGAGGAAATGATAATCAATCCGCCAACCGCGATTGCGCTGAAAACCTGCGGTGCGATAATCCCACCAACTATAAAATCCTGAGCCATCTTCAAACTTCCGAAATACATCTTTAAAGCCAAGGTTTAAAACTTCAGCCAATGCAGCTCGCTCAATATCCGTTGACATGACTTTGTTTTCTCGCCCCTTGGGATCATAAATATCAATATCGGCGATCGCCACATTAAAATCACCACAAATTAGCACGTTAGGATTATTAGCTAACAAAGTTTCTAAATAGGCGCGTAACAAATTTAGCCAACGCAATTTATAGGCATATTTCTCACTTCCCACTTCCGAACCATTGGGAACATACATATTCACAATCTGGACACCATCAAATTTAGCGGTGATCAATCGCTTTTGTTCATCTAAGCTAGGATCTAAGATGTCGCCCAAAACCGCCGCAAAACCTGTTTGAATATCTTGTAAAGGCGATCGCGAAATCAGCGCTACACCGTTATAAGACTTCTGACCATAGATATAAGTGTGATAACCTAACTGCGTAAATGGAGTATGGGGAAAATCATGGTCAGGCACTTTTGTCTCTTGCAGACACAACACATCGACTTCAGGATTGGCTTGCAACCAATCGCAAACATGATTAATCCTTGTCCGAACTGAGTTTACATTCCAAGTTGCGATTTTCACGAAGCTTCTATTTCCATCTAAAGATTGATCATAATCACTTTACAGCGTTTTTGTTGTCGCTGGTGTAACCGTTGTATACACTTTAAAAGTAAGGCTTTAGCTGACTAAATCATGTAGCTTCACTTTAGCTGCCTTGTACTAGTGACAATGCGATCGTCAAACAAAAAACATTCGCCTTCCCAAAGACTGTCTTCGGGAGGTACTTCGGCTAAATATTTGAGAATGCCACCCTTAAGGTGATAGACCTCATCAAAACCTTGAGCCAGCATATAAGCACTCGCCTTTTCGCAGCGAATGCCGCCCGTGCAGAACATGGCTATCTTTTTGTGCTTATTGTCGCCAAGATGCTCTTCCACATATTTTGGGAACTCATAAAAGAAGTCTAAATTAGGATCGATCGCCCCTTGAAAAGTCCCAAACTCAACTTCATAAACATTGCGAGTATCAATCACCAATACGTCAGGATCGGCAATCAACGCATTCCAATCTTTCGGCTCTACATAAATACCCACTTCGCGGCTCGGATCGATGCCCGACACTCCAAATTTAACTAATTCTTTTTTCAATCTCACCCGCAATTTTTGGCAGGGCATCACATCGCAATAAGATTCTTTATGTTCTAAGTTTTGTAAGCGTGGATCGGAACGTAGATAGCTCAATAGCGCATCAACACTTGTTCGCGAACCTGCGATCGTGGCATTGATTCCTTCTTCAGCGAGTAAAATTATTCCTTTTAAATCGTGACTATTACAAAAATCTACGATCGCAGGACGCATCAACTTATAATCGGCTAATTCTACAAAATGATAGAATGTAGCGACTACAAAAGGTTCAGACCGATCTAAATATTTTTTAAGTGACTTTTCCATCACAAAATTTATGAAGTCCTGACCCCGAATAGTTACTTGCTGTTCTTTGACAATGGTAAACCCTCTGTTTTTAAAAAAGTCTTTAGCCGTAATACTTGCCTCGGCAAATAATCGCTCTATTCCTAATTCTAAAGCTTTAGCTTCGATCGCACGGTACAATCGCGTACCCACTCCGCAACGTTGATAGTCTTTATGGCAAAAGAAACAATCAATGTGACCATTAGCTTCTAATTGACCAAACCCAATAATTTCTTCTTCTTCGGCAACATAGGTAAATTTTTTAGCGCAAGACTCTGACCAGTCTATAAAATTAATGTCGTCAGGAGACCATGCTTCAACTTGCTCTAGTGAATAATTACGAATATTCACTTCTCGCACAGTATCATGAAATAGTTGGGCGATGCGATCGCTGTCTTGTTTCTGAAATAATCGAATTAACATAGCCGTATTCATCAACTTGCAAAGCTCTATAATCCTAAATCATGTTTAGAAATAAAGTGTTTTTTATAGCCTTGGCGATCGCGCAGGCGACCTTTTTTAGCATATCTGATTCTGGGTCAGCTAAACCCCTGACGCTTAATGTTTATCCTGCCAATAATGTCTATCCCGCTAATTCTCCGATCGCCCAACCAGTCTGCCCCTCTGAAATTAATCTGACTGAAACGGGTCGCCCTTACTATGAAGGCGGGTACACGATCGACGGTATGGCTAAGTTGGATTGGCTAACGGGTAAGTTTAAAATTGTGGCAAGCGATGAATTTAGCGTGACTTGGGCAGCTAATCTCCAGCGCAAATATCAAAATTGTCAAGCCACCGCAGGGATCGCTATGGCAGATAAAGAGCCATTTCAAGGACATTCATACTTGCGAATGCGGTTTGCTAGAGGTAAAGCTTATCTAATTTTGGACATGACGGGGATGTATGATGCAAATAGATTTACACCTGTCATCGTCAAAAAAGAAGTAAAGGATGGTAATCCCGTCTGGACATGGGCAGGTACGGATTAGCCTTAAAAAGCTTTACTAGCAAAGCTTTTTAAGATCAGTCTGGTTTTAATTAGAGCGCAAAGCGCTATACCAATTCAGGAAATTATGTTATTACAAGGACAAAAAATTACGCTCACCATTGACGATCTCGCAGATAGCGGCGATGGTGTGGGGCGTTATGAAAATATCGCCATCTTTGTTCCTAATACTGTGCCAGGCGATCGCCTTGAAGTGAAGCTAGAATTTGTTAAGAAAAATTTTGCTAACGCCAGTGTCCAAAAAATTCTAGAACCATCAAGCGATCGCGTCCGACCTAAATGCATCGTGGCTGATAAATGCGGCGGTTGCCAATGGCAAGCAGTCAGCTATCCTGCTCAGTTGAGAACCAAACAAAACATTGTCTTGCAAGCATTACAAAGAATTGGGGGATTTGCTCCCCAAGTTCTTGAGGAGACGATCTCGCCAATTATCAGCGCCGAGGAGGGTTTACACTATCGCAATAAAGTCTCTTATCCTCTGGCTACGGGTCGCGATGGCAATCTCAAAGCGGGATATTATCAAAAGGGAAGTCACAAAATTGTCAATCTCAACCAATGCCCTGCTCAAGATATCCGTCTCGATCCGATGTTGGAAGAGCTTAAGCTAGATATCCATAACCAATGTTGGGAAATCTATGATGAGAATGCTCATACAGGACTGCTACGGCATTTAGGGTTGCGTATTGGCAGGAATACAGGCGAAGTTCTGATTACTTTGGTCACGCGAGATTGGGATGTTCCCAATTTGGAATCATTTGCCCAAAAGTGGCTAGACCGTTATCCTAAAGTAGTTGGCGTAATTCTCAATTGCAATCCTGAAAAAACTAATGCGATCATGGGACGCGAGAGCCGTTGCGTCGCAGGTAAAGATTATCTATTGGAGAAGTTTGCGGGTTTGACATTTCGCTTGCGGGCAGATACTTTTTTTCAGGTCTACACTGAGCAAGCCGAAAAGATGCTCAAGGTGATTGAGACAGAACTCAATTTAGAAGGAACTGAAATTCTGTTAGATGCTTATGCAGGGATTGGCACGATCGCCTTACCCTTAGCCGAACAAGTCAAACAGGCGATCGCCATCGAGATCCAGCCCCAAGCCACGGCTCAAGGCAAGCTCAATGCGGAACTCAATGGCATTGATAATGTCGTGTTCCATACTGGCAAAGTCGAAGATCTAATTGGGACACTCAATGTGCAGCCTGATATTGTGATTCTCGATCCGCCGCGTAAGGGTTGCGAACTCTCCGTTGTTGAATATCTCCGCGAACATGCTCCCGATCGCCTTGTCTATGTCAGTTGCAATCCTGCGACCCAAGCGCGAGATCTGAAGCTGTTGTGTGAAGGCGATCGCTATCACATTACTCGCATTCAGCCCATTGACTTTTTCCCGCAAACCTCTCACGTTGAGGCGATCGCCTTTCTCAACAGGTCGTAATTAGACGGCGCAAAGCGCCGTCTATAGCGATTTATCCAAACAAAACATATGTGAGTAAATAAATATATGCCCCAAATATCACCATCTATGCAAAAGACAGACAAACAAGAAACAAGAAATCTAAGAGCTAAGATTCAAAACAGTACTAAATTAAAAGTTTTTTGTCTTGGGGCTGTCTTTACCTCAAGTTGTATTGCCATTTTTATTTCACTCTTAGTCCCAACCCCTAAAAAACATTCACAGTTTCAATTGCCAAAGCAAATAACCTTGGCAAATTGGCGATCGCAACCTAGTAATGATTTAGAAGAAAATCTTAAAGGTAATGCGATCGTTGCTCAACGCTACACATATACGTCATCTACACAGGGAAAATCACAGGAAGACTTAGGGAAGGACTTACGCATCGACTTACTGTATATCGAAGCAGCCGTAGATGTTCCAAAGCAGTTAAGACTGCTAGGATTAAAATTTGTAAGTAAATACGCAGATCAGCGCTATCTAGCCACAAGTGGTCATTATGTTTTATTCAGCGATCAAGATCGGGCTTATTTAGCTTCTTGTATTAACCCTCGCGGCGGTTCAACCGTGTCAGGACAGCAGTTTATTGATAATCGTAATATTTATGATATTACGCCCCCACGAGTTGGGCTTTATATAATAGGAATGACTGATTTACGCGATACTCGTTGCCTATTTACTATCATGTCAATTCCATTAGATTCCAAAGATCTAGACAATCAAAGTGGTAATTCATTAGATAATGTTTATCAAAAGCTAGAAAATACATGGACTGATTGGTATAAAAACTGGGAAAATAATTTTCCAGAAAATTAAGTATAAAAATCATGTTGTTTTTGCCTCTGCAACTACAGCGCTGTACGCTTAGGGCTATAACTTGTAACTCCCCTGACGCAGAAGTTTCTAAGCCCCTCTCCCAAGGGTACTGTGTGCACACAAGTTATCAACCACAATTAATTACAACTAAATCAAATTAGAGAAAATCATGAATGATATTCAAGTTCCAGTAATGGGACGACAAACATTTTTATTGTTGAGATGGCTAGGATATGGCTCTCTGTTGTTGTTTTTGTTAGATGTTTTAGTTCTTGCAGTTCCTTTTAAATTCACTGATGCGGTTTGGGAACTAAATACTTATGGACAGATCATCGAAAGAATCCCACTTTTACTATTAGCTTTCCCGTTGATATTTTTTGGTGAATATAGCGCCAGAATGAGGTGGGAAAAAATATCTACACAAATCATTTCTTGGATGACTTTGGTAATGGCGATATTTTTCTTCTTAGGAGTTCCTTTAGTCGTTGTAAATACCATCCGTGTCCAAAACATCCAGCAGGGGGAAATAATTGCTAACACTGCTAAGCAAAATAGTCCAAGGCAAGGTATTGCCGATCGCCTAGTCAAAGCTCAGACTGACGCTGATATTCGGAATATTTTAAGGGCGCTAAATCCTCAACAACAAGCTCTTGTGGCTCAGATTCCTAATCCAGAAGAAGTTAAGAAAAAGCTGTTAGGTGAAATCACGGAATCAATTAGCAAAACTCAATCAGAATCAGAAGCAATCAAACGTCGCGCTAGTATAGCTCTCTGGAAAAATTCTGTAAAGTGGCTGGTTGCAGCTTTGGTATCTGCAATATTTTTGTTCTATGCATGGAAGCAATCAAAATGGGCGAGAGTGAATATCAGTAGTTATTCAAATAGATAAGAACATTTGACACCCAAGATATTTTCTAGCGATTAGTTATTTTGTGTAAGTCTCTAAGAGGCTTGGCAAAGCCAAGCCTTTTAATTTTGATTTTCAATCTGTTAGCTTCCCCCATACCGATCGCGCTGCATTTTGGATACGGCTGACCGTTTTTGCAACTTTTTTCTCTAGTTTTTTCTCAACATTTTCGAGAGCCTCATTGACAGATTCTACCGCCCAACTATCAAAATCTTCAAGGCGATCGCGCACTACATCAACCTGTTTATCTACAGTTTTATGCGCTTTTTTGATATTTTTTTGATATTGCTGTTGCGTCACTTCAGCGACATTGTGAGCGACATTATGCAATGTTTTTCCGAGTTGATGTTTGATATCTTTCGGCTTATTGGACATGGCGGCAACTCCTGAGTGGCTTACTGCAAAAGTAGTGTTTCGACTATCATATCGCTATAGCTTGGTGGACAAGTAAGTCAATGGCACAATATTTTAACGAAGATTGCTATCAGCAGGGTTTGGCTAAGACGAAATCTGGCGATCGCTATGGCGCTGTGCAGGCTTTTAGTTTGCAAATCCAGTCCAGTCCCGAATTTGCTGAAGCTTATTATCAGCGCGGCTTAGTCCTGTTTGATTTGGGCGATCGTCAAGGCGCGATCGCCGACTATGACCAAGCGCTTAGTCTCAAACCTGACGCGATCGCGGTGTATATGGCGCGGAGTCTGACACGACTGGCGATCGCCGATCTAAATGGAGCGCAAGCCGATATTGCTCAAGCCCTTGATATTAATCCCAAATCGGCGATCGCCTATCAATTACTAGGTTTGACCTATAAGCAGCAACATCAAATCGAAAAGGCGATCGCCGCTTATAAGCAAGCCGCCAATTTGTTTTTAGAAATGCGCGATGAAGAAAATTGTCGCCGTTGCATCGAGAGCTATAAACCCCTAGAAGCGATGTTACCGCCATCAACGGCGGAAATTTTTGCTAATGTGCAACAAAAAATTGATAGTGCCGACTATCCAAATGCTTTGATCGATCTTAATTGGATGCTGCAAATTGATCCTAAAAATGTTAAAGCTCTTTGTCTACGCGGCTTGACCCTTGGCAAACTTGGAGATTCTCAAAGCGCGATCAAAGATCTTAATCAGGCAACATTTTTAGACCCCAAAAATATTGAAGTGCGGATCGGTCGCGGCAAAATCCGCGCTGAAATCGGTGACGCTCAGGGGGCGATCGCTGATTTTAATGAGTTATTAGGCGAATATCCTCGTCATGCCGAAATTTATATACACCGCGCCAAAGCCCATATCCGACTCAAGGACTATCGGACGGCGATCGAAGATTTTTCACGATCGCTGGCGATTGACTCAGCCAAACCCGAAACATATAGCGATCGCGCTGAAGCGAGGTTTGACTTTGGCGATATCAAAGGGGCGATCGATGACTATCAACAAGCCGCAAATATTTGGTTTAATCAATCTTTAATGGAGCGTTATCGCTATGCTCTAGCACGGGTTAATCTTTGGCGGTCGGAACTTGAAAAACAAACGAAAGACTCTAAGCTTCAACAAGCTAAGGCGGCGGCGACTGTTGATTTGATGCAAATGCCCACTCTCGAATTGCAACAAAAGTTACTCAGCTTAGTTGGTGGCAATATGGCGATCGCCCAGCGTCTGATTGATATTGCCAAACAAGAACATCCAAATCAGTCCGAAATTTGGTATTGGCAAAAAGTAATCTTTGATCTAGAAAGCGATCGGCTTTAAAAAACAAAAGGCGGCGCATCGCGCCGTTTTTTACTTTTTGGGTTTCGGTTTATCCTAAAATAAATACAAAAGCACATAGGCAGAAAAAAATGAATCGTCGCAAATTACTTTCTTGGTTTGGTTTGGGATGGTTGGTTAGCCTGCTTCCGTCATCTTTGATTGGCTGTACTGAAGCCAATGCTCCATCTACAGTCGCGCCTGAAAGTTTGCTGGCAGCACCGACTAAGAGCTTTAAAGCGATCGGGACGGTTGCCCAACTGGACAAAGATGGTCAATTGACCTCTGACAAAATCGCGGTGGTACGCGATCCTAAAAATGCAAGCAAGTTGCTGGCTGTTAGCAGCGTTTGCACGCACAAAGGCTGTGATGTGAAGTGGAAATCTGATAAAAAGCAATATGTCTGCCCCTGTCATGACGCTGAGTTTGCGGCTGATGGAGCAGTTCTCGCTGGACCCGCCAAAAAATCACTACAGGTTTATGCCGTCAAAATTGACAATGGACAAGTATTAGTTGGCGTTGGCTAAATAATTTAAACAGCGCCTTTTAGTAATGTTCTTGTTTTTGAGCGATCGCAAAGCGCTGCAAAATATTGGGCGTATCTAGTCTGCTAGAATCAAGGCTAGGTATTTGTATTCCCGTTTAGTTCAAATTCCACTTCTAAGAAATTCTCTAGAGTCCCGTCACCGCCATGATGCAATCGGAAAATCT
The DNA here is from genome assembly GCA_031412945.1 of Cyanobacteria bacterium SOY_65_metabat_81. Taxonomy (GTDB): domain Bacteria; phylum Cyanobacteriota; class Cyanobacteriia; order Pseudanabaenales; family Pseudanabaenaceae; genus Pseudanabaena. Next base: position 23,326 of record JANODY010000089.1, read on the forward strand.
TCGTCAACGTGCCGCCGTTTTGGGTTTGCAAGTTTTTAGCAAACGTTCAGCCGTGCGACTTGGCATCGTTACCCAAATTTGGCTGGATGTCGATCAGCGTCGCGTTGTGGGCATGACTGTCGCCGAAAGGTTTGTGCCGGGAACTCCGATTGGGATTGGCGACACATTTTTTATGTCCCTAGACAACATCGACCTGTTGGGACCTGATGCGATCCTAGTCGATGACGAATCGGTACTCGAAGATATTTTGGTCACTGAGCGCTATACGACTTTAATTAATAACGAAGTGGTCACTGAGTCGGGTGAGCCACTTGGTAAAGTTCGAGATTTTAAATTTGATCCTGAGACGGGTGAATTGCTGTTCTTGATTGTCGCCTCAATCGGAAATCCGATCATTCCTGTCAGTTTGATTAGCACCTATGAACTAGATGTGAATGAAATTATTGCGGTTGGGCGCGATCGCATTATTGTCACCGAAGGCATGGAAGATCGGATGACCCAGCTTAGTAAGGGATTGCTCGAACGTCTGGGACTAGGTAAAGCCCCTTGGGAAGACGACTTTGATGATGACTATATGCAGCCATCCACGACCATGCGCGATAACGCCCTGTCGTCGGGGACAAGAAGTAGTTATTCCCCACCGTCCACGCAACAACGTCCCGCTTATCGTCAAGAGCAATCATGGGATGATGGCGACAATTGGGCTGAGGAGCGTGTTCCTGTAAATCCGCCCCAACAACAACGCCGTCAAGCTAGAGCCGAGGCTCGTCCTGAGCCGTCTAAACCGATCGCCACCCCGCCGCCTGCGATCGATAATTACGATGACGATTATGATGATTTTGAGGATGATTATTTAGACTCAAATAAGCCCAACTTTCGGAACGAAACCCAGCAACAAATCCGCGATGCTTGGGGTGAAACCAAAATTCCTGATAAATCTAAGCAACGCATTCCTGAAGAAGAATTTGACGAGATCTAATGTTACCCCGCGACTTACTCAATCACGTTGAAAATCGAGAAACTCTAAGCAGACTGCTGGATCTAGGCGATCGCGCCATCCAGACATGGGACGTTGTGTGCAGCGATTTTTTATCACCGCCCGAAATTATTGAGGCGCTGCGCGTATTTGGCAAAATGACCGAAATCCAAGTCCTGTCATGGGGTGGCTATGAGCAAGCTGAACGTCAAAGATTGGCGATCGCGCGTAGTGAGTTACCTCTTGATGTGTCGATGGTCAGTCTTCAGCCCATCTCAATTTCAGGAAATTTTTTGTTTGACACGGCGACCCATCGCGATTTTCTGGGTGCAATTCTTGGCTGTGGCATTGAGCGTCAAAAAGTTGGTGATGTGAACGTTTTAGGTGAAAAGGGCGCACAGGCGATCGTTGTGCCTGAACTATTGGAATACTTGCAATTACATTTCAATCAAGTTCGCACCGTTCCTGTCAAAGTAAATGCGATCGCCATTGATGAACTCAAGATCCGCATAGCTCAAACCAAAGAACTTACATCAACCGAAGCTTCATTAAGACTTGACGCGATCGCCTCTTTTGGTTTTGGCATGTCTCGCAGTAAAATGGTCGATCTGATCAATGGCGACGATGTGCGCGTTAATTGGAAACCAGTTACGCAGCCAAATTATCAACTCAAGACAGGCGATCTAGTTGCTATTCGGGGTAAAGGGCGGCTCACCATTGGCGACATTATGATTACCAAAAAAGAGCGCTATCGCGTACAAATGACGCGATCGATCTAAACCTCAAAAGAGCATCGCGGTGCGATGCTCTTTTGACTTTTACAGCTTGTAAGCGATCGCGATAATTTCTGATGGCAATATGCGATGATTTAAAGCATTATCGAATTCCCTAACGAGGTTATCCTATGCCCAAAGCGATCGCTGAAGCAGACACTTTTCTTAAAAAAAAGCTCCTTGGAGCTACAGATTTAGCCGATTCTGAGAAGATTTTTATCAAAAAAGGTCAAGCGTTTTATATCACTGAATACTGCCCTGATCGCAACCAACATCTTTTACTCACACTCGCCTCTCCTTTACCTGCTAAGGATGGCAAAACCAAACTGCAAAAGGTGTATGGTTACGATCCCCACATCACAATTGAAGGGGAAAATCTCAATCGTCTGATCAAGTTGCCTGTAAAATATGCTTCACAATTAGATAACGATGAAGCCATATTTGGACCAGGATGGCGACAGTGCAACACGACTAGCAACACCATGCTCGCCGACTATGTACTAAATGGTGAATTGACTCGACAAGCACAGGCTCAAGGGTTTTCTGAGCCAGAATCGGTTTACATGCGTCTTGTCGGAAAGTATGGAGATACGATCGATCATGATGCTCAGACATGGGCTTTAAAAGAACTTGGCATTGAGTCTTACTTTAGTTACGCCTTATCATCATCAGATTTATTGTTGTCACTCAAAGCAAATATTCCAGTTGTGGTAGGCTTCGCTTATAAAGCAAGCGGTCACATTTGTATCGTTGTCGGACACGACCCTGACAAGAAAGTATGGCTGGTTCACGATCCTTATGGAACTCGTCACGGGGCTAGCGATGGCTATGATGTGGGGGTTGGCGGTGCTTACGACCTCTATGACTATAGTGTGATGCAAGAAATTTTCTGGGATAGTGGCGGCGAGTCCGGCTGGGGCAGAATTGTAACTAGTATTAAGGGCAAGCCAACGGGCTTACCTTCAGGACTATAGCCATAAAAAACCAAAAAGCAAAAGACGGCGCGTTGCGCCGCCTTTTGTTTTTTGGTTTTTATATTTATATGCAGCGCAATATTAGCGAAAAGGAATAATCTCGGCGCTCAAACCTGCTTGAGCAAATTTCTGCACCAATTCATTGGCGGCAGGGCGATCGCTATATGCGCCAACTTGCAGCATAGTTTTACCACTGCGAGATAAGCGAAAAGCATCTGGCGCAATCGTCTTTACCCGTTGAGTAACCGAAGTGGAATTTGCAGGTACAATCACCCGATACTGGAATGGTCTACCTGTCATCGGATCGAGCGTAACTGCTGGTAAGGCGGCAATTTGACTTGGCGATGTTGAATTAAAAGTATTGCCATATTCACGCTCGATCGTAATCGTCGTTGGTGAATTAGAGTTAGGGGATATGGAAACAACTGGACTTGGTAAAGCCTGACTGGGAGGTTTGGCGGGTGAAAATATGGTCACAGGTGTTGGCGGAAGAATAGGAACAGCGATCGCACTTCCTATCGTTGTGGGCGATTTTGTGATTGGTATATTTGTATTTGGGATAGAAGAACTAGAAGCGATCGCGTTAGTAATTGGCGATCGCGAGGCATTGAGATCGAGCAAACCCTTAACCCGCGATTGATTGATTTGATTACCCACAGCCGCGATCGCAATGGATGTCGCGTTATTAATGTCATACTCACGATTGTTTCTGAAAATATTATTTCCTTGCGAAATCGTTGTACCAAGGTCGAGACGAGGTGAACCATTGGCACTGCTAATCACGACTAATCCGTTACGTTGATTATCGGCGATCGCATTGCCTCTGAGGGTTGGCTGAGCCGTATTAGAAACAATAATACCGTCAACATTTCGAGAAATATTATTGTTAACTAAAATGACCTGAGACTGCTGCCCAATGGAAAGTCCAAAGCCTGTATTCTCAAACTTGTTATCGCGAATTTCGCCCGTACTTGTACCGACAGCCGAAATTCCACTTCCCGTATTGCCTGTAAATAGATTGTTGCCAATATAAGCATCAGCATTACCCGTAAGAAAGATACCATCGTGGGTGTTGCGAACAAAATTATTGTTAGCTACAAATACACTGCGACTAGATTCTAGCCATAGTCCATAACCGCGTGGATTGCTATTGGTGACGGTAATTCCTTCGATGCGTGAGTTGTTTGCGGCGACGATCGCGATATTTTGGCTCGCAAAGGTGGGACTGACAAAACGACCACCACCACTAATCACCACATTAGTTCCATTTGCACTCGGATTACCGCGCAAAATCGCACCCTTAGGCAGCCGAATCGGAAAGCTTTCGCCACTGGCTTCGCTATATGTGCCAGATCCTAATTGCAAGATAGTTCCCGATTCTGGGTTAGCGGCGATCGCCGCAGTAATCGTCCGATAAGTTTGTGCGCCCAAGGTATCAGTACCTTGTGGAGATATATAAATAATTTTTTGTTGGGCAATTGTTTGTTGAACAGGTTGCGCCCAAGCGAGAGAAGGTGTAGCGATCGATAAGAGAACAGCTAAATTAATAAGACTAGGACAGGAAAACTTATTCATAAAAATGTGTGTGGCAGACATATCTAGCAAGACTAGTCGTCAGGTTATTTTGTTTCATTAAAAAAAAGAGAGATGCAAAGCATCTCTCTTTTTTAGATTTTGATTTAACCTACAGCCATAGGCTCTTTAGCAAGAAACTTCTCAAGCTCGGCGATCGCATCAGCATCGACTTTCTGCTGCATTGGGCAGAACTTTGGTCCACACATTGAGCAGAACTCGGCGGTCTTATAAATATCCGCAGGTAAGGTTTCGTCATGATATTCCTTAGCCCGTTCAGGATCGAGAGATAATTCAAATTGCTTGTTCCAATCAAAGTTGTAACGCGCAGTCGAAAGTTCATCATCGCGATCGCGTGCATTAGGACGATGACGGGCAATGTCAGCCGCATGAGCCGCGATCTTATAAGCAATCAACCCATTACGCACATCCTCAGCATTTGGCAAGCCAAGATGTTCTTTAGGCGTAACATAGCAAAGCATGGCCGTACCATACCAGCCAGCCATCGCTGCCCCGATCGCCGAAGTGATGTGGTCGTACCCAGGGGCAATGTCAGTTACCAAGGGACCGAGCACATAGAAAGGAGCTTCAGAACATTCTTCCATCTGCTTCTTCACATTGAACTCAATCTGATCCATCGGCACATGACCGGGACCTTCGACCATGACTTGAATATCATGCTCCCAAGCCCGGCGAGTTAGTTGTCCAAGAGTTTTCAACTCGGCAAGCTGGGCTGCATCGGAAGCATCATGCAAGCAACCGGGGCGGAGAGAGTCACCTAAGCTGAAAGAAACATCATGCTTCTTGAAGATTTCGATAATGTCATTAAAATGCGTATAGAGAGGATTTTGCTTATGATGATGCAGCATCCATCGCGCCAAAATGCCACCACCACGAGACACAATCCCTGTGAGACGATGTTTGACTAATGGCAGATGCTCGATCAAGATCCCTGCGTGGATGGTTTGATAGTCCACACCTTGCTCAGCGTGCTTCTCGATGATATGCAAGAAGTCATCGGGGGTAAGGCTTTCCATATTACCATGCACACTCTCGAGCGCTTGATAAATGGGAACTGTGCCAATGGGAACAGGGGAAGCATTAATAATTGCCGTGCGAATCACATCCAAATCACCGCCACCTGTGGACAAGTCCATCACGGTGTCAGCGCCATATTTGACAGATAGATGTAGTTTCGCAACTTCTTCATTAATATCAGAAGTGTTGGGCGATGCGCCAATGTTGGCATTTACCTTACATCTGAAGGCGATGCCAATGCCCATCGGCTCAAGATTGCTGTGATTCTTGTTGGCAGGAATAATCGCCCGACCGCGTGCAACTTCTGCGCGAACTAGCTCTACGGGCAAATTTTCACGCCATGCCACATATTGCATTTCATCGGTGATGATGCCCTGACGAGCGCAATGCATTTGCGTACCGCGATATTCTCCACGCATTTTTGGCGCAGAGCTATACTTCAATCCAACTGTCATGTAAATTTCCTCAAATAATGTGCTTTCCTACGCCGATGTCAATCGGTTCAGGTTCTAAGGATCTGCTCTCAGTCTGGCATTTCCAGACACTCCTAGCTTACTTATGCAAGATCATAGCATTTGCAAAGCTAAGCAAGCTGACTTAGGGAAGTCCAAGGAAAAAATGATCTATATAAAACCCCAAAATGGGTGTTACACAAATATAGCTATAGCCATTTGTGTCAGGACAGAAACCCAGAAAAGCGAGTGGCGGGGGGGGGGGCCGCCCCCCCCCCCCGGGGGTTTTTTTTTTTTTAAAATTTTTGTAGAAAAAAAAAAAAAAAAACAACAAAAGTAGTGAAAAAAAAAAAAAAAAAAACCCCACACAGAAGGAAA
>JANODY010000090.1:0-53212 GCA_031412945.1 Cyanobacteria bacterium SOY_65_metabat_81
CGGGTTGGGCGTAAATTTAAAAGAGGTTGGTTCGGGGCCCTCTCCTGCATCCTGTGCATATAAATGCCAGTTATCGGTTATGGTTCGCTTCGCGCCGCAACGCTAAATTTTTCACTGGGAAGGGAGTAGTAAACGTAAACAATGGTTTCAACCGCCAATAAAATCTTGTTGACTGGAAAGAGAATAGCTCTTTAGAGATAACTCTTTGGACTTATTTTCTTGATTGTTCTATCCATGCACAGCGCAAATGTATTTCACAATACTTTACACCCAGTAAAAACAGATGTAAGGTTTCTGTCATGTTTAAAGTCTATATAAATTTTCCTTTATTACTGCATTGACCATGTTTCCTAAAGGAGGTAATGACATGAAAGAACTGGGGATAGATTGGGAACTCTGATCTCAAGAAACTGACCGATGACTAATGATGACTATTCACTCGTTGTTAGCAAGTCACTCAAGCAAAAGATTAGTCAAGCAAAAGATTAGCCAAACTAAAACTTTTAAATTCAACACATATAAAAGTTTGGTTATCAAGTTGTTGGCAACAAAAAATTATTACTGGTTTCACAATATTTATTCCTTGTAGATTTGTTCATGTGAGCCTTAGCTGACGGCATAGGTCTGAAGGCTTGCATCAATAATAGATGGAATAAATGGTGAGACCTCATTATTGGAGGTTTTATGAATGTTCGTGGAAAAACGGCTCTAATCACTGGAGCTTCGCGGGGCATTGGGCGAGCGATCGCCCTAGAACTGGCTCAACAAGGAGCTAAATGCCTGATCTTAGTAGCTCGCAATCACGATCGCTTAAATGCTGTCGCAGAAGAAGTTACGGCTTTAGGAACGAGATCGGTAAGTTTGCCATTGGATCTATCTAAGACCATTGAGGTAAACATCGCGATCGCACAAGTATGGCGAGATGTCGGACCGATTGACATTTTGATCAATTGTGCAGGTGTGGCGCATCAATCATCATTTTTGCGATCGCGCTTTGAGGATGTGCAATCAGAAATCGAAGTGAACTTACTCGGCATGTATGCGATCACACGGATGGTGGCGCGGCGGATGGTGGTGCAACGCAATGGCAGCATTATCAACGTTTCGAGTCTGATGGGTAAAGTTGCTGCGCCGACGATGGCAACTTATTCGGCGACAAAGTTTGCGATCGTGGGCTTTACTCAGGCGCTGCGCGGTGAACTGGCGGCATATAACATCAAAGTAACTGCTCTATTGCCATCCCTAACTGATACGGATATGGCTCATGATTTGCAATGGTTTCGCTGGGTTTCGCTGATGACTCCCAAGCAAGTTGCCAAAGCCTTGATCGCTGGACTAGATCGCGAAGCTCCCGAAATTCTTGTGGGATGGCAGAGTCACATGGCGGTATGGTGTCATCGCTTATTTCCCTTCCTAATGGAAAAAATTCTGCTAATTGCTGCGCCCAAAGTGTAGAAAAAATCTTAAAAATGGCTCTAAAAAAGGGTTCGCGCCGCGAACCTTTTCTTAAAGCCCAAACAACAAAAGCCTCGCAACGCGAGGCTTTTACTGTTTTAGCTTTTTTGAGTAAACATCAGCATTCATGCTGTATACAAACGATCGCGATGATCGCTATATATAGTTCATGTTTACTAAGGTTTACATTAACCATGTACACACTTTCAAATAACGCTGCTGGCGCTCAGGACATCAAAACCAACATAAGCGCCAGTCATCAGCCAAAACAGCTTGATACTTGCCTAAAATTTGCGATCGATCCGCAAACTATCGGCTTACTCGAAAGTGCATCTGTGCAAGAAGTCTTGACCGTCAATTCAACGCATATTTTGCCAGTACCGAATAAGCCATCCTGCATTTTAGGTATAATTGCTCGGCGGCGGCGGGTATATTGGGCGATCGATCTGGCGATGCTTTTAGGATTACAACCGCTAGATCAAGACATCACACTTTACGAAATTGTGATCATATCAGCACAAAGTCTTTCTCTAGCGTTGGTCGTGCCTAGTATTTTGGGGGTTGTACATATTCAAGGCGATCGGCTTGAACACGATGTTGTTTTGATGCCCGCGACATTGAAACCTTACCTCAAAGGCTATATCAATAAGGATGAGAAAATTTCTTACTTGTTGCGACCTGAAAATATCTTGCGATCAACTATTTTGCATTCATAAATCTAGTTAAATTTAGTTGAATTTAGTCAGTTTCATGGAATCTTGTCGAAATGTCCTGCTTGAATTTGTTTATAGGGAGGTCAATGCTCAAATCCAAAGCTTAGGCATCGGAATTAGGCATAAATATAATATTGACGAAGTAACTGCTTATGCATTAAATCGATTGCCGCCGATGTTTGCCTCGACAGATGTGGGGTTGCTGGCAAAAAGACAAGAATGTATGGCGATGCAAGCAGATATTATCAGAGCTATTCGTCAAGCGCTGTTGGGTGTGCGGCGCGATCCCTTGCGGGTACATGACGATCTTGAGGATATTGAGTTGGCAAATGCTACCCATACTCTGCTCAGTGTGCAGGAGTTATTGGGCTGGAAAAATCTGATGTGGTGCGATCTGCCCAAAGCTTTGGAAGGGGCGCTAGAAAGTGCGATCGCCAAATATCATTCTGGGAATTTATCCCCAAATATGAGTAAATATGGATCTTTAGGGCGATCGTCAGCCAACGCCCAAATTTATTTGGGGAAGTCTGCTCAAAAGCGAAGTATCGCCGTGGAAGCCAAGCAAAGAGAATATGACATTTACATGATTGAATCAATGGGGCTAGTTCATTCTCTAGAAAGACTAGTGATTAGGATGGCTCAAAATCGCTCCTCAAGTTTCGAGCGGTCTGAACTAAGATTTATTCGTTTAGAAGATGTCCTTGCTACAACCTTAAATCGGCTGCCGCCTCTATATGCCACGTCTTCAAAAGGGCTAAATCATTTACGTTATTACGCCCAAATGAATATTGGTTCTGAACTGAGCATCATTGTGCATGAGTCGATGATAGAAGTTCGTAAGGCAAATTATCAAAGAATGGATAACTTGATGTTCTGTAAAATTCGTCATGAACGAGAACAAGCACTAATCAAAGTCAGTAAGTTGCTACTCGATCGCGAACTAAATTGGCAAAAACTAAGAGAGGCGATCGTTCAATCTCTAGATCTGGCTAAATCGGGAAAGGTTTGTTGGGAGCGATCGCAACTTAAAGCCAAGGCTTCTTAAAATAGAGTAATCATCAAAACAGTTGACTTATGCTGAAAAAAATTGGATTTTGGTTGGTTTGGATCTTATTTTTGACCTATGCCTTCGTTTTTGCGCCGCCCGATCGCCCTGACACAATGGTACTAATCCAAAAACTGATTGCTGGTGATTGGCAAAGCACAAATGCCTACGTTGTGGCGTTATTTAACTTGATGGGTGTTTTTCCACTTGTTTATGCTTGCATTTTGGCAAGTGATGGACGGGGACAAAAAGTACCCGCTTGGCTATTTGTCACCTTGTCGTTTTTCTTGGGTGCATTTGCATTACTGCCTTATTTTGGGTTGCGCGATCCAAATCCGACCTTTACGGGACAAAAAAACTGGATAGTTAAAATCTTAGATTCACGATTTACAGGGGTGGCGATCGCCGCGATCGCCATTTACTTTTTCGTTTATGGATTTTCTTCGGGCAATTGGGCAGATTTTGTCCAGCAGTGGCAAACTAACCGATTTATTCATGTAATGAGCTTAGATTTTTGCATGTTATCGCTGATGTTTCCTTGGTTGCTCAGTGACGACATGAAAAGACGTGGTATGGATGGCGTGTTTTTTACGTTGATCGCCATTGTGCCTTTGGTCGGACCCTTGATCTATCTATGTTTACGATCGCCTGCGATCGAGAGTAATCTAACGGCGACAAATATCGCAAATATGCGCTAAGCAAGCAGTAAAATCAACTGTAACAAAACTACAAACTTATAAACATGGCTAACAAAGGTTTCGCTAAGACTTCGACTCAAGAGTCCCCCAAAGATAAACAAGTAGTTCGTGATTATTTCAACTCTGTTGGTTTCGATCGCTGGCGGCGGATATATGGCGATGGCGAGGTCAATCGTGTGCAACGAGACATCCGTACTGGACATCAACAGACTGTTGATTATGTATTGTCATGGTTTAAAAACGACAAAAATGCACCTGAACAAACAGTTTGTGACGCTGGTTGTGGCACTGGCAGCTTGAGCATCCCTCTAGCCGCGATGGGCGCAAAAGTATATGCTAGCGACATTTCTGAAAAAATGGTCGGGGAAGGTAAAAGCCTCGCCACCGATCCGCAAAACCCCATGTTTGCGGTCAAAGATTTAGCCACTTTGTCTGGAGAATATGACACAGTGATTTGTCTAGATGTGTTGATTCATTATCCCGATCGCGAGTCAGAAGAAATGATCGCACATCTTGCCTCGCTGACTAAATCTCGGCTAATTATGAGCTTTGCACCCCAAAATCCCTATTATATCCTGTTAAAAAAGATTGGCGATCTGGTACCTGGTCCGAGCAAAGCGACTCGCGCCTATTTGCATAAAGAATCTGATGTGCGCCGAGTTTTGAAGAAATTGGGATTCACGATTAAACGCAAAGAGTTCACCGCGACTTCCTTCTACTTCTCTCGATTAATTGAAGCTGTCCGAAGCATTAAAAACTAACGGCAATAAATCGCCTCGCTCATTTATAACGCTTTGCGCTTTATTTAAAATCAAATAATTTTTTAAAAGCCTTGCCAAGCAAGGTTTTTTAGAAATTATTTGTTGTTTGCACAATGCTGATTTAAAAATCGCTATATCTCTCAGGGCTGAAGACTCTGCGTTTTCCACTTACCGTATTATTTTTATGATCTTGGATATTGGAACTAACTTAGTAACATTTGGAGTTAATTATCAATCGCAAATTTGGTTTGCGCTTGGTTCGGTGCTAGTTGCGGAAATTTTGCGCGACTGCTATCACATTGCAGGACACTATTGGAAGCCATTACAACCTTGGCATAACCTGCATCACAAAGCCTATCGAGCCGATCTAAGCAAAGTTAGCATGGAGATCTATTGCGAAGCTCAGCTATTAAATGATGTACCAGAAGCGACATTTATGGTTTTGACCACAGGCGCGATCGCATGGTTAGGCAGCATTTATGGTTTGGGTTGGGCAATGGCGCTAGGCTGTATCTATTCATTTAGCTTCTTGGCAACAGCATTTGCGCGATCGCAAGGTTGGTTATTAGAAACAGATCTAACCCACAAACAGGGCGATTTGGTTGGTTTGCCGTCACAATGGAGCGTTAATCGTACTTATCACTGGCGACATCATTTCGATCGCGGCGAAGCTTATTTTTGTAGTACCTTTACACTTGTGGATCAAATTTTGGGTACAGCCTTGTCACTTAAGGGCAAAAGTATCGCCATTACAGGTGCATCGGGAACGATGGGGCGAGCATTGGTTACGGAACTTAGTAAAAGGGGAGCGCGGATAATTGCGCTGACAACTTCGCCTGATGCTAGTTTTGAGGCTAATACTAAAGATCCCAAGAACAAAGTAGAGGTACTGACATGGCAGTTGGGTCAAGAGTCTGAGCTTCGCGATCGCTTACAAAAAGTTGACATTCTCATTCTCAATCATGGCGTAAATGTATTGGGAGCGCGAGATTCTCCATCCATTTACAAATCATACGAAGTTAATACTTTTTCTGTCTCTCGATGGATGGATTTGTTCTTAGAAACTGTGACCGAATCCAAACATGTTGCCACCAAGGAGCTTTGGGTAAATACTTCAGAAGCAGAAGTCAATCCTGCATTTAGTCCCCTCTATGAACTCTCAAAGCGCACCATTGGCGACTTGGTGACGCTACGCCGTCTTGATGCACCTTGCACAGTTCGCAAATTAATTTTGGGTCCATTCAAAAGCGATCTCAATCCCTATGGCGTGATGTCAGCCAGCTTTGTGGCTTGGGCGATCGCCGCCTTAGCCCAACGTGATTTTCGCGATATCATCGTCACCATTAATCCGATTACATTTATCGCTTATCCCGTCAAAGAGTTTTGGCGATCGCTTTACTTTCGGCTCTTTTCTCGTTCTGTCAAATAACTTAAAAAGCCTCGCTTTGCGGGGCTTTCTAAACTTATTTGGTTTTATTAATTTCTTTTATCAATTATGAATCCCACATTACAAACGGAAATTTGTCAGTTCATTCGTGAAATCGGTCGAAAAGCGATCGAGCTAAGAGAGTTGGGCTTTCAGGTTGATCAAAAAGGTTTTGATGATTATGTAACCAACGTCGATCGCGAACTTGATCGGTTATTAAGTGAACAATTTCAAACTTGGTTTCCTGATGACGCAGTGATTAGTGAAGAAAATTCGCGATCGCGAGAGCTATGGAAACCGCACACCGAAGTTAGCCAAATAAATCAACTCAATCAACTCCATCAAAAATTTTGGTTTATCGACCCCATTGACGGCACTGATGACTTTATTCATGGACGTGAATTTTATTCAGTCATGGTCGGACTTTTAGAAGAATTTCAACCCGTCCTAGGTTGGGTCTATGCGCCCAAAAGCGATCGCCTATATTTTGGCGGAACTGCTATCAATGGCTTATTTATCGCCATCAATGGCAATATTTCTGAAATTTTGCATTCTCACGAACCAACTGGAGCAAGTCGCGATCGCGTCATTGTCAGCAAAAAAGATGATCTCGCCTATGGTGCGCTCCTCCGTGCCGCCATTCCTCATGCCGAGTTTTATAGTCTGGGTAGCTTCGGTCTAAAAGTGATGGAAGTTGTCCAAGGTCGCGCCAGTGCCTACATCTATCTCAATCGCCGCGTTAAGCTCTGGGATACAGTCGGACCTCTGGCGATCGCCCTAGCCGCAGGTTTAATCTGTTGTGATCTTGAGGGTCGCCATATTGGGTTTGGCTATGATGATATTGATCCTGAAAATCTAACCCATAATCAGATCGTTATAGTTGGCTGGAAAAGATTTATTGATAGATATCGCGAGGCGATCGCGTTAGAGTTTCAAAGTCAAAATTTGTAAGATATGGCTATAACAACGCTGAATTTTTAGTTTTTACCCGTTGATAGAGGTCTTCCATAGTTTGGATAAACGAACTATCCCTTTGCCAAAAATCAGGATTATCGCCTTGCTTTTTGACCACGATCGCCGACACCATACTGGGAGTTGCCAATGGAATTGACTGGGGCAGTCGCTTTTGTCCTTGCCAAAATTGTTTTAGGGTTGGCACTTCTTTAATAGCGATGTTTTGTGGTTTAGTAAAGTAAGCGACTGCGGATTCTAATTCAAGGGGGCGATCGCCTAATTCAGACGCAAGTGCTTTGCCAAGAGGCGATTTGATCAGTTCTGCTTGTAGAGATTCCTTGGACAAACCACGCATCTCGAATAATAAAAACGGATCGCGATCGAGTTCGCCCGATAAGCGATAACATAACCCTGCAATATGTTTGCAAGGATTGGAATAATCAGGACAAGAGCATTCAGTTTGAAAATCTTTGTGACTATGGGGTAACAGGTGCTGACCAACCGCCACAAAGCTTGCTTCAATATTTTCAGGAACTTCATTTAGTAATAATCTAGCCACGACACTTGCCTTCGAGGACATATTGGCAATGATTTTTGTCCAGTCTTTAGCGGCGATCGCGGTCATTTTTACTTCAGTCTCATAGTGTGGCTCTTTGTAGACTCCAAAATAAGGATTGACGTTACCGCGAATAGTGGCTGTAGCAAGCCCCTTAGTGATATCAAAAGCAAGAATGCGACTGTCTCCAGAATAAGCCCGACCGCGTTGAAGTCTACCAGAATCAGTAAAAGATTCGAGGGCGCTAATAAATTTCTGCCCCCACCATGTCCGACTATGTTTTGCCATTAGTTCACCTTTAGATAATTGTTGTGAATTATTTTAATTAATAATCGGCTTTTGAACTGATCGCTCAATCAATTTCCCCAACGTCAGTCGATGTGCGCCACTATCCCAATGCACCCGATCAAAAATTTTGCGTAATATATAAAATCCCCTACCACACTCCAAATCATGACATGGCGTAGGCTCGTCATCACCTGAGCAGCCTGACGGCTTAAGATCACTACCCTGATCGGTGATAACCCACCAGTACATTTGCGACACGATCGAAAATTTGATAGTGATCTGTTTGGATGGATCTAGACCATTGCCATGTTTTACGGCATTGACTAACGCTTCTTGCAAACCTAACCGTACCTCTGGTTGCCACTCTGGCGGCACTTTGTCTAACAACAAGTCTAATATTGGGGCAAGATAAAGAGTAGAAGTAAAACTAAAGTTACTCCACTTACATCCCACTGGACGGACAGGTGTCACAATCACGCCCTTCTAACTCCCTTGACTAACTGCTTCTGACTAAATGCTATAGACTGCATATCAATTAAATTCGCGTAAATTCGCGATCGCCATACAATATATCTATCTGTTTCCTATTCTAGCGAAAAAATCTGTCTTAAGTAGTATGACCTTTACGCGACGACAAAGTTCTCCCTTTAATCCCACTGAAAACACGCGCACAATGGGCAAGGGGATACGAGCAGCCATTTTATTTCTGTTGGGCGTATTGGTACTGATTGGGATTTTGGGGAGCAGGCTTTTTTATTTACAAGTGATTGAGGGCGATCGCAACCAGCAACTTGCTGAAAATAATCGAATTAGATTAATAGCCAAGCCCCCAGAAAGAGGTCGGCTATTCGATCGCAAAGGCAATATTTTTGCCTCAAGTCGATTGGCGCATGTAGTTTATCTCTGGCCGATCGCTCAACCCAAAGACAAATGGCCAGCGACTATTGAGCGTTTAGCCAACTTTATGGGTGTTTCGGCACAAACTATCACCGACAAACTCGAACAAGAGGGCTACAACTCACCCAACTTGGTGCGCGTCTCCACTGCCATTAGTCCCAAACTAGTCACGCTCTTGTCTGAACATAGCCTCGAATTAACAGGGGTAAAAGTTGAACCTGAAGCCGTGCGCTACTATCCTAGCGGTGATGTCGCCGCCCATTTGCTCGGCTATACGGGTGAACTAACCGCCGAAGAATTGCCCAAATTGCGCGAAAAAGGTTATCGCCCCGGAGATGTGATTGGCAAATCGGGCGTGGAATATGCCTTTGAAAATATGCTACGGGGTGAATGGGGAGGGCAACAGGTAGAAGTCGATGCTTTTGGCAAAGTATTGCGAATTTTGGGGCAGAAGCCACCAAAGGCAGGTAACGCGGTTAAGCTGACTGTTGATTTAGATTTGGAAAAAGCAGTTGAAAAAATTTTAGGAGAGCAGCAAGGCGGAATTGTGGCGATGAATCCGAACAATGGCGAAATACTTGCCATGGTCAGCCATCCCAACTTCGATCCCAATCTGTTTTCGGGCAAAATTTCAGAAGCAACATGGAAACGCTTGCAAGAAAAAGACCACCCCTTTGTAAATCGGGTTTTACAAGTATATCCGCCCGCCAGTACTTTTAAAGTTGTGACGATGACAGCCGCCCTAGAAAGCAAAGCATTCTCCCCAAGTGATGTTCTGGCGACCTATCCATACCTTGACGTGGGTGGTTTCCAGTTTTGGGATCACAACAAAGCTGGATTCGGCACGATCGGCTTTTATGAAGCAATGGCTTACAGTAGCAATACTTTTTTCGGGCAGGTTGGAATGCGCGTGGGTGAGAAAAATCTTGCCGAATGGTCGCATAAATATGGCTATGGTGAATATTCGGGAATCGAAATTAAAGAAGAAGAAACCAAGGGGCTTATTCCTGATCCTGAATGGAAGCAGAAAGTTATTGGTGAGCCTTGGTATGTGGGTAACACCTTAAATATGTCGATTGGGCAGGGTGACGTGCAAGCCAATCTGCTTCAGGTTTCGATGATGACATCGGCGGTGGCTAATGGCGGATTTAGGATTAAACCACATTTTTTGCTAGAAGATAATGATGCGAAGGAATGGCGGCAGTCCCTAAATATTTCACCAGTCAATTTAGAAGCTTTGCAGAAATCGCTCAAATCAGTGTTCGAGTTTGGCACAGCCTCGTCGCTAAGTTCGGCAGAATTTTCGATGGCGGGTAAATCTGGTACGGCTCAAGATCCGCCGCGCCTCAATCATGCGTGGTTTACGGTGTATGCGCCCTTCGAGAAACCTGAAATCGTGGTCACAGTGTTTGCTGAAAATGCGGGTGGTGGTGGTGGTAGTGCGATCGCCGCGCCATTGGCAGTTCAGACCATTGAGGCTTATATGAAAATTAAAAAGCAACCCAACTCGCCAAATAATCCACCAGTTCCGACCGCAGTTCAAAACTAAAAGCGAGAGGATGCTTTGGTTGCTTTATCCTCGTTATTAGCCTAGAAAGTCAGCAAGAACATCATCGGGTAATGGGGCATTGAAGTCAGGAGCGATAAAGATTTTGCCTTTGTCTTGACCTGATATGCGAGGTTGACGTTTCTTTTGGCTAGGTGAGATCGTAGCTATAGCTATACCATTTTCACAAATGAGAATTTCCTCACCAAGCAAGACTCGTCCGATAAGTTGGGAAAATTGCTGGCTAGCTTCGGGGATAGTGACAATGATAGTCATAAATTTTCCGATAAATAACGAAATAATGCCAAGTATAGCAATAAAAAAAGCAGCCCATTGGGCTGCTTTTTTTATTGCTGGTTGAGATTAGACTTTCTTGAGCCAGCTAAACATGGCGCGGAGGTCTTTGCCAACCGCCTCGATTTGATGCTCAGATTCTTGACGACGCATAGCCGTAAACCCTGGTTTGCCAGCTAAGTTTTCAAGCACAAACTCACGCGCAAATTGACCAGACTGAATTTCCGAAAGGATTTTCTTCATTTCTGCCTTAGTCTGCTCGTTGATCAAACGAGGTCCACGCGTATAATCACCATACTCGGCAGTGTTCGAGATGCTGTGGCGCATATTGGTCATGCCGCCTTCAACGATCAAGTCTACGATCAGCTTGACTTCATGCATACACTCAAAATAGGCAAGTTCAGGCTGGTAGCCAGCTTCCACAAGGGTTTCAAAGCCAGCCTTGATCAGCGCACATAAGCCGCCGCAAAGTACAGCCTGTTCACCGAAAAGATCGGTTTCAGTTTCTTCACGGAAGGTAGTTTCAAGAACGCCGCCACGTGTGCCGCCGATACCTTTGGCATAGGCCATTGCGCGATCGCGGGCTTGTCCAGTCGCATCTTGATAAACAGCAAACAACGCTGGCACGCCTTGTCCTTGAGTATAAGTACGGCGCACCAAATGTCCAGGACCTTTGGGGGCGATCATGATCACATCGACATCCGCAGGCGGCACGACTTGAGCAAAGTGGATATTAAAGCCGTGAGCAAAGGCTAGAGTGTCGCCAGCTTTGAGGTTGGGAGCAATTTCGGTAGTATAAATTGCTTTTTGGGTTTCATCAGGCAATAAAATCATGATCAGGTCAGCCGCCGCCGATGCATCGGCTACAGTCTTCACAGTCAGACCTTCAGCTTCAGCTTTTTGCCATGAGGGACTGCCTTGATATAACCCCACGATGACATTCACGCCGCTTTCTTTGAGGTTGAGGGCGTGGGCGTGACCCTGAGAACCGTAGCCGATAATCGCGACTGTTTTACCCGCTAAAAATTCAAGATTTGCGTCCGTGTCGTAGTACATCCGAGCCATAGTGTGGTTATCTCCAAGACGAGATTAAATAGTTGTAATGTGAGGATTTGTTTGAAAGTCTTATTGTCATTTGGCTTCAAACACCTTTTCTAGTCTACCGAAAATCGCCACTTCTACAAAATATATTTACAACAAATTGCTAAGTAGCTAGGTGCAATTAAACATAAAACCAAAACCGAAACCTGTGGCGCACGCTGCGCGTGCGCCACAGGTTTTAGGGTTTTATATTTAATTAAGCTCACTTAAACTTGAGGAATTAAATCGGATTAATAGCTTGCTCAAAACGTAGCTGCTCTAATGATCGATCGCCATAGATCGATTCAATATGTTCTTCACAACAGGCGATCGCAAACTCATCTAGTTCTTCTGGCTCAATGCCAAACATGTCAACAAAAGTTTCGGCTTCGACGCGGCAAAATCGAGGGCGTTGTGCATAAATTTTACATTGGCGCTTGAGGCGATCGAAGTTAATGCACCAGCCATCAGAGCCAACCATACTCAAATATTGTTGCAATTCTACGCGTGTTAAGTATTCGGCGAGGTCAGGGCGATCGCTCGGATCGAGATTGCAGCAAGCCCCGCAGCCGCTAATACATTGCCAAGTTGCCATTTATTTTGTTTTTGTTTGTATTCTCAATATAGCAATTAGCAACCCCAAAAAGAATCAAAGGCAGCGCAGTGCGCTGCCTTTGATTCTACAAAGCTAAAGGGCGGCGCATCGCGCCGCTCTTTGTTTAAATAGGGCGCAAAGCGCGACACCACGATCGCATTAATTCATTCACCACTTCTGGGCTTTCATCATGAGGACAATGCCCCGCTTTGATGTAATGCTCAGTCAATGCTGGATAGAATTCCCGAAACTTTGCGCCTCTAGCCGCAGAATTCATCCAAGGATCGCCCTCGCCCCAAATCATTAATAAAGGGCAAGTCATTGCCCCTAATAATTGATCGACTTTTTTGCCTTGAGGCGTACTAAATACTGAAGCAAAAACCTGAGCCGCACCCTCATCACAGGAAGGACGATAAATCTCATCTACTAATTGCTCAGTCACCGCCGATTGATCTAAATATACTTTTTTTAAAGTGCTGCGAATTCGTGATTTTTGACGCACAAACGTAAATAACAATTGATTTGCCCAAGATTGCCGTAAAACTCCTTGCATGGTTTGACCGATCGCTTTCTGGACAGGATTTACTTTCTTTGCGCCAAGGGGATTGGTATCTGTGAATGGACCCGCGCTATTAAGCAATACGATCCCCGCTACCGACTGCGGATAATCCGCCGCCACACATAAAGAGGCATAACCGCCAAGGGAATTGCCAGCAATTACAGTTGGGCGTTGAATTTTTTCGGTAATAAAATCATGAAGTTGATCGCGCCAAAGATCGCCGCTATACTCCCATGCAGGCTTTTGCGATCGCCCAAATCCCAGCAAATCAATCGCATATACTTCAAAATCTTGACTCAGTTCAGCAATATTTTTACGCCAATGATCGGTGGATGCGCCAAAGCCATGGATCAAGAGCAATGGTGGCAAGAGAGGATTATTTCCCGCTTTCACAAAATAAATTTTTTGACCCCGCCACAGCCAATATTCACCTGCGATCGCGGCAGTTGTTGTTGAAATCATTGCAGCAATTCACTCATACTTTACAGCAGCTTTATTCCGACAATTGTTACATATCTTCACGATAACTCATAGTCATTAATCAATTCAGATCTCCAACTTTACGCAGTCAGTGTCGATAGTTGAAATCAATCGTAAAACTTGAGGTATCTCTTCTGTCTCAGGGGCAAACTCAAGCTGAGTTTCACGCGTGGGCAAATATCCTGACTCTCCAAAAGAAATTAACATTCTCTGCAAGGCAAGCCAAACTTCAGGCTCAAATTCCCAATCATAGCGAGAGTTGGCTCGACCAGCGATCGATCGCAAAGCCCAAAAGTAACTATTACGGACAATTGAGCCTTGCTTATTATATTTCGGCACATCATCGCGATTAACAAATAAAATTTCGTTATCGATCTTAGCTCGCATATTTTAATACTCCAAAATTAATGAACATGTAGTATTTTTGTCAACATTTTGCGTCCACAAAAACATTACATGCTCACCTTAACCATATTGGTGATAGTTGTATGACTGCAATTGATAAATATGATAGAACAACTGCCAAAAATATTTTTCGGTTAATCCACAAGTAGCGGCCCCGCGCAGTACTACATGCGAGTACCAGTCATTTGGAGCAAGTTCGCGAGATAACTTATTCACCACACTATAAGTTCGCACATTTATATAAACAGTCTTGTCAACACTTACCGTGATCAATTCGTGCTGATAGCCTCCTCTTGATACATCTTCGCGAATATCTAGCCGATCGCTTAAGCGTGCAGGTAAGCAATACAATACGCCCTCAACAGAAGAATTTGCATCTTGGACAATATCTAAGCAACCACAATCACGATGGGGCGATCGGTAATAAAAGCCGAGTTTATAGCCACTTAAACGCGCTACACCCACAACATAATGATGGGCTGTCTCCCCAAGCGATCGCTTTAAATCGACAGGACACATACAAGAGCCGTATGCAAAATAGTAAAACATCGACTCCGATTGATGACATAGCTCTGGATGAGCAATTTTTGAAGCCTGTAAATGCTGTATTGGCTTTGATTTGAGCGAATCTACCATGTCTATAGTTCTGCTAAAGCTATTTAGTATTCTGAGATACATCCAAAAAGTATAAAGCTTTGTGTATGCTCATCAGGAGCAACTATTTAGCGAGTTTTTTGGATTTTAAATATCTTTGATGACAAGTGTTATTAAGTATGTCGCACCTAATTCTTTAAAAATATGCCCAAGTATACAAAAAATGATCCAGAACCCGAATTAAATCCCAATTTAGATGAGCAATCAAACGATCAACCTCAGAAACATCAACTTGTTGTAAAGACAAAACTTAGGGATTTAGCGGTTGTGTTTGGCAAGTTAGGAGCGATCGCTTTTGGTGGACCAGCCGCGCATATTGCTCAAATCGAGTTAGAAGTGGTGCAGCGCCGTCAATGGTTGAGTCGCGAGAAATTGCTAGATTTACTAAGTGTTAGCAATTTGATCCCAGGACCGAACTCGACCGAATTGGTGATCCATATCGGATTAGATCAAGCTGGATGGCAAGGGGCGATCGTGGCGGGAGTCAGTTTTATTATTCCTGCGATGTTGATGGTGTGGGGATTGGCGATCGCCTATGTGGAATATCAAACCATTCCCGCCGTTGGTTGGCTTTTGTATGGCGTGAAGCCTGTAATTATCGCAATTATTATCCAAGCTTTATATAAATTAGGGCGATCGGCGCTAAAAAATACCGTAACTTGGATGGCGGGGATTTTGGTTTTAATTCTGTATTTTGTGAATGTTAGCGAAATTGTTTTAATGCTTGGCGCGGGTGTATCTGTAAGTTTAGTTTGTAATTTAAACTTTCTAAAAAAGCCGAACTTTTTACCTAGTATTCTTTTTCCCTTGTCCTTTTTCCCTTTACCCTTGAGCGCGATCGCCACTGAAGCTATCCCCAAAGTTCCCAAAACATGGATCGCCGTATTTTTAAGCTTTTTAAAAATTGGTTCAGTACTCTATGGCGGCGGCTATGTGCTGTTAGCTTTTGTGCAGCAAGAATTTGTCGATCGCACCCATTGGCTGACTTCACAACAGTTACTAGATGCGGTGGCGATCGGGCAGTTTACCCCCGGACCCATATTTACAACGGCCACATTTATCGGTTATCTAGTCGCAGGAAATGCGGGGGCGATCGCGGCGACGGTGGGCATATTTTTACCCGCATTTGTTTTAGTTCCTGCGATCAATCCATTTGTAGCAAATTTACGCAAATCACCTTGGACGGCAGGTTTTCTTGATGGAGTCAATGCTGCTTCTATTGGTTTGATGGCAGCCGTGACTTGGGAGCTAGGACGCGGGACTTTACAGGATATTTGGACAATTTGGGTGACGATCGCCAGTTTAATTATTCTGCTCAAATTCCCGAAGATTAACTCTGCTTGGTTAGTGATGGCAGGAGCGGCGATCGGTTGGCTTTTGAAAGCTAATCCCTTCCTAGTATAAAATTAGAGGTTGCGGCGCTTCGCGCCGCAACCTCTAGTTCTTGATTTTCAAAAAACTGCTGTCAAAATATGAGGAAGTATCAACACACCCGCAATGATCAAAGCAGCGATCGCGGCAATTAACACTGCACCCGCCGCGCAGTCTTTAGCAATTTTGGCTAACTGATGAAACTCGCGCCCCACCATCAAATCAACTACGGCCTCCAAAGCTGTATTCAGTAATTCCAACACCAACACCAAGGCGATCGTCAGACTAATAATCGAACAAGCTACGGCGGACAATTTAAAATAAAGGCTCAAAGATAAGGCGATCGCGCCAATCATTAGATGAATGCGAAAATTTCGCTGCGTCCGAAAAGCATAGCTGACACCTTGTCCAGCATATTTAAAGCTTAAAAATAAATTCGTGGCAACCTGAAAAGATTTACTGCGCTGAGCCGCACCCTCTTCCGACTCATCACAATCATCGATTTGGATCATTGGCTCAGATAAAGGCAGTGATTTAACTAAAAATACTCTTGGTAGCGATAAATCATTATCCATGGATTTTCTTCCAAATAGACATGGCTAAGCAATTTGCAAGATCTTAACGCTAATAGATTACTTTAATCAAATTACACACCCAATTATTTAAGCTATTTTATTCACAGCAAAATTAACTTCAACATTAAATCCTGTTGCTTGAGCATAGCTTCTAGACTTGCTTCGTCAGGGTGATCCCAGCCCAATAAATGCAACAGTCCATGGGCGGCTAGCCAAGCTAGTTCGTAAGTTAATGAATGGTCACGTTCTGAAGCCTGACGGGTGGCTGTTGTCTGCGAAATGATGATATCGCCTAACGAAATTGGCTCGACATAACCAGAGTCATCAGTTGGGATCTTTGGCACATCTGACTCTAAAGCCGCAAACGATAAAACATCAGTTGGGCGATCTTGCTGACGATATTGCAAATTTAGTTGTTGCATTGCCAAATCGTCAATAATTGTTAAAGCTAATTCATAGTCACCTACATCGATCGCTTGTTCAGACAAAAGATATTGCTCCCAGATTTCAAACCACTCTTGCCACTGAGTGACGGCGATCGGATGGCGATCGGCAATCTCAGGATCAAGTTCACAATACAAATCAATACTCAATGAATTGATATTCCATAGGTTAATTTTTTTTTCTGAGAAAAAGTTGTGATACTAATGAAAAGCGATCGCCAATCCTAGCAACACTCCAATTACACCTAAAACCGTGAGCGCAAAATGGAATAGTGACGTACTACCTTTTTTGACCATATTACGCATGGCAAGCTTTACGAAACTGTCTTGCTGTTTAGACTTCTTGGTGGTAGAAGCTTGATTGTCAATTGTATTATTATTAATTGCAGTTACGTTAGGTAGATTGTTTGGGTTGTTATTCATGATTTTAGTGGCAAATGATTAATAAAAAATAATTGTAAACAATTGATAGAAAAGACAATACCTGAAAAGACATTAATTAGCCCTTTTTAACAACTTATATTTGAATATAAATTCTTAAAAATTGCTAATTTTAAAAGATATTTAAAAGCTAATTTGTATAAGCTAAAAGTTTAGTCCCGTTATATTTAAGATCCTCTTAAGGAAAATTTATCATCAACATTTCCCATACCTTATAGAATTAGACAAGTCGTCTTCATCAAAGAAGACGAACATAAAACAAGTATAAGTAATTTTGCTGTTGTGTAGTACAGTTTGCACAGGCAATATTTAAATGCCGAAGATAGTTAAATCAAGGAGATCATTACTATGGCAGTCGAAAAAGTCAATTCTTCCTCTAGTCTAGCGGAAGTCATCGATCGCATTTTGGATAAGGGTATTGTCATTGATGCATGGGTAAGAGTCTCTCTAGTGGGAATCGAACTACTATCAATCGAAGCTCGTGTGGTTATCGCATCTGTCGAAACATATCTCAAATATGCTGAAGCAGTTGGTCTAACAGCCTCGGCAGCCGTACCTGCTGCTTAGTCAAGTTTGTGACTAGCCCTGCTAGTCAATGACTAATTTTTTGAACTCCCTTCTCACTAAAAGCTACCTTGTCAGCTTATTGCTGACAAAGCAGTAAGTTTTTAGCAAGGTAGTTATTACGGTGGGAAGGGGGCTAAATCATGAAGCCTAAAGAATTTACGAATGCGATTTAAAAATTACTAAAAAACGACTTAAAAAGTAAGTTTGAGGATACCGTTATGGCATCTTTGATGCAAAAATTTGCAGAAACAAGACAGCAACGTTTACAAGCAAGGGCGGGCTTTGTGGCAACTTGTGAGCTAGCAAGACAATCAAGGGCAGAAGATTTAAAGGCTCAATCGCAGGCTACAGCTAAGTATTTAGCTCATGCTGAGCAAACTCGATTTGCATCGGAGCAGGGGAGACAGGCGATCGCGGAAATTGCATTAGAATCTCGCCAACAACAGATGCAAAACCGATCGCTCCAAGTGTCAGATTATTTGCAAGATTTAAACTCTAATCGCAATAAGCAATCAGTCGAAGATGTGGCTGAACGCGCTCAAGAGGTGAGAACTCGCACTTTTAAAATGCGATCGCAGTTAAAACATATTCACAAAGCCAGAATAAGAGCGGGGAAAGCCGATCTAGCCCAACGTCAACAACTGGCGCAAGACAGAGCGGCTTTGATCCAGATGCAACTAGAAGAGATCGCTGAGGTTCGTCTGGCTAAGGCAACTGTCGCCGCTCAGCAAAGAATGCAAGAATTTAGCGATCGCGCTGCTAGCGTCAAAGTCTCTTTAGCTGAAATTGCCGATGATCGCTCTGCCGAGACACAAGCCCAAGCTTTGAAACTAGCCACTTTTTGCTCTAATTTAAGTGCTGCGGTTTGGTCAGGCGATCGGGCGATCGCCCCAACTCAGACTAAAGTTGTCATCAAAACAGCGCCTCTTGCCTCAACTCCCCCTAAATTTGAAGAGAAAAAATCTAAGATTGAAAGTGTCGCAGTTGTAGTTAAAGTTGCTGAACCTGCGATCGTCAGACCTATCCAAGTCAAAGAGGCTCCTAAAGAAACTACTAAAACTTCTAGCAAAATCGAGCAGTTTGTGGTTGACTATGTGGCTCAATTATCGACAAACTCTAGTCTGTTAGAAGTAGTCAACGATCGCGACACCGTGAGAGATTTGTTAGCTCAAGGAGCCAACACCCTCAAAGTTGATCCTTCTGATATTCTTAATACGCTGCTACAAATGGCAGAAGGCTCTTAAACATGACCACAGTACTCCATGCCAATGCACGTCAGTTTATTAGCACTGACTTTACCAAACAAATAGTTCGCCGCGCCTTACGCTATTTGCAATCAGGTTTTGCGATCCATTTGCGCGGTCCTGCGGGTACTGGCAAAACCACCTTAGCGATGCACCTTGCGGGTTTAGTCGGGCGACCAATGGTCTTGATCTATGGTGATGAAGATCTGCGATCGTCTCAACTGGTTGGTTCTAACTCAGGTTATACCCGCAAAAAGGTAGTCGATAACTATATCCATTCAGTTTTAAAAGTTGAAGATGACCTTCGCCAAAGCTGGACAGATTCACGTTTGACTTTGGCTGCGAAGGAAGGTTTCACCCTGATTTATGATGAATTCAACCGATCGCGCCCAGAAGTAAATAACGTACTACTCAGCGCCCTTGAAGAAAAACTGATTGTCTTACCTCCCGACAGTTCTCAATCAGAATATGTACGAGTCCACCCATTGTTTCGGGCTATCTTCACATCTAATCCTGAAGAATATGCAGGTGTGCATCCAACTCAAGACGCACTGCTCGATCGCATGATTACGATTAACATCGGTGAAGCTGATGTCGAGACCGAAAAGCAAATTTTGGTAAATAGGGTGGGACTAGAGCGCACCGATGCTCTGAAATTAATCAATTTGATTCGCGGTTTCCGCCGTCAAATTCAATGCAGTAAAGCTTCAAGCTTAAGAGCCTGTCTACTCATCGGCAAAATCTGTCATGAACATGAGATTCCGATCTCTGGCAAAGATGATGACTTTCGAGATCTTTGCTTTGATGTGTTGATTTCTCGCTATGGTAGTGGTGAGCCTGAGTCAGAACTCGGACTCGCCAAATTATTAGATCAAATACCATAATGTCTCAAGCGCTAAGACCTCAAGCAATCAAAACTAGCACGACTGGCTCTTCTCTTGCCGATATTCTGGAGCGAGTATTAGATAAGGGCATTGTCATTGCGGGTGATATTACAGTGTCCGTCGGCAGTGTAGAACTACTAAGCATCAGGATTCGGCTGCTAGTTGCTTCAGTCGATAAAGCCAAAGAAATCGGAATTAATTGGTGGGAGTCCGATCCCTATTTGTCTTCACGGACTCAGGAGTTACTTGCCTCTAATCAGCAACTATTAGAGAGAGTAAATCTTTTAGAACGAGAGCTAGCTGCTGTTAGGCAATTAGAATAAATTAATCAATAAAGGTGGCGCTTCGCGCCGCCTTTATTGATTAATTTGATTAATTTGTTGATGAACCAAGAACTTCCTTAGACAAATTGAGGCGATCGCTAAAGCTAATAAACTTAACAGCGCTCCATCTATCGGAGTAATTTCTCCTTGTGTTATCACTAAAGCTGCAAAAATAGCCGAAGCAAGACCACTACCACCAAAAAACAGCCCCGTGCCAAATCCCGCTTGACTGCGGTTAACCATCGATAGTGCAATCGGAATCGTATTAGTAAAAACTAAACCTAAAGCGATAGAAGAGAGAATACTAATCAGCAAGAGATAAATACCATTTGGGCTTAGCAATGCAAGAGTAAGGCATCCTGCGATCACCGCTAATCCAATTCCCATACCAAAAGGTGCTTTTAGCCTTTTAAACCATGCTTGCAAAGTCAATGTTGTTATTGATGCAATCAATAGCATTCCTGATTGGAAATAATCAATGGAAATATAATTAATCGCTTTAAATAAGCTGTGGGGCAGCACATTCAATAGTAAGCTGATTTCTAAATTGGAACCAAATCCAACTAGAAAGGGCAAAGCGTAAAAGCCTAGGGATTTCAGGGTGAATTTTGGAGGTGCGACATCAGCCCGAGTTACAGTAGCTATATGTCGGGGTACTGAAGACCAGAGGAGGATCGCGCCAATTAACAGGGCGATCGCCCCTAAAATGAAACTTCTTGATGCACCGATCTGTTTGAGAACAAGGCTGAAAATCGGGCTAATTGCACCTATAGCGGAAAAAACGAGCGCTAAAATGGAACTAGCTTGGGGAAGGCGATCTGTTGGGGCAAATCCCATTAATAGAGCTATCGCTGGACCGCGAAAAATAATCATGGAGATCGTCCAAACCGTCATCAACAAGGGGACAATCCAGCGTATTTCTTCGGATAATTCAGTTTCGACTAGCCATGAAGCGATCGTAAAAATTAGTCCTGCTAGAACGACTCCGACGACAATTTGTGGCAACCGACTACCAAACTTACCGAAAAAGCGATCGGAATACCAACCTAAAACTGGCTCAACGATCGCCCCAAGTAAACCCTGCCAAATGCCCAGCCATATAGCTAAATTGGCAAATCCCAATCGCACCAAAATTTTTGGTTGATAAAATCCGTAAGTAATCCAGCTAAAGGTAATTGCCGCTAGTAAGGCTGCTAGCCCCCAGACTTGTCGCCAAAGAATTTTAGTCGGTGGACTTGGGAAAGAAGTAGTTTGCAGCATTAGTCACGATATTTATTATTAGTAAATTTTTTGGAAAGTGTTGCAAATCGACACTTTCCAAACTTTTCTAAACTTGGATTTAGACTTTGATAATCCAAGCATTGCGGGTGTCTTTGCTGACAAAAGCGGCGGGAACGACATTGAGCGAAACGCCTAGAGATTGGAATGCCGCCCGAATTACGGTAGCATGGGATGCTTCTGTGGAGCCAATGCTTGCAGCTGCGGTAATAAGATCGGGATTTTTAAGACCCGCCACTTCGAGACCATAAGCGATCGCAGCATCTACCTCTAACGCAAGGGCAAGCTTAGCAATATTCACATCTGAGTCGAGATTACCTTCTCCCTTTTCGATATAGGGTGTGACCGTCTTGAGATATTCAGCCTTCGCCATTACAGGGCTACCACCGAGTTTCTTCACTACCGCAGTCAGCAAATCACGGTGCGCTTTGTGATCGGCTTGATTTGCTAAGGCGATCGCCAAGACAGCCTTACCCACATTACTATCGGTGAGTTTACCTGCGGCAAAGCCATAAGCCCAAATAGCTTGATGCTCATAAAATAGAGCATTGTTGAGAACCTTGATGTCATTTGCCGTGTCACCCTTGGGTTGAGCCATCACCGCAGGCACAATTGCGCCAGTAGCAACACCGACTGCTCCAAACAAACTAGCTTTAATCAATTGACGGCGCGAAGCAGAGCGAGAAGATATTTCTGTTCTAGACATGTTTTTTTACTAGGTGATATATAGTTAAAAGTTAATGGTGTGTTATCAGCGATCCCCAAAAAGTAGCGCCCAATTTGCTCCTTTTAAATAATTTCTATGAATGCTTACTAACACATAGAAATTGATAGATAGGAATATTAGGGTTAAAGACAATTGGTTTCGCTGATTTGAATAGGAATACGGAGAGGAGCTGATATTGGATTCATGCGATCGCAAATTTCTTGAAATTGACAGCGAAAGTAGGCAAGATGAAATTTCACTCATCAGTCGCATCGCCGCACAAGACCAAGTAGCAATGTCCTTACTCTACGATCGCTATGCTCGTGTCATTTATACGATCGCCTATAAAATTCTTAACTCTTCAGAGGAATCCGAAGAGATAGTTTTGGACGTATTTACTCAAGTGTGGAGAATAGCTAAGGACTACAATTCTCAAAAGGGGAGAGTAGACACGTGGCTATTTATGTTGACCCGTAGTCGAGCTTTAGATCGCCTACGCAATCATGCCAGATTTCATAAAGCTATTGCTGCGTCAGAAGATGCCCTCATGATGCACTCACATGCCGACAGCCCCGAAGAAGATGTACTAATACAAGAACGTAACTCCCACATTATGTCTTGTATCAGCGAGATTCCCGTTGAGCAACGCCTAGTTTTAGATCTGGCATATTTTAGTGGACTTAGCCATAGCGAAATTGCTGCTAAAACAGGTATTTCCCTCGGTACTGTAAAAACTCGCATCCGTTTAGGGCTAAAAAAATTACGCGAAGCGATTGGTGATGAATGGTGCAGTTTTTAGGTCAAGGTATAACAGGAGCGAGAGACTTGTTAGCAATTCCTCTCAGTTGGCAGGAACCATATATTCGTAAATGTGATTTTGCTAACTATACTTGTCCATCAATTAAGTAAGTAATAAATTAAGTAAGCAATAAATAAAGATAAATAAAAATACTATTCAGGAATTAAATTGCATGAAACATGAAGAACTTAGTGAGCTATTAGGATTAATGGCTGCGGAAGCGATCGCCCCCGACGATAATCGATGTCATAGCGAACTTGCGGCTAACTCTCCAACAACAGATGTCGAACTGCGATCGCTCCAAGATGCTGTCGCCTCTATTGCCTATGCAGAAAAGCCATTACCCGTTCCTGCGAGTCTCAAAAAAAGACTATTTGATCGCATTCAACAGGAACAAGAGGAGTTAGGCTTTGTCGCTTTGCGATCGGGAGAACTCATCTGGGAACCTCATCCTATCAAAGGGCTTGTTGTTGCAGTTTTAAATACCGATCCAATCAAAAGAGAAGTATCCTCATTAGTCCGTGCTGAAGTAACTGTCGAATATCCATTGCATCACCATGCTTCGGGAGAAGAAATTTTTATGCTCGAAGGGGAATTAATCGATCGCGGTGTTACCTATAAAGCAGGGGACTATCTTTACTCTAAGGCTGGATCTGTCCATGCACCAACGGCGATCGCAGGCTGTATGTTTTTTGTGAAGACCTCTTTAAATGATGCATTTTTATAAAGGCATTATAGGGTGGCACTCTTGCAGAAAAGCTCCCAAGCCTAATGCTTAACTAACTGATTAAACAAAAAAGTTCATAAAGTAAGTCTTCTTTGTTTTAGCTACTCCAATCGTAGGAAAGTAAGCCGCTATCTAGTTTGTCTTTAATCAGTTCCCTCACAAGTGCAAGTTCTTCTATTAAAATTGAATTGTCTGCGTGAATAGTGCGATCGATTAGCTCCATTTCATATTTAGAAATTTTGCCATCAGCGATCGCTTGGTCAATGACCGAATGTAGTTTCTTTAAACTTTGTAACTCATAGGGTGTTAATTCTTTATGGTTGGGGCGCTCAATTAACATTTGCATTAATCCAAACTCGCCTAAATACTATCATAGCTATTTATAGCTCTCGCCATTTTTATTAGCACATAAAACCCAAAAAGTAAAAGGCGGCGCGATGCGCCGCCTTTTACTTTTGATATTAAGCTTTGCGAGATTCTTTCACGTGATCGTCGATGCGACGCAACACACCGTTAATAAATCGATAGCCATCTTCGCTGCTATAGCGCTTAGCCAGTTCGACCGCTTCATCGATCGCCACCTTACTTGCTACATTCATAAACATCATTTCCGCCGCCGCAATCCGCAAAATGTCTTTGTCCACTTGAGCAAGGCGCTCAATTTGCCAATTGACCAAAGCGAGGCTAATCATGTCATCAATTTCAGCCCGCTTGCCATTCACCGTTTTGAGAATATCGATCGCATAGTTGCGGACTTCAGTGCGTTGGGCTAGCACTAGGGTGACAGGAAATTCTAGCGCCGATCCGACATTATTAATGGCATTTTTAGTTAGCTCGATCGCCTCGCGTACCATGACTTCGACAGACTGAATATCTTGACGAATATCACCTGTACGAGTCTCACTAGACGAAATACGCTCCTGACTGCGTTGCAATTCAGCACTGGCGGTTTGGAGCAGTTCTTTAGTTTCATCGTGTAGCGATCGGACAACTGCTGTCACAATATCATCTAAGGTTTTTGTCTCTAGCTTTTGAGATTGGCTAGGTAATTGATTAATACTAAAGAGTGCGAGTTGACGAGAGATATGGCGAGGTTGCATATGAAGAGATAAAATTAAGCCAATAGACCATCGTATCATTCTCTTTGCAAACTAAAATTTATAAAAAATGACTCAGACCTTTACAGCTACACTTCATCATCAAGGACAAACTTTTACGGTGTCCGTTCCCGAAAATCAAGCGATCCTTGATGCTGCGATCGAGCAGGGGTTAGATTTGCCTTGCTCTTGCTATGCGGGTGTATGTACAACTTGCGCGGCTCAAATAGTCAAAGGTGAAGTCGATCAGAGTCAAGGTATGGGCGCTGGCGGCATGGGTGAAGAGCTAGATGCCAAGGGCTACATCCTTTTATGTGTATCACGCCCCAAGTCAGATGTTGAAATCTACACTGACAAAGAGCAAGACGTATATGCAATTCGGTTTGGACATAGTTCTTAAGATTTGATTAATCAGGCGCGATGCGCCTGATTAATCGCAATGGGTTTTATATTTTTATTGGTGGCGGGATAAATATTTCTTTTCGCCTGATCGACCATCGGGGAATCTGTAGAAAAAGAACCTTATAAAGTGAGTGGTGCTTGGGTATTTCGGAAGACGCGAGTTCCAGTTTCAGCTTTGATCAAAGAACTCCTGTGCCTTTACGGCAATATTTGATAGAGCATTCTGTGACAGATGCCTATCATGTTGAAGCTTTCAATGGATCTCTGCGATGACGTAAACATCTTAAAAATAGTTCTTATTGAGAATGGATAAGGGTTTACTCGATTAAGAAAGATAATCAAAACGCTACTGGTAGTGTTTTTGTTCATTCTCAATTCTACGGCTAGTACCTGAGTAGTTATGATTTGGAGATTTAGGCGATCGGGTTTTATGGGTGTTGAAGGGCGATCGCTGTTCTTACCAATGCTCTATCACCAACCCATCCACACAATCAAAATCTGAATCATCAGTCACAAGCACCCACCCTCGTTCCAAACAATGCGCCGCAATCCAAACATCATTCATCGGAATTGGTCGCCCCTTGCGTTTCAAAGCCAAACGAGTTTGTGCATAAATAACCGATGTTTTTCTCTCAATTGGAACAACTACACAAGCCTCAATAAATTCCAAATAACGCGGTAAGTTTTTTAATGATCGAGTAGAGTTCTCAGCACCAAACAATAACTCTCCCGCCACAATCGCTGACAAAAATATTTCTGGCAACGCCAAAACCCTTGAAACAACCTCAGGATCACCATTCAAAAAACGAACTGCAACAGAAGTATCTAGCGCAATTTCACCACTCATTTACATCTACCTGACGGCAATCCGCTCTAATTACATTCTGCAAATCAGCCGCCTCACCATCACTCAAAATACCCGCAAATTTTGCTAGAGGATGATGAATACGTGTTGTCTTAACCCGATGTAAAAAATCTAAAACTACTTTTACTAACTCATCTGGAACCTCTGTAAGCTCTTGGATAAGCTGCTCACGACTAGTCATACCTTTGATCCTCTTTAGCAAAGTTATAGATAAATATTACAACGAATCAGCATCAAAGTGAAATATCCATAATTTCGGCGATCGCTGTTTGATGTGGAGATTTAGGCGATCGGGTTTGTGAGTGTGAAGGGCGATCGCAATCTTGTAATTGAGACGATTGCGGATGCCATAGAGCATCAGTTTTTCGTGCATGGCGAGGGCGTTGGCGATCGTGATGAAGTTTAGAGTACAATCAATCCTAAGATGGCACTTATGCTCCTTACTTTTTCGCTATTAGGGACGAGCGATTTAATAATGTACCAAAAAAGTAAATCTGGAAATCTGAGGCTTCGTTAACTTAGTGGTACTTTATTTTTCCGCTCGTCCCTTAAGTAAAATTATGGCAAAGCTAACAGTTGACTTAGCAACTTCAGCAGATGTTTTGGGAACTACGCCCGATCGCTTTTTGGCATGGTTAAAGCGCGAAGATTCGCATAGTTTGCTATATTTCAACGATACGCCGCAGATTTCTATTTTTACTCTCGCAAAGATTCTGGATACTACGCCTAGAGAATTGGTTGGTTTTTTAGAAGAAACTGATTTAGAAGATCGCTTAGATTTGCAAGATGCTCTAGAGGCGATCGCTGAGTCAGCAAGGTTAGGGGAGCAGCCAATTCCTTGGGAGTCGGTGGTGGAAGAATTAGTTTATGGAAAATAGCGATAAATTTATTTGCGTTGCATTTTATCCTTGAATTGGTAAAACTTAGGTGCCTTGTATAATATAATTTTAAGCTTAATCCTAAAAAAATCCAAGAGATAATTTATGACAACTATAAATACTGAAACAGAGACTGTTGTAAAAAAAATTCTGCCTTATCTACAGAGGCGCGGTTATGATCTGGCTAAAGACTTAAGTTTTGAAACTGGCATAACCATCACTGACAGATATTCAAAGGGTTACATTGATATTTTAGTAACGGCTGGAATGAGGAAGCCAATTTTTCTAATCGAAGCGAAAAAAATATCGAAAAAGTTAACACCTAAAGACAGAGATCAAGCTTTGTCATATGCCAACTCTAAAGAAGTAGATGTCCCTTTTGTAGTAGTGACAAATGGAGTAGATATTCATTGTTACAATTCCAAAACAAAAACTAGAATTCTTTGGGATGGAAAATCCACGGAAAAAATTCCTACTAAAGAACAACTAAAAAAAGTTATTAGGGATCTAAAATCAAATCCTTCTGAAACAAATATTTTTATCTCAAATGATTCCAGTCTACCATTTCGCCCTGGTTTAGCACTAAGACAATTAAACGCTTTGTTTTATAAATGTCATAGTGCGATACGGAAAATCGAAAAGAATGAAGAAAGTGCATTTGCTGACTTTTCCAAGCTACTTTTCTTGAAATTATTAGAAGAGAAAGAAGATATTGAAGATAATTTTAAATTGCCGTATTCATACAGGTTTCATGATCTTTCGGACAAGCCAACATCAGAATCTGATCAGGTAAAAGATTCTATTCTAAGTATGATCAAGTCCATTGTAGACAGCAAATCTTATGGAGATGTTTTGGAGGACAAAATTGTAATTAAAAATCCAAAAACATTTCACTATATTGTGAAAGAACTCTCCGCTGTATCATTTTATGATTGTAGTCTAGATTCAAAGGGTGCTGCATTTGAATATTTTGTGAGAGCTACATTAAAAGGAAAGAAACTAGGTCAATACTTTACACCGCGTGAACTTATCCAAACTATGTTAGCTATTGTAGGACAGAAAAAAATAGTAAACGCGGTGATATCTGGCAGTGGAATCAAAATTCTTGATCCCGCTTGTGGTACAGGTGGTTTCTTGGTTTTTCTAATGCAGGAGTCACTACGCCAGATATCAGATATGCTTGTTGATAGAAATATTAACAAGGTTACTTTTGATAAGGCACAGGAGTCAATAAAGAAAGAAGTTTTCTTCGGCTCAGATGCAAATGAAGGTGTAGCCGCATCTGCGAAAATGAATATGATAATAGCGGGAGATGGGCATACAAACATTCAAAATGAAGATAGTTTATCTCTTTCTGCTAAGAATTGGAATGTAGACGAACCAGATTGTGATCTAATTTTAACAAACCCTCCATTTGGTACTTCAGAAACTGAATCTCTGACAGCCAACGACTTAACCCAGTTCAGGTTAAGGAGTACTAAAGGTCAGCATCTTTTCCTTCAAAAAATGGTGCTTACTCTTAAGTTTGGTAGTGGCGAGATTTGCACAGTTATTGATGAAGGTGTACTTAACACTGAGAGTGCAGCGCCACTAAGAAAATGGTTGATGCAACAATGTCGATTGAAAGCGATTTTCAGCCTACCTTCCGAAACTTTCAAGCCAAATAAAATCAATGTTAAGTCTAGCCTTCTTTATTTAGAAAGGAGATCTACTTCAGATGAAGATTTTGAAGATTCTTATAAAATCACCATTTGCAAAATTGAAACGTTGGGATATCAAGGCTCTGGTGATAAGATCCGAGGATTTGATTCAAATCAATTCCTATATCAAATAGCTAAGGAAGTATTAGATCAATCTAAAACATCACATAGATCTGGCTATAATTGGGAAGCATTTGATATCAATTCTTCCGATATAACGTCCGATGAAACATGTCGATTCGATTTTAAGTACTGGAATACTGATACAAGAAGCAAGATAAAAGAAATTATTCTGGCAGGTGGAAAACCTATTTCTGAGCTTAATGCTATAACAACTTCAAGAGGAAAGAGTCCTTTAGCAGAGAACTATGTTGATGAAGAAGATGGATATGCTGTTGTTATAAAATCTGGCAGTAACATTAGTAAGCAAGGAAAGGTCGTGATAGATGGTGCTGATTGGATTGAAAAATCAATCTATGATGAATTTCTTGAAGATTCTCGTCAGAGTGGTGAAAACATAAACATTATAAAGATAGGTGATGTTCTTCTATCTTCAACTGGTGATGGAACGCTTGGAAAATCATGTGTTTATGATTTAGATATTCCCGCAATAGCTGATGGACATATAACTATCATTCGTACAAATAATAAGGAAATTGACCCTTACTATTTAAGCGATTATTTAAGATCTGGGTTTGGTGCTATTCAGATAAATAGACTGTTTACTGGATCTACTGGCATGATCGAATTAACACCATCTCAAGTGGATTCAATCATTATCGATATGAAGAAAGATATTGAAGAGCAAAGAAATCTTTCTAGAAGAATGAGAATGCTTGAGGATGAATATCTTGAAACACTTGCAAAAGCTGAAGATATTAATAAAGAAGCTCTAAATACTTTAAAAGTAGGGTATGTGTAAAAAACAAAGTACTGTCTATCCAGTGAAAACTTAGATTTTTAGGTTTATTTTTTTAGTATATTTTTAAATTCTCGCTTTTGCCTTGATAGTGATTGTTATGGTTTTGAGGCGGAGATCGCTGTTTGATTTTGAGGAAATAGGCGATCGGGTTTTGTGGGTTGTGAGGGGTGATCGCTGGTTGATTTGAGGGAATAGGCGATCGGGTTTTGTGGGTGGTGAGGGTGCGATCGCTGTTTGATGTGCGGCGAATAGGCGATCGGGTGTTGGGGCGATCGCTGTTTGGTTTTGAGATTTAGGCGATCGGGTTTTGGTGGTGGTGAGGGGCGATCGCTGTTTGATGTGGGGAATTTGCGATCGGGTTTGTGGGTGGTGAGGGTGCGATCGCTGTTTGATCTGAGGGAATAGGCGATCGGGTGTTGTGGGTGATGAGGGTGCGATCGCTGTTTGATTTGAAGGAATAGGCGATCGGGTTTTATGGGTGTTGAGGGGCGATCGCTGTTTGATGTGGAAATAGGCGATCGGGTTTTGTGGGTGTTGAGGGGCGATCGCTGTTTGATGGGGAAATAGGCGATCGGGTTTTGGGTGATGAGGGGCGATCGCTGTTTGATGTTGAGGTTTAGGCGATCGGGTTTTGTGGGTGGTATGGGTGCGATCGCTCTAAAACTCTAAGCCGCCACAAGTTCATACTGTAAAGTAAGAAATTCATTGGATTTCAGATAGGCGATCGCAAACTCACACCCATCCGAATCCGCAAACTCCACCAGATAGTCAACCCCTTGATTATCCTGATGAATATCTACAATCGTACCCACCAACCCCACTGGCAAAGCTGAATTAAAATCATATTCCGCTTCCATTAGTGAAAGCCTATCTACGGAAATTGGTTTTAGAATAGCGATCGTATCAAGTAACTGTGGGATTTTCATTATTTCTCTCTCTTCAAAAAAGCACTAATCAAACGTGGATAACCAGACTCTATACTAACTTCCCAAATAGTCCTCAGTTCAGAACCTCCTGTATTAGGAATTTCCCAATCCACCTTATATTCCTTACCAAATCTTGTATTACTCTCCTGTACAACTTGACCTTCAACTGCCGCAATTTGAATTAATTCAACCAAGCGATCAGCATTTTGAGACGTGATACCCAACCTAGATTGAAATACTCTCGCCTTATCTTTACCCTTATCATGGTTGAAATTTAAGCAATACCCTAAAATCTTTTGCATAGAAATTTCTGGGCGATCACCATTTGGTGATTTCATAGGCAGGAATAAATAGTAAATTGATTTTAGTATATCTAATCTCAAGCGATCGCTGTTTGGTGTGGGGAAAAGGCGATCGGGTTTGTGGGTGTCGAGGGGCGATCGTTGTTTGATTTGAGGGAATAGGCGATCGGGTGTTGAGTGTGAGGGGCGATCGCTATTTGATGTGGGGAAAAGGCGATCGGGTTTGTGGGTGTGAGGGGCGATCGTTGTTTGGTTTGAGAGAATTGGCGATCGGGTTTTGGGTGATGAATGGCGATCGCAATCTTAAAAGCTTAAATCCATTGCAAAAATGATGGCTTTCTTGATTTGTAACATTACATCACTTGGTAATTCTCCCAACTTGCGTTCCAAACGTGCTGTTGGGATAGACCCAATACCCTGAACATTAGCGACAGATAATTGATTGAGAAATCTTAAATTAGTAAGCACAACCTCATACTCACTATTTCTGTACTGAGTAGTCAAAGGAACATAAATCACTAAAACTCTTGGAGGATTTGCATCATAACGAGAAACAATAACAACGGGACGAGTCTTTGCGGCTATGCCTAAATCCGCTAACCAAACTTCGCCCTGTTTAATATTCATCCAGCAAATCCAATACCTCTTGTTCCACAGAACGTGATCGCAAAATATCTAACGCATCCCGATCAGCTAAATCAATTATTTCCAAAATAAACTGTCTTGCCAATTCAGCAACATCTGGTTGCCATCTGGCTAATTTTACATTTAATGTTTGCGCTAAAGTATCCATTTTTACCTTTGCTTAAAGCATCAACCTAATTCAGATTAACATATTTACTGAGAGGCGATCGCTGTTTGATGAGGGAATAGGCGATCGGGTTTATGGGTGTTGAGGGGCGATCGCTGTTTTGATTGACTTCAGGATTTTGGAGATCGCAAATGATTCGTCAACCTATAGTAGACTAAGGCAATAACCTGAAAGCAATTTAGGCAAATCAAGATAAGCGAGTTAGTCAAAAATGATTAGAGAATTTAACGTAGTCATCGAAAAAGACTCTGACGGGTATTTTGTAGCCTCAATCCCAAATTTAAGAGGCTGCCATACCCAAGCAAAATCACTTGATGTCCTCATGGAACGTATTCAAGAAGCGGCTGAACTATGCTTGGAATTTGAGCGCCAAGATATTCCATCCCCAGAGTTTGTAGGTATACAGAAAATTTTAGTAACCGTATGAGCAAACTACCAAGTTTGACAGGAAATCAACTAATCAAAGTTCTACAGAAAATAGGCTTTGATGTAGCGCGGGTGAAAGGTAGTCATCATATTCTTATTCATGCTGATGGTAGACGCACAGTAGTTCCAGTTCATTCAGGTGAAGATATCGGAACTGGGCTACTTTCACAAATTCTAAGAGATTGTCAGATCACAAAAAATGAACTTAGAGACTTGCTATAAGTTTATCTCTTGTTTTGATTGACTTGACGATATTGGTGATCGGGTTTGTGGGTGATGAGGGGCGATCGCTGTTTGATTTGAGGGAAGAATAGGCGATCGGGTTTTGTGGGTTGAGGGGCGATCGCTGCTTGGTTTGAGAGGGAATAGGCGATCGGGTTTTGGGTGGTAAGGGCGATCGCTGTTTGATTTGAGGGAAAAGGCGATCATTTATCTAATCGTAAATTTCCCTGCGATGTCCGATTTGATGAATAATGAGACTTTTTTGTGATTGAGCGATCGCGTAAATAACTCGATAATCTCCAACACGCAGCTTAAAAAAGCTTGATAAATTGCCAGTAAGAGATAGAGGCGTAATTTGTTCAAAATTCTCGCCTAACCACTTGATTTTACGAGCTATCCGTATTTGATTAGTGCGGTCAATTTTTGCAAGATCTGCGATCGCCTCAGAAGTAAAATCAATGCTATAACTCATCCCAGTTAAGCCCCAATGATTGCATAGCCTGAGCTGCAGGAATAACAGTTGGTTGATGTTGCTGCCGCAATAAACGTTCCACAACTGATGTTTTTAACTTCCTGCCTTCATCTAGATCGATATATTCTTCAAGTACTTCAATTACAACTTCACGAACTAGTAAACGAAACTGTTCGGTAGTGAGTTCTTTTATTTGCATAGCATTACGTCTCTACTACTTGTTTTGAACTAATTCTAACGTAATCGTCAATATAAATTAGCAAGGCGATCGCTGTTTGATGTGGGAAATAGGCGATCGGGTTTTGTGGGTGATGAGGGTGCGATCGCTGGTTGATGTGGAGATTTAGGCGATCGAATTTCATGGGTAGTGAGACTGAAACACCGCCAATTTCTTGTACTTTTGACAGAACAAGGCTATGACGCAATCCACCTGATTGAACAAAATCTAGAACGAATAAGGCTTACAGTAGATTT
Organism: Cyanobacteria bacterium SOY_65_metabat_81; assembly: GCA_031412945.1. GTDB lineage: Bacteria > Cyanobacteriota > Cyanobacteriia > Pseudanabaenales > Pseudanabaenaceae > Pseudanabaena. The sequence goes on from JANODY010000090.1 coordinate 33,262, forward strand.
AGACTTTGCTCAACTATTAGCAATTAGTGGCGAAAGCTTACCCAGTATTATTTCATTTCGTTTAGCTTCTAAGCGAAAGCCCCCGCATTCTAACGTTACTCCTTTGAGTGACGGGATGTAAGCGGGTTATAATTAAAGAGATTTGATACCCCCCTTGTAATTAACAATTATCTTGAACGAAGCTAGGTTTTCGATTATAATTGAGAAGCATACCCTATACTCGTCTGGGAGTCGTCACCTTATCTCTTCAAGGCGATATCGCCGTTTTATATTCAATTAAGAAATGTATGTCCAAGCCTATGTCATCAGCATCGTTAAGAAATCGTCAACATAGTTTGATTTGCCAGTTAGCTGACAGTATCGAAGCAATTTGGCAAACCAACTTAGAGCTAGCGCCCTATATCGTCCCAGAAGGATTAGGTTATATCGAGGGGCAGCTAGAAGGCGAAAAGCTGGTGATCGAAAACCATTGTTATCAAGCGCCCCAATTTCGCAAGCTCCATTTAGAGCTGGCTCAGGTTGGCAATGGGTTAGATATTCTGCACTGTGTGATGTTTCCCCGCCCTGAATACGCGATTCCCATTTTTGGTGCAGATATTGTCGGTGGGCGCGGCTCTATCAGTGCGGCGATCGTTGATCTTTCTCCCGTTGAGACTCTCGAAAATGGTAAGCGATCGCTACCAATCAAATATTGTCAAGACTTGTCAGCATTATCCGAGCTAAATTTTTCACAGCCTCGCGCTTTGCCCGATTGGGCGGATATTTTCTCAGAGTTTTGTTTGTTTGTGCGTCCGATGGGTGAGCCAGAGGAGCAAGCATTTTTGCAGCGAGTTTGTGATTTTTTGACAGTTCATTGTGACATCGCAAATATCGAAAAAGCGTCAACCAGCGATCGCGATATCGCCAAAACGATCGCAGGGCAGCAGTATTACTGTCAGAAGCAACAACAAAACGACAAAACCCGCCGAGTCCTAGAAAAATCTTTTGGGGCAGAATGGACAGAGCGCTATATGACTACGATGCTGTTTGATGCTGGAGTTTAATTAAAACCAAATAATTTTTCAAAAGCCTCGCCAAGCAAGACTTTTGAAAAATTATTTGGACAACACTCATTTAAAAATCCTTATATACCAATCCTAAATCATTTATGAGAAAAATAGAGCTTCGACAAGCTCAGTGCATCGCTTCGCTCAGCCAGCGTATATCGTTGGCTGAGCGCGATGTCCTGAGCTTGTCGAAGGGAAGTCGAAGCCTCTCACAACTCATTTAAAAATCTCTATAGATGACGCGGAGGGCGTAACCATTATTTGTCTTTGTGTCACAATCAATCAAAAATTTAGTTGGATTCTCTATGCAAGTTAATGCGATCGCGGCTACACCATTTTCTCAAAAGATCCAAACACCACTTCTAAAAAATCATATTTCCATATTGCAAATTAACCTAGGTAAAATTTGCAACCTAGCCTGCTCTCACTGTCATGTCGAAGCTAGCCCCCATCGCACAGAAGAATTAGTTCCAGAAGTTTGTCAACAATTAATTGAAATTATTGATCGGTTTCCGCAAATTCACACAGTTGATCTAACTGGCGGCGCTCCAGAGATGCTATATGGATTTCGTGACTTAATTAAGGCGGCGCGAAAACAGGGCAGAGAGGCGATCGCCCGTTCCAATTTAACCATTTATTTTGAGAAAGGTTATCAAGATATTCCAGACTTCTTGGCTCAACATCAAGTGCGGGTGGTGGCTTCGTTACCTTGCTATCTAGAAGACAATGTGGATCAGATGCGCGGTCAAGGGGTATTTGACCAGTCAATCAAAGCTTTGCAATGGCTAAATCAACTTGGTTATGGAACGAAGCCCGATCTAGTTTTAGATTTGGTCTACAATCCTCAACTGCCCACATCTAATCAGTTTTCCCTAACTCCCAATCAACAAGGCTTACAGACAGCTTATAAGGCTTATCTCCAAGAGCATTTTGGCATTGTTTTTAATAGCTTATTTACGATTACCAACCTTCCCATTGGTCGCAGCAAGTTCCACTTGCAACATCGCAAATTAGATCAAGCATACGCTAACTTTTTAGAAAGTCATTTTAATCTAGCCACCCTCGATCGCCTGATGTGTCGAAATCAGCTTTCAGTAGACTATCAAGGCGTTGTTTATGATTGCGATTTTAATCAAATGGAAAATCTCCCTGCGCGATCGCCTGATGGTGAAGTTCTCACTTTAGCCAAGATTCTAGAAATCGGCACATTAGATATCATTCAAGAAATTCAAACAGATGCTTATTGTTATGGTTGTACGGCTGGATCTGGCTCTAGTTGCGGTGGTACATTGCTTTCTTGAACAGAATTTCAAACTTTCTTAAGTTTTTTATAACCCTAGCTCTTTGTTCGCTTTCTTGAGCAGATTGTAAATAACTATAATCTTGACTCAATACATTTAGTTACAGCAATTACCGATCAAATACACCACAGAAAAGGGGCGCAGGGCGAAGCCCCTCAAAGAATTTTATATTTTTATTTGTGGCAGATTTGAACGCAAATTGATGTAGGTTGTGTATCTAAACATCTACAAAATTATCAAGGACAGCACTACTATGTCATCCGTCACAAAAAAATATCGATTAATTACGCGTAGCGACTTTGATGGCGTTGTCAGTGCCGTATTGCTGAAAGAGCTAGATATGATCGATGAGATCCTATTTGTGCATCCTAAAGATGTCCAAGACGGCAAAGTAGAAGTTTGCGATCGCGATATTTTGACAAATTTGCCATATATCGAAGGCGCTCATTTGATTTTTGATCATCATATGAGTGAGACGATGCGAATTTATGATACTCCCGAAAATCATATTATCGAAGGGGACGCACCATCGGCAGCGCGAGTGGTCTACAACTACTATGGCGGCAAGCTAAAGTTTCCCCAGATTTCACAAGCGATGATGCAAGCTGTGGATAAATGCGATTCAGCGCAATTCGATATCGATGATATTCTCCATCCTCAGGGCTGGGTATTATTGAGCTTTTTGATGGATTCACGCACAGGATTAGGTAGATTCCGCGAGTTTACGATCTCCAATTATGCCTTGATGATGGAATTGGTCGAAGCTTGCCGAAATATCCCTATCGAAGAGATTATGGAACTTCCAAATATCAAAGAGCGGGTTGAACTTTACTTTGTGCAGCAGGAAATCTTTAAAAAGCAAATTCAACGCTGCGCTGAAGTTCACGACAAATTGGCGATCGTTAATTTACAAGAAGAGGAAACCATCTATGCAGGCAACCGATTTATGGTGTATGCACTCTATCCTGAATGCAATATTTCCATGCACATGCTGTGGGGAAGACAAAAACAGAATACGGTCTTTGCCCTTGGTAAGTCAGTTCTCAATCGTACTTGTCCTATCAATATTGGTGAGTTAATGCTGCGATATGAGGGTGGCGGACATGTGAATGCGGGGACTTGTCAGATTGACAATGATCAAGCCGTAGAGGTCAAGCAGGAACTTATTGATGTGATTACACGAAATAATGTGGTGCAACCAATGACTTTAATTTAGGGCGCAAGATGGCTAAAGCCTTAGCTCGATGACTGATTTTGGCTTTAATTTCAGCAGGAATTTCACCAAAAGTTTGGCGAAGCTCTGGCACAAAAAAGATCGGATCGTAGCCAAATCCGCCATGACCGCGTGGCGCGATCGCGATCGCCCCTTGACAAGTACCAATTGCCTCAGTAACGATCGCCCCATCAGGTGAGGCGATGGCGATCGCGCAGACAAACTGAGCGTCACGATTAGCCGAATTAGTAAGTTCAGTTAAAACTCGATTGATGCGATCGCGATCGCTATCGGCATATCGCGCCGAAAGTACTCCGGGTGAGCCATTAAGAGCGCTTACTTCCAGTCCAGAGTCATCGGCGATCGCCCATTCACAGGTGGCGATCGCTACTTGTGAAGCCTTGAGCCGCGCATTATCTATAAAAGTTATACCTGTTTCTTCCACATCGATACTGTCAGGTTTGGAGATGAGCGCGAGGCCTAAGTCTGCCAAATAAGCCCTAAACTCTTCCACCTTGCCAGCATTGCCACTTGCAATTACTAATTTTTGCAGTTGAGTTGATACATTCGACATCTTCTAGCCCATCACTTTTCGGTCTTCTCAATCAATTTTACCGCATTAAATCTCAAAAACTGAATCTGCCCACATAGCGAGTGCATTCAGTTTTTTGGATTTTATCAAGCCACTTTCTAAAAGTTAATTTAGCAAAAGTCGCATCAGGTGAGACTTTTGTGACAAAATTTATAAGCACAACTCAAAAAAGTTTTCTCTACATAGCCATGCTCAAAGCTGGGATTGTCGGACTACCCAATGTGGGCAAGTCTACGTTATTTAATGCCCTAGTTGCCAACGCCAAAGCCGAAGCAGCCAACTTTCCCTTTTGTACGATCGAACCCAACGTTGGCTCGGTGTCCGTCCCTGACGATCGCCTGAACACCCTCGCGGAAGTCGGTAAATCCGCCCAAACCGTCCCCACCCGCGTCGAATTTGTCGATATTGCAGGACTGGTTAGAGGTGCAAGTAAGGGCGAAGGACTAGGAAATCAGTTTTTAGGAAATATTCGAGTTTGTGATGCGATCGTGCATGTCGTGCGCTGTTTTGAAAACGATGACATCATCCATGTCGAAGCATCGATCGATCCAGCTCGTGACATCGAGATCATTACCCTCGAACTCGCCCTCTCAGACTTAGCCCAAGTCGATCGCCGCATCGATCGCGCTCGTAAATTGGCTCGCAGCAACGATAGTGAAGCTAAAATCGAGGTCATAGCCCTAGAAAAAGTGCGTGAAGTTCTTGATGCGGGTAAGCCAGCCCGTTTAGCTATTCTTACTGAAGAAGAAAAAGAAGCGATTTCTGTATTGCAACTGCTCACTCTCAAGCCCACCATCTATGCCGCCAATGTTGCTGAAGACGATCTAGCCACGGGTAATGCCTTTGTCGAAAAAGTCAGGGCGATCGCCAATGCCGAAAATGCTGAAGTAACCATTGTCTCGGCTCAGGTCGAAGCCGAACTAATCGAGCTTCCTGACGATGAGCGTCAAGATTTTCTAGAGTCGCTTGGGGTCAAAGAAGGTGGCTTAAAATCTTTGATTCGGGCTACCTATCATCTGCTAGGGCTACGCACCTATTTCACCGTTGGACCCAAAGAAGCTCGCGCATGGACAATTAACGCGGGCATGAAAGCTCCACAAGCCGCAGGTGTGATTCATTCCGATTTCGAGAAAGCGTTCATTCGGGCGGAAACAGTCGCTTTTAAAGATTTAGTAGAGTCAGGCTCAATGACTGCGGCGCGTGCCAAAGGATTGTTACGCAGTGAAGGTAAGGAGTATGTCGTGCAAGAAGGTGATGTGATTTTATTCTTGACCAGCGCCTAAAGTCTAGCTGCAAAACCCAAGAGGCGGCCCGATGCACCGTCTTTTGCTCTTTGGGTTTTGACTTACCCTAAAATTTAATTTTCATTAAAATTTTCTTAAAATAAAAAGCCCTCGCCATTGGCGAGGGCTTTTTATTTCGGAATACTCAGGATCTTTAGGTCACAGTCAACTGCTGGAAGGATCTCAGGTTTACTAGTAAATTAAGCTAGCGAACTAGAGATAATTAACTAAATACCTTACAGAACAGCCCCAGCACACAGCTCGGAAACCTGAAGACCCATACGTTTACCGCTAGTACTATCTGATTGCATGGGCATCACCTCCTGTTATCTAAATGTTTATTATCAAGGGTTTTTCGATGTCAGACATCGAAGGCGCTAATTCAAGGATGAAATGCAACCTGAGAATAAATATAGTTGACAAGTTAGAATTTGACAATACGTTTACTAGCTTTATTGGCGATCGGCAATTTTCCTCTGACTAACTATCTCCTATCACCTTCTGAAAACTTCATGAAACCAATCGTCAGTCTTCTACATACCTCTAGCTATGAAATTGCCTCGTTAATGCAATCTCTAGAAGTCGTACTTGCCCCACTAGGTGGTATGTCTAGCATCGTCAAAGCAGGCGATCGGGTCTTACTCAAACCCAACTTGCTCACAGGCTCCCGCCCCACCAAAGAATGCACCACCCGCCCAGAATTGGTATATTGTGTCGCCAAAATGGTACAGGATGCTGGCGGCAAGCCATTTTTAGGCGATAGTCCTGCTTTTGGTAGTGCCAAAGGGATCGCTAAGGCTAATGGGTTATTACCACTGCTCGAAGAATTGGGAATACCTATTGTCGAGTTTCATGGTCATCGTTACGAAACTGATGGCGAAGGCGAACTGCACAACTTGCGCTTGAGTAAAGAAGCAATGGATGCCGATGTGGTGATTAATTTGCCCAAGGTCAAGTCACACATGCAACTAACCCTAACCCTCGGTGTCAAAAACCTCTTTGGCTGCGTCCCTGGCAAGATGAAGGCTTGGTGGCACATGGAGGCAGGGAAAGATGTGGAAAGATTTGCCCAAATGCTGATCGAGACCGCGAGAGCAATTAATCCTGAACTGACAATCCTTGATGGCATCATCGGTCATGAGGGTAATGGACCGAGTGCGGGCGAACCAAAAGATTTAGGGGTTTTGGCTGCTGCTTGTGATGTATTTGCCCTCGATCGCGTTATGGTTGAGATTCTAGGAGTTGATCCCCTCGATGTGCCAACGGTAGCCGCCGCTATACGGACAGGACTATGCAGCGATCTTGCCGCCATTGATATCATCGGTTCACCGATCGCCCAATGGCAAAACACCGACTGGCAACTACCGACAAACATGATGGCGATCGACTTTGGGATGCCCAGAGTCTTAAAATCAACCTTTAAACATCTCTATATCAAGTTCATCAAAGAACCGCTCAGTAACTATGCCCGCATTTAAAAGCCCTCCGCTAATCTTAGTGGTCGAAGATGCTCCTGACAATCAAGTTTTGGTAGAGCAGGTGTTTCAAGATTCAGGCTATCGCGTCACTTGCATCCAAGATGGTCAATCAGCTTTAGATTGGCTAGAAAACCATCATCCTGACCTAATTTTGCTAGATCTATCTCTTCCTGAAATCGATGGATGGGAAGTCGCCCGCCAGATCAAAGCTAGCGATCGCACTGCCAAAATCCCCATTGTGGCGCTTACAGCTCATGCCATGAAAGGAGATAAAGAAGCGGCGATCGCCTCAGGTTGTGATGATTATCTGACCAAGCCGATAGATATTGATTTGTTAGAAACTTGTGTCAAACAATGGCTAGATAGACAAGCCTTTTAGAAGACTTCTTGGGTTTTGTATAAACGCAAAGTGCTGTATCTATTCAAAAGCTTCTAGAAACAGCAGCTAATATCTAGTTAGAACTTAGGAGGTTTGACCGACTAAATACGCGGCTTAGTGAACTGGCTATCATTAATATTCAACTTAAAAACACCAATTATTAATTAATAAAATTTAGGAAATTACTGTATGTCTGGTCGCGTTGGAGTACTGCTTTTAAATTTAGGAGGTCCTGAGAAGTTAGAAGATGTCTACCTTTTCTTGTACAACCTGTTCGCTGATCCAGAAATTATTCGTCTGCCGATTCCTTTTTTACAAAAGCCGATCGCCTCACTGATCGCCGCTAGTCGCGCGCCTATCAGCCAAGAAAATTATGCCATGATTGGCGGCGGTTCACCATTGCTCCAACTTACCCGCGAGCAAGGTGAAAACATCGAAAACGTCTTGCAACGTCACGGTGTTGAAGCCAAAGTTTATATTGCCATGCGTTATTGGCAGCCTTACACCGAAGATGCGATCGCCCAAATCAAGCGCGATGGCATTACCCGCCTTGTAGTCCTGCCCTTATATCCCCAATACTCGATTAGCACCACTGGTTCTAGCATCAAAAAACTTGAGGCACTCTGGGAAAATGATCCTCAATTGCAAGCGATCGAGAAAATCACGATCAAATCTTGGTACAAACGCGCTGGCTACATTCGCGCCATGAATGAACTGATTGAGGCAAAATTACAAGCTTTTGCCGAACCTGAAAATGTGCATATTTTCTTTAGCGCTCATGGTGTGCCTGTCAAATATGTGACTAAATATGGCGATCCCTATCAATCAGAAATGGAAAACTGTGTTGATGGCATCATGAAAGCCCTGCGCCGCGACCATCAACGCTATAACGCCCATACTCTGGCTTACCAAAGTCGAGTCGGTCCTGTCGAGTGGCTTCAGCCCTACACCGAAGTCGCTATCAGAAGTTTGGCTAAGCGGGGAATTAACGATCTTTTAGTTGTTCCGATCAGCTTTGTGTCAGAACATATCGAAACTTTGCAAGAGATCGATATTGAATATCGTGAGATTGCTGAAGAAGCAGGTATCCATCATTTCGATCGCGTACCTGCATTAAACAGCCATCCCATTTTTATCAATGATCTAGCTGAATTAGTCATGGAATCTCTCGACACAACTAAGCTCACAGCCATATCTGTGTAAAGCCTTTAGTGGTGGCGCAAAGCGTCATCACTAAATTTTAGGTTTTATATTTAATTAAGCCCACTTACTTATTTTGTTAAGAAACATATGCGGTTGCCCTAGCGAAATAAACAATTTTCTGGACAAGCGTAAAGAAAGCAAATACAATATATCCGCAAATTAAGGTACGTTCGCACCGCTTGGAGGTCATTATTCCTGAACCGCTAACCCTGACTGTGAGTTTACGAGGCAGCCGCGAAGTCAAGGACAACTATCAACTGATCCGCCTCATTGGGCTTCTAGACGCTTTTTCCGAACCAGCCTTTAAAAAGGTCATCGGCAAGTGCGTTGAGGATGGTCCTTTTAACGTGATTTTAGATCTGTCAACCATTGATTTTATTGATAGCTCTGGACTTGGGGTCTTAGTGCAAATGACAAAGAAAACTCAGATCCTAAACGGTACTCTTCAGATTGTGACCAATCCTAGAGTTACTCAAACCGTTAAATTGGTGAGGCTAGACCAATTTCTGTCACTTCAGACATCAATTGACAATGCCCTTGCCAAGGTTGCTGAGTTATAAAAAAGCTAGGTAAAAGTCATCAAATATCTAGGTCAATTTAGACTAAAAAGTGTAGAGGCTAAACTGAAACTTAGTTAAATTTCACCCTAGACAAAAAAATCGGCGGGAAGGCTTAAGCCTAAAGTCTGCCGAGCGAACAGAAGAAAAAAACTCCTTGAGGGTAGAGGCGGTTGCGAAACCCTAGCAGTGGGAAGAAACAGAAATCTAAGTCGTGAGTCTTAGGAGTCCTCGTCACAGAGCTTGCGGGGTGTGTGCTAAGATATAAAGCAGACTCAAAATTTACAGTTGCATTAAATTGATGGTCTATGCCTATCAATTTAATGCAACTGCAATAAATATGAATCTTAAGTGTAACTTCAATTAATCCAACCATTTCGTAATGGCATTATTTGGTAATGTCTCTTAGCCCAACTGTTGACAATATCGCTGAGATCCCAGCTTCGGCTCTGGCCTATATTGGAGACGCTGTTTATGAAATGCAAATGCGGTTGCATTACTTAATGCCGCCACGCACCGCCAAGCAGTATCACCATCTTGTAGTTAGTCAAGTTAGAGCTGAGCAGCAAGCAAAAATTCTTGAAGCACTCGATCTTACAGATTTTGAGTCCGATCTGGTAAGACGCGGACGTAATGCTGCGGGATCTGCCCCGCGTAGAGTTGATCCACACATATACCAAAAAGCAACAGGATTTGAGGCGTTGATTGGTTATCTCTATTTAACCGATCGCGATCGCCTTGACCAAATTTTCACTCAGCTACTTAGCCACATCGACACATCGCCATGACACCCCAACCTCGACTAAAATCCAAAAAATCTTTTGACAATGCTGATAGAGACGTAGATAGAAATTCTGAAAAACGTTCCGCTAAATATTCTGATAACCGATCTGAGAAACGTTCTGATAGCCGTCCAGATGTTCGCACGGCTAAATATTCTGGTAAGTATTCTGGAAAAAGTACTGATAATCGATCTGATAAGCGCCCAGAAAAATCCTCAGATAAATCTATTGACAAGCCTTACAAGTCTTCAGAGCGGAGCTTTGAGAAACGCTCTGACAGCCGTTCAGATAGCCGTCCTGTAAAGTTTTCAGGTAAATCAGATAAGTATGCTGACAAGCGCTCTGATAGTCGTCCTGAGCCTAGACAGTTCGATAAATATGCCGATCGCCGCCCTGAAAAGAGTTTTGAAAGACGTTCCGAACCTGCGGCTGAACCAAGATTTGATCGCAAATTTGAGAAGCCGATCGCCAAGAAATTTGGGGACAAGAAATTTGGCGACAAAAAGTTCGGGGATCAAAAATTCGGTGACAGAAAATTTAGCGATCAGAAATTTGGCGACAGAAAATTTGAACGCAGTGATCGTCCTGAGCGCAGTGATCGTAACTTTGGCGATCGCGCAGTTTCCAACTTTGAACGGCGATCGCTCCCACCAGTTTCGCGGCATATCGATCCCGATGGCGAATTAAGCATCATGCCGCCAAGCGCCGCCGATGAGAATCCTGATATCATCTACGGCCGCCATGCAGTTGAGGCTGTATTAAATAGCGATCGCAGCATCAATCGCATTTGGGTCACTGCCAAGCTGCGTTATTCCTCAGACTTCTTGCCATTAATTGATGAAGCCAAATCTGGCGGCGCTGTAGTCGATGAAGTCGATAATATGCGCCTCGATCGCATCACTGAAAACGGCAGACATCAAGGCATCGCCGTTCAAGTTTCGGCTTATGAATATGCTGATTTAGATGAATTGATTGCTAGTGCCAAAGAAAAATCGACTCAGCCCGTAATTGTAATTGCCGACGGCATCACTGATCCCCACAATTTGGGCGCAATTATTCGCAGTGCCGCCGCCCTTGGAGCGCAAGCTTTAGTAATTCCTCAACGTCGAGCCGCAGGAATTACCGCCACCGTGGCTAAAGTTGCCGCAGGCACACTAGAGACTTTACCCGTTGCTCGTGTGGTCAACCTCAATCGCGCTCTCGAAAAAATTAAAGAAGCTGGTTTCTGGGTGTATGGAACGATGACCGACTCAGGTAACGCCATCCACAAAACCAAATTTTCTGGAGCGATCGCTTTAGTCATTGGTGGAGAGGGCGAAGGTTTAAGTCTATCAATTCAAAAAAATTGTGATTTCCTTGTATCTATACCTTTAGAAGGAAAAGTTGAAAGCTTAAATGCATCGGTAGCAACTGGAATGGCGCTATACGAGATTTTTAGACAACGTTGGGTAAATACGTTAAACCTGAACAATTTGTCCTAGAGTTCTGATTTAAGTTACATAAACTATATAAACTAAATTATATAAACTAACAAAGAAGGCTCAAAACTTTGAGCTTTCTAATTCACCTAAACCATTCACTTTAACCATATAAAATTATGGGTGGTAATTTGTTCAAGAATATTTTTACGTCAGTTCTCGAAGCTTTTGGATTAGCCGTATGGATTGAAATCGTTACTGATTCACCAAACTGCACTTATTACTTTGGTCCTTTTAGCAACGAGTCTGAAGCTGAATCTGCAAAAATTGGTTATATCGAAGACTTGGAAGCTGAAGGTTCTAAGGGTTTATCTGTAATGGTTAAGCGCTGCAAACCTGAAAAGCTAACCATCTATGATGATTCACTGGATTTTAAATTCGACCGCTTTCTTGCATTTAGCGGTCAGACTCTGTAATCACTAAACTGATGAATTAATTCAGGGGCTTCAGCCCCTAATTTTTTGCGAGATAAATGCTTGCAGCAATTACCGCTTAAACACATCACAAAAGAGAGTAGCAGAACTCAGCCCCGCAACGGGTTATATGCTTTTTGTTTGTGGCGAGCTTTAACGTGAATTGCTATGATTTGGGATATTCTAGTCACTTAATCACTTACTTTTTTGTAAATATTATGTTATTTGGACTTGGTAAAAAATTAACACTCCCCACTGCGTCTGACGCTCTAGTAGGGAGAACTTCAACCATTCCCACCGCATCTCACCATTTTGTGAATGGCAATGCGCTAAAACCACCTTTTCCTGAGGGGATGGAAACTGCTATTTTTGGTTTGGGTTGCTTTTGGGGCGCAGAACGCTGTTTTTGGAAACAACATGGTGTTTATGTGACGGCTGTTGGTTATGCAGCAGGTTTAACGCCTAATCCCACCTATGAAGAGGTTTGTTCGGGCAAGACGGGACACAATGAGGTTGTGTTGGTTGTGTTTGATCCCAAGGTGATTAGCTATGCTGATTTGCTCAAAGTTTTTTGGGAATCGCACAATCCCACCCAAGGGATGAAACAGGGCAATGATACGGGGACGCAATATCGTTCGGGAATTTATATTTACAATGATGTTCAAAGAGAGATCGCTGAAAATTCTCGCGCAGTTTATCAGGATGCCCTCAAGTCTTCAGGGATGAAACAGGACATTACCACCGAGATTTGTGGTATTGCTGAGTTTTATTATGCTGAGGGTTATCATCAGCAATATTTAGCCAAAAATCCCAATGGATATTGTGGCTTGGGCGGCACAAATGTTTGTTATCCTCCCGCCACAGTTTCTTAACTCCTAAAAAGCGGCGCATCGCGCCGCTTTTTAGCTTTTAACTTGACATTTGTTTGATTGCGTTAATCACCATTGTGGCGAGTTTACTGGTTGCGCCTGATTCTCCGCATACTTTTTTTAGCCGATCGCGCATTTTGACTAGTTCATCGGGGCGATCGAGATAAAACAAAACCTCATTGGCAACTTGCGTGGGGGTCAAATTTCCTAACATCTCTGGCACGATCGCTTCACCCGCCCAGATATTTGGCCAAGACAGTAATTGTCCTCGATTTTGGATTTGCGAAATCAGAATTGAGTTGATCGATACTTCTAAAAATTTACCTAGAAATGGAATTGTCGTGAGTAAGCCTAAAATTCCATCCCAGCCAACCTTCATGTCAGTGAAATTTGTTGGCAATAAGATCAGCATAGGCTGATTGAGTGCGGCTAGTTCGGCAGTATTTGCGCCGACGGTGGTAACGCAAATTTGGCTGCTTTTTAGCAAGCTATGGGCAGGAAATTCTCGATAAATCTTGACGACAGTGCCTTTGGCAGTCACCAAGTTGCCTTGATCCAAAACAGCAGTTGAACCCTCACTATCAGGGGTCGGAAAACTTACTTGGGCATATTTTGCTAAGGTTTCGAGAGAAGTTGTCGGCGCGAGGGGGATTACTAATTCTAAGTCTGGACGTTTTTGCTTGAGAATATCGGCGATCGCCATCATTAGTGGCACACCAATTTTTAATTTATTTCCTTTTGAACCGGGCATGAAGCAAACTCGCAGCTTAGAGGCAAAATTAGGCGATGATTCCGAATTCAATGATTCTGGATCTACGCGATCAACCATTAAGTCACCGATGACAGTGGCTTTTTGCCGAAATGGGGTAGGAATCTTGACGGCGATCGCCTCATTACGAACTGCAAAAAAATCAACAAATCGATACCATCTTGCTTCCCATTCAGCATAGATGAGGGTTTTGTAGCCTAGTCGCTTGGCGATCGCCACAGCAAAAAACTGATCGCCGCCCAAAAAAATCACGATCCCCTGTTTTGACCATGGCCAATTGGGGGTTATACCCCACAATAAGAAATCAAAAAATTGTTCCTGTGGTAAGACGCGATCGACATTAGGAAAGCTTTTGGCAAGTTGGGATTCCTGTCCACTGGCATTGGGACAAGGTGATAGGGCGATCGAAATTCGAGTTTTGGTTGGAGTTTCCAGCGATCGCCAAGATTGCTCTAAAGCTTTGAGGAAAGGATATACCCATGTGGTCAACTCTCCAGGACCATTCGACAGAATTAAAATATCTGTGAACACCTCTGTGGTGTCAGGAGCATTAGGCATAGTCAATAAACCGATAAAGTGCAGAGGGCGCTGCGTATCTTCTCTACTCTATGGGTTTGCCGCAGTTTTTTAAAAATTATTTGACGTTACAGCCTATTGAGGCTTCAAGTAGTCCAGATAAAAGCGCTGTAGTTGGTGCAAAAAAAGTTATATCTTGAAAAATCGCATTGAGGTACTCGAATTCAAGATAAGATTATGCATCCATAATCAAGATAAGATTATGCATCCATAATCAAGTTAAATTAAGAGCTAGTAACCAAGCTTTTTACCCAAATTTTTATAAACGTCACGCATGTGGATTTAAACAGTTTATTTGATACGCCAAAACCCGTAATCGGGGTCATTCACCTTTTGCCATTGCCGACTTCGCCGCGTTGGGGAAGCAGCCTCAAAGAGGTCATGAATCGAGCTGAACAAGAAGCTACCGCACTCGCGGCAGGCGGAGTGCAGGGAATTATTGTCGAAAACTTTTTTGATGCTCCATTTACCAAGAATCGGGTTGATCCTGCGGTGGTGAGTGCCATGAGTATGATTGTGCATCGGGTCAAACAGATGGTTGGCATTCCTGTCGGCATTAATGTCTTAAGGAATGATGGTCATAGTGCCATGGCGATCGCTTCCTGTGTTGGGGCAAAGTTTATTCGGGTAAATGTCCTCATGGGCGTAATGGCAACCGATCAAGGACTCATTGAAGGTGATGCTTACAAGTTATTGCGCTATCGGCGGGAACTCGGTTCAGATGTAAAAATCTTTGCTGATGTTTTAGTGAAGCACGCCCAACCGATTTCAGTGTCGCAAATTACCGCCGCAGTCCACGATACGATTCATCGCGGACTTGCCGATGCGGTGATTTTGTCGGGCTGGGCGACAGGACATGCTCCAACATTGGCTGATCTCAAGGAAGCCAAACTTGCTTGTGCTGACACGCCTCTATTTGTTGGCTCTGGCGCAACATGGGACAATGTGCCGCAGTTGCTGGAATATGCTGATGGCGTAATTGTCTCTAGCTCACTGAAGCGTAATGGTCAGATCCAACAGGCGATCGATCCGATTCGGGTCAGTCGTTTTGTCGATGCGGTGCGGTTAGATATTGCCAATAAAAAAAATAAGCATATCGCCGAAGAGCAAATATTGCGATCGCCACCCATCACAATTGGGTAAAATCTTGTAATCGAGATAGCGCTTTGCGCTAACATAAAAACCGAAGAGGAGTTTAAAAGTGCCGCCAAGCAGCACTTTTAAACTTCTCTCTGGACTACTTGAAGCCTCAATAGGCTGTAATCGCAACGCGATGTGATTATCAAAAGTTTTATTATTCGGGTAGGTATAAATTGTCAGGAACAGCTACAAGAAAACGATCTGAGCCTTGGTTGCATCGGTGGTCGCGCCCTGCGATCGTCGCTTTGACCTTATTTGGCTTTTCCCTTACGACTTATTTGACCGTAACTCACTTTTTTGGTCAAAAAGTTGCCCTTTGCGATGTTCAAGGCAGTGGTTGTGATTTAGTCTTGAGTAGTGAGTACGCCAAAATTTTTGGAATTCCCCTGACCATTTTTGGGGCTTTAGGCTACCTCACCTTGGGGCTTTTGGCAGGATTGCCATTGATATTAAAGAAAAATGATCCCAAAGCTCAAGCTCAACTCAAGGAAACCGCAAATTTCTTGATGTTTATGGTGTCTTCCTCCACCTTTGTATTTAGTGGATACTTAATGTATCTCCTCGCATCGGGTAGTATCGGCGGACAGCCACAAATATGTCTCTATTGCATTTCTTCCGCCGTCACGATGGCTACGATCTGGTTACTCACGATATTTGGTGCGACTTGGAAAGATGTGGGCAATCTCTTCTTTACAGGGGCGATCGTGGCGATCGTCACACTGACAGGAACGCTCGGTGTCTATGCCAATCAAGGAAAAATCTCTGCTCAGAGCAATTCTTTTGCTGGACGGCTAGCGCAACATCTGACTGCTACCAATGCCAAAATGTATGGGGCTTATTGGTGTCCCCATTGTTTGGATCAAAAGAAAAGGTTTGGCGAAGCTCAGAAGTTAATCCCCTATGTTGAATGTGATGCCAAAGGTGAAAAGCCACAACCTCAACTATGTATAGACAAGGGCATTAAGGGCTATCCCACTTGGGAAATCAATGGCAAGCTCCTTTCGGGCGATCGCACTTTAGATGATTTGGCGAATGAGTCTGGATTTACGGGCGATCGCAAATAATCAAAAAAGAGAGCGCATTGCGCTCTCTTTTTTATAGTCCCCAATATTTTGCACGTTCTTGTAGCCAGCCATTTTTACGCCATTTATCCACAGCAGCCAAGACCCGATCGCGTAAATCTAGATGTTGCAAACCACGCGGTAAGGCGATCGCCAAACTATGAATTGCTAAAGGTTGTCCAATGATTTCGTAATCAGGATGATCTGTCAGCCATTGCATAAGACTGGTGCGATCGCCCACAAATGCTTTAACCTTGCCCAATTGCAGAGCATTTAAACCATCTGCATAGGAACTAGACCCGATAATCGCGGCTTTGGGAAATTGTGATTGAATCACGGCGATCGCTGCCGAATTTTTGAGAACACCGATCGCCACAGGCTGTTTTAATTCTTGAAAAGTTACGCCACGCTTGGCGATCGCGATCGTGCTGTCGGTGTAGTAGGGCAAAGAAAAATCAACTAGGCGCGAGCGATTATTTGTCACCGTGATTTGGGCGATCGCTAAATCAACTTGATTATTTTGTAATGCTGATAGGCGATCGCGATTTTTTAAGGGTACTAATTCAATGGGAATATTTAGCTCCTTGGCTAATTCTCGCGCAATGTCAATTTCTAATTCTGATAAATTGTTATGGCGAAATCCCAAGGGCGGCAAATTATCTTTGACCCCGATAATTAACTTGCCCCGTTTTTGGATTTTATCGAGCGTATTTATTTCTGGAGTTATTTCTGAGGCGATCGCCAAATTATTCGACTTAAACGCATTAAAACCAAGCCCTCCTTCAAACAAGGCAATCATGGCGATCGTGGCTAATGCCAAAGTCTTAACTTGAGTCTTGTTCACTCTATCCACTAAAATATCAAACAAGAACAAAAAAGCGGCGCTCAGCGCCGCTTTTTTGTTTCTTGGGTTTAAACGACCGATTTGGCTTTTTCCACGATCGCGGTAAAAGCTTGGGGATCGAGAATTGCAATTTGAGAAAGCATCTTCCGATTGATCTCGATATTTGCTTTCTTGAGTAAACCAGCAAACTTGCTATAGTTCAAACCTTGTTGACGTGCCGCAGCATTGATGCGGGCAATCCAGAGGCTACGGAAATCGCGCTTCTTCTTGCGGCGATCGCGGTAGGCATTACGCAGAGCTTTCATTACCTGCTGGTTAGCAGTGCGGAACAGCTTGGAGTGCGATCCGCGAAAGCCCTTGGCTAATTTTAGTACTTTGTTGCGGCGCTTTCTAGCTACGTTACCGCGTTTTACTCTCGTCATGGCAGTTGGTTATTATCGTGAAATCGTTGTTGTATTTTAACTTTAATTTTTTTAGGGCGCTTCGCGCCCTAAAAAATCCCTAATTAGGCATAAGGCATCATGGCGCTGACTCTGGCATTGTCAGTCTCATCAACTATCGCCATTTTACCCAATCTGCTCTTGCGAACAGTGGGTTTATGCTCTAGGAGGTGATTGCGACCAGCATGGCGGCGAGCAAACTTGCCACTACCTGTAACCTTGAATCGCTTGGCGGCAGATTTACGAGTTTTAAGCTTAGGCACTTCTTTTTAGTCCAAATTTTTGACCTTTACGAGTGTACCATAAGAGGATGCAATACGTCGCATTTTATCCTTGAATTGGCGGCTACAATAGCCAGATGTTTTTTGTTATGGTAAACCATTCATAAGTCATCTGTAACTTTCACTACATTCATCCCCCAATCCACCACAATAGTTTTGGTAATCGATCAATAATCTTCATGGAAAAACAAGAGCAAACTACGGCAGTTGAGCAGCAATACCTTTGGGCAGTTGGTCTAGATACCGATGCATTTCCGCCCGATTCGCTAGTAGGCGATCGCTACCGTGTCACGTCTTCGCAAATTGTCATTGATACCGATGCTTTTACCCTACCTGAGTTACCTCTTGAATTTCAGACCTATGTGGTGTCTTACCTCAAGCTGTCCCGCCTGAGCTTACATCTGCCCCGTCCTTACGGTTTATTGCTATTAGGCGAAGAACTTAATCTTTCGGAAGTGTTTTTGTTAGAAAATGTGCCGATCGATCGCCAAGGGCAGCTTTGTCCAACTCTAGCCGAAGCATGGGCGGAAGCGTCAGCGCTGCGGCAAATCAATCTACTTTGGCAAGTCCTAAATCTCTGGCAACCCCTTGCTGAGCAAAATATGGCGCGGACTTTGATCGATCGCCAGTTAGTCCGTGTTGATGGTACATGGGTGCGCTTGTTAGAGTTGCAAGCGGATGTCGCTGCTGTACAGATCTCACAATTAGGTGATATTTGGGTGCAATGGCTAGATTTGGCTAAGCCTGAAATTGCTGAACCGATCGCCGAATTTTTCTATAGTTTAGGACGTGGCGAATATGACATAAATAGCGCGATCGCTTGTCTCGATCGCATGACATTGACCGTCATGCAAGATCAACCGCTCACCGTCAGGATTGCCAGCGCTAGTCATGTGGGCAAACAACGCGAACATAATGAAGATGCTTGTTATCCTGATGTCAAGCGTCAAAAACGCACCGAACAGTCTGAGAGCTTGCGCGATCGCCTTGCGATCGTTTGTGATGGACTAGGTGGACATGAGGGCGGCGAAGTGGCGAGTTCTCTTGCCATTAAGACCCTTGAGCAGCAACTCAAAACCCTATTACATCAAGCCGAAAGCGATCCCGACTTTTCGGCTCAAGGATTTATCGCCCAACTAGAAATGGTAGTTCGGGTGGTAAACAATCAAATCGTGGCGATCAACGATCAACAGCAGCGCCAAGCTCAACAACGTATGGGAACGACTCTGGTGATGGCGATAATGCCGCGCCCCCACGGCAAACCTAGCAACGAGGTGTATGTCGTGCATGTGGGAGACAGTCGCATCTATTGTGTCACCCCTGATAATTTGCGACAAGTCACTCTCGATGATGATGTCGCCACTCGTGAAACCACCCTTGGCTATAACTTTTATGCCTATTCATCACAACGGATCGATGGTGGAGCTTTAATTCAAGCATTGGGAACGCGAGGCTCTGATATGCTCGTGCCGCGAGTTCAAAGATTTTTTATTGATCAAGATTGTGTCCTGCTCTTATGTTCTGATGGACTAAGTGATTTTGATCGGGTTGAGCAGATTTATGAGGATCATCTACTTCCTATTTTGACTAAAGATAAACCCCTCGATCGCAGTTGTCAGGATCTAATCGATCAGGCAAATAAACTCAATGGGCATGACAACATCACCGTAGCTTTGATGCGTTGTCGATTTGCGCCTGCCGATCCTGATGAAGATCTGGTGAGTGAAGATGATATTGCGACTTCAATCAATGGGCTTAAATCGGAAGCTGATACGGAAGGAAATCAAACTAATAATGAAGATATTGCAAGCGCTCTAACACTAACTGAGGCGATCGCCGATGAGACTTTAAAAGATCCAGCAGTTGAACTTAGCGATCGCGATTCGGCAAAAACAGAATTCGCTGTAACTAAGCAAACTAGCAGTACTTTTGTTGTTATTTTAGTCTTAGTGGCTCTGATTTTGGGTAGCGGATTAGCAGCGATGCAGTTCCCATCAGTTAGAGAATGGGTTAATCAATATTTACCCGCAAGTCCCAAGAAATAAGAGAATCCATAGAAATGCTAAGAGATCCCCCCTTAAAAAGCTAACGTGTATACACAAGTCTAACTGTCTAGGTTTCGATTTATCTAAGCCCCCTTGTATCTTAGAGAAGTGGTAGACCGATCCCCCTAAGGTCAAAAAGACCGAGATTTAGCAAGGGTCACCACACATAAACAATGATGGAAAATAACTCGAACAATCGCC
>JANODY010000091.1:0-3124 GCA_031412945.1 Cyanobacteria bacterium SOY_65_metabat_81
GGAGATTGTCGGTACATGAAATTTTATTTGTGCAAGGGTTTTACTTACTTTTGCTGCCTTTTCTTGCATTTTATCAGCTTTCGATCTCCTTGGAAACCTTTGCTTGTATGCTTTTCTTGCTTTTTCAGTAAGCCCTAACTATAGGAAAGTTACCCACGAATCACGATAATACTGCGCCCTGCGGGACTAGTAGCACTTTCGGTGGTAGTGCGATCGCTCAATGACACTAAACCCTCACGGCGATCGAAGATCACTAACCAACCCGTATCTAAATTCAAGCCCGATAGATACTTATCCAATTGCTTTAATCCTTCGACTAACGGATCTGGTTTGCGATCGCGCCATACTTTCAATTCCATTCCCAACGTCAAATCCCCATAGCGCAAACAAATATCCATCCGTCCCGAACCGACTGCATATTCTCTCTCTAATGTGCCGCCGCCATTAACTACGCGATGCAGAAAAGCCATTAATACTAAATGTGGTGCAATTTCAGGATAGGGAGTACTTTTAAATAATGGTTCTCCATGTTGTTGCCAAAATTCTAGAAACGCGGCTAATAGTTCCATTGGCATTAATTCACCTTTATCACTTAACCATCTCGGCTCAATTCTCCCAATTGAAGCATTTGTGGTATAGCTTAAAACCCTTGGTAAAACTTCTTGATAAATAGGATTAGCAATTTCTAGCCCTCTGTTATTATCCATTTTGCATAGTCCCAAATCCAACAAATATCGAATATCGTCATTAGGAACGTTCGGTAAATCTTGCCCTGCTAACATTGGTTCAATAATCGCTTTGACACGATCTTCTCTCAATCTTTCGGCAAGACTATCTAAATGCGTATCTTGTCGCCGAATCAGAATCTCTTTCGCTTGATTAATCAAATCAACTGTTATCGGAATCTCTATATTTTTGGCAATATATTCGACAACCTCTTTTGCTAAAGCATTAACTAACCAAGGCTGACCATCAGTCAGATAGAAAGCGCGTTCAACGGCTTCGGGGATAAAAATTTGCCCTGTTGCTTCAGTGTGCTGTTGATAAAGATTCTGCACATCTTGGAAACTAAAATTGCCTAAAGTAATTGAACGAACTTTAATATTAAATGGACTAGAAGTATTTAGTCGCTGACTGCCGCCAGAGGCAACTTTATAATCCCGCACATCTCGCATTCCAATTAGACCTAAAGAATGGGGAAAACCTTGGGGACGATTGGGATAGCCCGATCGCAGTTGTCTCAATACCGATATTAAAGTTTCATCGCTCAAAGCATCGATTTCATCAAGAAATACGACTAAAGGACGTGATGATTTTCTTGCCCAAGTACTTAATAATGTACCGATCATGCTTCCTGAATTGGTATCTGGCCATTCTGGAGGGTATAGCTCTTCAGGTAGTCGATATTGAACCGATTGTTTCCATTCGTCTAAAATAGCTCGTTCGGCAGCCCCTGGATCATGGGAAAAAACGGCTCCAACTTCCAAAGACAGCATCACGGCTGTGTAGGCTCCACTGGCGGTTAGTTCTTGGGCAAGAGTTAACATCGCGGTAGTTTTGCCGACCTGTCGAGGGGCGTGAATTACAAAATAATTTTGCTGGGCAACTAGTTGGGTTAGTTCTGGTATCCGCTCGGTAGACGACAACATATAGTGGATGTCGGCTTTGCAGGGACCTGCTGTGTTAAACCATTTGGGCATATTTTGGGGCATATTAACTTTGCTCAGGAAATGTCTATACATTTAGTTTAAGCGATCGCCTTACCAAGTTCTCGGCTGGAAGTCATTACTGTTAGCGATCGCCACTGAATCTCTTGTGGGTTGAAAATGAGACGCTTTATTTGATTGTTTAGATAGAAACCATTTTTGTGTTATACAGGAAATATTAGACAGAGTTTTCCAAATACATGATTATTTAGCAATTATTTTATTAAAATAATTTTTTAGGAGTGATAATGGTTGCGAAATACTTTAATCCTTATACTGATTTCGGCTTTAAGAAACTGTTCGGTGAAGAAGGCAGTAAGGATTTGCTTATCGATTTTCTTAACCAACTGCTACCGATACATCATCAAATCCAACAATTAACCTTTAAAAATACTGAAAATCTCCCTGACACGATCGCAGAGCGTAAAGCCATTTTTGATATTTACTGCGAGAGTAGAACTGGCGATAAGTTTATTGTGGAAATGCAAAAAGCAAAAATCAAGTATTTCAAAGATAGAGCCTTATTTTATTCCACATTCCCGATTCGCGAACAATCGGAAAAAGGCGATTGGAGTTTCCAATTATTACCAATCTATTTTATCGCGATTTTAGATTTTGAGTATGACGAAA
The DNA here is from genome assembly GCA_031412945.1 of Cyanobacteria bacterium SOY_65_metabat_81. GTDB lineage: Bacteria > Cyanobacteriota > Cyanobacteriia > Pseudanabaenales > Pseudanabaenaceae > Pseudanabaena. Next base: position 2,337 of record JANODY010000091.1, read on the forward strand.
ATACCACACCTAAATTTAGACGCGATGTCTGTCTCAAAGACCAAGATGGAGATGTTTTCTTTGATAAATTAAACTTTAAGTTTTTGCAAATGCCGTTATTCAACAAACAAGAAGATGAATTAATAACGCATTTCGATAAATGGCTGTATTTCTTAAAGAATCTAGAAAGTTTCAATCATATTCCTGCGATCCTGAATGAGCCGATCTTTCAGAAAGGTTTTGAGATTGCAGAAATATCGCACTTAAATATAGAGCAGTACGAGCAGTATAAAAAGAGTCTAGTGCAGTATCTTGAAATAAAAAATGTATTTGATACAGCCTTTGAAGAGGGTGAGAAGATTGGCATTGAGAAGGGTGAAAAGGTTGGTATTGAGAAAGGTCTTGAGCAGGGTATTGAGAAGGGTATTGAGAAGGTTGCCAAAGCTTTGAAAGAGCAGAACGTAGCTATAGAAATTATTGTGGAATCGACTGGCTTATCTTATGAGTCTATTCAAAGGATTTAAGCGGACAAAGTCCCGAAGGTTGGATATTTGAAAGCACCTATAAGCCAAAATGCTGATGACAATTTAGACAATGCGATCGCTAGTTCATAGAATTTATTGATTATCTTCTTATGCCTTTTTAAGGCTACCGTGTACACACAAGTGTAACTGTCTAGGTTTCGATTTATCTAAGCCCCCTTGTATCTTAGAGAAGTGGTAGACCGATCCCCCTAAGGTCAAAAAGACCGAGATTTAGCAAGGGTCACCACACATAAACAATGATGGAAAATAACTCGAACAATCGCC
>JANODY010000092.1:0-32589 GCA_031412945.1 Cyanobacteria bacterium SOY_65_metabat_81
CGACCTGTTGAAAATAGGTAAATTGGGTGACTTCCATTCCATCGAGCCACACTTCCCAACCAACTCCCCACGCGCCGAGGGTCGGTGATTCCCAATCATCTTCGACAAAGCGGACATCATGATCGGCGGGATCGATGCCGAGGTGTTTGAGGCTGTTGAGGTATAAATCTTGCACGTCATCGGGGGATGGCTTGAGAATTACCTGAAATTGATAATAATGTTGTAAGCGATTGGGGTTTTGTCCATAGCGTCCATCGGTGGGGCGGCGACATGGTTCGACATAGGCGACGCTCCAAGGTTCAGGGCCGATCGCTCTCAAGAAGGTATGTGGACTCATCGTGCCAGCCCCCTTTTCGATATCGTAGGGTTGAGCAATCAAACATCCGCGATCGCTCCAATATTTCTGCAACGCCAAAATAACCGACTGAAAATCCATGCTTTACGATGCAGTAACATTTTAATATTTTTATCCTATCAGCAGATTGCGACTAAAGATTTAGTCAATGGGTTTATGTCGCGAAAGTTAAACCTCAGTTTAAGAAATGGTAGGGCGGCAAAGGTTGGCTCCATGTGATTTGCCAATGGGGATGTTCCTGTTGCCACGATCGCGTGACTTGTTGTAGTTGCTCAAATTGCGATCGCGGTAATAATGCATAAACCCGAACATCCTCTGAGCCTTGGGTTTCGACTTGCTGAAATTCTGCTTTATACGTTTCAGGATTTAAGCTTTCAACTAAAATCTGTAAATATGCCAGAGATTCTTGTTGCAATTGCGATCGCCATTGCTCTTGTTGCAAATACTGCTCTCGCTTGGCTAGGAGATAATTTTTACCTTTTAGATTAGTTGCAGGTTCGGCTTTTGGGGCGATCGCCACACCTGAAATCAAAAATTCGGCATATCCTGCTAATTTCTGTAAATTTGATTCTAATTTTTTAGATTCTGTTTGTAAATAAATTTCTAAGGCGCTAATAGATACAAACGCCGTCCCAAACCGCAATGGCAACAACGGGCGATCGGCAAATAGCTCACAAATCAAGCGATCGTGCAGCACGATCGCTTGCATGAGTGATTGCTCGGACAAAACTTTGAGCGCTTCGATATCGACATCTGGCTCAATTACAGCAATCAAGCGATCGCACTGCAAATATTGAACTGGCTTGCCTGTAATTCCCAACGGGAAATATTCTGGCGCTGGCTCAAGCAAAATCGCAAAGGTATAAAGCATTTGAGCTACTCTCTAGACGATCGCGTCCCATAATAAGCTTATCGAAAGTATCAGAAAACTCAAGCCTGCCAAGGTGTTTAACAAGTCTGGGGAAAATGTTTTGGCGAGCCACTTACCCGCCAGTACGCCCAATAAGCTGGTCGAGACGAGGGCGATCGCCGCCCCTCCAAAGACAATCCAAGGCTGATGCGATTGTGCCGAAATCATCAAGGTGGTTAGCTGGGTTTTATCGCCAATTTCAGCTAGAAATACGGTAATAAAGCTGGTGGTAACGATTTGCCAATGTTTAACCTTTGATTCGGCTTTTGATTGAACTTTTAGTTGAGATTGATCTATCTCTTGAGATTTCGATTCAGACTTTACAGACATGATGCGTTGGGGGCTGATATTGGGGAGTAATACAGGCGCATTGGTTTTATAAACTTTTTCATAATCGTTTCATAGTTTATCTTAAAAAAGCTTGGGCTTTGCTCAAACTTTCTGATCTAACAACTTCATTGCGATCGCGATCGCGCCAAGGAGTTTCGGCAAAACTAGGATTTGGTAACTTAGGCAAACCCCATTTGGTCACTAAAGTTTGTAATAGGCGATCTTGCGATCGATGAAAAGCATCAATGTCGCCATCTCCACGATTGGCGATCGCAAACCAAACCGCTCCATGTTGTTGAGTTTGGACTACCCCCGCTAAGGCACTGACATCGGATAGAGTGCCAGTTTTGACGATCGCCCCCTTCGGCATTTTGCGCCCTTCGATCGTGCCGCAGTTGCAATCACTAACTGGAAAAAGATCGGCAAGACTCAAGCCCTCGACCTGAGCGCGATTATGCAGAGTCATCAAGATCGCTACCACGGCACGCGGTGAAATCTGATTAGCTTGCCCCAAGCCTGAACCATTGATTAGTTTGATCTCGGCGATCGGTATGTCTGCGGCACTGGCGGCGATCGTCGCAACTTGTGAACCGCCGCCAAACTGCGAAGCCAACATCTCCGACATGTCATTATTGCTAAAAGTATTCATCCGTTTGAGGATTTGCCAAAGCGGTAAAGACGCATGACGGATTAATAGCTTGCTGTTAGTGATATTTGCCGAAGCCAGACTCTGCACAATCCGCAGGTTTCCACCAATCATAAGTCGCGGTTTGGCAGTTCCTACAGGCATAGTGGCATATTGTTGAGCAACCTCACCTTCCCATTGACTGCTATCAAAGGCTAGGCGCAATAAGTTAGCTGATTCTGACAAAGAAGATTCAAAATTCATCGCAAATCTGCCCGTGATGATCAAATTGCCTTGAATGCGCTTAATGCCAAGCTGATTGAGCTTATTTCCCAACGCGATCGCCTCTTCCCACACAAAAAGTGGATCACCGCCGCCTTCAATAATCAGATCGCCTTTGAGCGTATCCCCGACCAGAGTTCCCGTTGTGCTGATATTCGTGATAAATCGATAGTTTGATCCCCATGTTTGTAAAGCTGCCAATGTGGTGACAATTTTGGTGAGCGATGCAGCAGGTAGAGGACGGCTCGATAAATTCCCAGCCGCGATCGCCCCATCATGAGACTGAATCCACACACCTTGATCGGGATTGGTCAGCCCCGCCTGTTTAAGCTCATTCAGCATAAAGCCGATCGCTTGTTTGGCAATCAGATCGGGCTGATTATTGGCGATCGACTCAGTGACTAACACTGGACGGGTGGCATAACTCATCAGCGATCGCGGCACTGTGGCAACCTCACGACCATCGAGGGCTTGAGTCGAGACCGATAACAGCAAAGCGCCAACTAAACTCCACATAGTCATAAAAAAGTCACAATTAAAAATAAAATCCTAGAACCTGAAGCCAGCGCAAGCACAGATATTCTACTCAAACATGGCCCTTTCGAGTTGTTGCATGGCAATTTCTAGGTCGTCATTGATGATCGTGATATCAAACTCATGGGCTGCTGCTACTTCTCGTTCCGCATGGTGCAGACGTTTGCGGATCTGTTCATCACTGTCAGTACTGCGATCGCGCAGACGGCTTTTTAATACTTCCATTGATGGCGGGGCAATAAAAATTCGCTTAGCACTAGGAAACGATCGCGCCACTTGTCGCGCCCCTTCCAGTTCGATTTCTAATAAAATGATATGTCCAGAAGCGATCGCCTCAGCAATGGCTTGACGCGGCGTACCGTAAAGGTTTCCTGCATATTCTGCCCATTCCAGAAACTCACCCGCAGCCCGTTTCTGCTCAAACTCATCGCGACTCCAAAAGAAATAAGCTTGACCATGCTCTTCACCCACGCGTGGCGATCGGGTCGTTGCTGATATCGAAAAAAGAAAGCGATCGGGATAACGCTCAAGTAGTTTCTGCAATAGAGTGCCTTTCCCGACACCACTAGGTCCCGTCACGACTATTAATTTACCTGCGCTCAAGGTTTTATAGATTCCTGTTTTAAAAAATAAGTTACCCAATTTTGCGCGATTATGCCCCTGTGGGACGCAGTTTCACAAAACTGGGCTTGCCATTAATTATATGCATCACAAAGAAAGGGCGCAGCGCAAAGCCCCGCATTGGGTTTTATCTAATCCGTGGCGCTTTCTTTGCTGATCACAAAGCGATTTGCCACAGTTTCGGGCTGAATTGCCGACAAAACCACATGACTAGAATCAGTGACAATTACAGCTCTAGTGCGCCGACCATAAGTGGCATCAACCAACTTACCGTGTTCGCGAGCATCGCTGATGATACGCTTAATAGGAGCAGATTCGGGGCTAACGATCGCGATGACCCGATTTGCGGAAACGATATTCCCAAAGCCGATGTTGATAAGCTTGATATCCATAATTTTGCCAACTTAAAATCGATTTAGAGGTGATGTAGCTTCATTTTTGCAAGTATTATCACATCAATCTACCGAAATCGCCTAATCAAGACATATTTTGTCATAAATTCACCCAAATTCAAAATCGCTATAAGCAATTTGCACTCAAGCCCTAACTTCACAGTTTTTTGTTGCTTTTCGGATCATCAATGCTGCTCAAGCTCAACAGTTTCAGTGGTAGATTCTAAAATCTCTTGAGATTCAGATATCTCCTGTGAAACCTTGCTATCGATCCCCCTAATGCTTACCAGATAAATACTGCTCAGCGTCAAAACCACGCCAATCCATTGCACCAAAGTTAAGTTTTCGCCTAAAAAAAGACTGCTAAACATCAAAGCAAAGACTGGCGTTGAGAAGGTCAAGGCGCTCAATGTGGTCAAACTGCCTGATGACGCAAACAGGAAAAATAGTCCATAAGCGATCGCGCCGCCCATAATCGCCATATAGCCCATACCTAGCCAGCCCCAAGCACTCAAGTCTTGCCACTGGTGCTGTTCAAGGCGATCGGAAATTAGCAATAAGGGCAAGCCGCCAATAATCATGTGCCAACCTGTCGCCATCACAGGATCGGCATAACGCACCACGGGACGGATCAAAATCGTGCCGATCGCCATCGACAATGACGCACCGAGCATAAACCACTCTCCGAGCGTAAACACCCCTGCTTGGAGAATAGTCGTAAAATCTCCCGCCATCAAAGCCGTGATCAGTTCAGGCGGCAACCCAATCAAGCCAATCCCCAATATACCCACCAATAAACCAAAAGTTGCCCCAAGCCCAATTTTTTCTTGGTATAAAACTGCCGCAAGCACAGCCACAGCAAGAGGCTGAGAGTCAATCAGCAACGAGCCTAGCCCTGCATTAGTCCGCACTAATCCTTGAGCTAGAAACCCTTGAAACATCGCACCATCAACCAGCCCAAACAAACTAATCCACAGCCAAGCTTGCCAACCCTTCGGCTGTTGTTTCCCAAGATAAGTCGCACCCAAAACCAGCAATAAACCTGCGGGAATCAATCGCACAGCCGCCATAAACATCGGACTTGTCTGAGGTAGCGACGCTTTCATCACCACCATGGTCGTCCCCCATAAAAAGAATGGCGCAATAACTAAGGGAGACTGGCGGGATAGCCCGAAGGTATTAGGGGGGGGATTGGCTGGGGTGGATGTCTGCATATTTGAAAATTGCGGGTAGATCTCCAAAAAATAGGTGACGCAATGCGTCACTTATTTTTTGGTTTGTAATAATTTAGGACTTGAGACTGCGTAATACAACTAATAGCTCGCTATCTTCGCGCTTAAAAACTGGCAAAAACTCAATATGCTTGTAACGCACCACGCCATGAATATCAATAATGCAATAGGCGCGTTTACTACCAAATAAACCGGCCACGCCGTATTTTTTGCAAACGTCTTGATTGCGATCGCTAAGTAACGGAAATTGCAAACCCAACTTTTTGGAAAATTGAATATGTTTTTCGATCGGGTCCGTACTGATACCCAAAATTTCGGCTCCAGCTTCGCGAAATTTTGTCCAATCATCGGCAAAACATTGCATCTCACTGGTACAAAGTGGAGAAAAGTCTCCAGGATAAAAGGCAAGTACCACATTTGTTTTACCTGCATAACGACTGAGCGTAATATCACCGCGATCGCTAGGCAATGTAAAATCTGGAGCTTTTTGACCAACTTCAACAGACATAGAGTTTCCTTAAGTTACCTTTTGATTTGAAAAAATTATCCCACAAGAATAATGGCGGCGCATTGCGCCGCCATTATTCTTTTTTAGAATTCAGATTAGACTTTGGTGCGATCGGTAAAAATTTCATAACCAGTCTCAGTCACCAAAACCGTATGCTCAAACTGAGCCGAAAGCTGATTGTCAACCGTTACCGCCGTCCACTTATCAGACAAGATCCGCACCCGCTTTGTGCCAGCATTCAAGATCGGCTCGATCGCCAAAGTCATGCCAGTCCGAAAGCGCACATTCGGTAACTGATGAGTACGGAAATTAAATACCGAAGGCTCTTCATGCAGATTGCGACCGACACCATGTCCTGTAAAATCTTCGACGATCGCAAAGCCATTAGACTTAACATGATCCTCGATCGCCCCGGCCAAATCAAGCATACAGTTACCCGGCTTAACCTGCTCAATCCCCTTAAATAGAGCTTCTTCAGCCACCCGCATCAGCTTAGCGGCTTTCTCGCTGACATTACCGATCGCCACAGTGATACAAGAATCACCATGAAATCCATTCTTAAAAGCACCCGTATCGATTTTAACTAGATCGCCTAGTTTAATCACCTTTCTAGCGCTAGGAATGCCATGCACAACTTCATTGTTAATACTGGTGCAAAGACTAGCGGGAAAGCCGCCATAGCCCTTAAAACTAGGAATAGCACCCATTTCTCGAATACGTCTCTCCGCATGGACATCAAGATCCTTGGTCGTCATTCCGGGAGCAACGAGTTCAGAGAGTTCCTTCAAGACAGTTGCCACAATTCGAGACGACTCACGCATGTAGTCCAACTCACGCTGAGACTTAATTTCAATGCCCTTAGTTTGTTTAGGTGGTGATTGCTGCGTAGCTTTTTTATTATCTGCGCTCGGCTTAGATCGCAGCGCACTGAGAATATTCATTAATTATTTAAGGATAGTAATTACAAGGGCTAATATATTTTTAGCCTATGCGGTAACAGGATTGGTTATTTTTGGGTCAAATCATAGAATTTGACCAGCAAAGCTATTTAAAACCTCAGAAGCAAATGGAGGCGCAAAGCGCCGTCACTCACCTCTCTGGTTTTATGTCCTAACACACTAAAAATGTTTAAGAACGAGGTTCAACTATGACGCAATCTGGAATGCCTCCCTTACCACCACCTCCTTCTGGAGCTTCTTCTGGAGGTGGTGTGCCACCACAACAGCCCCGCACAAATCCCGCCCCGCCACCACTCGCCCAGCAGCGTGTCGCCCCCCCCAATAATCCGCAAGCCCCGCCTAATCCTCAAGCTCAATCGGCTCAAGCTCGAACTGCTGCGCCTAATCCAGCCCAACAACAGGCTCAACAACAACAAGCTCAACTTCAAGCGCAACAAGCTCGTGCCGCCGCCGCCGCTCGTCAAGCCCAGATGTCCATCCCCACGGATACTCAAGTTACGAGTGTGCCACCACCACCAAATCCCCGTCCACCGATTCGTCCAGGTCCACCGCCAAATTTACCAGGGTTGGGTGTGCCTTCAATTTTGCAGCGTAGCTCTGGACAGCCAACGCTAGCTCAAATTGTTAAAGATGCCTATGAGCAAGGATGCTCTGATATTCATGCTGGCGTAAATGAGCCAATTCGATTTCGTAGTCGCGGGTTGATGGTCACACAAGAACAATATCCAGTTCCTGATAAGCCCACCTTTGATACTTGGATGACCGAAATTATGGATGACAAGCAAATCCAGCAATTTCGAGACACTATGGAATTTGACGGTGCGACTCAGTATGAATTTGCCCGTTGTCGAATTAATGTTTTTGACTCATTGCGTGGCGCGGCAATGGTGTTGCGGCTGATTCCATTAAAGATTTTGTCGATCGATCAACTTGGTTTACCAGAGATATTTCGGGAGCTTTGTTACACTCACAAGGGTTTAATCCTTGTAACTGGGCCAACGGGTTCAGGTAAATCGACGACATTGGCGGCGATGGTGGATTTTATCAATTGCGAAATGCAGAAGCACTTAATTTCCATTGAAGATCCGATTGAATTTGTGCATCAAAGCAAAAAAGCCCTGATTAAGCAACGCGAAGTTGGTATTCATACGCTCAAGTTTGACAATGCGCTTAAAGCTTGTCTGCGTGAAGATCCAGATATCATTCTGATTGGAGAAATGCGCGATAAGGAGACGGTGAATACGGCTCTAAAAGCAGCCCAAACTGGTCACTTAGTATTCGGAACTCTACACACTAATAGCGCTGTGAAAACTATTGAGCGGATCTTGAACTTGTATGAGCCAGAACAGCAAGCACCGATGCGTGTCCAAGTTGCGGAATCACTCATCGGCGTTATTGCTCAGGGGTTAGTGCGGACTACTGATGGCAAGCGGGCGGCGGTTCATGAAATCATGATCAACACTGATGCTGTGCGCGATTATATCAAGCGCGGCGAAGTCGATGAGATTGAAGCGATCATTCCTAAATGTACCTATGAGGGAATGGTGAATATGAATCAATCGCTCTATAAGCTCTATGAAGATGGTCGAATTACGGAAGAAACAGCCGTAGAGAACTCTCCCAAGCCCAATGAAATGGCGCAAATGTTGCGCGGTCGCCTATAGGCTTTTTAAGACGAAAACAGCAAAAGCCTCGCATCGCGAGGCTTTTGCTGTTTTTGTTTTGAGAGCGAGTCATATTACTAATTTGAGGGGGTACTAACGGCTAAATGTTCGGCAAGGGAGTCTTGGATAACTTTTTGGGGCGTAATGCCTAAACGATTGGCTTCTTGATCAATTAACTCAATCATCCAGATAGGAAGATCTATACTGAGCCTTTTTTGATTAGCTAAAGGGCGCTTGGCTTTGGATAGATCAAGCATTTTGATTATATCTTCTTCTCCATCGTCAAATTTTTGGTCAAATTCGGGCTTTGTCTCATAGGGCAAAGTATCTCTGTATATAAGTCTTTCCTCATCAGGTAAAATCTCATACTGAATCGCGCGCGCGGTTACCCACTGCTTAACATCATTGATACCACCATTTCTCTTGTAAAAGAATCGTGTTCTCCATCCCAATGGTGTTATTGCGAAATCAATTTGTAACCACAGCGAATCACTTGTCTTAACCGTGTACCATAAAAAATCTCGCAAATCAGAAAATCGTGCTATACCTGAATCAATATCAAAAGGTAATAGAATCACTTCATCAGCGATTATTGCTCCTGACTGCTTTACTTTTTCTCGCATATCTTTTCTTAATGCGTCAACTTCAGCAAGAAGTTTTACGAGGTCGTGCTGGTTCTCATGAAAGAATGTCAACCGTTGTTGATCCATAGGAGTTTCTCTTTGTAAATTTTGAATGGTTTGGATAAAGTCACGCAAGAATGTTATGTGCGGCTCACGAGCAGTTAGGAAATATGAGCTAATATTCTCGATTACTTTCTGAAAGAATAGAGCATAGGTAATGGGCTTAAATCCATGTAGACTAGGTGCTTCCTTTATGGGGCGCAATGACAATATTACTTTATAAACTTGGCTAACTTTAGGAAGGGAGTTATCAAGATGTTTTGCATAGTCCTCAAAAGGGGTTCTATCCTCATAGGCAAAAAGCTTGTTCTCAATCCCTAAAATAAAGTCGTCAGATTTAATTACTAAATCCATACGATTGCTTGCAGCAGTAGATTCTTCACGTCGTATATCAATATTTTGTCCATTAATTATTACTTTCTCATTGATAAGTGTAAAAAGCGAATCTAACAGAAGTGTCCCAAATCCATGTTCGTTAGAGGGTTGAAGATAAAACTGAAGTATATTACTACAAACATTCTCAAAATGTGGATATCCAGTAATCTCCATAAATGTTGGTTCACGTTTTTGTGAAGGTGGCAAACTTTTTAAGCCATTAAGGAGATCAGTTATTTTTTCGAGAGGTAAAGTAGATAAAGTCACAAATTTTTAAATTAGAAATTTAGCAAACTGCTAGAGATTCAAGTTTAGTATAAATTACACACATTTTTCATTGCTTTGTTCTAAATCAAGTCGCCTAATAAGTTTGAGACTTCGCCTTGCATGTTGGTGCGATTGTCGTCATAGAGCATGAGGGTGTCGAGTTTTTTGTGTCGTGAAAGTTTTTGGACTTTGCGAACATTGCCATTAGTTGCTTCAAGGGCGGCGGTGATTGCTGAATGTCGGATGCGGTGGGGAGACATTTGTTTAGAAATTTTTACCCCGATCGCGATTTGATCAACAATTTGATAAACTGCCGTGCCTGTCAGTCTGTGACCGCGATGTCCGCGATCGAGAGCGCAAAATAAGGGCTGATTTGGATCTCTAGTCTCACTATGAGATAGCCATGCTTGAATTGCGTCTGCTACTCCCACAGTAAGACTAATGAGACTCTTTTGAGAGCCACGTCCTTTACCCAAAATTTGGAGCGATCGCCCATCGTAATCAAAGTCACTAATGTTGGTGCTAACTACTTCATTACGCCGCAGGGCATTGTCCCAGAGCAGCCTTAAAATCGCAAAATCACGTTTGCCTTTAGCGCTTTCTCGATTGATATGTAACAACATACTGCGGATACCATCGGGCTTAATCCCAGTTGTATCGCGGTAAGACTGGACTGTTTCGGTTTGGACATCATCAAGATTCCACTGGCATTTGCCCAGTTTATTCGCAAAGTTGACCAGAGATTTGAGGGCTGAGAGGCGGCGATTAATTGTGGCTTCTTTTAAACCTTTACCAATCAAATCAGATTTATATTTCAAGGCGATCGCGATCGCGTCAAATCGATTCAGTTGCAAAAATTTGGCAATCACGGCTTCGCTAGGCTTTTGACCATAGGCGGCGAGAAAAAAATAATGCAAATCCTTTTCATAGGCGCGGCGGGTATTAAGACTGCGTTTGTCAGTAAGCAACGCCGTTAAGATATCTGGACTAAATTCTGCGAGTGCGTAGGGACTACTTCTCATTTGAGTCTCACTATTCTCTAATTGAGTCCTATTATGATTCTCGTTTGTCTTAAGTAAGGTCTTATTAAGTGTCTTGTAGTCTTGTTTTAAGGTATTTTTTTCTTGGTTAAATCGTAACTGTTCAGGGGCGATCGCTTCCCTAATACCAGCATTGACCGATGCGCGTTTGACGATGCTATAAATGGCAGTCCCCGTGAGCCGATGTCCATAATTAGCCCGATCTAGGGATATAAATAATGGTATTTGCGAATTTATTGCTAACTCTATTTCTGAATCTAGTTGAATATCATCAGATTCAATCGGAATATGAATTAAATTAAGCCAGTCTTGTAATGCGGTGGCTGTGTCCAAACTGAGACTAATAATTTCTTGCTGATTTGCTTGTTGATTTAGTTGATCTTGACGCTTATATCTTGAGGAAATTAGCAGCGATCGCCCATTAATTTCAAAATCATCAATATTAATCGCCACAACCTGTTGACGCTTTAGCGAATTTTCTGATAATAGGCGTAAAATTGCATAGTCACGTTGACCTGCTAATGTGTGGCGATCGCAACTCCCCAGAATCCTTTCTATAAGCTCATTTGTCATTTTGCCTCATGATTTGACGACCTTGTAGGCGATCGCGCCGACAACTAATAATCCCAGCATAGGTAGCCAGTTATAGCGAATCAAATTGAGTAAACTACTAAAAAAGTAACTTGCCTCACGCGATACCCAAGACGCAATCAGGATCGCCCCCACAAACATCGCGAAATACATTAAAAGTTTTACCATTGTTTTATTTTTAAATAATTTTCTTCAAAATCATACCAAAAAGTTTATGTCGCAAACTACTCCATATCAGCCCGTTTTACTGCGATTACTACATAATGCGATCGCCTTATTAGTTTTTGGTGCTTTGATCACAGGGTTTATGGTCTATGACCGATATGACAAGCGATTCGGAACCCTCAACTTACCCATAATTCGGGATACACAAGGAATTCATGGGACGATCGCCCTAGCATTTTTGATACTTTTGCCAATCTTCGCGATTTACTGTTTTCATATAGGCGATCGCCATCTTGTTCAGAAACAATCTTTAAATCATCTCAAAGAAATTGGCAAACCAATTTGGTGGGTATCATTACAGCGAATTGTTAATACCCTAATACTTTTATCTGCAACTTTTGCTGTCATTACAGGACGGATGATGCAAGAGGAATGGCTACCAAGTGTAGAGCTAAATCATGTATGGTATATCGGGCATTTATCAGCATGGTTATTGATGATTGTTAGTATAGCCATGCATTTATTAATGAGTGCAAAAGTGGGAGGATTACCATTATTGCTTTCCATGTCTAAATGGCAAATTCATATTAAAGACATGCCACATCATTGGCTCCAAAGATTTAAAATTAAACCTTCTAACACCATCCTATTTATTTTTGAAGCTTTAGTAATCGGCGGTATCGCGATCGCCTTTTTCTTGCCAATAATCTCCTAAAATTGAAACCCAAAGAATAAAAAGCGACGCTCTGCGTCGCTTTTTATTCTTTACTTTTGCGTTAGCTTGCTTCGCGGAGCAAATCGCCAATAACTTCCTTCTCGCAACTAATCAACGAAGTCAACCATTTTTGATTATTTAGATATCTTCCAAAACTGCCCAGAATAGTTTCCACAATCTGCCATGGTCAGTTGATTGTTGTCTCCATCATTAATGATGTCTAGACACTTCTTATTGCCCGTAAACTGCGTCTGCAAACGGTAAAAACCTCCATTTCCAGAAGGTCTAATACTCCAAAACTGCCCAGAATAGTTTCCACAATCTGCCATGGTCAGTTGATTGTTGTCTCCATCATTAATGATGTCTAGACACTTCTTATTGCCCGTAAACTGCGTCTGCAAACGGTTGGGTTTTCCTGAAAAATTGGCGGGTTGGGATAAAGCAATTGGTGCTAGGGAGATTGAAGCTAGAATTGCTCCCAGACCTAGTAACCCTATTTGTAGCCTTCTTAGCATAATTTATCTCCGTGAAAGATACTAAATTTGTCTTAGAACTTTGTGTTTTTGCTCTAGTTTTGCCAGTGACAGAAAACTGCTTAGTGGAGTAAGTATCGCTGCGGTCTAACGCTTTGATTTGAGCCGCCTCAGACAATCTTTGACTTTTACAGATAGCTTTTGATGAAGTCGGCTCCAACGCAGTGTTAGACGGTCGGTATCCTGTGATATGGTTCTGACTCCACATCAGGAACTTTAGCTAAAATTGCTTCATATTTTAGCCGACTACCTCTTTTAGCTCTATCTTTGAGGTAATTCTCAGTCATTAGAGCAGAGAGTTTTTCCGCGATCGCACTAGATATAAACTGATCGATAGAAATTCCATCACGACTAGCAAGATCGTACAAGCTTTTCTGTAACGAGTCAGGAATTTGAATTTGAACGGTACTCATAGCAATTTTCCTGTCAAGCGTAAAAACTCTGAAGGCTCTAGCACGTTTAACCCAAACTGCTCTACGCCTGCAAAGTCACGAGTGTTATATGTGATTATACTCTGACATCCTGCTTTGACTGCAAGTTCTAATACCATTTCATCTTTTGGGTCGCGCAGGAATGGTCGCCAAAGAAAGAAAATTTCATGCTTTACGCCTACTGCACAGTAGAAATCAATTAAATCATCAACTTCTTCACGGCTCAGGTAAAGGTTAGGCAATTCTCGCAGTAAAACTTCTGTATATTCGAGTACCAGAGGTACTGACAAGTGTATATCAAATTGTCCTGTATCAATGAGCGTCAGCAATTTAAATGCACTGCCACGTCTAGACCTCAACCCAGCAACAATGACATTAGTATCAATAACAATTTGAGGTAATGGCATTAACTGCGGTATAAGTATGCAAGTTGTTAGCAAAAATCACAAAACCGTATGCTTTTTGGATAAATTCTAAAATCGAGATTTCAAAACTTATTCTCATTAATTTTATCTCTATTAGCCTCTTTCTTGCATACCAAATTTTACAATTTGTTACACTTTACTTAGGTTATCTAATCGTTAAGCGATCCTGATGAGATGCTATGCATTCCAAAGATTTACTTTATTTTTTGCTAAAATCAACATAGCTAAGCTGTGAGTAATATTGTCATGCAAGCAACTGTAATTGATGCATAAATAGAACAAGAACTTTTTGGGTATACGATGCTTGCTAGCGATCGCGGGGCGGGACTAGCTGATTAATCTACTAAGAAAAACATGTGATAAGCGTGTATTGTTGACACACTTAAACAGCAATTTAGCTATGTATGCAATTTGAGGCGATTAGATCATGGGAAAAGTCATTGCAACAGTCAACATGAAAGGTGGGGTCGGAAAAACTACCTTAACTGTAAATATTGCCACCTGCTTGGCAAAAATTCATCGTAAAAAAGTTTTGGTTGTAGATCTCGATACCCAGATCAGCGCCACGCTGAGCATGATCTCACCCGCCGAGTTTGCTAAATGTCGTAAAGAAAATCGCACCCTTCGTCATCTAGTCAGTCAGGCGATCGCCCATTATGGTTTACAAGTCAACGATCCAGACCAAAAGTTCTATCAAGTTAAAGATCTGGTAATTCCTCATGTTTGTAAGGTGCAGGGGCTAGATCTCTTAGTTGGCGATATTGATCTTTATGATGAATTTTTAGTGTCGGAAATGCTGTACAACCGATCGCTACTCTACGAAGAAAAGCAAACCTTTCGGCAAACATGGAGCAACTTTGAGCAAACCTTAATCAAAGGCATTTTAGCTCCTGCGATGAAAAATTATGATTTCATCATTCTTGACTGTGCGCCTGGGTATAACCTAATCACGCGTAGCAGCATTATTGCGAGCGATTATTACCTCATGCCCGCTAGACCTGAGCCACTATCAGTTGTGGGTATTCAGCTACTAGAAAGACGCATTGAAAAATTACGCGAAGCCTATCGAGATGATAATTCTATAAATATTCAACTGTTAGGGATTGTGTTCAGCATGTCTGCTGGCTTCACTTTGAGCAGATATTATCAAAAAGTCATGGATCGGGTGGCGGCGGACTTTAGTAGTGCCAAGATTTTTAAAACCAAAATTCCTAATGACGTAAATATTGCTAAAGCTGTAGATGAGTTTATCCCCGTGTCATTATCTAACCCAAATTCAGCAGGGGCAAAGGCTTTTGCAGAGGTGGTTGTAGAGCTTTTAAGCAAGCTAGATGTATCTCTTGGCATGAAAGAACAAACTTCCAGATTGAGTTTGGTCGATTTAGAATAAACCACCGCGTACAGACAAGTATTTCTGTCTGCGTTTTAATGTTGAGATCCCCCCAGCCCCCCTTAAAAAGAGGGGAGAATTATCTTCTTCCCCCTTTTTAAGGGGGATTGAGGGGGATCTTTAGTAACTCACGATATAGTTGATACCGTAGCGCTCTATAGTGCTTGACATTGGGCGCAAAAATGAGTCGATCGCCCACCAACTTTGATGCGTGAAATGACTGTGCCGCAGACATGGCAGGGCTGACCTGTGCGCCGAAAAACCCAAGCCGTATCGATATAGTTGCCCTTAATTCCTGCAATATCTTGAAAAGAACTAAAAGTTGTCCCACCTTTAGCAATGCCATCACTGAGGGCGCGAACAATAGCGTGATGCAATGCGATGATTTGAGCAGAATTTAGGGAATTTGCAGTTTGTTGGGGATGAATCTTGCTGATGAATAAAGACTCATCAGCGTAAATGTTACCAATACCCGCAACGGTTTCTTGATCGAGTAATACGGTTTTGATCGGGCGACCACTGCGCTTTAGCTTTGCTTCTAAATGCTGTGGCGTAAACTCAGGATCGAAAGGCTCTAAACCTAATTTCTGCAAGCCTGTAATGATCGATTCAGTTGAAGTATTGGCTGGAATCCACCACATCTTGCCAAAGGTTCTTTGATCGTCAAATCTTAGTTCTTTGGTAAATTTTCTTTTATTTAGAAATAATCTTACCCGCGTATGTTTGCCCACAGGTACATCGCGATCGCACCAGAGCAAACTTCCCGTCATTCGCAAATGCACCCCTAATTGATGTCCCTGCGAAAGTTGAGCGATTAAATACTTGCCCCTTCTCTGCCATTCGGTAAACTCAGCCCCAACGAGAGCCGCTAAAAAAACTTTGGGGTCACTAGGTATGGCGATCGCATTAGCTCGTAATACTTCACCGCCTTCAATTTGCCAACCTAGCGTATTTTGATTTAAACCGACACGAACTGTCTCAACTTCTGGTAATTCGGGCATTATTTACAGCGCTAAGCGCTCCAATCAAAGAACAATCAAAAAAAAGTACAATCTGCGCTAAGCGTAGATTGTACTTTTTTGAGTCAGAAGAATCTAGGCGACTTCTTCGACTTCATCGATCGCAAAATTGTTAGTTGCGATGTTGGAGTAATTAACGCTGTCAAAACGAACGATCACTGGATAAATGATGCCGCTCTTGTCAACAGAAGCCACAGTACCGACTTCACGATACCAAAAAGACTCTTTGCGTAAAACACGAACCTTAGAACCGCGTGCAACTGCCATAGTTTTATCCTTATTCCTAAAGACTGTAATATGAAAAATAAAATGATTACAGATATCTCATCTAGGTTACTGTGAGGCGATCGCCTCTGTCTATTTCTAGCCCGTTAAGATTTGTGAAACGTTTCGCAGTGCTTAGGATTGTTTCCCCGCCTTCGGCGGGGAAACAATCCTGTATATAACCGAATACCTAGCGAACCACAACGGGCGTACCAACCGAAGCCCAACGGTACAGCCAAGCCGCATGGTTGGGTGCGACATTGGTGCAGCCATGACTGATCGGAATACCAAAACTGTTATGCCAGTAAGCGCCATGAATAGCGTAATTGCCACTGTAATACATCACATTCGGCACATCTGGCACATTATAGTCTTCGCCTTGCATTCGACCAGTAGGGTACTTGGATTGGATAGCAAACAACCCTTGAGGCGTGGGAGTGCCGCTTTTGCCAGTGGAGACAACTACTGCATAAATTAGTCTGCTTCCTTGCCACGCCAGCAACCTCTGGCTACGCAATCGGATTTCAATCCAACGCCGTCCCGATCGCTTTAAACGAGCAATATCGCGGCTACGCGCAGCGTCATTGCGATATGAAGATTGGGCGATCGCCATATTAAAATTAATTAGATCCCCCCCCGCACTTAGCCCTGTCAAAATTAACGCCAAGACTAAGGCGCTAGTGGATCTAGTTAGACAATACTTAACCATGTTGATCTCAAGGTTCTATATCAACTAGTATGCCCCAAACTTTATTAGATTAAGCCAAAATGCTGATTCATTCCAAAAAGATTAGGGGGCGGCTTTTCGGGCTTCTCCCTAATCTTTTCGGATTTATTATTTATTGTAAAAAAACGCAATATCTTTGTCTTTAAGTGGGGCAAAACCTGCATCTAATAGTTTTTGATTTAGCTCATCTTTAGGAATGTGCTTTGCACCAATGCGAACAATGCGCGATCGCATTGTATTAGTCACACCACTGCGCTGACGACCAGCTTCGAGCGCCATCACGCTGCTATAGAGATCAAGTTTTTTAGGATCGATCGCCGTGCCATCAAAATCAATACCCTGCGCGATCGCCACATCGATCGCATCTGCACCCGTTGTTTGAGAATTTTCAGACATGTTGTCCACATATTAATAGTTGAGAATGACGCGAAGCGTCACTCTCAACAAATTACCACTGAACGCGATACATACAAAATAGTAAGCCATCTTTTTTAGCCGTGACTTTGCCGCCCGTGGACTGAATAAGTTCGACGATTTCATTAAGGGGCGTTAAAAAAACTTCTGCACCTAAATAGGTTTCTAAAATTGCCCAATTTTCAGCAAGCTCTAAATCAGGGGCGATCGCATCAAAAATAAATACCCCATTGGGCTTGAGTACGCGCCTTGCCTCGCGCAAAACCAATTTCCAATAGTCCAATGAGTAATAACAACTAAAACCTGTGGCAATCACGCGATCGAAAAATCCATTTTCATAATCTAAATGGTGCGCCGCGCCAAGCTGTACCCCTTTAAATAATTTAGAATTAAGCTGCGAACCTCTGGAATTAAGTGCGTCCTTTGCCACAAAACTCACCTCTTGACCGTAAAAAAATACATCCCAATCGCGCCAAGGATAAATCAAAAAGCTAACCCCACAGCCAATATCTAAACACCGTTGATTTTTTTGAAATTGCGCCAATTCCCAAAAAGGTGAAGCAATCTTGCTAGATAGCGTATGGCTCACCCATTCACGAAACAGTGGCATTGACTCCACCTCGGCGGGCAGATCAAAGGCTTCATTCCGATATTCGCGATCGTAGCGCTTTTGGACTGGGGCGATCGCCTCTGTCCATTCATCAGCATGAGAAGTACCTAGAGAAGTAAAAGCTTTATTCATACAAATATTTACGAAAAATTAATGTCCGCTTGTTTTTCAATTGATTTCAATGTCCCTATAGGAAGAATTTGATTACTATGCACGGGAACAATAGCAGTCCGCCGAGTTTGAAGATTAAATAATTTGAGTTGAGAGCCTCTTTGAGACGCTTAGCCTGCTGACTTAAGTTGTTTAATGACTTGACTGGCAGTTAATCGTGGTGATTTGGGCATAAAAACTTAAAGAGCTAACTCAACCATTTCAGAGCTTGGCTTTTTAACTAATAAATGCTCAGGTAATGGCTCTAGCATTAGAGAAATTGCTTCCTTAAGGTTAGATATAGCTTCCTCACGACTACCACCACAAGAAGACACAAAATTTAACTCTGGACAGGTCGCCGAGTAAGCCTGTACTTCTTCGTCCCATTCTAAAATTGCACGAATTATCATGATTTTGTCTCAAAACTCAATATTTTCGTATAGATTTGCCAAGCTAACTTCAACACCAATCGATGACAGCATAAACCGATCATCTAAACTGTCATACTCGATGAACAACCATTGATGTTCCGATTGCTTAATATAGCGCTCTACATGAGGTTGCACCTGATCGATTAACAAATATTCCTGAAAACTGGGAATTGTGCGGTAATCAGCAAACTTTTCACTGCGATCGTAATTTTTTGTTGAGTTTGATAATACTTCAGCAATGAAAATAGGTTGTGTCACAGTATCTTTTCGACCTTCCTGCAAAATGATTGGGCGCGGTACAACCATCACATCAGGATAAGTATGAATTCCTCGGTCAGGAATCCATAGCCGTTGATCGGTTACAAATACTTGTAGTGGTTTACCTTTAAGCGCCAGCCTAAGCGTTACAGTCAAAGCTCCAATCAGTTCATTATGCGTAGGCGTGCCACCAGTCATCGGAATGATTTCTCCATTGCGATATTCATTACGAGTTGTCGATATCGTCTCTAACTCTAGATATTCTTCAGGCGTATAAGCCTTAACAGGAGTAGCGATCATCAGTTTGTTTTCTACAATTCAGTTTTACTAGTTTCGCTTATTTAGAAACTCTGTATTAAATTCCTTGTTGTTTTTCGGCTTTGAGGTAAGCAAACACCGACTTATCCCCAATATCAGGTGGGATTTCTTGCGTCACTTTACGAATTGCAAAGGTGATAAATAAAACTGCCCAAGCGCCTAATAGTCCGCGCTCGATCGCCACAGGTAAAAAATCAACCAAATGCCCCAGAATTAGCACGGGTAACAGGGGAACTAAAAACTTAGTTTCAAAACGATTAAAACAAAAAGTCTCTTTAAAGAAAATTCCAGTCAGAGCCGCAAAACTAAACCCCACACCAATTAAAGCGATCGGGTGATCGTAAATGGCGATCGCTAAAGTTTCAGGAAAATATAAAGCAATGCTGATTGAGGCGATCGCCCCGATCGCCCAAAAAACCTGTAAAACTCGATGCAATAATTCTAAATAAATATGAATTGTCCAAAGCGCCACCCCTAAGCCCATAGAAAATCCAACATATAGCCACGTCAACCAACTTAACCAATCGAGGTTACTAGGCTGCAATAGGGCTAACAGCGTGCCAATGCTAAAACATAAAGCGGCGATCGCCAAACTACCACGATACGCGATTACTCCTAAGCGATCGCTGGAAGTAATCGTAAACTCACCAAACTGACCTTGATAAACTTTAGATACAGCTTCCACAAACTTATCCCTCAATATGCAGTCACTCAAATTATAGGTGACGCAAAGCGTCACTTTAGTTTTGCTAATAGTCATTGCCAAAATTGCCATAATGCATTAATATCTTGCAGTCAAAATCGACAAAAATCGGATGACGCTGTACCGAAAACCAAGTAGGCAGCAGAGGAAAATTTTATGCGTATGTATTACCTAGCTGGCGTGATTCTTAGCGTTACGGCAACCCTTAGTGCTTGCGGTGAGGGTACAC
Source organism: Cyanobacteria bacterium SOY_65_metabat_81 (assembly GCA_031412945.1). Taxonomy (GTDB): domain Bacteria; phylum Cyanobacteriota; class Cyanobacteriia; order Pseudanabaenales; family Pseudanabaenaceae; genus Pseudanabaena. The sequence continues at coordinate 20,151 of JANODY010000092.1, forward strand.
CGACCGAATGTACGATCAGCACAGCGAGAGAACTCAGGCAAGGCGTTAAAAAGGTTGCTAAATTTGCCCCAAACACCGATTGTGAGGCGATGAGAACCCTTGCCGAAGAAGGTAAGCCCTTACCAACCATTGCTGACGCAACTACGACAACTGCTGCCCCAAAGGTGGCAGACACTTCTTCACAACAAGCTTTTAAGACTCCGTTTGTAGGTGGACAAAAAGCGCAAGATCTTTCTCCTGTCACCGATAAGCAAGCAAGAGTACAAGAGTTGGAGAAAAAAATTGGTGTTGATGCTAAGCAATCTCGCGATCCTTTTACCAGCACTGTTATTAATCCCGTACCAAAATTAGAGACTCTTTTAGCCAAGCCCAAAGAGCCACCTAAACTAAAAGCGGCGGTAGTTGTTAGAACATCTAATACCAAAAAAGTACTCCCCCCGCCACCACCACCTGACACCAGAGCCGCTCAAGCAACACAAGTCACGGGTACTGTTGAGATATCAGGAAAACTTTATGCGATCCTCACTCCTGCCGATAATCCAACTTCGCGATCCGTTCAGGTCGGCGAGTTTATTTCTAATGGAGTTCAAGTCAAGCGTATTGACACAAATTCTGAACCGCCAATTGTAGTTTTACAACAAAATGGAGTTGAAGTATTTCGGGCTGTAGGACAGGTGGTTACAGTATCTACAGATGCTACTACTACTCAATCTACTCAACCGACAGAGACATTAATAACTCTTCCAAATGCACTTCCACCCCAATAACAGATTTTTTTCAAAAACCTAAAAACAGTAAAAGCCTCGCATTGCGAGGCTTTTACTGTTTTAAAAACGGTCTATATAAAACCCAAAGATGTTGCAGCAGGCAAAGTCCGCCGCAACATCTTTAGCTATTTTGTGTAAGTCCCTTAGCTACATCTGCTGAGGTCACGATTCCAGAAGTCTCTTCTTCTTTTATGTTGATATTTTTAGGCGTATTGAGATACAACAATGCTAAAGGCAAAGCTCCCACCAATATACCTAGACAGGCTGGAACATAAAACCCTGCATTAAAACTAAGAATTAAGGCAAATGCGAAGTTGCCCGCATACATAATCGTTGGAAAGAGAATTTGCTGACGGTTGAGAATAGGTTGATTATCCTTGCCCCAGATCAAAGATGCCACAGTCATAAACAATGCACCAGTACCCATCCAGCCGATAAAGTTTTGATAAGGCATACCATAAAATTCACCCGCTTGATGCCATTCCCAAAAAGGATAGGGAGTTTGACTCATCGCAGGATCAAGAACGAAGTCCCATGAGGTCAACATCAAAGCGCCAAGGGCGATCGCCACCAATCGCTGTCCCCATCCTGTCCCAAAGCGCATCACCGTCGCTGAGATCAGAAAAGCTGAGAAGCCCATGTAAAACCACGATAGTGGAATTGTAAATGGGACTAAATCCGCAATTTTGTAACCTAATCCACTTAAATAAGAATAAGCACCAAAGGGAAAACCTGTGCTAGTACCAAGTAACTCGCTAGTGACAGAAATGCCGATCGCAGGAATACAAAACGCGAGGGTGCGTTTTAGACCGATAGTTTGCTTACCATACAAAAATGCGGCGATCGCGCCAAAAATCATGTAGGATGCACCGCCATTTTGCATTCCCCACGAAAAGACTTGCAAACCGGCTTCAGATAAGCTCTCAATAAATGCAGTATTTGGTAATACCAAAACCAAGCCAAATAAACCAAATATCATTGAAACTAGGTGCATTCCTAAATTAAACCATTGTGCGGGGATCGCTCGCCTCATCACGCCATTCACTCCCAGAATTGAGTTAAGATTTATTCGGTTGAATTTTAATCTTTCTTTACAAAAGTATAGGTTAGCATATCATCCCTGACAAGGATGTGGTGCAAGATATGACTATGCAATTGCGACAAGGTATTGACCAATGACCACATGGGAAGGATTGACCAACATCATCAAAACTCTCGATTCTTTGTAATCAACCTTTTAAGGTGAAAATCCTATTAATTACTTCTTCGACAACGCGATCGGGAGTTGAGGCTCCAGAAGTTATGCCAATCTTGATTTTGCCTGCGGGTAGCCAGTTTGAATCTTGGGCGATCGCTTTGCCCAGAGGTTTATGCTCGATCGCCTCGGCGGACAGAATGCGATGCACATCATCAATGTGATATGAGGGGAGGCTACGCTCGATCGCAATTTCTTGTAAATGAGTTGTATTCGAGGAATTGTAACCGCCAATCACAATCATCAAATCCAGATCCTCTTCAACAATCTCAAACATCGCGTCTTGACGCTCCTGCGTTGCATCACAAATTGTGTTGAAGGCAAGGAAATGATCATTAACATTTTCCACACCATACTTTTGCATCATCGTATGTTCAAACAGCTTGCCGATCGCTTCGGTCTCACCTTTGAGCATCGTGGTTTGATTTGCCACACCGACTCTCTCTAAATCGCGATCGGGATCGAAATCAGGAGAAGTTGCTTTGCTAAATTTAGTCAGAAACTCTTGGCGATCGCCACCATGCAGCATGTAATTAACCACATACTCAGCTTCTTTCATATTTAACACCACCAAATAACGCTTGGCATAAGAAATGGTGGCGATCGTCTCTTCGTGGTTATACTTGCCATGAACAATGGAAGTAAAATCGGCTTTTTTGTGTTTCTCGACCCGATTCCATACCTTCGACACCCAAGGGCAAGTCGTATCCACGATCTTACTACCAAGTCGATTGAATAATTGCGTCTCTTGGACACTTGCGCCAAAGGCAGGCAAAATCACCACATCACCCTGCCCAATCTCCGAGAAATCTTTAGTACCATCCTCAGCGACAGGCACAAATTGAACTTCCATTTCCTTGAGCTTGGCATTAACCGAAGGATTATGAATGATCTCGTTAGTAATCCAAATGCGTTCATTCGGGAACTGAGTGCGCGTTTCATAAGCCATCGCCACCGCCCGTTCCACACCCCAGCAAAATCCAAATGACTTCGCCAAATAAATCGTCACATCACCTTGTTCGTAAACATAATTATGCTCACGAATAGTCTGAATCAAGTCACTATGATACTGCGATCGCATAGTTGACTCAGCTTCGGCTTCATGTCCAAAGCCTTGGCGAAAGTAATTAGGAGACTTTTGCAAAGATCTCCGCATAGCTTGAGTATCGAGCGTATTATCCATGCGCTTAGATGATTCCAAATAATTGTTCTGAAATTATTATATAGCTGTCGCCAGTCTTGCTAAGACACAAATCAAAAAATTAGATGCAACCCGATGCGACGACTCACCTTTTTTGGTTTGCTAGTTTACACAACTTAACTCAAACAAGCGTTAAAATATACCAAGTTGTTAAAAGCTAAATTATTGGAAAACCATTATGTTCTGCTGCAAAGCTAACCTCGCCAAAGCCGTCAAACTGCATCGCAATTTTCACTTTAAGACGGGACTTCTGCTCGACCAAGGTGTGCGTTTGCTGGGCGTTCATAAATGCCCTCTCACCAAGCCACTTTATAAAGCCACCAAAATTGCTGGCTACACCCACGTTTCGATCGCTAGTATTGCACTTGTCCTATTAGAAGATTAGTATTGCTCTTAGCATAATTCGCCAATAGGAAAATTTTATATGATTACACTGACTGACGCGGCGATCGATCGCGTAAAAAATCTTCAAAACCAAAGAGCCACCTCAGCATCTTTACGTCTAGGCATCAAGCAAGGCGGTTGTTCGGGTTTATCCTACTTGATGGATTTTGCCGATCGCCTCGAATCTGACGACCAAGAATATGAGTACAACGGTGTCAAAATCGTGATCAATAATAGTAACTTGCCCCAGTTGCAAGGACTAGAGCTTGATTACACCGAAGATCTCTTAGGTGGTGGATTCCGATTTCGCAACCCTAACGCCAGTAAATCTTGCAGTTGCGGTACGTCTTTCGCAACCCCCAAAGAAATCGGCGCACCTGTAGCTTGCAGCTAAAATCTTTACAGCCAAAAGCAATCCAAACCCCAGCAAACAAAACTGACGCTTTACGTGACTTTTGTTTGCTGGGATTCATGTATTTCTTTGCGATTTCTGCTTGTGGCGATCGCCCTAAAAAGAAATAAAATGTAAAGCTATGCCCAAATTTAATACATATGCGTTAAACTAAGTGGCGTAAGGTAAAAGTATTTATCGGTTGTAGCAATTGTTTTGTGTACTGGCAGTTTTTTTCTGTTTCATTGTGACAAGCTTCTCTCCGACATCTCTATCTCTACATACTCATTGAATTCTTGGAGAAAGCATAATGTCTATTTACGTTGGTAACTTGTCCTATGAAGTTACTCAAGACCATTTAAAGCCAGTTTTTGAAGACTACGGCAAGGTCACTCGTGTTCATTTCCCTACAGATCGCGAAACAGGTCGCGCTCGTGGCTTTGCATTTGTTGAAATGAGCAAAGACGAAGAAGAAGATGCAGCTATTACAGCATTGGATGGTGCTGAATGGATGGGGCGTGTGCTTAAGGTCAACAAGGCTAAGCCTCGTGAAAGCAACGACTCCTTTGGCGGCGGCGGTGGAAACCGTGGCGGCGGCGGCGGTCGTGGCGGCTTCAAGTCTGGCGGCGGCGGTGGTGGTGGTCGTTACTAAATTCTAATTAGTAATCACCAACATCATTAAGCGTTAAACGCTAAATATATATAAAAAAGAGGATAGTGCGTAGCGCTGTCCTCTTTTTTGTTGTTAAACCCAATAAAAAAAAGAGGTCACAATGTGACCTCTTTTTTTGTAATTACCGTTTCGAGTATTGAGGAGCTTTACGAGCTTTCTTAAGACCATACTTCTTACGTTCCTTACAACGAGGATCGCGGGTCATGTAGCCTTCAACTTTGAGAGGCTTACGATTTTCGGGTGCAAGCTCACACAATGCGCGAGCAACACCTAGTTTAATCGCATCAGCTTGACCTGTAACACCACCACCATGAGCATTGACCAAAACGTCATACTCGTTTTCCAATCCCAAAGTTTCCAAAGGAGCTTTGACACCTGAAATATATGTGGGGTTGAACTGCAAATACAAATCGCCTGGTTTACCGTTAATGACGATTTTGCCTTCGCCTGGGACGAGGCGGACACGGGCGATTGCCTTCTTGCGACGACCAGTTCCCCAATAAACAGCGCGATTAGAACGTTCAGTATCTGACATTAGTTTGCTCCTACTTCTGAGATGGGATGGTGTTGATGACCAAGGTTTCAGGCTGTTGAGCCTCATGGGGATGACTTGCACCCTTATAAACCTTGAGCTTGGTAAAAAGCTGACGACCGAGGGTGTTTTTGGGCAACATGCCTTTGATGGCATGTTCAAGAATCCGTTCAGGTACACGGGCAATTACTTTGTCGAAGGTTTCTTCCTTCATCCCCCCTGGACGACCAGAATGTCGTCTATATAGTTTTTGGGTGGATTTTTTGCCAGTTACTTCGATTTTCTCAGCGTTGATCACAACGACAAAATCGCCAGTATCCAAGTGGGGCGTATAGATGGGCTTATTTTTACCGCGCAAGATGATCGCGATCGCACTAGCAAGCCGTCCGAGGCGCTGACCTTCAGCATCGATAATGTACCATTTGCGATCGGGATCGCTAGGTAAGTAGCTTTTATTAGGAGTGAGTGTAGTTGTAGTCATTAGTTTCTCTACAAGCGAGATTTATCTATATAAACGAGTCAATTAAACGGGGCTATCAAACTTCTAGTTGTGAACTCGGCAAATGGGTTATCGGCATAGCCGATCGCCAATAAGCAAAGCCCTTGTGGTGGAGCAGCATATTTAACTTCTATACGACGCTTTTGTTGCCATCTGCTTGTAAAGGCTTCGACACTGAGACGCGAACGTCCTACATCGACTAACTGCCCTAACAGCAAACGGATCATGCCGTACAAAAAACCACTAGCCTGAACCTCTACATGCACGAAATCACCATCTCGCCAGCACAAAGCCTCTTGCACCTCAAGACGACTATGGGGGCGACTTGAACCAGATCTCTGGAACGCTGCCATATCTTGCTCGCCTAACATTGGTTGCAAGGCTTGATGGATAAGCTGCTCATCGAGGCGATCGAGGTAGTAGTGCCAGCTAAACTGTTTCACAAATAAATTTGGGATGGCTGCCGTATATATCGTGTAACGATAGCGTCGCCATTTTGCCGAAAATCTCGCGTGCCAGTCTGTCGCCACTTCCGCCGATCCGCAGATCAAGATGTCTTCGGGCAAATAAGTATTAAGTACTTTTGCCCAGCGATGGGGAGGAATCATGCTCAACGTATCAAAATGCGCTACCTGAGCAGCAGCATGAACGCCTGTATCGGTTCTACCTGCACTGTGCAGAACGGTTGGTTTTCCACAAATCTGAGCGATCGCTTCTTCAATCGTTTGCTGCACACTCGAATGATTTGGCTGTCTTTGCCACCCATAATAATGTGTACCTAGATATTGAATAACTAAAGCCACACGATGATTAGTGTCAGAATCAGCCGCAAACATTTCTTTTATACAAATTCATACAAATTTTTATAGAAATTTATACAAGTTGCAAGATCGCCATTTCGGCATTGTCACCACGACGGCTGACCGTGCGGATAATGCGGGTATAGCCACCATTGCGATCGGCATAACGCTCTTTAGCTTGGGTGAACAACAAGTCAACCAAGGTAGTTACGCGTTCTTCTTCAGGCAATGTCTCTTGCTTGGTCTTGGTCATGGGGCGATCGCTAACGGGTTCGCCATCTTTGACCGAGATGTCATATAAATAGGCGATCGCTTGACGACGAGCGTGCAGAGAACCATTTTTAGCAAGAGTGATCATATGATCCGCAGTGGTGCGAACAGCATCAGCCTTGGCTCTAGTTGTCTTGATTTCGCCTCTGAGAATTAACTCAGTAGTCAAAGCGCGCAGGAGAGCTTTGCGCTGATCGGCAGCCTTGTTAAGCTGGGGGGTTTTACAACGGTGACGCATAGGTGTGTACTAGATGGATATAAGACTCTTTACAGAGCTTGTTTATAGAGCTTTAGCAGCTTTGGACTCAGTTAAAGTCAAGCCAAGATGATGTTTGAGAGCATCCATAACTTCTTCGGCTGATTTTTGCCCAAAGTTTTTGATTTCCAGCAAATCGTCTTGGGTGTATTCCAACAAATCAGCAACAGTATTAATCTGCGCCCGTTTGAGACAGTTATAAGCTCTGACTGATAGTTGTAATTCTTCGATATGAATTTGCTTAGTCTCGTCTTGTTCATCACGCTCTTGAGGCAACGAGGGCGCAAGGGTGATTTCTTGTAAGGGCGAGAACAAATTCACTAACACACTAGCCGCTTGGCTGAGCGCTTCTTGAGGTGTAATGCTGCCATTTGTCCAAATATCGATGAGCAGACTCTCTTTATTGATCGCATCACCGATCCGAGCGTCCTTAATCTCATATTTGACTTTACGAACAGGCATAAACACGGCATCAATCTTGAGCGTGTCAATCGGAGAACTGTGGTCTTCTTTGGAGCGGTCTACTGAACGATAACCCTTACCACGCTCGATCGTTAGTTCCATCTCCAAAGTTGCACCTTCACTGAGAGTGGCGATGTACTGATTAGGATTAACGATTTCGATATCAGATGGCAGGGAGTGAAAACTGGTCGCCATGACTAGCTTTGGACCACGCTCTACCAATCGAATGATCTGAGGTACTGAACTGTAAGACTTCAACACCAATTCTTTGAGGTTAAGCATCAAGTCCAAAACGTCTTCCCGAACGCCTGGAATAGTCGCAAACTCGTGGTTGACACCAGCAATGCGAACAGCAGTGACCGCCGCACCCTCAAGATTGGAGAGCAATACTCGTCTGAGCGCATTTCCAATGGTAATGCCTTGCCCCCGATCTAGTGGTTCCAGTACAAATTGGCTGTACTGGCTATTGTCTTTTTCTGTGTGGGATGCAACGCACTCAACCTGAAACTGTGCCATATTTGTACCGACTTATTAGTCTGCAAGAGTAAACGAAAATCAAAGGAGATAGGGGAATTGAGAAATTACGAATTAGTAATTACCAATTCGTAATTGATAGCTAATTCGCAATTCATTAAACACGCCTGCGCTTGGGTGGGCGGCAACCATTGTGAGGGATTGGGGTGATATCACGAATGAGCGTAATCTCTAGTCCAGCAGCTTGCAAAGCTCTCACTGCGGTTTCACGACCAGAGCCTGGTCCTGTGACCATGACTTCGACTTGGCGCATTCCTTGTTCGATCGCTCTTCTAGCAGCAGATTCGGCGGCAGTTTGGGCTGCAAATGGAGTACCTTTCTTAGCACCCTTAAAGCCGCTAGCACCCGCCGAAGACCAAGAGATGACATCGCCGACAGTGTCAGCGATCGTGACGATAGTATTGTTAAAAGTAGACTGGATATAAGCGACCCCATTAGGGACATTACGCTTATTTTTGCGTGCGCCAGTTCTACGGGTTGTTTGACGAGCCATTATTTCGTATTAATCCTTACTTACTTCTTACCTGGAGCTTTCTTCTTACCTGCGACTGTGCGACGACCGCCACGGCGAGTACGAGCATTGGTGCGAGTACGTTGTCCGCGTACAGGAAGTCCCATACGATGACGACGACCTCTGTAACAACCGATGTCTACTAGACGTTTGATGCTTAAACCTTCGAGACGACGCAGATCGCCTTCTACTTGAAAGTTGGATTCTACCTCTTGGCGTAAAGTCGTTACTTCAGGATCAGTAAGCTCTTTAACCCGCGTATCAGGGTTTATTTTGGTAGCTGCTAAGATTTTTTTGGCGCTAGTCAGACCGATACCGTATATATACGTTAGTCCTATTTCGATGCGCTTGTCACGAGGAAGGTCAACTCCTGCAATGCGAGCCACTATGAGTCTCCCAATTTGTTGTCAGTTTGCGGTTTGATGTTTGCCTTAAAATCACCTATTAATCAACCTTTTCAGGAATCTAATTGATAACTTTTGAGGCGGAAGGCTGTACAACACGATCTTCGCGAGATTATGCGTTCTATGCAGTGGGTTAGCTACAATCGACAGAAGCAAATTACGAAGACGTAATATTTTACAGCGAACTCTATAATATATTGATAATGGTAACTTCTGTCAATATTTTTGTGATTTACTTTAAATTAATCATAAAGCTGTTCGGCGATCGCTTTGAAAAAGTAAATATCGATTGGAGACATTATCTAGACAATCGCCAAAAAATACAAATTATCTCATATAATTTATTGCTAAAATTCACTGTTAAGATTCACTATCTGGCGATTTGCATCGTGAGCCATCAGGCACACAAACAGGCTATCTAATTTTAGTTTTAAATCTTTTTATTCTTTTAAATAAATCTGATTTAAATTGGATTCGATCGCGTAATTGTTAGTAATTAATTCTTCAATATCCTGCTTGACAGTATTGCAAATAGTATCAAGAGGTAAGTCATTAGCATCATAGCCAAAGGGGTTTTCTATTTCAATTCCAATTTCCTCAATACCAAGTAAAGTGAAACTAATTAAGCTAACAAATAAACCTGTCCACCATCCTAAATCTTTAACTAGCTGAAAAGGCAATAATATACAGTAAATCAATACCAATTGCTTGAGATGAATCACATATGCTAGAGGTAAAGGCGTTCTTAAAATCCTCTCACAACCACCTATTGAATCAATCATACTCTTCAAATTGGATTGCAGAATTGGCACATGACCATAATGCAGGCAGCTAAGCCCTTTTTGATACTGTTGTTGAACGTAGTCGGCGATCCATTTGATGATTTGTAGGGGTTTATTATTGATTGTTCTTAGCTGTAAACAATCAGAGTTAGATTGAGAATTAGCCATCAATTCTTCGAGTTCGGCATTTTCAGATTCCGATCGCAAATGCGCTTTAATCGCCACTAATAAAATCGGTATAAGCCTCATAGCTGCTTGTTTTTTGGCTCTATCTTCTGGTTCAATATCATTAATTATGACTCCAATTTGCCAAGCTAAAGTTCGAGAATCGTTAACCAAACTTCCCCACAACCTCCGACCTTCCCAAAAGCGATCGTAAGCGGTATTAGTTCTAAAAACTAATAGTAAACCCAAGACAATGCTGGGAATAACACTTCCTAGTATGGGTTGAGATACAGGAACTTTCAGATGATCAAGTAAAGAAATAAATAAACCAAACAGACCCAGCCCGATCATATGTTTATATACTGATAAAATCACTGAGCCTTTTAGCTGAAAGGCAAATTTAAACCAATTTTTATTTTTTGTTTTTCGATGTTTTTTGTTCATATTTTTATTGCTTTATCGTCAAATAAACAGCAATATTTTTGTTGATTTTTTTTTGAAAATTGATACTTATAATGTCATGGCTCAATAGGTGTTTCGGGGAGGTGAGCCAAAACCTTTATCTTGAATGCAATCTAAATAGATGTCTGAGGATCTGAATCATGCCAACATAGAAAAAAGCCTCAGAAGTTTCAGGTAAAAGTTCGTATTCTCTATTCAAACGCCGAAAGCGAGAAAACCAAGCAAATGTACGCTCAACGCTTCTGTTGGACAACAAAGCCTTTTTGCCCCGCAGGAGGGACAACAACCTGTAAACACCAGTAAAAAGTCTGCAAAATCGCCATAACGAATGCTTTACCGTTATAGCCACGATCTACCCAAATAGTTGATAAACGTGGGAATCGGTCGCGAATTTGGTTAAGTTTTTCTAAAACCATGACTGCACCCTTACGATCATTAAGATTTGCCGCAGTAACAACTACCATCATCAGCAAACCTAATGTATCCACCAGAATATGTCGTTTGCGACCATTGACTAGTTTGCCACCATCAATACCAACTTCTTCAATGACTTGACGAGGGCGACAAATACGATCCTTTTGTCAAAGCACCAAATCGAATTAAGCCAGCAATTGCCAAACTGTTTCCTAATGCCAAGTTCAGCGAAAGAACTAATCAAGGCTTTTTTGTAATTGGAGTGCAATCTTTACAATTTGCAGATTTACCTAATTTTGGTTCATTTGGTTCACTAGAAGAAGGAGAGGGGCTTTTAGGCGGTGAACCAAATCGTGAACCAAATAATTTTGGTTCACTTTCTAATTTTAGTTCACCAAATCAAGCAGTGAACCAAAATCAAATTAGGGTCTAGCGACAAAATAAAGTACCATAATCGAGTAGACCTGTTGGGAAATAAAAGCTAATGGTAGATAGGGCTTTCGTCATTACTGTGTCTTTAAGCGACCTCTAAATAGAGGTTCCATAAGCCAGTTGCATTCAACATTAAGCGGTCATCGAAATCAGTCACACGATTCCTATAAACGTCTGCTACAGAGCGACAACGTTTGATACCTGCGTGTGCGTGTTCACATGCCACTCGTTGACTACTAAATTCTCGATTCTCCTCTTTTTGTGCTTCAGTTAGCTCTTGACCTCTTGGCTTTTTATGCGGTAGATGTACATTGACAAACTCGTTTTGTAAGCCCTGAAATCCTAAATCTCCTTCAATAGCCACTTCATCAGGTATATTTTCGATCCACGCCTCTTCATCTAATTGCTTCTTGTCATGCACTTTCCCGCCTCTAGCCTTGCTCAGCAATATTACCCTTTTCTTGCGGGTGCTTCCTGTGGTGTGCTTGCGGGTATGGCGTTTCTTTTTCCCTGAGTAATTCGCTGTCTGCTTTTCGCTATCTTTTGGACGTTGTACTGGTCTCTCTGTCCCATCGATAATCACTTCTTTCACTTTTGGAAACTTTTCTAGAAATTCAGCAATACTATTGATCTTTCTCTCTGGCAATACTTGCTTCTTCCCTAAAGTTGCCTCTAATATTGGTAGCGGTCTATGTACCCAGTCATGGGCGCAGGAGCGGTCAAAGTTAAATAATACTCCCATCAGGTCAAACGTTGGATAGCATTTTAAGTACATCAAGATGTACAGCAGCTTGTCTGATGTCGTTCTTAAGGTGGCTTTTCTTCCTCCTCCTTGTTGGCGTTTTCGCTCTTTTTCTGGCTTGTTTAGACTTTCATGATACGCCTCGGCAAAGCTAGACTCTATGGCTTTAAATGCTTTTAGGTTTAGCCCTGTCATTGCCCTCACTAGACGATCTTGCTTGAGGATGCGTTCAATGTTTAACATTTTTTCTATGCTTTTACCACTTTCTTTAGTTTACCTTATTTCCCAACAGGTCTAGTATAGGTTATATAGACGAATATAAAATGTTAAGCGAAAAAGTAGAAGCGACAATTAAAGACGCCGCTAAAAAACTGACAGGATATCGAAAAAGAGACTTCATGGCTAAGGTTGCCGAAGACTATTTTAAAGGTTCAGCGAGAAAAGCAGAAAGTGTGATGGGATGGAAACGGACAAGCGTGCAGACAGGAATACATGAACGTAGG
>JANODY010000093.1:0-6185 GCA_031412945.1 Cyanobacteria bacterium SOY_65_metabat_81
AAAACCTTTTTTTAAAAATTTTGGGCTTCGCCTCCCCCCCCCCAACTATTTCGGGTGCCTCCCCCCCCCCCAAGCCTCTCACAACTCATTTAGTATTGCTACATAAACTAAGCTGCGACTTGCTTAGCGCTATTTTTATATTCGCGCATAGAATTCACAAAACGCTCAAATAGATAATCGGCATCGTGGGGACCGGGGCTAGCTTCTGGGTGATATTGCACCGAGAAGATCGGTAGGGTTTTATGTTCTAAACCTGCGACGGTGCGATCGTTGAGATTGATGTGAGTCAACATGGCGGGGGAATCATCAAAAGATGCACCTGTGAGGGCAAAACCATGATTTTGACTGGTGATTTCGACACGGCGATCGGCGTTTTGGGCTTGGTTTTGGGCGGGTTGATTGAGTCCACGATGTCCAAACTTAAGTTTAAAGGTATCGCCGCCCATCGACAATCCTAAAATCTGATGTCCTAAACAAATGCCAAACATCGGCTTATCGGCAGCTAGCAAAGCTTTGGCGGTTTCAATGCCTTGAGTAACGGCGGCAGGATCGCCAGGACCATTAGATAGGAAGATGCCATCAGGATTATAGGAGAGAATCTTCTCGGCGGTGGTATCAGCAGGGACGACAATCACGCGGCAGCCATAGCTGGCAAGGCGGCGGAGAATATTACGCTTTACCCCAAAGTCGATCGCCACAACGGTCATCGGTTCACTGTTTAACTGTGATGGTTCGACAAATTCCCATTCGGATAGGGTTTTTTCCGTCCATTCATAAATGCGATCGGTGGTCGCTGCTTGGGCGAGGTTTTGACCTTGCATAGATGGAGCCGCATTCACTTTGGCAAGTAACACTTCAGGATCAAGAATTTCGGTGGAGATACCGCCATTCATTGCGCCCAGCGATCGCAGTTTCCGCGTCAGAGCGCGAGTATCAATGTCGGCAATACCCACGACATTATGAGACTTGAGATAATCGGGTAAAGACTGACGCGATCGCCAATTGCTAGGAACAGATGTAATATTTCGGGCAATCACGCCACGCACCTGTGGGCGATCGGATTCATCGTCTTCGGGGGTTACACCTGTATTGCCAAGCTCAGGGCAGGTAAAAGTGACAATTTGACCTCGGTAGCTGGGATCGGTCATTACCTCTTGGTAGCCAGTCATACCTGTATTAAATACTACTTCGCCGATCGCGGTTCCAGACGCGCCAAACGCATAGCCACGGTAACAAGTACCATCCGCTAAGACCAAAATCGCTGCTTGCTTTGTTGCCATATCTTCAAATACTCGTTCGTTGCTGTCCACTATACAAATATTTATTGTGGACACTTGCGATCATTCTAAACGTTATCTAGGTCACAAGACTGAATCTTAATTGGTTTGCTGCTGAATATTTTGCTGACATTTTTAGATTTAGCTTGTATCTGCATAATAAAATTCTACCAATTACGCCAAAGTTCGTTAAATTCGCTTTGATGAACTTCGCGCAGCACAGGCACAAGGTTATCAAAGTCATTATCGCCGCCCAATTCTCTAGTCTTAACAATTTCCAATGGCTGTTTAGACCGATCGCGCAACTTGTTGATGATTTCATTGTTCTGTATAACCAAGTGTAAACAGTACAACGCTTTCTAGTCTGGCGATCGCCTCAAAGTCTAGTTGTCCTATTCGCTTAATTAGCCGAGTTTTGTCAAGTACTCGAAGTTGATGACAGAGTGCAAATGAGTCTTGATTTAATCTACATACTCAGAGATTCCTGTTTCGGCTAGTTGTCGATCTTCTTCGGCAAATTCTTGATAGAGGTTGGCAAATTGACTAATATCTGTCGTTTTTTGGCTAAATCTTGTCTGAAATTTAATAAATGCGATAAAGTCAGCAATTTGTTTTAGTTGCTGGTCGTTGAGGCGATCAATATCTCTTTTGAGAGCTTCTTTGGTGGTTTCTAGCGTTGGTTTCTCCATGTATCCATTTGGCTGTATGAAACTATCGCGCAATTCGTTCATGATTTCATCAGTCTGCGAATGTCGTATATTTATTTTTTGTTTTTCTCTTCCAATTAGTTTAGGCTGCTTCTTTAAACTCTGTATTTTTGCGATCTAGGTCTGCAAGTGCTTTTTGAATGAGATCAACTTCATGGGCTTCAAATGAGGCTTCTCCGCATTGCTCACAAACCCATGCAGGAATCGCATCCCAATGTAGGTAATAACCTTGTCTTTGGATGCTGAATGGTGCGGTTTTTCTGGTCATTTCGCCTTTGCAATAAATACATTCCATTGTTATACCCTCTCTCTAAAATTATTTGTCCATTGCTTTGTATTGGGAATATAGGCGGTGATAATTGCCAAATATTCTGGTTTGGGAGAACAGACAACGTGGATCGGTCGGTTGTCTATTACAAAGCCAAATATCAGGCAGCTATGTCCTCTGGCATCTTGGGGATAGTCTTCTATGAGTTCTCCTGTTGTTATGACTTGTTCTACTTCTTTGGTGCTGATCATGCGATCGGGATGAGACATCTGCCGAATTGCATGGGGAAGAAATAATATTCGCTTATTTGCTGCTTCTTTAACTTGAGAAAGAATATCGTTGTCTTTTGGTATTAGCATGGTCAATCTCCTTTGGTCGTCATTTTTAAGGGGGGAGAATAATCTATTCCCAAATTTTTTAGTTGCTCGTTTATCCAATTAATCGCTACTTCTTCATTTTCCTCGATCGCTTTTTCTACTCCAGTTTTAGCAATTTCTAATAGATTCTTGGATCGATCGCGCAATTCGTTCATAATTTCATAAGTCTGTGAATGTCGCATATTTTTTATTCTCCTAAATCAAGACTAATCATTACTAAATCCTTTGAGCAAAAGCTCTTTCACTAATTTTTCTAACTCTTTTCCTTTACTGCTACTTCTAATATGTTTTCTGATATCTTGACGCACATTAGCAAAATAAACATCTCTCAGTTCAAGTTGAGCAACTTCTTTTTCTAGTGCTTTACCAATTTTAGAGATTTCAAGATGCAGGTCAGATTCTGGATTAAATTTAGGGATTTTAAGTTGCCAGACGTGCTTACACACGTGTCTTTCATCTTTTCCATAAGACATAAAAGGACGAGTTTCTATTGTTGTAATT
Organism: Cyanobacteria bacterium SOY_65_metabat_81; assembly: GCA_031412945.1. Lineage (GTDB taxonomy): Bacteria > Cyanobacteriota > Cyanobacteriia > Pseudanabaenales > Pseudanabaenaceae > Pseudanabaena. The sequence goes on from JANODY010000093.1 coordinate 3,131, forward strand.
TCTGCATTTAAGACTGAGCATAAATAATATGACTCCTCTTTAGATTCTGTTGTTGCCCAATAAAGATTACTGTCGATAATAGCTTGTCTATTGGATAACCTAGCAGAGCAAATATGCATCCCAGATGTTGCATATAAAATCCTTTCTTTCTGTGTTGGAAACTGCTGCGTTAGTTTCCCCATGTAATCAATTTGCTCAATCAAAGACAAACGAGTGCTACTAGACTTATTTGTCATCCATAATTCTTCAGCTTTACGCCACCAACGACATAAGCCAGGATACATATCAATTAAATTAGATTCTCCATCCATTAATACTTTCCCATTCCAAGGAATAACTGCCAATTCAGGATCTTGACAACGAAAAGGCAAAATAGAAGCGCCTGTGTATACGGGTTTTATAAATTCACTTTCAATTGTTCCTTCTAAATCGGGAAGATTTATCCAAGGTTGTTTTTCATAAGCAGATCGTTTGGACTTAACCAATCTACGCCCAGAAGCTAACCCTAATGGACTAGATACTTTCTCTTCAACGCATAAGAGAACCTTAGGAACTATTATGGCTCCTTGCGAGAATCGGGAATGATAGGGAGAAATATCATTGTCTGAGCTTATTTTTATTTCTTCTTTAGTGAATTTAAGTAATTTTTTGACCACACTCCATGATGATTTCGGTTCCTTTATTCTTCCAGTCCAATATTCGGTAATCAAAGGCATTTTTACCGATTTTTGAGATCTCTTACCAAAAATAACCGATGCACCCCTAGGGAAAAAATGGGGTCTTAATCTCCGCAAATCCCATGATTCTGCAAACTCAACGTATGTTGTTGTTCCTTTACCAGTGTAGTAATTACCTTCTCGAAATCCGCCAAAATATTCTCTATCTGTTACCGAGTTAGGCATCACAAAAGCAAACTTTCCACCATCATCTAAATAAGTTTCAATACTTTTAGCAACAAATAAAGCTGAAAGATCTTGATGCGTTGCATTCTTTGCCCCATGCCAAAGCGATCGTTCTTCACTCATTTCCCTAAATGAATCCTGCATATCTTTAGGCATATGTCGATAGGAAAGCCAAGGCGGATTTCCTATCAAAATATCAACCCGATTTTGCGGTAACGCCAACCAAGCAGGGCGCACTAAATTACGCACATAATATCCCCAAATATGATCGCGTCCGCTTTTATGTAATTCACACATCACAATGAAAGTATTTGTAAGCGTCTCATGAAACTTTTCAGGAATTGCCAAGCGCCGAAATACACCAGTTAAAGAAGATGTCGCTTTACCTTGATTTGTTTGAGTTGCCTTATCTGCCAAGTCTTTTACAAGCTCATCAAAATTATGAGAATCTTGCAAAAGTTCATGGGGGAAACGTAACTCTGAAGCAAATAATTGTCTTTCGCTATTTGTTTCAATAACAACTTGATCCTTTGACCACAAATCATATTGCTTTTGCCGCCATTGCATAGAGTCAGCCAAATAGACAGGAATATTAATTTCCCCTCTGGCTGGATTCATTAAATTGTCACGACCGATCGCCAAAAGATAAGTCACACGAGCTAAAGTTACTGCGACTGGATGAATATCAAAACCAATCACATTTTTTGCCAAAATTGCCAGAGATTCACTAATTGACAATTTCTCTTGTTCTGCTTTCTTTAAAAGATTTTTGACCGCATGAAACAAGAAAGTTCCAGATCCACAGGATGGATCTAAAACACGCTTATTTAAAGGATCTGTAATCGTTTTTTCAACAATTACTTCTGCCAACCAATCTGGTGTGTAATACTCCCCTAATTGTTTTCTTAATTCCTGATCAATAATTGATTCATACAAAACCTTCATGATGTCATAGGAAACTTCACCCCAATTAAATCGCGAAATCTTACGAGCTAGCGATCGAATAAAAATATCGCCTTCATCAACTTCAATTACCCAATCAAAAAAGTCACTTTCAACTACACCATAAATCCCGCTAGTCTCAAACTGAGAACCTGACAACAGAGAAGCAGGCGATAAATCATTAACGTTTAGACCTAAGACGGCATGGGCAATAATTTCCGATACATTCACAAGTAACGTATGCTCAACAAATAATTCATCACTATCCGTAAATTGACTGCCTAATGCTGTCGTCAAAAGTTTTGCCCATAATAGGCGTTTCATTTGCACAGTAGGAAGATGCTTGTTCTCTTCATACAAACTTAATAAAGTTGCATGATTAATCGCATAGGAAGAGCTTTCTACACCCAGCTTACTATTTATTTCTTCTGGAGTAGGAATTACACCTTGCTTTGTCGCTAAAACACCATCTAACCAAGCAATTAATTTGTCAGCATCGGGACTACTTGAGTTAACTAAATGTTTAGATACTTCAACAAACTCCTTAGACGGTTTGAGATGAAAACATCGCCATTCTAAACCATCAGATAAAATTCCAATATAGTTTTGTCCCGTCTGCTGCGTCCGAACCTCAACATAGCCCGATAATTGCTCTATCGCATCAGCTAGAATTTTCCCTTTTCGTAAATCTTTTTTGACCTCAATCACAACTGAACCAATTTCAACATCAATTCTGCGGCGATCGCCCAATTGAGACTCAAGTTTCACATCAAGATCTTCATCATCGAGATCTAGTGAAGCTTGTAATAATAAATCCCTAATCCCAGCCTGTATGTCAGCTTCAGATCGCTTTGCTTCTCTATCAGCTAATTTTCTTACAATTTCAACAATATTTGACATTCTAGTAAAAGCAAAAAAATAAAGTTTTATGTTTTAAATATCAAAAATATATTGTTTTTTGATTGCAGAGCTATTGTAACTCTTAATCTGAAGCAGAACCCCAAAAAGAGCTTAACGTGATTCTTCACAATAACTAATCAACGGTGAAATAATATTTCCCGATTGGCTATAAGCTGATTGACTGACAAAAGTGGTAAAAGAAGGGGCGAAAAAGTATACAGATGGTAGATTTGAGTAAAAAAGAGGCGTATGCTGTTTTTTGAAGAAAAAGGAGCATAGATCAAATGACCCAAAACGCCTCACGAATCTAT
>JANODY010000094.1:0-6419 GCA_031412945.1 Cyanobacteria bacterium SOY_65_metabat_81
CAATTCGCAGTTTGCAAAGTTCTTTACCCACCAATCTAACATCTTTATTCCTGCCTCTTTTTATTCTTGGCTCTATTCTATACCTATGACTAGGTTTTAGACCTTATTTGCCTGCTTTTTAGACTTAACGGGAAAAGTAAGATCAACCACCTTGGGAACTAGTAGTGGTACTAACATCCAAAATACGGTCAATGGTGCTGGACTTCCAGGCGATACTTCCAGTTTAACAGGGCTTCATGCCACGGGATCGCCTACAAATCTTTGGGTTTCCGCATCAGGAACAACAACAGGAAACATTGACTTTAATCTTGGTGAAAGCTATAACCTCATTGGATTCAGTTTCTGGAATGTTAATTTTAATAATAATGCTGGGATCAAGGATGTTAGCATTTTGACCTCGACCGATGGCACTGCTTACACATCTCTAGCGGGTGCGCCCACCCAATTTGCCATTGGCGCATCTAATGCTCCAGAGAACCCTGAGATATTTACATTTTCCCCAACTACCGCATCCTTTGTGCGCTTTACAGTGGCTAGCAACTATGGCAATGTAAACTTCACGGGATTTTCGGAAGTCCAATTTGATTCGGCGACGGCTGTTCCCTTTGACTTCGATCCTTCGCTTGGGGTTGTCGGTCTCGGTGTAGTGTTTGGGCTTAACAAGTGGCGCAAGAATAGAAGCAACGCTGTCAAAAAATAAGTTTTCGCCGTAGGGGCCGAGCATTCCCGCCACAATTTATAAATTCTGAAATCCCCTCAAATTGGGAATGCTCTGCCCAAAAGCTCACAACGCAGGGACAATTTATCGATAAAAGCGAAGAGGGTTTAGCATTTGCAGATCGAGATTGTGGTGCGAGTTTATAAAGTGTGGTGCAAATGCTAAACCCCTACTTTTGTCAGGCAATCAGGTTGTTTTGTGTTTGTTGGACAGAGCGCTGAGGATCAGTTTTTTAGTTGGGCGATCGCCTGATAGAGCGGTTGCCAATCATCATTAACGGCAATGTGTTCCCAAAGCTGCTCAATTTTGGGACGTAAGAAAATTACGGTCGGATTAGCTTGTTTTAAATGCTCGGCAATGTTTTCCATCTCGGCGATCGGTAATCGAATTAGTAATTGATGGTAAACAACTTTCCATTTGTCTAACAAAGTCTTCTGTTCATCGTTGAGTTCCCAATCATGATTTTTAAAAATATTGTTAGGATCTTCGCGCCAATTAGGATGAAAAGATTCACGCAGCTTGACAAAAAATTGGTTGTAGCCGATCGCTTGGGCGATCGCCAGTAATTCTAGGGTTGCGCCAATCAAGTCCTCAGTTTCAGGTTCTGAAAGAGAAGTAAATCCCAACCGCTTTAACATCATGTCGCAATAGGCGGTGCGATAGAAGTCTTTAAACTTCTGTAATGACGATTGCATCTCATCCTTATCCATTACTAAACTAAGAGGATCTTGCAGCTTTTCGAGATTCCAATAGCAAGCGGCTGGTTGATTGGCATAGCTATAACGACCTGCATGATCGAAATAGGCGGCGGTAAATCGCGGATCGTAGCTGGGGATAAAGGCAAATGGTCCATAATCAAAGCTTTCACCTGTAATCGACATATTGTCCGTATTCAGAACAGCGTGACAAAAACCTGCCGCCATCCATTGAGCGCAGAGAGTGGCGACTCGTTCTACTAGTTCTAGATAGAAAATGCCATCTTGGTATTCTTTTCCCCAGATATGTGGATAGTAAATTTGGAGAACATGGTCTAGTAATTTACGGACAAGATCGGCGCGACTCAGCCAACGCAATCGCTCAAATGTCCCGAACCGAATATGCGATCGCGAAAAGCGTACCATCACTGCCGATCGCGTGGGTGATGGTTCATCGCCGCGCCACAGATCCTCACCTGTCTCGATGAGACTCAGACATCGGGATGTTTTGACACCCATACGATGCAGGGCTTCAGAAGCAATAATTTCGCGGACACCACCTTTGAGGGTGAGTTTGCCATCGGCGCTGCGGGAATAGGGAGTTCGCCCTGAGCCTTTTGTGCCGAAGTCATAGAGTTCATTGTTAAGTCCGCGCACTTGTCCATAGATAAAACCGCGTCCATCACCGAGTTGCGGATTGTATTCACCAAACTGATAGCCGTGATAGCGCAGAGCCAAAAAGGGGCGTACCGACTGAAAATGTCCAAAAGCCTCGATAAAGTCATCATCGCTGACTTGATCTGGCTTGAGGGCGATCGCAGGTAATAGATCGTCATTGCGCCAACGCAACTTGTGCATCGGATATTCGGCGGCGGTCACAATATCGTGATAATCACCTAGGGACTCGATCGCGGGTTCGTAGTTGAGATTAAGAAAAGGATTGCTAGAGTGAGTCATGAGACAAGAGTATTAGATACCTCAAACTTTACCAAAATAATCAAGCCTCTAGTGGAATTGTGTGGATAGGGGCGATCGCTTAAAATGATTTATGGCTATAAATATCGTGATTAAAGTTGCATCAAATGCTAAGTAAGACTAACCAAAAAGTTATTGCGATCGGGGCGGGGATTGGCGGCTTGACGACGGCAGCTTTATTGGCAAAGCGTGGTTATCAAGTCATTGTTTACGATCTGGCGATCGTGGCGGGTGGTTGTGCCTCAACATTTAAGCGGCGCGGCTTCACCTTTGATGTGGGGGCAACACAGGTGGCTGGCTTAGAATCTGGTGGTATTCATGATCGCATTTTTAGCGAACTTGACATTGAAATTCCTGAAGCCACCTATTGCGATCCTGCTTGTGCGGTGTTTTTGCCGAACGAGCGTGAACCTGTAAATGTCTGGCGCGATCGCCAAAAATGGCAGGCTGAACGTCAAAAACAATTTCCAAATAGCGAACCATTTTGGAAGTTTCTGGAAGATTTATTTTGGCGAAGTTGGCGCTTTCAATCACGCGATCCGATTTTGCCGCCGCGCAATGTTTGGGATGCTTGGCAACTGCTCAAAGCTTTACGGTTAGATACTTTGGCGACCGTACCCTATACATTTTCGACAGTGGGCGATGCCTTGCGTGGCTTTGGACTGGCGAACGATAAAAGATTACGCACATTCCTCGATTTACAACTAAAACTCTATTCACAGGTAAATGCTGAAGAGACAGCTTTGCTATATGCAGCGACCGCTTTGGCAGTTTCTCAAGCTCCTTTAGGGCTATTTCACCTCAAGGGCAGTATGCAAGTTTTGAGCGATCGCCTGATTGAGAGCATTGAGCGCGATGGCGGTAAGGTGTTGATGCAACATCAAATTACGGAAATTAAGACAAAAGATAAAACTAAAAACGTAAAAGTAATAAATCTGCGATCGCAGGAAACTTGGTGGGAGCAAGCCGATCATCTAGTTGCCAATGTGACGGTCAATAATTTTGTGCAGCTTTTGGGCGATCAAGCGCCCAAGGGTTATGCTAAACGGGTTGCCAATCTTAAGCCCGCTTCGGTGGCTTTTGTGGTTTATTTGGGAGTCGATCGTGCCGCGATTCCCGATAACTGTCCGCCGCATTTACAGTTTCTGGAAGCTGGAGATCAACCGCATTCGTTATTTGTCTCAGTCAGCAAAGAGGGCGATGGACGCGCTCCAGAGGGAAAAGCCACAATTATTGCGTCTGAGTTTACGGATGCTGCGGTTTGGTATGGTGATGATGATTATCAAACACTCAAAGAGAAGTTCACCAAAAGGGCGATCGCCCAGTTAAGCGAATATTTTGATCTGAATGAACAAACAATTATTCATGTTGAGGCTGCCACGCCCCAAACCTTTGCCCGATATACAGGACGCGATCGCGGCATCGTTGGCGGTGTAGGAATGCGCGTTTCCACCTTTGGTCCCTTCGGTTTTGCCAATCGCACTCCGCTCAAAAATATCTGGCTAGTCGGTGACTCAACTCATCCTGGGGAAGGAACCGCAGGGGTAAGTTATTCAGCGTTGACCGTAGTGAGACAAATAGAGCGATCGTGATCTCAAAAAAAGGGCGGCGCGATGCGCCGCCCTTTTTTTGAGATTATTTTACTAAATTTTCAGCGCCACTGATGACACGAGCCGACAAAATTTTGTCGCCGAGTCTTAGTTTATCCAAGGTTTCTTTGCCACTGGTGACATAACCAAAAACGGTGTAGTTGCCATCTAGTAAATTTAAACCTGCGGGAGTTAGTTCCGATTCAAATAGATAGATAAAAAACTGGGAAGATCCAGCATTGCCATCTTCATTGGGATGCGCCATCGCAACTGTCCCAAAAGCGGCAAACGGTAGCACGGGCAATGTGCCTGACAACCCCATCTCCTCAAAGGTTTTGCCATAGGTCGGCATTTTTTGGTCAGGGAGACGCACTTCGATTGGTACGGTGCGAAGTTTGTTAGTGGCAGGATCGATGTAACCCTCAGCCGAGCCTTCAGGATCGCCTGTTTGGAGATAATAGTTTTCATCGGCTCGCGTAAAAGTCAGCCCGTCATAAAAGCCTTTTTGGACAAGATCGATAAACTGCCCTGCGTTGACGGGGGCATTGTAACCATCGACAGTGATGATAGCGTTACCTTTTTCGGTGGATAGCTCGACTAGAGCGCGACCTTTAAGTTGCGGCAAGTTAGCATATTGAGCAGGAACTTCAAAGGGAAAGGCTTTGATGAAGTCAGATTCGACTAAACCAACATAGTCCAAGGCTTTTTCAGATAGAGCTTTGACACTGTTGCGATCTTTGATGGCAATCGCTTCTTGCAGAGGCACAAGCGCTGTCGTTAAACTAGTTAAATGTTCAGTAACAATCGAACGGCGATCGCTATTAACCCCTTCGATCAGCTGTGCATTGTTTTGAGTTAGACTCTGAGATATCTTTTCGATATCTTTTCGCAAATCGCTCCAGCGCTTAAGATTAGCTTGACGAGGCATTTGCTCTAGAGCAATCTGAACATCGCGCAGCAGATCATTATCAATTGGTAAAGCATTCCGCAAGATCACCCGCGCATCTTTGATCGCGCTTTTGGTTGGTAATCCTGCCATGCTGGGTTGGGGCGCGAATAACGTTGTTAAGCAAGTCACTGCCAAACAAGCCACGGCGATCGCCACGCCTTTTAGCCAAGCTTCGCGAAAATAACGATTTACGCGATTTTTTATTTGATTTAAATTACGATCTAACATTGCATCTATAACTAAAGGTTAAAGCTAAACTAGTCATCTAAAATGCTATTGCATTTAGTTACGCAGTTCACCAAACTTAATTTTGATTTGATGCTACCTAATCACTAAAAATTCATCATGGCGGATGCAAGTATCAACAATCAAATAGATCAACAAATAGATCAACAAGTAGATCAAATAGTCCCAAATATAGCCCACGAGGTTAATCAGCCCAATCTATCGGCATTGCAAACCGATCGCTTGTTTGGGGAAATCATGGAAAATGTCGCTGATTTGATCGCGGTAGTTGATGCTAAAGGATATCGAATTTATAATAGTCCATCCTATGAAAGGGTCTTGGGCTATACATCTGTCGAGCTTCAAGGCACATGGGCCTATGACAAAATCCATCCTGACGATCAAGAACGAGTGCTTAGCGCCGCCGCAGAAACTTTAAAAACGGGGATAGGCAAATCTTTAGAATATCGGATGCAGCATAAAGATGGGACTTGGCGGGTTTTGGAGTCGTCGGGGCGGGTAATGCGCGATGAGCAAGGGCATGTCCAAAATATTGTGATTATTGCTCATGATATTAGCGATCGCAAAATGGAGCAGTTAGAACGCCGTCGGGCCGAGAGAGCTTTAAAGCGATCGCGTCAAAGCTACAAAAAGCTAGTCAGGCGAGAAGATTCAGCACATGCTCAAACCCTACGCCTTGAAAATGCCCTAGCAGAATTACAAAAAACTCAAAGCCAACTCATTCAAACTGAAAAAATGTCTAGCTTGGGGCAGTTAGTGGCTGGAGTCGCCCATGAGATCAATAATCCTGTCAACTTTATTTATGGCAATCTCAATCATGCCAATCGATTTGTGCAAAATTTACTAGATGCGATCGCCCTTTATCGTCAAAACTATCCAGAGCCGTCTCCTGAAATCACCAAATTTCTTGATGAAATCGATTTTGAATTTTTGCAACAAGATTTGCCAAAAATGTTGTCATCAATGAAACTTGGGGCAGAGCGCATTCGCCAAATAGTTTTGTCTTTGCGAAATTTCTCGCGCACCGATCAGGAGGGACAAAAACCATGCAACATTCACGAAGGGATAGATAGCACTCTATTAATTTTACAAAATCGGTTTAAAGCCTATGCCGATCGCCCTGCTGTCACGTTGACGAAAATTTATGGCGATATACCGATTGTCATGGCTTATGCTGGACAACTCAATCAAGTATTTATGAATGTCTTAAGTAATGCGATCGATGCGATCGACGATCGCATTATGCA
>JANODY010000095.1:0-18453 GCA_031412945.1 Cyanobacteria bacterium SOY_65_metabat_81
ACGTAATCAACCGCGCTAACTTGGGTATGGAAGTAATGCACGAGCGCAACGCTCACAACTTCCCTCTCGACTTGGCTGCTGTTGATGTAGCACCTGTAGCCATGGCTGCTCCTGCTATCAACGGTTAATACTTTAACCTAGCCACCTCGAAACAAAAAAGCCTCTCCGTTCGGAGTGGCTTTTTTGTTGGTGTCGATTTACATCAGATGATTTTTTAGCTCAGGATATTTAAAAAATAATCGTCAAGATGACTAATGAGCTTGCGTGATCCCAGCGATATAGATCTGTAAAATATCATGTCAAAAGTCCAAGAAAATGGATTTTTGAAGGCTGAAACGACCAATCTACCTTCGATATTTAATTTGTCGATTACTCGCAGTTTGTACAGTTCGCTTCTTTCTGCGATGGTAAGATATTTAAAGTTTATGAGGATATCTTGGATATTGTGATTAATATCAAAATATCCTTGTGAGTCCCTTTATGCAAAGATCTCTAGACGTTGCATTTCATCCTTGAATTGGCGTATCGGTATTATTTTTATGAATACAATTGGGTCGCCTCAACCAAAAATTGGGACATTCGATAAATTGCGTCAAGCCTCAGAATTTACCGTGAAGGGGGTTGAAGACTCAATTCCGTTGCGGGTACTCGTCCAGATTTTTGTGTTTATCAGCATTGGCGCGGTCGATGCGGTTGGGAGTTCTAATAATAGTGTGTGGGCGATTCCACTGAGTGCGATCGGGGCGGTGTGGGCTTGGAATGCAAGGCGTAAACGCAATGTCATTGTCAAGCTATTCATTGCGATCGCCATGATTGCCATGTTGGTGATATTTCTCAACGATATTGTGCGTCAACTAGACGACACCAAATTATTGTTGGCGAAATTTTTGATTCAGTTGCAGGTTTTGCATAGTTTTGACTTGCCACGTCGCAAAGATTTGGGCTATTCGATCATCATTGGCTTGATCTTGATGGCGCTGGCGGCGACCTTGAGCCAGACCATGATTTTCGCACTGTGGCTAATGGCTTTTTTGATCGTAGGATTGCCGATTTTATTACTCGATCACCGATCGCGGTTGGGTGTCAAAACTAGCAGCTTTCAGCCTGAAAAAATGGGGATTTCGCCATTGCCACTAGCAGGTTTAATGGCGATCGTGTTGGTGCTGGGCTTGACAATTTTTGCTTTTTTACCAAGATTACCCGGATTTCAGTTACGCAATTTTCCTGTCAGTGTCAATCTGCCAGTGCAGAGACAAGTTCCTCGCGGCGGTATCTTGACTCGACAACAGCAACAACAACAGCAGCAGCAATCTGGCAATAATACTGGGGCAAATGGTACGGGCGGAACAGGTGGTGATAATGATTTTGGTTTGCCGCCATTGTTTGCCCCTGAAATTGATACAGCTTCGGATGGAGTTAAACAACAAAATGATCAGCGTCAGCCTGAGTTGATGATGCGGGTGCGATCGCAAGCCGAATTATTTTGGCGGGTAATGGCGTATGACGAATTTACGGGTAAAGGCTGGCGTATTTCTCGCAATGATCCTAGCCAGATTCGTACGATTAGACGTAATTCTATTAATTATGAATTTTTCTTGCCAAGTCCGACCTATGGGCTGCTCGGCTCTTCCAAACTCAAACTGACGCAGCCAGTTAAAACCCAAGAAGTGGTGCAAACCTACACGATTATTTCGCCAAATTTCCCAAATCTAGTGCCGATGGCAGCCGTGCCGAATCGGGTCTTTTTCTCTAGTGAAGAGTTAGATGTCGATCAAGAGGGGATGATTCGCTCACCCGCGCCATTGCCGCCTGAACTAACTTATACAGTGATTTCTAATGTGGTCGAGCGCAATCCCCAACTATTACGGCAAATGCCCAACGAGTATCCGCAATCGATTCGTAATTATTATTTGAAATTACCTGCGAATCTGTCGCCCCAAGTTCGCGATCGCGCCTTATCTTTCTTGGCAAATGCCAAAAATCCTGATGGCAAGCCGATCGCTTTAGATAATAACTACGATCGCGTAGTTCAGATCGCCCAAAGTATCAAGCAAAACTATGCCATTCAGCCGCTCAAGTTTGATGCATCTAGGAACGATCTAGTGTCGCAATTTGTGGAGCAGGGCGGCGGCGAGGAGAGCCATTTTGTCTCAACTTTGGCAGTGATGCTGCGATCGCTGGGCATTCCCACCCGCTATGTGGTCGGCTTTTCATCAGGGAAGTTTAATCCTTTTACAGGGCTGTACGAAGTTCAGAATATTGATACTCAGTCGATGGTTGAGGTGTTTTTCCCTGTGTATGGCTGGCTTGCCTTTGACCCTGTCCCCAATCGCCCCCTATTCCCGCCCTCGGTTGAAAGCGATCGCACGTTCAGCACGATTCAGACTTTTTGGAATTGGATCGCCCAATTTTTGCCTAGTCCTATTAATAATTTCTTTGCATCTCTGTTTGATAATATTGGCAAATTTTTAGGTGGATTGGTTAGTTGGCTATTTGAGATGGGTTGGGTGGGGCTAGGCTTTGGGCTGGCGATCGGCTTTGGTTTTGGGATTGGTGGCTGGGCGCTATGGCAATTGGCAATCTGGTGGTGGCAATTGCGCCGCTTACAAAAAATGCCCATTCCGCAGCGTGTTTATCAGCAAATGTTGCAATGGCTCTCAGAACAAGGCAAACCCAAATCGCGACATCAAACGCCTCAAGAATATGTGATAAGTCTCGGCGATCGCGTTTCTGACCAACAAGCGATGGCGATCGCCCAAATTACTCAGATCTATCAAGACTGGCGTTATGGCGATCGGGCGATCGGTGGCAACATCGCTGCGGAGCTAAAAACCTTGTTAAATCGATTAAAAACTAAAACCTAGTAAAAAGGGCGCTTACTCCCTTCCTATAGCAATCCTAAATGAGTTGAAATAGGCTTCGCTCAGCCAGCGTGGACTGATGGCTGAGCGGAGTCGAAGCCACGAATTATTTAGGATTGCTATAGTATCAAATTAGCGTTGCGCCGCAACGCTAGTTCCTTATTTTGTATGTCTATTTCTATAACGGGAAAGGAGTAGCTACTTATAAAGTTTTGTGTTTTTATTACAAAAACTTGGCGCATTCACCGCTTTTGGTAAACTAGATGGCGAATATATTAAATTTTTTATTTTTATTATGAGTGTAGTTAGTCAAGTTTTAGAAAGAGCCGACGAAGAACTTCGTTATCCCACCGTTTCTGAGTTGCAAAGTGTCCAAAACTTTCTCTCCACAGGCGCTCAAAGGGTACGCATTGCCACAGTCTTGGCTGAAAGCGAAGATAAAATCGTCAAAAAAGCCACCGAAGAACTATTTAGAATCCATCCTGACTACATCGCCCCTGGTGGCAATGCCTACGGTCAGAGACAACGCACTCAATGCCTAAGAGACTTCACATGGTACATCCGCCTCACCACCTACGGGGTCTTGGCAGGCGACAAAGATCCGATCGAAAAAATCGGCATCATCGGCGTGCGTGAAATGTATAACTCTCTTGGAGTTCCGTTAGTTGGCATGGCTGATGCCGTCCGTTGTCTTAAAAATGCTGCCCTAGCATTGCTAAGCAAAGAAGATGCGGCGACAACCGAGCCTTATTTTGATTACATCATTCAGGCGATGTCTTAAAAAAATGCCAATTTCTGAGAAAGGGTTCGCAAAGCGCACCCTTTCTCAAAACTAAAACAGCAAAAGCCTCGCGAAGCGAGGCTTTTTATTTGTCGATTTGAGATTCTAGAAATTCACGAATCCGTTTGATTTGAAAATCGTGGGCATAATTCAGGACTTGATTAGCAAATGGGCTAAAAGTGCGATCGCCTTCTTGCAAAAGCATAACTTCATCTTGAATAGCGAGAATGTCACCCATACGAGCTAGATGTAGCAGTTTTTCTATTTGAGAATTAGACGGAAAGATGATTGGCTGGACGATCGCCTCATGATTTCCATTAGCACGACTCACTTGAGAAATATCTAAATTTTCATATTGCCATTCTAGATTGAGCAGCGATCGCATTGTATAAAACAAAATATCAGGCTCAATCGGCTTGGCAATAAAATCATCACAACCAACTTCGATGCTGTGATGACGATCTTGATTGAAGACGCTCGCTGAGACCATGACGATCGCCGTTTTTTGAAACATTGGTAACTGACGTAACTGCTGAGTGGTTTCATGTCCATCCAATTCTGGCATGACCATATCTAGCAAAATTAAATCGGGTATAAATGTTTGAGCTTGCCTAAGGCAATCATGTCCATCGATCGCTTCGGCGACAATGAAACCAAGGGGACTGAGCAAATCGCGCAATACCATTCGATTTTCAATCTTGTCATCGACAATCAAAATTTTGCGGCGATCGCCGACATAACCTGAGATCGTGCGGCTGTCTACGGATACAGTCGCAGGGTGACTGGGAACTTCTATTAATTCAATCTCAAACCAAAAAGTACTGCCTTGATTACGGTCTGGATTTAAGTTGCTTTCAACTTGCAGTTGTCCACCCATCATTTCCACAATTTTTTGGCAAATGGTCAGTCCTAAACCTGTTCCTGAATAACGTCGAGCGCGATCGCCAACCTGTTGAAATGGCAAAAAGATTTCTTCTAATTTATCCTCAGCGATGCCCACACCCGTATCAGCGATCGCAAAACGGACTTTGTAATTATGGTGGCTTGGTTCGTAGGGTTGAGCGCTAACTGAGAGCGAGACATGACCGCGATCGGTAAATTTAACCGCGTTCCCAAATAGATTGATTAGGACTTGTCGCAGGCGCTTTTCATCACCATACATCGTTGTGGGTAACGCCGTCAGGGGTTGATAGATTAACTCCACATCTTTGGCAAGTACCTGCAATTGGAACATGTCAGTAATACTTTGCAATAATTTAGGAAGTTCAAATTGATTGGGATCAAGTTCTAATTTTTTAGCTTCAATTTTAGAAAGATCGAGGATATCGTTAAGTAAAGTCAGCAAATGTTCTCCACTACGCTGAATAATATCTAATCCAGCCCTGTGCTGCTGAGGATCATCACTGCGCTTAAGGATTTGAGCATATCCAAGGATGCCATTTAAGGGAGTGCGTAACTCATGACTCATATTGGCTAAAAACTCACTCTTAGCTCTATTTGCCATATCCGCAACCTCTTTCGCCGATTGAAGTTCCTTCTCAGCAAGTTTGCGATCGCTAATATCTTTGACCGCATAAATAGCAAAAACTTGTCCGCCAATCTCAATGGTTTCTGAAGAAATCAGTCCCGTAAATTTTTTGCCAGCCTTAGTCACAAAATTAGCTTCATAGTTAAAGACTTTGCCTTCAATTGCTAAAATCGCCAACATGCGATCGCGTTCTTCCAAATCAATCCATAGATTTAATTCCGTTGGATTTGAACCGATCGCTTCTTCCCGACTATATCCCGTGATTTCTGTCCATTTATCATTGACATCAACATGTTTATATGTGTCATTAGACATCAAAGCCATGCCGTCAGGACTAGACCGAAAAGCTTTGGCAAATTTTTCTTCTGATTCGCGCAGAGCCGATTCGGTCAACTCATGTTCCAAAATTTCTTGTTGCAGTGCTTGAGTGCGTTCATCGACTTTTTGCATCAATAGCTGTGAATATTCTTCCAGCCGACTATGAGATTTTTTCATTTGATGGCTCATCCGATTAAAAGAAGTTGCCAAAATAGCCAGTTCCTTCACTAAACAAGAATATTCAACTTTTTGATCAAGATTACCTTCAGCGATCGCTTGACTAGCAAGGCTTAATTGGGTGATCGGACGACTAATCCAACGAGCAGCAATAATCCCAAATACAATAGTCAGCCCCAAAGCTAGCAAACATAATAATAAAGTCGATCGCGTATTATCTCTGATTTGCGCCATAAAATCAGACTCAGGCAAAACGATTACGATTTGCCAATTCAATCCGTAACCATCATTCAGTTGACTAACCTGAACAAAGTGCCGTTCTCCATCAAGATCAACCACCGATTGGGAAATTTGATCATCTTGAGAATTATCTTTGAAATTAAGTGAATTATTAACGCGTTCAGCGACAATGCGGGTCAATTTATCTTGGCTTTGAGTTGCCAAGATGCGCTCAGATTTATTTTGCTTTGAGAAGATAGAAACATCCAGATTAGATGTAGCCACCAGTTTCCCCGATCGCTCAATAATGTATGTTTGTCCGCGATCGCTAACTTTAGTTTTCTGTAAAAACAGATTAATATCGCCTAAAAGTATGGATACACCTAAAACACCCTGTAGTTCACCATTTGTTTGATTGCCATTTATTTGATTGCCATTTGTTTGGTAAAGAGGCTTAATAGCCGTGATGGCAGGTTCATTGGTGATTAGATCAATATAAACCTCGCTCCATGTATCTTGCTTAGCCTCAATTATCGCCTGATACCAAGGGCGATCGCGCAAATCAAACCCATTTCTAACCAGAAGAATTGTCTGCGGTCTTCCTAGCTCATCAGTCATATAAGTAGTCGTAGAATTTTCGACAGCCAACTTATTTTGAATACGTCGCGCTCCAAAATACTGCCCTGAAGTAGTTGCCAAGTAGATATTGCTAATCTGTGGAAAACTTTGTAGTTGTTTCCAAAAATGCTTTTGGATGTTTTGTTCGCTTTGAAGATCTATTTGACCTAGATCAATACTATTAGAATTTAACTTGTTGAGCGTATAGGGAAGTTCTAAATATGAATGTAATCGAGTTTGAACCTGTTCGGTGACTTTGTTCCGCAATTGACCAGAAAGTTGCTTTACTGCATCATGTCCATTCCGAAAAGACAACCAACCGATAAAGCCGACTATGCCAAAAGTACTCACCAAAAAAGGACTGATAATCAGCCAACTCAAAGGGATTTTGTAGCCCTTAACGCCTTGGCAAATTGGATGATTGGAAGAAGAGATCGCTACAGCCATAGTTGTAGACCTAGAAGGCGACTTTGCTTTCATGATGAGTCAATCAAGAATTTCTAATTATTAACGCTCTTCTAATTTTTTAACAATAGGGACTAATATCTTCGCCACAGCGATCGGCTAAAAAACAAAGTGCGCGGAATCTTAAACCAACAAGTTCATCAAAAAGAGGGTTGAGTTTGCAAAGGGGTGGAATATGAATGATTGTGTGTCCCAAGACTTTAATCGTGCGTTCAAATGGACATTGGGCAGGAATTAATTTGGCAATTAAATGGGCGGTTTGCGATTTTTGGATTTCAAAGTTGTTGATTTTCTTTCGTAACGGGTTTAGTAGATCGAAGGTTTCTCTAGATTTAGAACTGTCGGGATATGATTTTGTCCCGTCAAATCCTGCGCTGTTAATACTTGACATGTTTTCCGAACCCTCTTACAAATCAGAGTGTGTAGATTTAAAACGATTACTTTACCAATCTTAACATAATTATTTTAAATAAAGTGTCAAAGAATGAATAATTCATTCTTATATATGAGATTGCAGTGATAGTCTCTACATTTCGTAAGCCCTAAAGGTATAGTAATTAGAGATTTTGAGAACATAATGGCGCAAACACTTGATGCAGATGTAATTGTAATTGGCTCAGGAATTGGTGGATTAGTCACGGCTACCCAATTAGCGGCAAAAGGCGCAAGCGTAATTGTCTTAGAGCGTTATCTGATCGCTGGGGGGAGTGGCGGTTATTTTGAGCGCAACGGCTATCGATTTGATGTGGGTGCATCGATGATCTTTGGCTTCGGCGATCGCGGAACTACCAACTTACTGACGCGGGCGCTGGCGGCGGTGCAGATGACGATCGAGACAATTCCCGATCCTGTCCAGATCCATTACCATCTGCCAAATAATCTAGAAATTGAAGTGCATCGCGACTATGAGCAGTTTTTGCAAGAACTAGGCGATCGCTTTCCTCATGAACGACAAGGTATTCGCAAGTTTTATGATGAATGTTGGACGATTTTTAATTGCCTGAATGCGATCGAGTTGCTGTCTTTAGAAGAATGGCGCTACTTAATGCGCGTGTTTTTTCAAAATCCCTTGGCTTGTCTAGGCTTAGCGGCTTATCTGCCCCAAAATGCTGGCGATATTGCGCGTAAATATATTCGCGATCGCGAATTGCTGCAATTTATCGATATGGAATGTTATTGCTGGTCGGTGGTTCCTGCCGATCGCACTCCTGCCATTAATGCGGGGATGGTGTTTAGCGATCGCCACTATGGAGGCATTAATTATCCTAAGGGCGGCGTAGGTAAAATTGCGGAAAAACTTGCCGAAGGTTTGACCAAAACGGGCGGTGAAATTCGCTATGGCGAACGGGTTACGCAGATTATTCCCAAATCTGGCAAACAGGCGATCGGCGTGAAACTAGCGAATGGCAAAGTTCTTTATGCCAAAAAAGTAGTTTCTAATGCCACGCGCTGGGACACCTTTGGGAACTTGCTCAAAGATGAAGCGATGCCAAATAGTGAAAAAAATTGGCAAGAACGCTATCAAAAGTCTCCAAGCTTCCTAAGCTTACATCTTGGGGTCAAAGCCTCGGTGATTGCCGATAGTGCAGCTTGTCATCACATTTTATTAGAAGATTGGGAAGATATGCAAAAGGAACAAGGCACAATTTTTGTGTCAATTCCCACCTTACTCGATCGCTCTCTTGCGCCTGAAGGATATCATATTATCCATACCTTTACGCCTAGTTGGATGAGTGAATGGGAAGGATTGACTCCTTCTGAATATGAACAGAGAAAAGATATAGCGGCAAAAAAACTGTGCGATCGCCTATCTGCGATTTTCCCTAAGTTACAAGAATGCCTTGACTATCAAGAAATTGGTACTCCCCGAAGCCATCGCCGCTTTCTCGGTCGGATGGATGGAACTTATGGACCGATTCCTAAAGGTAAACCTTGGGGGCTTTTAGGAATGCCTTTTAACCGAACATCTATTCCTGATCTCTACTGCGTTGGTGATAGCACTTTCCCCGGTCAAGGTTTAAACGCTGTCGCATTTTCAGGGTTTGCCTGTGGTCATCTTGTGGCTTCCGCATTGGGACTAGTCTAACGCCGCGAATCATGAGAAGCGCACCCTTCGGGTGCTTTTCCCAAAACTCTTAAACACTAATCACCAATCATCATTTGCTATGTCGATCGCCCCAATTCTTAAAGCTGAAAATATCTCAAAATCCTTTGGTGGTATTCATGCCGTTAGGAATGCCCAAATCGAAGTACCTGCGGGAAGTATCACAGGGCTAATTGGTCCTAATGGCGCAGGAAAAAGTACATTTTTTGGGCTGCTGTCCAATTTCCTAAAACCCGATCGCGGCACGGTGCAGTTTAATGGATTGCCGATTCAAGGTAAGCCACCCCATGCGATCGCCAAACTTGGCATGGTTCGCACCTTTCAAGTGCCGCGTGTACTGTCGAGGCTGTCAGTGCTAGAAAATATGCTGCTAGCCGCACAGGGACAAGTCGGCGAAAAATTTTGGAATACTTGGTTTCAAGGTCAAAAAATCGCGATTCAAGAGCGGGAAAACCGTGAAAAGGCGAGACATATTCTCGACTCAGTGGGCTTGATCAGAATGGCGGATAATTATGCGGGTTGCCTATCGGGTGGTCAGCGCAAGCTATTAGAAATTGCTCGCGCCTTGATGACCGACCCCAAATTAATTTTGCTAGATGAACCTGCGGCGGGGGTAAATCCAGCCTTAATTGAAGAAATTTGCAATTACATCCACAAATGGAATCAAGAGGGATTGAGCTTTTTGATTATCGAACACAATATGGATGTGATTATGTCTTTGTGCGATCGCGTCTGGGTCTTGGCTGAAGGTCACAATCTCGCCGACGGTTCACCTGAAAAGATTCAAACCGATCCCAAGGTTTTAGAGGCTTATTTAGGTTCATGATACTTCTTTCCAACCGAAAGAATCGCCAATTCAAGGATGAACTGTAACAGGTTCTGACGAAGCCAAGGCGATCGCATCGGTAATACGTCTGACTAGTTTGACACCGTTATATAGCAATCCGAAATCATTTGTGGCTTCGGCTTCGCTCAGCCATCAGTCCACGCTGGCTGAGCGAAGTCGAAGCCTGTTTCCAACTCATTTCGGATTGCTATATTATAGAATTGTCATAAAGCCGCCCTAAAATGGCAGAATTTTAAGCCCATTTTTCTGATAGAAAATTAAATTTCATGGTAATTAGATAATAAATATGGCATATCCCAATAGATGGCTGCCATTTGCAAGCTATGGTTTGATCAATGAATTTATACCCGCCGTGGGACAGGAATCTTTTCACTGTGATATGCAACGTGGTTATAAACGGGGGCGTAAAAAAGAGTTAGGTGTAGCAGCTTTATTATGCGGCGATCGATTGTATTTTTGAAGAATCTGATGGTACTTTGTGCATTCTTGACTTCAAAACTGGGAAGAGTAATTTTGATGCTCGACAAGCTTGTATTTACTTGCTAGCGGCGACCCATCTCTATCCTCAGCGTAAGACATCGGCTGTGTTTTACAATCTGGCGGTTACTACTATGAAGAATACTTGTTGATAATGCGCCAAACCTTTCTTGCGTTTGTAAGTGAGAATGCTATGAGTTAATACGCAGTAGCTAGTGAGGATAAGTGCTAACATCGGGAAAGCTGCTCGGCTCTGAAAAAATGGAATCTTCGATGTGCAGATTACATGGACAATTAGAGTGATCGAAACTTATCCGGTCCTGAGTCTTTATAAAGTCACAACCAATGAAAAAACATATTCTATTTATCTTGCCTTATCTGAATCAAGGCGGTACTGAAAAGCAAGCTCTAAGCTTGATCGAAGGACTTGGCGATCGCTACAAAATATCTCTGCTAGCACCCGATGGCAAAGGTGCGGCTCAATTTCGAGCTTTACCAATTACCCAACGTCAATTTACGCGATGGGAGTTTAATTTTTTTAAAGGCTTGCCTGAATTGATTTCGGGAATTAAGGAAATCCAAAAAGAACAGGCGATCGATCTAGTGCATGTTCATGGCGCACATGAATTGATGATACCTGTGCGTTTGATGTTAGGGAAAGTGCCGATCATCTTCACGGTGCATGGTTATCATGGTAGTGGCGCAAAATTAAGCTATCAATTGTCATGCTGGTTTAGTAATTGGTTTGCCAATCAAGTAATTAGTGTTTGTGAAGCTGAATATAATATTCTTAAGGAATTAGGACTAAAAGAGAAGAAGCTCCATTTGATTTATAACGGAGTCAAAGAGCTAATTCTTGATTCTTCCAAATCCGCATTACTTGCTCAAAGATTTAATCTCGATCCTGCACATCAACTCATTCTTGGTACGGCTGCTCGTTTGAATGAGGCTAAAGGATTAACTTACTTGTTACAAGCTTTCGCCACCCTCACCCACTTCGATAAGCTCAGTGCATCGCCCAGCCCCTCTTCCAATGGGAGAATGGAGCAAGAGTTAAGATTGGTGATTGCGGGTACTGGAGAATTGGAAGCATCGCTTAAACAAGAGGCGCGGGATTTGGGAATTAGCGATCGCGTAATTTTTACGGGTTATCTCGATGACTTGCCTAACTTGATCCAGCTATTTGATATTTTTGTACTACCATCGCTCCAAGAAGCATGTAGTCTTGCCTGTGCCGAAGCCATGTCTCAAGCCAAGCCCGTAGTCGGCACTCGCGTGGGTGGTATTCCTGAACAAGTCAGCGATCTCCAAACAGGTTTGATTGTCAGCCCTCGCGATCCTGATGATTTAGCCGCCAAGCTTGCGGAACTAATTAAAGATCAAGAATTACGCGATCGCTTTGCCCAAAATGGTCGCGATCGCTATCGTCAACTTTTTGCGATCGAAATCATGCTAGAAAAGACCGCAAAATTATATGAGTAAACGAAGTGGGCAGAGAGATATACTAAGAATGAGAACTATATTCAAACAGTAGTTAGTAAATTTCACACTTAATGTAACTATGGATTGGCAATCTCGAATTGTTCTGAACCCAAGTATTCTAGTTGGTAAGCCCATTATCAAAGGAACTCGACTTGCAGTTGAATTTATAATCGATCTTCTCGCTCAAGGTTGGAGTATTGACGAGATTTTGCGTAATTATCCAGGTATTACGGTTATGGACATCCAAGCCTGTCTCTGTTATGCCAGTGATGCTCTCAAATCTGAAAAAATTTACGCTATTGCTGCTTAATTAAAATAGCGCCGCCTTATTTTTGGACTTGTCCTAATAGAATCACCAACAAAATCACAGCCAAAGCTACGCGATCGCGCCATCCCCCTGTTGCTGATTTAGTCACAACGCCTCCCCCTTGATAGCCCCGCGCCAACATCGCCTGATAAATGCGATCGCCGCGATCGTAAGTCCGAATAAATAAAACGCCCAGCATATTCCCTAGAACTTGGCGTTGCCACGGGCGATCGGCCCGTTGATGATTGTAGAGATTTCGTAGATCAAAGTTACGCGCCGTGGCGGCGCGGCGCATCGCTTTAAACTCATTAGTCAACACGCCGATATAACGATACATGGAGGCGAAGATGCTGATTAAAAGCGGCGGCATTTTGAGAGTGCCGAGGGCTTGAAGTAGTAATGGAACGGAAGTGCTAAGGGTGAGAATATTTAGGAGTAATAGAGATAGAAAAGCTTTGATACTCACACTTCCCAATATCACCAAACCCTTAGTCGTAATCCGAAGCCAGCCCCATTGCCAAAGCACATCTTCACCACCACGAAATAGAGTTCCTAATAAAATAATACCGATAAAAGCCGACTCGATCGCCATGCGTTTAATCAGTAAAGTTAAATCAACTTGACTCCAATAGAGAATTGGCAAACAAGCCATTCCATAGATTGCCCAAGTTTGCCATCGACCAATGGGCGTGAGGGCGATCGCAAATACCAATAAAAATATGCATAGCAAACGGGTATGAATGGCTAGGCTATTCCATAAGTTGGGGCGATAAATGGGGGCGATTTTAGGTGATTCCTTGTAATGATTGGATGGCTTGTTGAGTGCGCTTAATCCATTCCGCATCACGATTTTCTTCGTATAGCTTCAACGCCTCTTGATAAGAGCGAATCGCATTACTGACTTCACCTTTGAGCGTATACAAAGCTCCAATCCCAAAATGAGCCTTGGCAAACTTAGGATTTAAGTCTAAAGCTTTTAAATAAGCCGTTTGCGCTTCACCTAACTTGCCGCGATCGGCATAGGCAAGCCCTAGACTGGTGTAGTCCACCCATAGATCTTCTTTACCGATCGCAATTGTCTTTTGAAAAGCGGCGATCGCGCCATCACTATCACCTTGAGTTCGCAATAAATTGCCGAGGTTGCTATAAGTCACCGCATTGTTGGGATCGAGGGCGATCGCTTGTCGAAACGCCTTAATTGCTTCTAGGTTACGATTTTGATCAGACAGGACTCGACCGAGATTGTTGTAGGCGGCGGCGTATCGAGGATTAATCGCAATTGATTTTTCATAGGCGGCGATCGCCCCTGTGAGATCACCTTGACGGCGCAAGACTAAGCCTAAACCGTTAAAGGTAGTCGCCACCCTTGGATTAATTTCGGTACTGCGCTTAAATGCTTCTGCCGCCTCCGCAATATTTTCGTCACGCAAAAAAGCCGTACCTAGCGCTGCGTAAATATCCGCATTACGCGGATCTTGCCGACTTGCCTTCTGAAAAGTGGCGATCGCATTTTGACGATCGCCCAATTGGTTATAAGCCAAGCCAAGGTTGTAATAAACATTGGGAAAATTAGGATCGATCGCCGTTACCCTCTGATAAGACTCAATCGCTCCTTTATAATCGCGATCTTCATATAGCGAAATTCCCATCGCAAAATGAGCAACTGCATACTGTGGCGCAAGTTCGATCGCTTTACGATAAGAGGCGATCGCCTCCTTCCGATTACCCTGACGGCGTAGCACCGTTCCTAAACCATTATGGGCAAGGGCATATTTGGGATCAAACTCAATTGCCTTGCGGAAAGAAGCGATCGCCCCCTCAAGGTTATTGCGTCGTTCATGGGCTAGCCCCAGATTGTAATAAACAGGAGCCAGATTGGTGTCGGCTTTGCTGAGCTTAATGAACTGGTTATAAGCCTCGATCGCCCCACTAGTATCCCCTTTTTGATAAAGCGCGATCCCCAATCCGTAATAGGCCGGAGTGTAGTTTTTATCGATGACGATGGCTTGACGATGAGCTTCGATCGCCCCTTGGATGTCTCCCTTTTGGCGCAAAGTCACCCCCATACCATAATAAGCAGGGACAAATTCTGGACTCATGCCGATCGCTTGCCGATAAAGACTAAGTGCGCGATCGAGTTGATTTTGTTCTCTCAAAGCATTCGCTCGTTCCACCAGTTTGATCGGTGAATTAGCGATCGGGGTGCTTTGAACAATTGTTAAGCTTGGAGTTGCGGCTAAGGCGATCGGGGCAAGCGCAGGCGCAAGACTGCACATCAGAGGGAAAAAACCCACTACTGCGATCTTCGTAATTGTGGTTTTGATCATAGTTAATAATGCTTATAGCTGTTAAGAGGGCTTGTAACTTTTTTTGCCATATCAAAGCTTAGAAACTTACTTTAAAAAAATCACTTTAAAAACTTGTTTTAGAAGAGTTAGTCTTAATCCATCGCACCACCTCAATGACTTTATCAAGGAACGCTCTCAAAATGACAAAAAAACTGCTATTTGTTTGCTTAGGCAATATTTGCCGATCGCCTGCTGCGGAAAATATCATGAATTATTTGATTGAGAAAGATGGCTTAGGCGATCGCTACATCTGTGACTCCGCAGGCACTGGGGGCTGGCACGCGGGCGCACTTCCCGATAGCCGTATGCGAGCTGCCGCTCAAGACCGAGGCATGAATTTTGTTGGCTCAGCCAGACAATTTCAAGCTGTGGATCTGCGCGAATTTGATTTAATTCTTGCCATGGACAAAGATAATTATCGCAATATGATCGCCCTCGATCGCCATGGCAAATTTACTGACAAGGTGAAAATGATGTGTGACTATTGCGAAATCTATACCGACAAAGAAGTTCCCGATCCTTACTACGGCGGCGCAGATGGTTTTAATTATGTTATCGATCTGCTATTCGATGCCTGTGGCGGTCTTCTCAAGTCTTTAAAAAGTGCTGATGTTCAGTAACCCACCGCAGAGTGAAGATCCGGCCTCATCCCCTTCTCCCAGAAGGGGGGTAAGAGAAGTTTATTCAAGCCTTTCTTGTTCCCCTCTCCCTCCTTGGGAGCTATCGTGTACACGTAAGTCTATTTGATTTTCTTGTCCCCCCAGAATTGGGGGCTAGGGGGCGATTAGTTGTTGATTTGACTGGGTTTTATGATTTGTGTGTACACGGGCGAGGAGATTAGAAACTTCTGCGTAAGGTAAACTCTATCTATTAATTTTAACGGACTAAAATAAATAAAAGACAAAAGAGCAAGAACCACGCGGCTCTTGCTCTCTTGTCTGTTTAGAAATTAACCACCAACATTAAGCGTAGCTTTAGCAGGATCGTAAGGTTCTAATTCCACCTTAACGGGTTTCACATGCCAGATCTCATCACAGTATTCTTTGATGGTGCGATCGGAAGAGAACTTCCCAGAACGCGCCACGTTGAGAATACTCATGGTTGTCCAATGCTCCACATCTTTGTATGCATCACTGACTTTAGCTTGACAATCTGAATAGGCTTGATAATCAGCCAACAGCATATAGTCATCACGGTGCAGCAACGAATCGACTAAAGGCTTAAACAAGTCTTTATCACCAGGCGAGAAATATCCCATAGCAAGGCGATCGAGAACATTGCGAAGTTCTTCATTATTTTGATAATAATGATAGGGATTGTAGCCTTCAGCCTTCTTCTGTTCAACTTCCGCCGCCGTCAGACCGAAGAGAAAGAAGTTATCATCACCGACCTCTTCACGAATTTCGATATTTGCGCCATCAAGGGTTCCGATTGTCATAGCGCCATTCATCGTAAACTTCATGTTGCCAGTACCCGAAGCTTCTTTGCCTGCGGTCGAAATCTGTTCGGACAAATCAGCAGCAGGATAAATCATTTGTCCTAGTGACGCACTGAAGTTAGCAAGGAAGACAACCTTAATCCGTCCATGTACATCAGGATCACGATTGACCACATCCGCCACAGCATTGATCGCCTTGATGATCAACTTCGCCATGAAATAACCAGGAGCAGCTTTACCGCCAAAGATAAAGGTGCGCGGAGTCATGACAATACTCGGATTTTGCTTGATTCGTAGATAAAGCCCGATGATATGTAGTAAGTCAAGATGTTGACGCTTGTACTCATGGATGCGCTTTACTTGAATGTCAAAGATGGAGTTGGCATCAACTTCCACACAGTTGTGAGTCATGATGTAATCGGCAAGCTTTTGCTTGTTGGCTTGCTTAATTGCTCTCCAGCGATCGCGAAAATCCTTGTCATCAACAAAGGCTTCCAGCTTGCGAAGTTCATCAAGATGCTTCAGCCAAGTATCACCAATTTTCTCAGTAATCAAGGCCGAGAAAGCAGGGTTGGCTAGCAATATCCAACGGCGAGGAGTGACACCATTAGTTTTGTTATTAAACTTCTCTGGCCAAAGTTTATAAAAATCGCTTAATACATCTTGCTTCAGCAATTCGGTATGCAAAGCCGCGACTCCATTGACAGCATGACTGCCAACAGTCGCGAGGTTTGCCATGCGTACCTTTTTGCCATTACCTTCCTCGATAATTGACAGGCGCAATAGCAACTCTTCATCATCAGGATACCAAGTCTTCACATCTTGCAGGAAGCGATGATTGATTTCATAAATGATTTCCAAATGCCTTGGCAATAGGCTTTCAAATAGAGGAACGCCCCACTTTTCTAGAGCTTCAGGCATGAGGGTGTGATTGGTATAAGCAAAAGTACTTTGCGTAATTCGCCATGCTTCATCCCAGAACATCCCATGATCATCCACCAACAAACGCATCATTTCGGCAATGCTGATCGCGGGGTGCGTGTCGTTAAGTTGCACGGCGGCATGTTCGGGCAGATTATCTAGGCGATTATATTTTTTGAGATGGCGGCGAATGATGTCTTGCAGCGAACAGGACACGAAGAAAAACTGCTGCTCTAGACGCAACTGACGACCTTGGGGCGTGTTGTCGTTGGGGTAAAGAACTTTAGAAATGGTTTCTGATTTGATCTTAGTGGCCACAGCGCCGTCATAGTCACCAGAGTTAAAGGCTTGGAAGTTAAAGTCTTCCCCTGCTTCGGCTTTCCATAGACGTAATGTATTCACCGTATTCGTTTGATAACCGGGGACGGGGGTATCGTGGGGAATACCTTCAACGGTGAAGCTAGGAATCCAACGGGTATGTGGACGACCGCGATCGTCGTTATAAACTTCAGTGTGTCCGCCAAATTTGACTTGAACAGTCGATTCATAGCGGACGACTTCCCAAGGGTTGCCACATTTTAGCCATTTATCAGGAATTTCCACCTGCCAACCATGCTGAATTGATTGGTTGAAAATACCAAATTCATAGCGAATGCCGTAACCCATTGCAGGAATTTCTAGAGTGGCAAGGGAATCGAGGAAACAGGCTGCCAAACGACCTAGCCCACCGTTGCCCAAGCCCGGATCGGGTTCTTGCTCTAAAATTTCGGTTAGGTCAAGTCCTGACTCTTTAACGGCTTGCTCGATTGATTCGTACAGATCAAGATTAATCAAGCTATTGCCTAAGTGTCGCCCCATCAAAAATTCGGCGGAGAGATAATAGACAGCTTTGATCTCTTGTTCGTGATAAACCTTGAGAGTTTGCAGCCAACGTTGTAACAGGCGATCGCGTGTGGTGTACGACAGCGCCATGTAGTAGTCGGTGAAGTTTGCCAGAAGCGCGAGTTTGCCTTGTATGTAGAACAGATTATCGGCAAAAGCTCGCTTTAGGGTTTCAATACTTAAACCTGTGCGATCGTCTTCTACCGTAATATTGCTGGTTTGATTAGCAACATTTGTTTGCATAGAGTTATTCCTGAATGGTTACTTGTCTTAATGCCGTTCTGCTGACCCTAAGGCGGAGGGTAAGGCTACTGACCCTATCCAACCATAAACTATGAGATGTTGGATCGTTATTTAACTGAGAATTTATGTTTTGGGGCTTAATATTTATGATTCCTTGACATTCTCTGAGATTTTTTTGCAAAAATCTTGCTTTTTCCCAGCCAAGAATTACTCCCTTCCCGCTATAAAACTAGACATTAAAAACCAAGAATTAGCGTTGCGGCGCTTCGCGCCGCAACGTCTAATTTTTCACTGGGAAGGGAGTAGTAGTGCGCGGCTTTGCCCCAAGGCTCACGCCGATGTGATACTCATCAGCGGTTACGATGGCGGAACCGGCGCTTCGCCTCTCTCCAGCATCAAACATGCCGGCCTCCCCTGGGAGCTTGGCCTCGCTGAAA
>JANODY010000096.1:0-2040 GCA_031412945.1 Cyanobacteria bacterium SOY_65_metabat_81
GTTTCCTGTCTGTTTGTACCGATTCAGTAAATTGTTTACAAATGTTTTACCTACTTCAAAGCGCTTCGCTAGTTCTCTGACCGATTGGTAGCCTTGTTCACTAGCCTTGATAATGCATCTTCTCAAATCTTCTGAATATGCAGCTCCCATTTTTCACCTTTAACTCTTTTTCCATTTTACTCCCTGTCCGTACTTTCTTGCAAACCGCGATATGTGCCATTGCTGGTGCAAAAGGGTTTAGAAATAGTCCAGAGTCAGGTGACTGTGAAAGATGCTCAGAATGTCGATCGCGCTCTTAAAGTTATTGCTGAAAATCAAAAGGGGAGACAGGGGCAAAGGTAGTGAGAGGTATGACTAAAATTTGATTTAGATCGATTGGCTAGATTTCATAAGTCCCAAGGGTTAATGATTGTGATTTGGCAATCTAGGAAGTCGTCAACATTGCGAGTGACGATCGCTGCATTATTAGATAGACATATAGAGGCAATCAGAGCGTCAGCTTGAGCTATTGGTTTACCTTTTTTGCGGCGATCGCTTGTAATTTGAGCAAAACAGTTTGCTGAATCTGAATCAAAAAATAAAATCTGACCTACAAAGTCTTCGGTAAACATAGCTTGTGCGGATTCTTGTAAAGCTTTGCTGCGTTTACCTTCTGGCATGATAGCGATGCCGCCAAGGATCTCGGCTTGGTTAATGCTGGTGGTAAATAGGTTTTCTCTAGGCTGGGCAGCAACCCAAGATTTGACAGTTTGTGAGCCTTGGGGCTTCATCAGTTCTGACAGGACGTTGGTATCAAGAACAATCTTCATAGATCAAATGTTGGTAAGGGACGCATGGGTTCTCTAGGGATTTCGGGAATTTCAAAATCTCCAAAGTCTGCAAAGCGTCTATTAATGGCGGTAGCGAGGTCAATATTGCTTGGCTTTTTGGGTGCTAATACGCTTTTGAGAATTGCTTTAATTTCAAGCTCGATGGTACGCCCATGTTGGGCGGCGCGTTGTTCTAGCTGTTGGGCAATGTCTGGTTCTAGTTGATGAATGGTGATGGTTGACATGGCATTGGGGAGTAGTAACGATGAGTAAATTCTATCTCTAAACACTTTTAGATTTAGGAGCTATTTCAAAAGCTAATTGAGAGCCATAGAAACATACATCAAATTCTTGAAAAAAGTTAATTCTTCCTAAAAGCAAAGGTATATTTTCGGCTTTTGTCCAAGCAAAAACTAAAGTGGCAGGTGCAAATTGATCGATCGCTACTGATAGAATAATCCCTTTGGCATCGAATTTGGCTAGATTTCCTGCGAGTGTGACTGATGTGTTATGGTCATTCCAATTTAGTCCTAGTTCTATTCCTATTTCGTAGGGGAGAACATTGACACTCGCGCCTGTATCTAATAAGCCTGATGTTGAAATGGAAGTGTTTTGGGATGATAAGGTCAAGGGAAGATAGGGGACAAGGCTGGTTTCTCCCGCAGAGTTGGATTTTTCGATAAAGTTAAACCGTTTTCTCAATGTCATTTTATTTTGCTTCTTTTTGTAATAAATGTTGCTGCAACAAATCAGTTAGAACTTTTTCTGCGGAGAAAGCGTTGTATGGCGACCAAATTTCGTAAGTTTTTCCATCTTCAAGAATAGCTGAGGTTTGTTCGTCTTTAGTTAGTTCTGTGGCTAAAAACTGGATGGCTTTAACCTTTTCAAAGTGGGATAGCTTTTGTAGTGATGGCAAGATCTCTGTTAATGTCATAGGAATACAGGAGAAATATTAGTTAGATTATAGTGCGATATTTTATCAATTCAAAAAATTGCCCCTCAAGTTTGAAACTCGAAGAGCGCGGAGTATCTAATCTCACATCAAACAAAAATCGCTGGAAAAATATGGATGTACTGCACAGCGACGCAGCCTATCGCGGTTTTCAAGATAGTGAGGACAGAATTAAATGAGAACGGTCATGGCATCACAATGAGAAAACCATCCCAAAAGATCCTTCTTGGTGACGGTATTAAATGCATCAGTGATAGCTTGATCTAGTTCTTGACGAGT
>JANODY010000097.1:0-4574 GCA_031412945.1 Cyanobacteria bacterium SOY_65_metabat_81
TTCAAAAGCGACTCTTGCTCACCTTCTCCCGCTCTGGGCGAGGGGGATGAGGGTAGATCTTCGCTCTGCGTAACATGAGTAATAACTGTATTATATTGAGGTCGCCCCTCCAGCGGATGTGTTCCCATACATCGGAAAGAGCCGCCGATTACTGAGCTATGAGCCGATTTTCAAAACAAGCTGTAACCGCAACACTTGGCGGCTTTATTTATCGCAGTAGTTGAATGATCGTATCGACTAGGCGATCGTAAAAGAAATAATCGTGAGCGCCGATAGTTTTAATCACATGTCCTCCAAATTGACGCTTAAATCGCGAAAATTTGGCATAAGCATGATTAGGGTCGTCACTGTGACCGTAGAAATCATAAATCTTACAGCCCCGTTGTTTAGCTCGTTGCATCGCCGCCCAATGTAATGCATAGGCTGGCATCACTTGCCGATCGCGATCGCTACTTCCGCCATAGAGAAAAGTACAGCGATCGCCCCAATAAACCAATAAAATCGCCACTAGATTTTCATCGTTATATTTGGCAAAGCCAATCTCGGCTAGTCCTTCCCGAAATAGAGTTTGGCACAGTTTGATAAAAAATCCATAGGGTTCGCTCAAAAAGTTTTGGCGGTGGGCGGTGGCATAAAACAAATCAAAGAATTCTGGAATCGCTTGATCCTGACTCGTAAAGACGGCTTCGACTCCATAGCGCCAACTCAAACGCAAGTTATAGCGACCTTTGGAATGCATATTGGCTAAGAGTTTTTCTTCGTTTTGTTGTAAGTCGATCCAGAGAGTCTCCGATGGCATGAGGTCAGCAGGCGATCGCCGAAAATTTTGATCCATCCATTCAGGTTTTTCTAATAGCAAAGGTTCAATGCGTAAAGCGATCGCCCCGCCGTTCTGCGCGTGATTTTGTCCTCCATTTTGATCAATATCCTTAGCTAACTTCTCAACTTCTGATAGCAGAATTTGCATTCCTTCAACTTCAAAATTTGAGGGCAATAAAGGAGCGGCAGGTGCAAAGATGATATTTGCGGAACTGCGCTGGGGATAGAAATAGAAAATACAACCACCAGTTAGTTGATGGAAGTCATCAAAAAGTCCATACCGAAAAGTTTGATAACCATCGAGTTCGCGAAAGTCAGCCCAAGCCCATGACTGCATAAAACAGCCGTGGTTATGGGCTTGACTAAGTGCATCCCATGCAGGGCGATCGCTACTTGATAATTTTTTAAGTATCACTTTTTTACTTTTTAAAAATTGCTTTGATTAGAATTGCTTTGATTAGGATTTAGCTGAGCGGCGCAAAGCGCCGCTCAGTCAAAATTATTTTTGGTTACTATCGTCAGCAAGATTAATCAACCAACAAACCCCACCAATTGTCATCATTAATCCCATAAATCCTAAAGCATTTCCATCGCCACTGCCAGAACTAGCAAAGGAACTTGATCCTTTCGCAAATACTGCATCGGGTGCGGCTAAATTGGCAATTAGCAAAGTTAGCGAAAGAATGGCGATTACTTTGGCTGTAGTTAAACTAAAAGAAGGTCGAGTTACAGAAGTTTCCCTATCTACCAAAGGTGAAGAAGCAAATTTCTGAAGATCGCTGACTTGAAAGTTGGTTAATTTAATTTGCAATTCGCGCAAATCGGCGGCGATCTCTTGGGGTAACTCTTGCGATCGCTCTAACAATTTGGCGATTAAGCGTGACAAATCGATTTGATTGAGTAATTGTTTAACCCGTTCGAGCCATTCTTGAGAAATTTCTGGGGTCTGGGAATGGTGCTGGGCGGGAATTTGCAGCTTTTCAGGATTTGACTCAAGTTGATTTAACCAAACTTTAGCCAAAGCATCTAAACTCATCGGATCGCCAGTTTTTAGAGCCAGATTTGGTTCCAAATTGGATTCAACATTTGATTGAGTAGAGATAGTGCGATTTAGTAAATAGAAAAGTAGTTGAGAAGAATCTTTTTGGTGATGGATTACAGTATGTCTCACCATCTCTTGATCAAACTGTTCCAAGCCAGATATCTGTCGCCAAGTCGCTAAGTTAAACTCGCGCAAATCTGATGGTATATCTAAATTATCAATCTCTGCATGGGCGATCGCCATGTCAGAAGCCAACAAAAATCCCCAGTTCCCATAGTCATGATTGGCAAAAGATGGGATTTGTAACTGCATCGGCATCATCGCCAAACCTGCGGCTTGCATGGTTTGATAGATGCACCAAAAAGCTAACGTATTGCGATCGGGAGAAACCGCATTTGTGGCGATCATTCCTGAAGGAACAAGAACTTGTTTTAGCAGTTCAAACCATTCCAACGCATAGATTTGAGTCTCAGCAATAGAAGCAGGATAGGTGAAGTCACAGATAATTACATGATATTTATGATCGCCTCTAATCTCTTCAATAAGACGCTCTTCAATAAGACTAGTCACAAAGGAAAAAGCTTCGTGAATATGAATAGTTACTTTAGGATTGGATAAACTTGCTTGATTAAAATCAGCAAAAGCTTGTTTACCCAAATCAATCACTTCTTGGGAATAATCCACCAGATCGACATGACTAACTTGCGGATATCGCAAAATATCTCGCAAGGCTAATCCATCTCCACCACCACAAACCAGCACTCGCAAATCTTGATCTGGAAAACGTTTGACGGCTAAAGCGATCGCAGGAATAGTCAAATATTCATGATAGATCGCTTCATCGGCACTATGAAATTGCAATTCTCCATTGATATAAAATGCAGTTCCATTAGCTTGATGCTCAACAAATAAAGAAGTAGCCATGTTTTACCAATCTCCAGATATCATCAAAATGAATCCCGCGATGACCAGTCCCCATGCACACACCCACTGCCAAGTGCGATCGCCATTTTGACTGCTACTTTTTGAATAAGTTGGCGCAGCAAAACTCTGGGGCTTACTGGATTTCACAGCGATCGCGAAGTCTTCAGGACTAACTTTTTTGGTGGAGTAAACATGAATCTCGCGATCGCGCCAAGCTTCTATTGCCAAATTCCAAACATGCTCTTCATTCCAATAGTCCCAAGTGGTGCGCGACTCATTGCCATCTTCACTTTTATAAGTCCCTGTTGTCTCTGACTCAAAATAATAAAGTCTCCCCATCGCTCGCAATGTTGGATAAGGCTCTAGCTGATCATGCATCGCATTCCACAGCGCAAACCGCATATTGTCGCCCACCCGCTCACCCGATAGGCGATCGACTTCAATCTCTTCTGATAAATACCAGTTGATATTTGTCTCAGGATGCTCAGGATCAACTTCACGCAATAGATAATGACTGGAGCTATTTGAGCGCAGCAGCCACTCCATTGTCTCGTATCCATGAGCATCGGCATAGGTGCTGAAGTCTTTGACTTCCCATTGCGTGCCGCCATAGGTGACGCGATCGCCTTCTCTAAGGCGTGGCAAGAAACTAATATAGTCAGTTCCAATTGAAGATTTCACGGTTTTTTCTATAACTCTATTAAATTCAACATTAAATTCAACGTGAATATAGCGCTTTGCGCTGGCACAAAACCCAGAGAAAAGTTTAAAAGAGTCGCAAAGCGGCTTCTTTAAACTTTTCTCTGAATTACTTGAAGCCTCAATAAATTTTAAACCAAACAAGGACAAAAATACTCGTCAGGCGATCAGCCAACAAGTCAGGCGATCAGCCAACAAGTAAGAGCCGCCGCGATCGCATCAGCAGCATCATCAGGACGCGGAATTGCATCAAGACTTAGTTCACGTTTAACGGCTTCCTGCACATCATTTTTATCAGCATTACCATGTCCTGTCAGCGCTTGCTTGATTTGTGGCGGCGAAAATTCGATCGGTTCAATATTATGCTGGCTTAGCACCAAGACAATCACGCCCCTAGCCTGAGCCACATTTACTAGATTTCCCATGCGATAAAAAAACAGCTTTTCCATGCCCACCACTTCTGGTTGAAACTGCTCAATCAAGGTGTGCATATCTTCATAAATGGTCTTCAGGCGATCGCCAATGGGTGTATGTTTGGGCGTGACGATCGTGCCAAACTCTAATAGTTTTGGGAAGGCTGGTTTTTCGACTTCAATTAAGCCAAATCCCACAATTGCCAAACCTGGGTCGATTCCTAAAATCTTCATGTAGGTAATCTTACCAGAAATCGCGCAAGGCGAAGATGATCAAGGCGAAGATGATAAATTTCTTGACACTAGCGAATTTAGCTTCGCCAATTCTTAAGAATGAAAGACAACAGTCAAAAACAAATAGCCAATGTTCTAGTCGGCAATGTTTCAGTCGGCATGGAATCAGGAAGTCTATTTAGCGATCGGGTGGTTGCCTTGCTGGCAACGATGAAGATACAGTCGCGGGATCAGCCATAGCCAAATGCACCTAGCCTATGACCTCCCATCTCTGTTGCGCGATTGCTCTCTCGATTTAGATACTCCCTTCCCGCTATGAAATTAGGCATTAAAAACCAAGATTTAGCGTTGCGGCGCGAAGCGCCGCAACGCCTAATTTTTGACTGGGAAGGGAGTAACGATCGATCATTATTGAATTGCCGATGTTATTTTATGTTGTTATA
>JANODY010000098.1:0-15462 GCA_031412945.1 Cyanobacteria bacterium SOY_65_metabat_81
CTCAGCCAACGATATACGCTGGCTGAGCGAAGTCGAAGCCTCTCACAACTCATTTAGGATTGCTATATCGGAAATACTCCCTTCCCAGTGAAAAACTAGACGTTGCGGCGCTTCGCGCCGCAACGCTAATTCTTGGTTTTATATGTCTATTTCTTTAGTGGGAAGGGCATAGGTCTAAATTCTGACGAGATCGGGATATATGGTTAAAACCTCGTCAGTTGTAAGCGTATATTCCTCAGACTGCGGCTCCCATAATACTTCTACAGCTAACAAGCTATCCGCAGGAATAGAACCGATCGCCGATAGTGCCGATTGTAAGTCGGCGGTTGAGCGCAGAGTTGGCAATTTGCTGAGTGATTCGCCAGCAACTGCTAATAGCATCGTCACCACAATATATTCGCTAGGATCTTCGGATTCGCTAGCATTTTCGGATTCTAAAGAGCCTTGGCTAGGCAATGTGACGACATTTTTACCTTGCAGGACTCGACCGCCCACATTGCTCAATACTTCAGCATTGAGCTTGCTGCGCTCGGACATGACCAAACCATTAAATTTTTGTTCGGCAAGTTCAAACTTGGTGTTTTCATTGGCACTGCTGACATATACCCAATATTCAGGATGGCGCATTAAGGAGATGGCAGTTTCGCGGGTGACGGTTGCCAAGCCTTCTACAGAGGAGGTGTCAGACTCTAGAGCCAAATAAGTTAGCTCTTGCTGTAGCGATCGCGCTGAAGATAGCAGCCCCACTTGGATTTTAGCAACGCTGACTTGGCTATTCATGCCTGTGATACCTGCGCCGTCACCTTTGCCACGGAATGCTTGCAAAATTACACCTGCAACGATCGCAATCAACAAAAAGGTAAACAAACCGCCGCCCATGCCGCCACCAAAAAACATCGGCAAGAAGAAAAATCCACCGCCGCCACTGTTACCGCCGTAAAAGGAATTGCTTCCATTGTTGTTGTAGCTTGGATTTGATGGGAGCGAACGACTTGGCACTGGTGGAGCGGATCTAAAGGAGCTACCACCGATACGACCGCCAGAGCGTTTAGCTAAGGCTTCATGGGCATTGCCAAATATGGCGATCGCCACTAGTGATATGGCTGATATGGCGATTAGCGATCGCGACCAGATTTTGACGTGAGCTTTAACTTTTTTCATGAATTTTGAGTTAAAAAACTGCATGGGTGAAGGGGACATTAGTTAAAAATTTAATATAAACGTTCTATTTCAATTCTAAATCAAGCCCTAAGTAGCTAGGCTTAATTAAATATAAAACCCGCTACAAAAAGGGTCGTAAGGCAAAGCCCCACATTGAGTTTTATATTTTTCTTTGTGACGGATTTGAAAGCAAATTGCTGTAAGTTTTTGGACGTAAGAATTCTTTACATTTTGCAAATAGGCGATCGCATCGAAACAGCCGCAAAACCTGTTTGAATAGAGAACAGTGCTTTTATGAAAATATGATCAGCGCCAAGCGCCGCTCATATTTTTAGTCAAGTCCTTTAGTATCATTATTCACCCTCAGTTTAGTCCTATGGTCGCATCCTCAACAGTTCGCATTAGTTCTCGCAAAAGTCAGCTAGCACTGGTACAAACGCACTGGATACAGGCGGAACTCCAAAAAGCACACCCCGATCGCCAGTTTGATGTGATTACCATGAGTACGCAGGGAGATAAAATCCTTGACGTGCCACTGGCTAAAATTGGGGATAAAGGCTTATTTACTAAAGAATTAGAAGTCTCGATACTGGCTCAACAGTCCGATTTGGCGGTACATAGTCTCAAAGATTTACCAACTCATTTACCCGAAGGGCTAATTCTGGGAGCAATCACTGAGCGCGAAGATCCTGCTGACGCGCTGGTTGTCCATGAAAAATTAAAAGACAAAAATCTCGCCACCTTGCCGTCGGGTACGGTCGTTGGCACATCTTCATTGCGCCGCCTAGCCCAACTGCGCCATTATTATCCCCACCTCACCTTTAAAGATGTGCGCGGCAACCTCAATACGCGTTTGCAAAAGCTAGATGCGGGTGAATATGATGCGTTGATTTTGGCTGCCGCAGGCTTGCACCGTCTAGGCATGGGCGATCGTGTCCATGAAGTAATCAGTGCCGACATTTCGCTACATGCGGTCGGACAAGGTGCATTGGGTATTGAATGCCGTGCCGAAGATCCTGAAATTCTGGCTTTGTTTGCGCCGATCATTCACTATCCCACCACTCAGCGCTGTCTTGCCGAACGCGCCTTTTTGCGCGAGCTAGAAGGCGGTTGCCAAGTTCCGATTGGGGTCAATACTGCTATCGATGGCGCTCAACTTACTCTGAAAGGTATTGTGGCGAGCCTAGATGGTCAAACGATGGTCACAGGTGAAGTCACAGGCGATCTGACTAACCCTAATGCGATCGGCGTTGAGCTAGCCCATCAACTCAAGGACAAAGGCGCTCAAGATATTCTCAACAAGATTATTGCGGAGTTTCGCGCTTAAAAGCTTGAAGAGATCCCCCTCAATCCCCCTTGAAAAAGGGGGAAGAAGAAAATCCTTTCTCAAGGGGGGCTGGGGGGGATCTATAGCAATCCGAATTGAGTTGAAATTGGCTTCGACTTCGCCCAGCCAGCGTGGACTGATGGCTGAGCGAAGTCGAAGCCACAAATGATTTCGGATTGCTATATGTGAGGTTACATTTTTTGCTTTACCAAAACCATGACCCGATTTACGGCATCTTGGACAAATGCTTTAAGAAACTCATCGCGGCGATTTAATTGAAACTGACGCTGGACAACTTCAGCAATGCCGCCATCCCCCCAATCGCGATCGCGACTAAAATATTCGATAAAGCTCTTGCCCGCAATGCGTGTGAGATAAGCCGCCGTC
This sequence comes from Cyanobacteria bacterium SOY_65_metabat_81, assembly GCA_031412945.1. Taxonomy (GTDB): domain Bacteria; phylum Cyanobacteriota; class Cyanobacteriia; order Pseudanabaenales; family Pseudanabaenaceae; genus Pseudanabaena. The sequence goes on from JANODY010000098.1 coordinate 2,876, forward strand.
ACCGATTGAATGGTTGCCTTCAGCACTAAACCCACGACAGTCACGGAGATAACCGTGGAAACAATTTGAACTACGCCTTTGACGATGCCAAGGCTAACTAGAGTGCGGGTGAGCGAGCTGGCTAATTCTTTACCGCGATCGATATTGATTTCGCAGCCATAGACTTTACCGATTTCCACCACCATTTGGGCATTGATGGCGGCGGTGGCGAGCATATCAACTGCGGGTAACGGCGTGGCAAATACTACGCCCACGACTAACCACTGGAACTTTTCGACGACCTTTTCGGCTTCGGCTTGTTGTTGTTGAGACAGAGCTTCACGAGTTTCGACTGTCAGTCTTTGCGATCGCAATAACACATTGTCAGCAACTAGTTCATCGCCCTCATAGCTGAGAATATCGAGGATTCGCGCCAGTAGCGGCTGAATTTTGGGCTTGGGCGTAATAACTTCGCCAGAGTCAAGGGCGATCGCATTAGGGCTAGCGGCGATCGCCACGACATCATCAGGGGAAATAAAATCTAATACTCGCGATCGCAAACTGGTCTGGATCATGTCGCGATCGCTTTTGGTAAGACGGTCAATTTTATTAAAAGCCAGAATGGTGCGCTTGCCAATTTCGGTCAGCGCTTTGAGAACTTCATATTCCGATCGCCGTAAATCATCATCGACCACAAATACAATTAGATCGGCTTCTGTGGCAATTTTTCGCGCTGACCGTTCGCGATCGCCCCCCAAAGCACTTGCTTCTAATATGCCCGGACAATCTGTAAATTGAATTGGCACATCCAAATTCTGAAACCTGATGGGCGCATAAACTTTGCCGAGTTGGGTAGTTCCCATGATCGCGCCAACTTCACCGCGACTTGCCATATCTTGACTTGCAATATCTTGAAGAGCCGTATCTTGAATGGCTAGATCGAGCAATCCATTTACAAGAGAAGTTTTACCTGCCGAACCAACTCCAAACACCACCACTCGCAATTCTTGACGAATAAAATTCTTTTTTAATTGTTCGGTTTGCTCAGATAGCGATCGGCGCATCACCTCATCTTCGATCTGCTCCACTTGTCGCTCTAGAGCTTCGAGACTATCTTGAGCCGCTTCGATCTTGTCGGTGGGCGCTTCAGCAATTGGGCGTGGCTTAGTTGGTTCTGTTTGAAATAGATGTAAGTATCGCCAAAGAACAAAAAATAATCCTGCTAATAATCCGATTACTAACAGCACCACAAAACCGCCCAAAATCGGGGACGATTTAGCCACAAGTTGATAGATCTGAATAATGCGATCGAGTAAGGGAATGATAAACGAAATTACTAGACCAAAGCCACCTAAGACAACTAGCGATCGCAGCCAAGGAAATTTTTTTTTCATTGGTTAAAAAACAACAATTGAATGGAATTCTAGCAATCCCAAAAAGAAAAAGGCGACGCATCGCGTCGCCTTTTGTTTCTCTTGCTATCGCTACACGCCAACAGGAATTGGCATACCGCTAAAAGCACTTACAAATGGCTTGTTAAATACTTGAGCCAATTGACGAGGAGCGCGATCGCACCAATTCTTCTTGCCATAGACATAACCAGCAATCAGAGGCAAAGCGACAGTTGCTTCAGAGAAGACCATTTGTTCTTGGACGATATCAACCTTGCCCCAAGAATGAGCTTCCTTCAAAGTCGAACCAGACAGAGCGCCATCGCGTTCGTCAGCAACGGTGATTTGAACCGCATACTTGTGCATGGCGGCTTCAAAGCCGAGCAGTTCGGCCGCAACCACCGTGTCTTGAGCAAAGTTTTTCGGAACACCGCCGCCGATCATAAATAAGCCAGTGTGAGGACTTGCCAACTTGCACTGAGTCAGTTCGCGGAAGTCGCGGACAGAGTCGATGCTGACATGCTCTTCAGGCGAGAACCACTGATGATGGACTAAGCCAAAACCTGCGGAACAATCGCTAAAAGCAGGGACAAAAATAGGAACTTGATGCTCGTAAGCCGCCAATACTACGGAGTGACGATTTTTAGCATTCTTGTCCAGATATGCACCCATTTCGTGAATAAATTCACGAGAAGAATAGGGGCGAGGAGGCAGAGAATTGGCGATTTTGGCGATCGTCATGTCGCAAATACGCAATTCATCTTCGTCAATGTAAGTGTCATAGATGCGATCGACCGCATTGTCACGCAATACTGTGTCATCAGCAAAGGTATCACCAACATAGTGATTAAAGCCGAGAGCCTCAAAGAAGTCTTGGTCAACGATGTTTGCGCCTGTAGAGACAATCATGTCCACCATGTTGTTGGCGATCAAGTCGTAAACAACTCCCTTAAGTCCCGCACTAAATAAAGAACCCGCCAAGCACAAGATGATCGCGCAGTCTTTGTCTTGAATCATGTTGTCATAGATATGAGCAGCCCGTCCAAGGTTGCGACCTTGAAAAGCAGTCTTAGCCATTGCGTCAACCAATCCAACCACATCAAATGCTTTGATATCAATGTGTTCAACAGTCTGTTTAAGTAGTTCGCGTTTCATGATTCTTTCTATTCCTAGATGTTATGTGTTGTAGATGTATGCGAAAAAATTGCGTAATCTTCAATAACAAAACGAGCGACATCGAACACCTCAAGAAATATGATTTTTATCATGACGCACAGCACGTTTATGACAATATACATCTATCAAAAGACAGATAAAGTCAATTTGAGATCATGCACGCTAGAAAAATCCCTATTCTGAATAGTTGTTTTAGTGCTTATTTAGTTTTGAAAAATATTTAGTCTTCTCCATGATGAGAAGCGATCGACCTAGGTTGTTAAAAGTGATAACAAGCCCAAGAGTTAGAGGGTCGATCGGAACATACTAGGTCCTTCACAGGCATCATCCCAAGAGAGGGTTGGGTCAGACTCGCGTCTATCTCCAAGCTTCACATTGAGGAGCCAATCACATCCAAGCAATAAAACCAGTTTTTTCAATTTCTATACAACTGAGTACAACAGATCCTTTATTAGGATAGCACTTTTTTTAATAAATACAAGCAAAATGGCGCTGGAGAATTTATATATAAATAAGTTTAATTGTATTAAGTGGCTAAGTGCAATTAAATATAAAACCCGAAAGGCTGTAGCGCACGCGCAGCGTGAGCTACAGCTTCTTAGGTTTTATATCTAAATTATGCCCAACTACTTATTAGGAGTTTTGTCGAGACACAAGCCTCTTTTTTGAAACAAGTTAGACGTATTTCATATAGGGACGATCATGGTGACAGCGCAGTATCAGGCGGCTCTACACTCCTATGCAGAGGGTCGGTATGAAGAGGCAATGCAGCAATTCTCGGAACTGCTGTACGAAGATCCTCGTAATCCCAAGCTGCATATTTGGCTGGGCGCAACTTTTCGTAAGGCGGGAAAAATTGAATATGCTAAGGTCCAATATCAACAGGTCTTGTCTCTGACAGATGATCCTGATTTACTCGATCTTGCCAGTACTTCGTTGGCTCAGATTCAAAATCAAATTGCTAGTGCTAATCTGCGATCGGAAAAGAAATTAGTCCATCCTGATCTAATCTCTAACGACAAGAAGCAAATTGTAAGTCAACCGGCTCAACTAATCAGTTCTAGTGCTGTCAATACCAATGGCGATCGGGCTAGTGCTAACAACATCGGTGTCATTAGCAACGGCAACGGCAATAGCGCCAAAAATAATAATGGAAAGTTGGGCAGTCAGATAAGACCCAAAAGTGGGATTGAGATTAATCAAATATTCACAGATCCTGATTCGACTCTATTGGCTAATGTGGAGTTAGCTAATATGAAAGCGTCTGTAAAGGGCACAGTTCCTCCACCTCCTGCGATCGCCGCATTGTTCAAAAAAACATCACAGCCTCAAGAAACTCAAGAAACTACCGTGCATTGGGATGAGAAAACACAAAGCTTTGTTGATAGCAGCATGTTTGTTGATAGCAGCGAAGAATCTCAACCATCAAAGTTGACTGAAACAATAGCTACGATCGAGAGAACAAGTAGACAGGGGGAAGATAATACCATTGAGAATTGCCAGAACTTGAAAGATATATCTCCCGCAAGTAACCTTGAGCATGTTTTTGGGAATCAAGATAAAGTTCAAGAGCGTTGGGAAGATAGAGATGGAGTGCAAATAGCTAAACCGATCGCTTTGGAAGATTTGTTTAATTTTTCCAGCTTAAGACAAAAAATTATCCTGTGGGGATCGCTAGTCGCGACTGTGCCTGCGATCGCTTTAGGGATCGCCGCCTATCAGATCGGCGATGGCTTGCTTTTGAGCCAAGTTAAGCAGGGACAACAGTCTCAGGCGATCGCCTTAGCCAAGTCTACTGAAATTTTCTTGAAACAGCAAGTTAATGATGTGGGCGTGCTGAAAAAGTTATTAGTCTCGACTGACGCTGGACAAGCTTTAGTCGCAGATAGCAAAGGAACTAAGCCCTTAGCCTCTTTGCCGATCGCGCAGCAACGTCAATATAAACAACAATTGACAAACCGCTTAAATCTTTATAGCCAAGCTTATCCGCAATATACGAGCATTGCTCTATTTAGCCCTAGTGGTGAGTTGATCGCTCAGTCTAGTAATTCTAAGATTTTGCAAGCCCTCAATCCTGTTGTTTTAGGCAAGACCGATTCTGCCGATAATGTATTGCTGACTAATCCTATTGTTGGAAAGGATCAAGCCTCTTTTTATGCAGTTACTTTAGTTAAGAACTCGGTCTCTCCACAGGGTTCTCCACCTGCGCGTATGTTTTTACAGGTGGAGATTCCTGTTCAAAAATTAGCAACTGCGTTGACGAGCAATGGACTAACCAACATTACAAGCAGTGATTTCTATGTGATTGATAGTAGCAATAAATATATTACTAGTTCTCAATCTGTCACAGTCGGAGAGGATGCAACGGCTAATTTTGCCATGATTCCCGATTTACGATCTTCTCAATCTAATGATTTGAGCGCTAATAACTTAACGGAGGTAACTAGGGGCGATCGCAATGCCCAAATCCTTGCCTATGCACCTGTTCTCAACATGCAGAGCTATGACATATTGCCTTGGAGTGTGCTAACGGCGATAGACAAAACTAAAGTGATCGCCAGTAATCAAAATTTACTGCTGGTAATTGGGATTGGCATCGGCGCGACACCTTTACTAGCTGCGGCGATCGCCTTCGGATTGTCTCGAAATTTAAGTACTAGGCTCAAAGATATTCGGCTTGCCTTGCAAGATCTAAAAGTAGGAAATGCGGATAGTTCTTTGGGAAACGATCCTAAAAATCTTAGCACTAAAGGGAATGATGAGCTATCAGAAATTTCATCAAGTATCAATAAAATGTCTGGACAATTCCAGAGCATGATGCAGAAGCAGGAACAAGAGCAGCAGCGCTTGCAAATGCAAGTTGTGAAGCTTTTTAAGGTGTTGTCTAAACTGGCGCGGGAAGAAAAGCCAGAAATTCAAGATGGTGATTTGTCGGATGAAAATATATTGCTGTTAGGTAAAAAAGTTCGATCTGAGATGGTACAACGCAATGCTGAAGTCCAGAGCTATCGCCAACAGAAGGAAGAGCTTCAGGGGCAGTTAATGCAAATGCTCAGGGATGTTCAAGCTCTGGCTGATGGGGATCTTACGGTCTCCACTAAGGCGATCGATGGAAATTTTGTTGATGTGGCGATATTTTTTGATGATGTCATGCGTGGATTACAAAATGTGGTTGGTCAGGTTCGATCATCAGCTAATCAAGTTAATTTTTCTCTTGGACAGAATGAACAAGCGATCGCTAATCTTACTAGTGTTTCGCACAGGCAGATTGATGCGGTCACGCGATCGCTAAATACAGCCCAAATGTCGCAGATATCTGCAACGACAATCGCTAACCATAGCCAACAAGTGATCCAATCATCGCTAATAGTGGCTGAGAAACTATCCGATGGCGATCGTTCCATTGATGCGGTAATGGAGAAAGTTGGCGAGTTGCAACATACGGTCTCAACCACAGCTAAGAGAGTAAAACATTTGGGCGAAGCATCTCAAAAGATTTCTAAAGCAATTTCTTCGATTAATGAAATTGCGATTAAGACTAACTTTTTGGCAATTAATGCCACGCTAGAGGCTTCTCGGACAGGACTTGTGGGCGGTGGATTTGGGATGGTTGCGGAGGAGGTTGGAGAACTCGCATCGCGCTCAGTTGCAGCGACTAAAGAAATAGAAAATTTACTCAGCAATATTCAGTATGAGACTAATGCGGTGATGGCGGCGGTTGAGTCGGGTAGCAATCAAGTTGCTCAAAGCTCTACATTGGCGATCGCGGCTAAAGATAGTCTGCAACAAATCGCTCAAATATCGCAGCAGATTGATGGATTGATGTCGTCGATCGTGGATGCGACAACTTCTCAAGTCCAGACTTCAGAAGGCGTGGCAAATTTGATGCAAGACATATCTCATATTGCGAAAAAGACTCTTTCTTCTTCTTCAGAAGTATCTAAATCTATGAAGGTAACTAAGCAATATTCTGGAAATTTACAGCAATCTTTAGCTCATTTTAAAACTCGATAGATTATTAGATCTGTCATCCTCGTCACCGAATATATGTCGAGCAAAATTTACAATACTTTAGATAGGATTAATCTTGTGATGACTGAAATCATTCTCACTGAAGACAAAACAAATGAACCTTTCAATCTAGATGATACCTCTGAGGCTTTACATTTATTCGATATAGATTTTGATGTAGCGGCTAATCATCAATTAGATCTGAAGCAAAAAAATCTATCAAGTAATCTAGATGATTTAGATCAATTAGATGGTTTTCTATTAATTCAAGTAGATGATCAAGAGCCTTCAAAATCTCATGAATTATTAGAAAGTTCACTAGAAAGTTCAAACGATGAACTCACAAGTTTATTTCCTAGTTTATTGAGAAGAGACTTTGCGGAGGAAGCGGATCTGTTCTTAGATCCTTTTATTGAAGATAGTGAAGAAGTAAAATTACCGATGCCAGATTTACTGGCAAACATATTTTCAGATTCATCTACTAAGCAAATATTAGATGTTCCAATATTGGTAAGCAGTGATGATGAAACTGAATTACAGGGTGTTAATTGGAATGGTCGAGAGAATCTGATTGCCATTGAGAATTCATCTAAAAATAATTTTGAAGATGACTGGACTAAGTTTTCGTCACCTGAATCTTGGGCTGAAATTAATGATGTTGAAAACTCTGTACTAGAGCAGCTAGAAGGTAGTTTTGACCAGCTTAATTTTGATATGTCTAATGACAGTCAAGACTTTGATCAAGACTTTGATAAATCAGAAGATTTTAAACAGTCGGAAGATGATGATAATATGTTTTGGGACTTATCAGAATCCATTGAGAATCTAGAAGCAAGTATGCTTTTTATTGATCAACTTTCTAATCTGAACTTAGATGGTGATTCAGGCTTGTCAGAGACACCCCAAAATCAAGATTATCCTACTTCTGATGTTGATACGGCGATCGAAGAATCACCGATTTACCAGAACAACAATAATTACAACAAATCTGATTGGGGCGATTTTACGTCAACAAATATTCGTGACAGAGAGATTCTTCACCCAGCCTTAAATTTAAATGTCGATACTGCGATTGCTTCATCTAATGATGCTACGATCCGTATGCCTCTAAATCATTTAGAATTATTAGGCGATTTATCAGAAGAGTTATTAATTCGTAAAAGTAGTTTAGATGTTTATTTGAGTGAAGCACGGACGTTAGCAGAAGAAGCTCACAGAAGCCAACATCTATTAAATTCTCAATCATCTAATTCGCAATCGTCTAATTCGCAATCTAGTTTTGACAGACTATCGCATGTTCTTAATCTTGCTGAGCAGCAGGTCTCTGTGATGAGTCAGGATGTGCAGTATTTGCAGAAACTATCTCGTCAAGCATTAAACTATCCTATTTCTAGCATTGTCAAACAGTTTCCGAGAATTCTGCGTGATTTGTGCTTACAATACGACAAGAGGATTGATCTAATTGTTCAAGGCGCTGAAGTCGGGATTGAACGATCGCTATCAGCCATAATTTCCGAGGCTCTGGAACTATTGCTGCATAGTGCTTGTGAACATAGAATTGAATCTCCGAGTGAGCGTAAACTGCATGGGAAAGAGACGCAGGGCAAGATCGAGATTATTGCGATCCAGACTGATGACAGCACTATAATTACGATTATTGATGATGGACGTGGTTTTGAGAATCTATCAAATAGCATGTCATATTCTCAAAGCGATGTCATGCTGAGCGCTATCAAAAAGAAATTATGGGAAGTTGAAGGTACAATTTCTGTCCAGTCTCAAATCGGTAAGGGTTCTGAATTCACAATAGTTTTGCCGAATACGCTCACTTTAATGCGAGTGTTGCTGATTAATATTGATCAAATGCGTCTTGCCATCCCCAGTAAGTCAGTTCTAGAAGTATTGCCGATGCAGATTAGCGAAAATACCAAGGGCGAGCAAGAGACTTTGTTGTGGCGCGATCGCGTGATTCCAATTGTTAAAATCAACACTTTTCTTAAGCTCAATTGTCGGCATAACTTGAACCAATCTTCTTTACTTTTACAGGCTCATCTACAGACTAATCCATCTCGACAATCAACAGGTCGCCTAGAAAGCGATAAATCGGCTGTACCTTCCTTTGTTGTAATTCAGCAGGGGAAAGATCTTTTTGCCTTAAAAACTGATGGCTGTGGGAGTGAGCAGGAAGTAACTTTTTGTCAAATCGAAGGAGATATTTCGCTTCCTAAAATCTTTAATGGGACAGTAATTTTAGGCAATAATCAAGCTGTGACTTTGCTAAATCCGTCAGAGCTAGTCGGTCAATGTTTGTCATCAAGATCAAATAATTTTGTATTAAATTCTCACAGTGAGCATTCAGGTTTAGATGATTTAAGTGATTTGTGTGATTTTTTTGGGGCGACCGATCCACCGCATGAGTTTAATAGTCCGAGTGTGGTGGATCAAACAGTTCAATGGTTAGGTCGATCGCCTCAGCCTAAAATCTTAATTGTAGAATCTTCTGCCAACGTTAGGCGTTATTTGGCAATGACTCTATCAAAGTCAGGATTTGTGACAGAACAAGTTCAAAATGGGAAAGAGGCGATCGCATTTTTAAATAAGCGTTTACAAACAGGATTGGATATAGATATTGTGATTACGGATTTGGAGATGCCTCAAATGGAAGGATTTAAACTTTTGACGGACATTCGGGCTGACACGGCTCTTCACGGTTTAGCGATAGTAGTACTAACGGCACGAAATAATGAGAACGATCAAAAGCTTGCTTTAGAGCTTGGTGCAAATGCTTATTTTAGCAAGCCATATCGAGAAGAAGAACTAGTTAAAACTCTTCAACAGATTGTTTGTCAACGTCCTTAAGAGTAAAAATCACGATCGCGATGCGGCGAGTAATGCTTCTATTAGTCGCTGATTTTCGTTTTCTAAACGCACGGCGACCCGAAAATAGCGATCGCCCAACTCAGGAAAACTTAAACAATCACGAATCAGAATTTTATGATCTTGCAATAATTTCCTTTGTAAAAGCGAACCCGCAAATTCGGTTTGCACTAATAAATAATTGGCGGCATTTGGGAATGGATTTAATCCAGATATTTGAGATAGCCCTGTAAATAATTGTGATTTTGCGCGATCGAGCCAAGCCCATGTTTGTTGTTGAAAGTCGATATCTTCTAAAACGGCAATCCCTGCTGCTGCTGCCAAAGTGTTGACACACCAAGGATCACGCCATGCTTGCCAACGGGCTAAGCGTTGAGGATGGGCGATCGCATAGCCCAATCGCAAACCGGGTAAGCTATAAAACTTAGTCAGCGATCGCAAAATTACTAAATTAGGATGTAATGGAACTAGGTCGATTAAACTTTGCTGTGTTTGAGGTGACAGAAAATCCATAAACGCTTCATCAATTACGACTAAGGCAAACTGCTCAAGATAAGGCAACAGGCTATCTCTAGAAAATAAATATCCTGTGGGATTGTGGGGATTATTAATTAAGATTCCCTTTGTGTGTGAATTAGTAATCTTTGGAAGTTCCGCATTTAAATCTACATTTAAACAGAAGGTCTTATTTTTAGATAAGAGCGGGTATCTCTCTACTTCACAATCAAAAGTTTTAAGAGCGCGATCGTAATCGGTAAAAGTAGGGGTGAATAGCACCGTTGCCGATAATTGGGAAAAATCTCGCCCCACCCAAGTTAATAGCTCCGCCACGCCATTTCCTGCCAAGATCCAATCTGCCGACAGTTGATGAAATCTGCCCAAAGCCTGCCTGAGTAATGTGTATTCTGGGTCAGGATAATGATTAAGCTCAGCTAAATGAGATTGGATCGCGGCGATCGCCGATTTTGGCGGTCCTAAAGGATTAATACTTGCCGAAAAATCTAAAATACTTTCGGGAGCAGCACCCGCAATACTTGCCGCCCATTGACGGTTTCCCCCATGAATTGGACGCGATCGATCGGTTGTTTGCATAATTATTTTGCCCATAGTCAGCAATTCTCATTATGAAACCAATTTTATTGTTTCGGCGGATAAAAATCTTTAGAATACTTTCAGCTTTGGGTTACACAAGTTAGCGAAATACAGGTTAAGCTAGCATTAATCCTCGCTTCTTACGTCACAATCTATGCTACGAATTGTCACCCAGAGAACTGAAGCAGAATCCGAAATCAAGCGGATTTGCGATCGCATCTATGACGATCAGATGATCCACAAAGAGGCGACTGTCACCGAGATTATTCAAACAGTTAGACGCAAGGGCGATACGGCTCTGCTGCACTACACCTCTGAATTTGATCATCAAGATTTCACGGCGGCGGAGTTGCGCGTAAGTGGATCAGAGCTTGATGCGGCTTATCAGCAAGTTAAAGGCGATCTGCTCAAGGCGATCGAAATGGCGCATCAGCGTATCGAAGATTTTCATAAAATGAATGTCCCTAAAAGTTGGGTACATTTTGGCAATAAAGACGTGGTGTTAGGCAAGCGCTATACCCCCGTTGATGCTGCGGGTATCTACATTCCGGGGGGGAAGGCAGCCTATCCAAGTACGGTATTGATGAACGCCGTACCTGCACGAGTCGCAGGCGTTAAACGCATTGTCATGGTTACTCCCCCCGGTCAGGAGCGCACAATGAACCCTGCCATTTTGGTGGCGGCTCAGGTGGCGGGCGTGGAAGAAATTTATCGGGTGGGCGGAGCGCAAGCGATCGCCGCTTTAGCTTATGGGACAGAAACCATTCCTAAAGTCGATGTGATCACAGGACCAGGCAACATCTATGTCACCCTTGCTAAAAAACAAGTATTTGGGCGGGTGGGCATTGACTCGATCGCAGGACCTTCTGAAGTGCTAATTATTGCCGATGCTAGCGCTCATCCGACCTATGTGGCGGCAGATATGCTTGCCCAAGCTGAACATGACCAGATGGCCGCTTCAATATTACTCACCAATGATTCGCGTCTTGCTAATCGCGTCGCTGAAGAAGTCAACCGAATGCTAGAAAATCATCCGCGTCGATTGATGACGGAAAAGGCGATCGCCCATTATGGCTTAATTGTGGTTGTCGATAGCCTAAAAACCGCCGCCGAGCTATCTAACCAGTTTGCACCCGAACACCTCGAATTAGAAATTGAAGATCCTTGGCAATTGATCGATCAAATTCGTCATGCAGGAGCGATTTTTATTGGACATTCCACACCCGAAGCCGTTGGCGATTATCTCGCTGGGCCCAATCACACTTTGCCCACTTGTGGCGGGGCGCGGTATTCCTCGGCGCTAGGTGTCGAGACTTTCCTCAAGCATTCCAGTTTGATTCAATATAGTCCCGAAGCTCTCAAAGAAGTATCAGGGGCGATCGCCTTACTTACCGAAGCCGAAGGCTTGCCCTCTCACGGTGATTCAGTCAGATTACGATTACAAGATCTTTAATAGCTATGGTTATTGCTAATTCTGCGCCAATATTGACCACTCTCGAAAACGGCGATCGCCTAAATCGTATTGAATTTGAACGACGTTATACAGCCTCAAACATTAAAAAAGCAGAACTCATCGAAGGACTCGTATACGTGGCTTCTCCCTTACGTTTTACTCCCCACGCTGAACCACATGGTCGAATCATTGGTTGGCTAATTACATATCAATCAATAATGGCTGATTTAAAAGTCGGTATCGAGCCGACAGTTCGCCTTGATGCTGACAACGAGCCGCAGCCAGACGCAGTCCTATTTCGATTAGGCGGCAATGCGAGCATTGATGAGGATGGTTATATTACGGGCGCTCCTGAACTAATTGTCGAAATCGCCGCAAGTACTGTTTCCTACGATTTGCACGCCAAAAAACGTGTTTATGAATGTAACGGCGTAAAGGAATATATTGTCTGGCGAACATTAGATCGGCAAATTGATTGGTTTGTTTTAGAAAATGGTCAATATGTAGAGTTAGCCTCCGATGCCGCAGGAATAATTCACAGTCGAGAATTTGATGGCTTAAGGTTAAATATAACAGCGATCTTAAACGGTGATATGGCAGCAGTTCTT
>JANODY010000099.1:0-66998 GCA_031412945.1 Cyanobacteria bacterium SOY_65_metabat_81
ATAGGCTCAATTCTTACACGCTTAGCCATTATTAACTTGCCTCTACAATTGTTCCCCTTAATATTAAAGATTAGTTTAGCTCATTTAAGGTATACGCATAGAGTAGTTCCCGCCAAATTGCTTAGAATTGTTAAGCCGATCGCGATCTTTAAGTTTTGGTTAGGAGTATTTTTCTTTGGCGTTCATCGAGGCAGTCTTGCTCAAGCATTTGATCGAAGTTACGAATAACTTGTTTGCAGCGTTTGACATAGGCTGTCACCCATGAGTAAATCTGTTCTTGTTGGGCTGGGGTACAGGCGATCGCGGCTTGTTTGGGGTGAGATATTTGTCCACTGCGATCGATTTCAAATTCGGTGATCCAAGCTGATTCAGGACGGCTAGATTTCCAGTAGTTGGTGACTACGACCTTGCCAAGATATTGGGTTGTAAAGTTACTTAGTTTATTTAAGGCGACTAAAAGTTCATCTAACTTATACTCTTGTATGTCGATTTTGGCTGATACTGATTTATTGATGCGATCAGTTTCTCTTGAAGATGTGGTCGCCGCAGGAGTTGTTGAAGATGTGGTGGGAGGTGTTTGGGATTTAGTGATGTTTGGCTGAGTTCTACTACTGTTGTTTGCAGTAGGGATCTGATTGCTCTGGTTAGCTATTGAGCTAGGAAGTGTTGATGGGACTGTCTTTTGAGGATTATCAATGGGATTAGTAAAGCTATGTGTGGTTGGTTGAGCTTGAGTATTTGCTTGAACTGACGCTTGGGCGTTGTTAGAATTCCAATTTGTACTTGGCAAAGAATGCTGAGTTACTGATCCCAATAGGAGCTTAAAGTATGCGACTGTGTTGTATGTATCTGTTTCGATCAGGTATTTGATTTTGGTGATGCCCCGCCGATAGTCAATAGCCTTAAGCCCACTATCTGTGAGTACGAGTAGGACTAGCCCATGGGTTAGTTTGTAAATAAAGACAACATGACTGGCAAAGTGAAACTCAAAGGATTCAAATCCTTCTGGTAAGTTTTCAACGACTTGCAACACTCCTTGTCCTAATGCTTGCTTTGTCCTATCTAATACGGCATCTAGCCCATAAAAATAGGGGCGCATTCGCCGATTTGTGAGGGCGATCCCCACAACTCCTGGCAAATTTAAAAAATCTTGAATAACCTCCCGACTCATTTTTTCTCACGCTGCTTCTATGATCGATATACCGTTTACCCTAGACCAATTACGCATTCTGAAGGCGATCGCGGCTGAAGGCAGCTTTAAACGCGCTGCTGATAGTCTGTATGTGTCACAACCTGCTGTTAGTTTGCAAGTCCAACATCTAGAGCGTCAGCTAGATGTGCCTTTGTTTGATCGCGGGGGGCGCAGAGCGCAGATGACTGAGGCTGGACAGTTGTTGCTTTCTTATGGCGATCGCATTTTGAGTCTTTGTCAAGAGACTTGTCGCGCCATTGATGATTTGCAAAATCTCAATGGTGGGACTCTAATTATAGGTGCTAGTCAAACGACAGGAACCTACTTAATGCCTCAGATGATTGGTTTATTTCGCAAGAAATATCCTGAAGTTTCAGTGCAACTCCATGTCCATTCTACAAGGCGAACGGCTTGGAGCGTTGCCAATGGACAAGTGGATCTGGCGATAATTGGGGGAGAAATTCCTGCCGATTTGCAAGATTCTTTAGAGATTACACCTTATGCCGAAGATGAACTAGCGCTAATTCTACCAACTTCTCATGAACTTGCTCAGGTGGGAGCTTTGCCGATTGAGGAGTTGTATAAGTTGCAATTTATTACCCTTGATTCACAATCAACGATTCGTAAGGCGATCGATCGCGTGTTGCTTGATAGTGGTGTAGATCCGCGTCAGTTGGCGATCGCGATGGAGTTAAATTCGATTGAGGCGATTAAAAATGCAGTACAGGCGGGATTAGGGGCAGCATTTATATCAGTGACGGCGATCGAAAAAGAGTTGCAGATGGGCGCTTTGCAACAAGTGCGGATTGATGGGGTGGTGATCAAGCGGATGTTATTGCAAATTCGTAATCCAAACCGTTATCGTTCTAAGGCAACTGAAGCTTTTTGTAATGAAGTTTTGCCCATGTTTCGAGACAAAACTTCGTAAAAGTGGGCGCTTCGCACCCATTTTTACTTAATAATAAATAAAACTTTACTTTTTACTTTCTCCCATGAGCTATTTCCGCCCCGCCATTGATGCGATGACTGCTTACGTTCCTGGCGAACAGCCTAAGTCTGGCATGAAAATCATTAAACTGAATACTAACGAAAATCCTTATCCGCCTTCACCTAAGGCGATCACTGCTTTACAAAATGTTGATGCTGATGCATTGCGGCGCTATCCTGACCCTTTTGCCCATGAGTTTTGCCAAGCTGTCAGTGATGTGTTGGGCGTACCTAAAGATTGGGTGATTGTTGGTAATGGTAGTGATGATGTTTTAAATATTTTGATTCGGGCTTGTGCGGAAGGGCGCGATCGCAAGGTGGTTTATCCGATGCCCACCTATGTGCTTTATCGCACTTTGTCGGCGATGCAGCCTACGGAAGTGGTGGAAGTGCCGTATGGTGAAAATTTTGAGTTGCCGATCGCCGAGCTTGTGGCGGCAAATGGAGCCGTAACTTTTATTGCTTCGCCCAACAGTCCTTCGGGGCATTCAGTGCCTTTGGATGATTTACGCAAATTGGCGCAACAAGTGTCAGGAATCTTGGCGATCGATGAGGCTTATGTCGATTTTGCGGAAGATTCGGCGCTGGACTTGGTGAGAGAGTTTGACAATGTGATCGTGTTACGCACTTTGTCGAAGGGGTATTCGCTGGCAGGTTTACGTTTGGGCTTTGGCGTGGCAAATCCTCAGCTTTTATCAGGTTTATTTAAGGTTAAGGATAGCTATAACATCGATGCGATCGCGATCGCTGTTGGTACGGCTGCTATGCGCGATCAAGACTATAAAAATGCCAATGCCGAAAAGGTCAAAATCTCTCGCACAAAGCTCACCCACGATCTTGAAAATCTAAGATTTGTGGTACTAGAGTCGCACGGTAATTTTGTGTTGGCTACTCCACCCCAAGGCAATGCTGAAGAGATCTATTTAAAACTCAAAGAATCTGGCATTTTAGTTCGCTATTTCAATCAAACAGGACTGGCTGATAAGTTACGCATTACCGTTGGCACGGACGAACAAAATCAAGCTTTAATCGATTTCCTATCAACTCTTTAGTATTTTCTAATTGACTTATGAGCTTACTCCTAAAGACAAAATTTAATATTAATATTAAAAATCTAGGTCAAATTAAGAGTGCAAATATAGATTTTGCTGATATAACTCTTTTTGTTGGTCCTCAAGCCACAGGGAAAAGTATTTTATTACAACTCATAAAGTTGTTAGTTGATGGTGAGAATATTGGAGAGACTCTCATGAAATATGGATATCACTGGGAAGAAGATGTGTCCAGTTTCAATGAGCTTTACTTTGGCGAAGGAATGCAAAATCTGTGGAGCGATAGTACAAAAGTCTTTTTTAACAACGAAGAAGTATATCTAGATGCTCTATTACCATATGAAAAACTATTAGAGGAAAACGAATCTTTCGGCTATCCTGAGCGCATATTTTTTGTGCCTGCTCAACGTGTTTTAACTCTTGAGAATGGTTGGCCTCGTTCATTTACTAATTTTGAAATTGGAGATCCTTATGTTGTTTGTAGATTTAGCGAACATCTTCGTTTACTAATGCAACAAGGGTTTATGAATAAAGACAAAGATAATGCTATTTTTCCTCAAACAGGAAGAATCAGACAAGAGATAAGTGATGCTCTTGATGCCAGTATTTTTCATGGCGCTAAAGTTGAATTAAATACAGTTGAAATGCGTAAACGTATTCAAATTAATGTTAATGGCAATTTGTTACCATTTATGGCTTGGTCGGCTGGTCAAAGAGAGTTTATGCCTTTATTGTTAGGGCTTTATTGGTTAATGCCTGTATCAGGAGATTCCAAGAAACCAGATATTGACTTTGTGGTTATTGAAGAACCAGAAATGGGTTTACATCCACGCGCAATTTTGTCAGTTATTTTAATGTGTTTAGAACTATTACACCGAGGTTATCGTTTACTTATTTCTACCCATTCACCTGTCCTTTTAGAAGCAGTTTGGGCAATTCGCAACTTACAAAATAGCAATTCTGATGTTAAATATCTCTATCAACTTTTTGATTTAAAACCATCACCGCCTATTACTGAACTTTTTGAAAATATCCTCAAAAACAAGAAATTTTCTACCTATTATTTTGATAAAAAAGAAGATGGTGTTGAGGTGCGGGATATTTCATCATTAGATCCATTTGATGAAGACTTATCAACGGCTGATTGGGGTGGTTTAACTAGTTTTAGCAGCAAAGCTTCTGAAGTTGTTTCTCAGGCAGTTCAAGATACATTATGAGTTTAAAAAAGCAACCTAAAAACAGTTTTAAGAACGCTGTCGAATCTACTCCTCTGCTAAAAGATGCTTATGAAAGTGGCTTAAAAGCACTAGGAAAACATAGTAGTAAGGTCAAACCAACTGACACAATGAAGTGTGAAGGTAGTGTTGATATTGATTCTGCTCTTAAGGATATGCAACTCTATAAACATGCTTGCCGTTGGGATTATGTGGTTGGATATGATGACCGAAAATATTTTATTGAAGTACATGGTGCTAAGACAGATGAAGTTAAAGCTGTCTTAAATAAATTTCAGTGGTTAAAAGATTTTTTGGTGAAGGATGCTCCTGAATTAAACGAAGGTAAAAAGAGTTTTTATTGGATTGCTTCTAATGGAAATCATATTTTGCCAAATAGCACTCAAGCTCGTCAGCTATCTGAAAAAGGCATAGGGATAAAACTTGTTGGTCAGCTTAATTTCTAAGTAAGTTGTTGAAATTAAATGTAGGATAAATTAGCGATCGCGTAACCCATCATTTTTGCTTAATAAATGCGTTACGTTACACTAACGCATCCTACAAATAATTCAGTTCTCTGACTCCTTATTTGTTGTGGGAACTTCAGGAGCAATGTAAAAACTGCTAATGATCGCGATCGCTAACCACCAAAGTAACTGCACTTCATAGATAAATATATTTTCACTTATCTCCACAACTTTATAGGAGCCATTTGTTTTAAATATGCTTCACTAAAAATTAGCCATACAATCCAAAAAAAGTAATGTATTATCACAACCAACCAAAATTCGATTTGATATGACTTTTTAATATTTTTATGATTCAGCATTTTTTGGGCTATAAATCCTCCCAACCATCCTCCACAAAGCTCAAATAAATGCAAAGTTCTTTCTGAAGTTCGCCATTGTTTATGATTTGCTCGGTACTTGTCATCAGCATACAAATTAAAAGTAATTAAACTCATCCAAATATATAGAACTAGTGGTAAAAAATTAAGTACTGGAAGTATGCTAGCCATTTTCCAAGTAAAGTGACCTACTCCAGTTAAAGGTAAAATTGATAGGCATAAAGTACTTATTAAAGGAAATGGTTGTTTAGCTATACCTTTACTTGTTACTGACTTATTTCTTGCGCCCAAAATGAAAGCATTGATGGCAGAAACTTGACCATTTTTAGCAGCAGTATAGTAGTAAATTGTGTCATGTAAAATAGGACGACGAGTTGAATTTTTTATTTCAGATATATGTAAAAACACCTCTACGCTTCCATCGGCTGGCTGAATAAACCCAAATCCTTTTTCGTCTTTCCATTTAATAAGTTTTCCACTAACTAAACCAGATTTCATGGAGTAATACCAACGTTATTCTTCTATTTTTCTTCAATTGTAGTTGCTACAGGTACTACGATGTAAAAACTGCTGATGATCGCGATCGCTAACCACCAAAGTAGCTGCACTTGAGGACGATACCAAACCGTATCTACTAAACCGTGAACCATCATTCCTGCTAAAGTGGCGATCGCCGCAATAATCCATAAGCCGCTAGAGTCGCGATCGCGGCGTAAGCGGTTGAGAGAAATCCATCCTTGATAAAAAATCGTGAAAATTAGCCAACCATAGCAAACTAAGCCAATAATCCCTGTCTCGACGGTTAGCTCTAATGGCACTGAGTAAGCACCGAGAGCGCTATATCCCGATCGCTGATATTGCGGATATATTTGGTTAAAAGCTTTATTGCCTGGTCCAATTCCTAAGATTGGTTTTGCCTTGATCATGTTTAGCACCGAACCCCAGACATTGACGCGGAAGGCATTACTACTGTCCTCAGTTCCAAAAATACTACCTACCCGTTTACGCAATGTCGGTACAAGAATTGTCCCTAGGGCGATCGCCCCAGCCATGCCGCCAAAAACTGTAGACAATGTCCAATTTGGCAACCGCTTGCCCCACCAATACACTAATAAAAGAACTAGGGTGAAGCTCTCGGCAGCCAATCCCATTAGTCCACCGCGACTTTGAGTTTGGGTAATACAAAATGCGCCCAATATCGCTACGATCGCCCCTAATATTTTCATGCCCCAGCTACGCCAATGAATGGCGGCGATCGCCCCAAGCGGTAAAGCGGGCATCAGGTATCCAGCCAGTAAATTAGGATTGCCGAGGAAGCTATAAACGCGAGTGATTCCTGCTGTCTCAGAGGTCACATCAGTCCAAGTCGCTAGTTCGGGTGCGCCGAGGTACCATTGCTGCACCGCATAGGCACAGACCACTAAAGCCGTAGCCAAATATGTCCCTACTAAAATCGATCGCCATCCTAAGCGCATCAATCGACTCAATGACACAAAGGCAAGCATATATATAGTGAGTTTTACTAGCCCATCCATAGCGGCGACGCGCACAGGTGACAGCAACGTAGCAATTACGGCGATCGCCCAATAAGTGATCAGTGGCGTATGAATTGGTGTCCAGATTGGCACAGTCTGATCCTGCGCGTCACGGCGATCGCTGAGCCATAACATCAACCATGCGATCGCCGCCGCCCCCCCAATCACTCCAGTCTGAGCATTTTCTAAGAAAGGCAAAGTCGCTAGCAGCACCACTAACAAAACCCCCAAAAACTTAGCACTCAGCAATCGACTACCTTCGCGCCATGCTTGCAAAGGGCTAATCAACTGAAAAAATTTTAATTTAGGCATGAACCAACGCACGATCGCTACTTTGACATTCTGCCATAAGCGATCGCCTCAAAGCTCAAAATAATTACCGTACTAATTCATCGACACATTCGACCATAAAAATATTCTCAAGAAGGAAATTTACCAAATAATTCAACAAGTAATTCAATACGAGTTCCCTACTATTTTGATGAGTCGATTTGTCGATTACACCAAATTAGTAATCCGCAGAAGATGCCAAATATCAACGTTGATTTATACCGATCGCTCTAGGTGTCTGCGGCTTGGAGACAAATAAACTATTAGTCGGTTGAGCTACAACTTCTATATTTAAAGAAGTTTCGGAATTAACTTTTTTAGAATTGAGTGAAGCTGCATCACGATCCTCCCAACGGCTACGGATAGGTGTCATCTCTACTGGTGTCGATAGTAAAGGCATACTAATATTGACACTATTGTCAAGCCATCGATCAAACCTGCTTTCATTAGCGCGATCGCTTGCATAAACCCTTTGGCGCAATGCCGAAATTTGCTCTGCAATGCGCTCATCAGCACTCGCCGAGATCGCCAAAGGATCTCGATTAGAGTTATATGATTGATCAAATTTTACATACATCGGCTTGCGATCGCTGTTAGCCTTTGCCACAAAATTGGGTCGCTTTAGACTACCTAACTCTTCCTGCGATCGGGATTTTATATCAGCAATAATCTGGGATTCATCTAGAAAAAAAGAAGTCTTATTATCGGTTTTAGTTTTCGGTGCTGATTTTCGCGTAGGACTAATCTTGGGTAACTTGATCCCCGCAGGAGATGCATTAACCCCTTCTAATGCTTGTTTGCCAAACTGATAGGCAACAATTCCAGCGACAGACCCCACCACAACCATCCCCAACAGCAACAACAGACTGTAACTGAGTCGAAATTTTTGGGGCGGCTTTTTCTTCTTGCGTAAGCGCTTTTCTGGATGAATTGTTGCCATGATAAACTTATTTAGCTAATAATGCTATCAAGCAACCTGCAAGGTAGGTTGATAGCATATAATACTTAGGGTTTTGACACTCCTCAGCCTGAAGGCAAGAGGATTCTTGGACTCACTATCGCCTGTGGGACTTGTCCTAACATGGTCTTACTCAGTGATACCTAGTCTTGCAACTAGCTTCTCAAGCGTGAATTTCCGTATGCCTTGCGGTATTTGCTATATTCTAATATGAAGCTGTGCTAGAAGCACGGATTTTAAACCCAATTTCCCCTAGGTTGGCTGACTGGTAAAGCAAACGACTCATAATCGTTGATATGTCGGTTCGATTCCGACACCTAGGATTTGACACTCCTCCCTTTCTGTCCCAAAATATAGTTGGGGCGGTTTCACCGCAGTCGATGAGCAAGCGCACCACCAAAAAAGATCGCAGGGCGTAGTCCCACCAACAGCCCGATATTTTTATTTGTGGCGAGTTTGAGCGAAAATTGCTTTTAAATTCTCTGCGCTGCTAAATCGAGTCACCTAACATCAATCACCTAAGTTAAAAGAATCTATTTGCCTAATGTATCTGAGACAACCAATCTAATTTGTCTAAGATTGATAGGATTTAAGGTGAGACGATCAGTTTTTTGATTTTTTGGAGTAAATTTACAATTTATCTATAAATTAATATAAGGGGTGATGATCGCCCCGAAAGAGTCAACGGTTGAAACCCGCCGTTCGCTTACCTCTCCAGAGTTTAGCGCGGCATTTCTCTCGTATCGGTATTATTTTTATGATTTTTTTGACCCAGTGCCTCTCAGCCCCAAAACATAATTGCTATGACAGGTTCTTCGCCTAATTCAGACCTTGTGTCTAACAACTTAACGGACGGACAGGTAGTGAGGAGCGCCACATTACATATCCTCTTAGCAGCTATGCGCGTCATGAGTCGTTCTACAGGAGTGATCCAAGTAGAGACAAAGCACCATCGCTGGAAACTACTACTTACGGGTGGAGGCTTGGTTTTAGCCGAAGAAGAAGGTCAGGTAATACCCACATTAGTTCGTAAATATAGTAATAAAGGCATTAGTTTTTCGCGCATCCCTGAGTGGGAGCAACGCCAAACCAACCGTCCCTATTGCTACCCCTTCGTCAGTAATGTTTTTAAAAAACATCCTGAGGTTACTAAAGAAGTTTTAAAGGAAATTGTTTTAGAAAATTTGTTGTCATTACACCTAGAAGAAGATTTTTCTTTCGTATGGCAACCAGCCAACGATTTAGAAATCAATTTGCCGATTTTACAGCTATCAATGATTGAAAATACAATCGTTAATGAAGTGCGACAATGGCAAAAATTTGAATGCGTAAATCATCCTTATCAACTAGTCCAGCTTGTGGATGCGGCCAACTTGTTGGCAAGAGTTGGTAACGACAATTTTCCACTGTTTGCTAAGGTAACTACTGGTCAAGATCGAATCTGCGCGATCGCGGACACTTTTAAGCAACCAATTTATCGCACAGCCTTACTGTTAGATAAATTAGCTCAAAAGAACATTGTCTCAATCATGCCTCTACAAGAGCGCAAATCAGAGACTGAGATCGGCACAAAACCGCCTGTAACCGCGCCTAAAGTTCTTAAAGATGAGCCTAGAGTTTATATAGTTGACGACTCTCCTGTATTGCTCCAGCAAATGCAACGACTGCTTGTAAGCTGGGGCTATCCAGTTGATTTTACGGACAATGCTGAAATTGCGACTGCGAGAATTTTGGAATACAAACCAACAATTGTATTTATTGATATCAACATGCCAAGTTTAAATGGCTTTGATTTAATCAAACAAATTCGTCGTCAACGGGAACTAGCGACTCTATCGCTGGTCTTAGTTACTGCTGAAAACAGTATGACTAATAACTTCAGAGCGCGTTGGGCAAATTGTCGTTTTTTGGCTAAGCCGCGATCGTCGTCGGACACCATAAAATTTCGTGACGAGTTGCGTAACTTATTAAGAGAACTTGCGCCTTTATCAACAGATACATTAGTCTAAGCAAGTTTCTAAGATACCTTTTAAGATAATTCAAAAAGCATAAGATAGAGATCATGAGCGAACATTTTTTAGTAATTGATGATTCTGCAACCCAAAGACACTTATTGAGTTCTTTTTTGCAAGATCTTGGACATAAAGTAGACCTTTGTGAATCGACTACGGGTGCTTTAGAAAAGATTATCAACAATCATTACAAGGCGATTTTCTTGGATATCGTTTTGCCAGATCAAGACGGTTATAAGTTTTTACGCGAGTTACGATCGCATGATCAAGTCGCCAATCAGTATGTGATTTTATGCTCGACAAAAAATACTAAACTAGAAATTGACTATGGTTTAAAACGGGCTAAGGCTAATGACTACTTGACCAAGCCTATTAGCCGCGAGTCACTGTCTGAATCCCTAGATAAACTGCCGCAGCAAGTAAAATGATTACCTCTGATGTTGACCTAGCAAATACATTAGATCAGTGGCGCGACAAGCTAATTGCTCCTAACAATCGATATATTGTGGCAAAAGTTGGCGATCGCTTGGTTCTTTTTCCTGATGTTTTAGTCTCAGAAATTATGATTGTGGAGCGCAATGCGATCTTAGCTCTGCCATTTTATGAATCTGCGATCGTGGGCGTAATCCATCATCAAGCTAATGTGATGCCTTTGCTGTTATTACGATTGGTGATGGGAGAGCAACGAGCTTTGATGACTGAATCGCTAACCGTGATTAGACTGAGTAAAAGCGCTAATGTCTTGAGTGACAAAAATCTTGATGGGATTGGCGTAATCGTTGATCGGGTGATTGGTAGCCTTACCAATGATGATTATCAAGATATTGACCTGAATATATCTAAGGATTCATCTGAGCGTCAATCTGAAATACCAATTTCAACGATCGCGACAACCGCCTCCACAAAAAAAACAAATCAAATAGTAGCGAATATTAAAGAGACCGAGTATACTCCCATAGAAATTGTCTTATCAACTACTTCTACTCATATTTGGCAACCACAGCGTTGGCAAATATCTAACTAGAGCTTTAGCTAGTTTGCTAAAGTTTTGGCTAGTTTGGTCAAGTATAGTGTAGGATGATCTCACCAAAATATCTGATTCTTTCCTTATAGCGAACGCGTATGGCAAGCACACCTAACAAAAACCGAGCGACTTCCTTAGGCAAAAGCGATCAGTTATCTCCTAACCGATCGCCTAATTCGCCCCAAAACGCCCCCACAAAGAGTAAGCCTAAAGGCTCTATGGGGTTAGATTTGTTGTTGATCGCGATCGGGACATCGTTGATCGGATTGGGTGTTTTGGGATACTTCTTTTATCAAGAATTGTTAAGTAGTTCTAAGAGGGAAGTTAATCGCGCCGCCGAATCTCAAATTAGCCAGATTGAAGTTAAACTTGCCACCGTGCGCCAAACTGTGGATGGCGTGGCGACATCGGCTAGAGCCTTCTCACAACAACAACCTAAGCTCAAAACTGTGGAAACATACCAACAACTGTTGGTTGATGGCTTACAGAAGTCCGCGACTCTAGCGGGGCTAGGTATTGTGCAGAATGGCAGCCTAATATTCCCAGTACCAAAACCGACTGTGCCTTACGTTTGGAAAGAGAAATCTGGCTTGACGCTGGACATTGCTAACTCAAAAGTCGCAGGTTCAAGTGCCAACAATAATTTTCTAGTTGTTAATCGTCTGGATCTCATCAGCAGTCCCGTCTATAAAGCGGCGATCGCCAAAGGAAAAGAGTCTTGGACGGAGCCATATAGCTCTCTAGGCAAGACCATCATCACTTACAATGTCCCAATCACTGATGGTCAGAAAACTTTAGGGGTAGTCACTGCTGACGCGATCGCTAGTAACCTTTTTGCGCTGGGCGATGATACAGCCACCTATCCTGACAGTAGCAATGAAAGCAAAATTGGCTTTGTCGTGGTTTCGGCTAGTGGCAAAGTAGTTGCATCATCGCAACAGTTTCAAGCGATTCAAACCTCTTCAACCGAAGCGCTTACCAATCTTGCTCAGCAATCTAAAGCTCAACCAGTAGGAATTACGCAATCAGCAGGACAACTCTGGGCTTATCGCAAAGTCGAAGGTAGTGATTTTCTAGTTGTCGCCTATCTATCCGAAGCAGAAATCACTAACAAGCTATTAATCTTAGTGGGCGGCGCAGCCGTCGGCATTAGCACAATCTTAGCGATCGCGGTCTTAGGTTTTGTCAACAGGCTCAAAAAACGCCTTCAGCCACTCACCGAAGAATGCAATCGGTTCTTAACTCAACAGGGCCTCTCAGATCTAGATTTGGCAGATAAAGACGAGATTGATCATCTTAGTCTTTCGCTAAAAAGCACTTTACAACAAGTCAAAACCAGCGAGTTTCGACTGCGTAATGAACTAATTCAAACTGCATCATCGGATCAAGTATCAGCAGCCCAGATCCAACAAAATTTTGCGGAATCTGAACTCATTGAGGCTGAAGTCGGTGACTTGCTCGATGTGGTTTCATCGATGGAAGAAGGCGATCTCACCATTGAGGCTCAGGTGAGCGATCGCGCCACAGGACTGGTCGCTGACACCCTCAATCGCTTGCGGGAAAAGCTAGTTGAAATTATTTCGAGTGTATTAGGGACAGCGCAGCAAGTTGCCCAAGGTGCGTCTGACCTTGAAGAGCTAGCCCGAACGGTGGTGCTAAACTCCGCAGAACAGGCTCAATCGGTTGCTCAAGGACAAGCCCTGACGGAGCAAGTAGCGGCGATCGCCCAGCGATCGGCAACTCAAGTAAATGTCGCCAACCAATCGCTACAAGAAGTGCGCGATACAGTTGCATCAGGACAAACCGCAATTAACACCTTGACCGAGAGAATCAGCGTATTGCAGACAGGCTCAGCCCAGATCGTGCAACGGATGAAGACACTGGGCGAATTTGTGGGGCTAGCCGAACAGTTCGTCCAAGATCAAGGACAAATTGCTTCGCTAACTCAAGTTCTGGCACTCAATGCCACCCTTGTGGCGGCCCGGGCTGCCGAACAGAAAGATCCTAAGCAATTTGGCGGTGTAGCTCGCGAATTTGAAGCGATCGCGGGTCAAGTAAACGATCTGGCGACTCAAACCAACGATGGTCTGACCGTACTGCAACAACGCACTTCCCAAATTCAAACCGTAGTAACGGCGATTGACGTAGAAGTACAGAATTTAAGTGGTCTAGTTTCAGGTTTCACAACTGGTGTAGAAGAATCACAGTCAGCATTCTATAGCATTCAAACTGCTACGGAAGAAGTTGTTCAAATTGGACAAACTATCACCACATCTAGTACAGAAATAGCCGAAGCGGCCGGTTCTACAGCTAGTTATATCAGCGAAATCGCCCAACTAGCTGAACGCACTGCCGACCTAACCCGATCAGCCCGTCAACAGGCTGAAGCGATGGGTAATCAAGCCCAGCAACTATTGCAAGGTATTCAGTTCTTCCGCCTACCCGATATAAATGCTCATGTTACGACTGTTTCAGCGCCCACTACTCCAGTTGCCTCTATTCCTGACAGAGCCGCAACTTCTGAACCAGTTAATAATTTACTTGATACCTCTGCGGAGACTGAGCAATTTGCAGAGACTGAGCAAGATGATGTCAATCAAAGCTTAGGAGTGGTTGTACCTGCGATCGGGGTAGTTTCGGCCGCCGCAATTGCAGGAATTGCGATCGCTCAATCAAAACAAAGTTCGTCCTCAGAATACGCTGAAGTAGACAGCCATGAAAAAGATCTAGCTGAGATAGATTATGAAGAACTAAATGATAGTGATTTAGAAGATAGCGATGTAGAAGATAGCGGATATATATTTGAAGAATCTCTTTCTAATGAGACTATAGAAAATTCTGAGGCTATCTCAAACCTTGATTTAGAACTTGAAGAAGTTGAACAAGTACAAGGATTTGTAGATGCTTCAATGGATACTTCAGGATTTCTAGAAGTAGAGCAAGCCTTTGCTGATGTTCTTGAAAGTCAAAATTTAGTATCTTACTCAGATCTTACGGATATATCAGAAGAATCACTCTTTGCCGACCTCAAACAAGAAATCTACAGCGAATCTTCTTTTGATGACAATATTGATAGCAATATTGATGAATTTGAGAATATTCATACCTTTGATGTTGATATCGAAGATGAGCTAACTACATTCAATGCAGAGCCAACTCTAAAAAATCCTATGGAAGGAGTTAATGAGTCGGCGATCGTTGAAGCATCTAGCGATCCGATGATTGTCTCAGCTACTTCTTCATTTTTAGAAGATACGACTTTTGGGACTCCAGCTATAATTTCTGATGATGTGCTGTCTAACTTGCCAACATCTGTCGATTTCAACATCCCCGATTTAGATGACAGTGACGATTTCACCATTCCAGACATAACTATAGAATCTAGCCTAGATGATTCAAACTCATTCTTTGACGCTGGATCAATCCCACAATCTGAAGTGGTTGAGATTGACTATGATCCAGACTTTGATGCTTTTTATATAGAGCAACCCATTACTGAGTCAGTTGACTACAGTCTTGAAACTGAGAGTATATTTGGACCAACGGCTCTGATTGAAGATGCTATTGACGACACTCCAAAAAACATCGTTTCCAATGTATTTGAGGATTACGCATCCTATACATCTGATCAAATTCTTAATGAAGAATTAGAATCTTCTTTAGCTGATTCAACTCAACATTTACCCAACGAGTCTTTTAGCGACACTTTTGACATTTCATTTGACGAGTCACCATTTGACAAAGCCTTAGATGAAGCACTTCATGATGACCAAGATAAATTATTTGAAGAATCATTTGTGATGTCATTTGATGAATTAGAAGACGAGCTACCTGACAGCGAAATATCTACTCCTGATGTCAACAATATATGGGAAGTAACTGAGTCAATTGACGAGCGATCGGCTCATGAAATTGATGATTCGGTTGAGTTAGATTATTCTCCAATAACTGAGACTTATCTTGATGAATCGTTGACTGAATCACTAGATGAATTATCATCAGAAGATTTTTCTTTCATGCTAGAAGAACATGACAAAGAGATTGATTTAGCTAATTTAGTTGAATCAGAAAATCTCTTTGAGTCCGTGCTTATTCAAGAGAGCGAAGAGTTTGTTGATCCTGTTCCACAAGTTGATCAAATCTCAACATTTAATCTTTCCGAAGCATCTGAAGAGTCGTCAGAAACAAATTTCCCTTCATTATTCGGCGAGGAGTTAGGAGGAATTGGTGAAGATCCATTTGATGAATTTGTATGGCAACCTGAAGAAATTATTAGTAAAGAATTGTCCCAAGGCGTGAACATACCCGACTTCGAGAATGCTCCTCAGTCAAGTTTTGATATGTCAGATTTTTCAGAGATGACCGAAACTGACGAGGCTTTATTAGATGATGTGTTTGGCTTTGACACATCCGACGATTTAAATTCTCTATCGAATTTGATGGATCTAGAAGAAGAGCCTGTAATTTATCTTGATAAATTAGTTACTGATCCAGCGGCGTTGTTAGATGAATCTATAGCATTTGAGAGTAGCAATGATTCAAGCAATAGTTTAGATGAAGAGAATTTAGATCTAGATTTTGAAGAACCCTTCCTGTTTTCTGAACAGCAGACCGAACATTTAGCTGAGCCTGATTTATCTACCGAGGAGTTTACTAATGAACTAGTGTCTGATATGGAACTAATCGACTTTGGTGAAACATCGGAACTTGGTAGCTTGAATTTATTAGATACAATGGATTTGGAAGAGTCAGTAATATTTAGCCTGTTATCAGATGAACTAAATTCGGGAAGCTCTGAAAACCTGTTAGACATAACTTCTGAGATCGATAGTGTGGAAACTGTTTTAGAGCCGACAGAATTCACGGATGAATTCTCTTCAAATTTTTCAGACGCATGGCTTGGAGATATTGCTGATGACGAGGGTGATATTAGCGAAATATTTGCAGATTTATCTATTGAATATCCCTCTGTAGATGAATTGTCTTTAGATACATCGACTGAACCTAGCTATGGGTTTGCCGATAATTTATTAGATAGTTTGATGGAAGAGTCGGGTGAAGAATTTGAAGATGTATCTATGGGTTTACTCAATTCTCCAGACTTATCGAGACAGCCTGATTTACAATTCGATAGTGATGATCTAAGGATTGAAGATGTTGATGGTGAATTTGATTTTTCAGCCTTTGAAGATCCAATTGATAGTTTAGACAATCAATTGGATCTCATAGTTACAGCCCGAGCCGAAATTGATGATTTTTTGTTGGGTGTGCTGACAAATGAAGAAGTTGTCGGCGATAACCTAAAAACTAAAACCGAAGATGGTAGTAAATCTTCAGCTACAAAAACAACTATTGATGGCAAGGTTTAAACCACAGCGATTTGTGCTGCAACACAGATTTTTATAAAAATCGCTTTGGAGAGAGTAAAGGTAAGATCTCATCAATTTGTCCTGTGGCATGAGCCGCAAACCTTTTAGCTAGGGTGGGGACATAAACAGTTGGACTGGTGAAGCCTGAAAACAAATGTAAATTTTCATGATCTTGTAGAGAGCCGACCAAAGGTAAACTGTCATTGCTAAAAGCAACTAGACAGTGACTCCATTTACCTTTTAGCTCAGCAATTTTTGGTAAAATTTTGCGAACATTTGCTCTAATAGCAGCTTCGCTTTGGAGCGAATCGATCGCGGCATAGGGGTCAGTCAAGACGCGGCTAAGCTGCCCAAATCTGGTGCAACCATTTTTAAATTGAATTGCACCAGCATCAACTGATGGTGGCAAAAGTTCAGCACCTGCGACATCCCAAATTGCATCGCGATCGCTATTTGTGGTTGCCGATTCTAGCTGATAGCGCTTGGTATCGGCGGGCATTACCATCGATCGCAATTTTAGATCAACTGGCTCAGTGTCGATCGCCTCGGCATGGGTGAAATAGATATTTGCATGAATACCTGAAGCCTTGAGCAGAGCGCGGGACAGTCCACCTGCACAAACAGCCACTTGTGAGCTTGGGAAATCACCCTGATTGGTTGACACTCCCAACAGGCGATCACCTGATATACATTCTGATTTTAAGAGACCTTCAACTTTGGCATAGATAATGTCGCCACCTAATCTTTGAAAGGCTTGGCGATGAGCTATTACAAAACTATCTAGATTGATATGAGCGTGGGGAAATAATAACGCGCCGCTAATTTCTTGAACATTGAGCAAAGGTTCGCGATCGCCAGCTTCTTGAGCATTTAATAAAGTGGGGGCGATCGCGCAATTAGCATATTCAGCCATAATCGCTTGGGGGTCAGCATCAGGCTCGATCGTCAGTAATAAATCTAGCTCCCGAAATTCCGTATCTAGTCCTAACTCACTAGATAAATTTCGTTGGCGATCGATTCCTTCCGCGCAAAGTTGACGAGTAAGGGGCGTTGTGCCAGACCAATAGGAAATGCCACCATAGCCAAGGCTACTTGCTCCTTGTAATTGCTGATGTTGTTCGATCAGCAATACTGAAAAGCCTGACTTTTGCAGTTCATAGCTTAGGGAGATGCCTGTAATGCCCCCGCCGATTACAATCCAATCATGCATTGCTTTCTATCTCTTTAAGTTCTATCTCTTCTAATAGATGATTATTTTCGCCAGCGCCTTGATGCTGAGTTTTGACCCATTTTAAACGTTTAGGAAAAAAACACATTCTCAAAGTGACACTGATAATTACAGGAATCCAATGCAGCATATAGATCATGCCCGAAATAGTCTGCCAGATCGCCGATCGCCATGACATTTGATAAGAGCGCTTGAGTCCAAACGCCATGGTCACAGAGCTTAAGGCGAGAGAGAATCCTGCGATCGGCGGCAACATGGGATGATGCCGCAATACGATCGCGGTGATGGTGTCAGGAATAAAGGCGATCGTTAGCAAATATTGATTGATATAAAACAGGGTCGCATCAAAAGTTTTGAGAAATCCCATTCTATTACTTAGCAGCAAATCCCAATAGTCTAGATAGCGCTGAAATCCGCCTTCAGCCCAGCGATTGCGTTGATGCCATAGCTGCTTTAAGCTAACCACGCCTTCTTCTTGCACCGCAGGAAAGTTTAGGCAGGCGATATCCCATTGGCATAAGTGCAGACGGAGCGTCAGATCGAGATCGTCAGTAATTGTTTGCTCGTTCCATCCCCCACAATCATCGAGAGCTTGGCGACGCACAAATTGACCATTGCCTCTGAGTTCTCCTGTGCCGCCCACTCGAATTCGTAAATCTTGTAAACATAAATCTAGAGCCATTTCGCAAGACTGTCCCGCCGTCCACCAATTTTCAGAAGCATTAGCGATCGCTTTTCTTAATTGGACTGCGCCAATTTTGGATGAGGTGTTAGATGATTGGAACATCGGCACAAGCGATCGCAACACATCTACAGGTACTTGAGCATCAGCGTCAAATACGCCAATAATATCGCCCTTGGTCAGCGCCAGAACTTGATTTAAAGCTCCAGACTTACCTCCCTGAGCGTCAGATTCGCGACGCAGAGTTTTGAGTTGAGGATATTTTTGCTTGAGTAATTCTAAAACTTCGGGAGTGCGATCGCTGCTATTGTCATCGACGATCCAGACTTCGAGGCGATCGCTGGGATAATCTAGCTGACACAAAGCCCTGACCAAGTTGCCAATTACCACCTCTTCATTTTTGGCTGAAGCTAGTAATGAGAAAAATGGTAATTCTTGCACTTGTTCGCCGTTTAATTCTTTTAGTCCAGCATTTAAGGCGATCGCCAAGCGTGGCGGCGCAAAAATCAACCGTAAAGCCTGAATACTGAATAAACCTAACAGCAGCCATTGACTCCAAGGGGCAAGATGCAAACCAATTGTCGCGGCATAGACAATAGTTAGGGCAGTGATCGTCTTGAGTCTGCGGCGATCGCCTTCGGGCTGAAGGCTGCTACGAAAATCCGTCTCGTGCATTTTTAGTCTTAAATATTACGAAATGTTTAGCTTTAATATATACAGGATACCGCTTTTCAACCCAGAAAGTAGAGTCGGCACGAAGCCCCTATTGTATGCAATTGAAAACCAAGGACAGCCAACCCTTCACGACTATGGGACTAAGATGGTAATAGTAAATCCAAAATTAAAACTGATAATTGAATGTTCGGCTTTCTAAAACGTAAATTCCGTAAAAAAATCGCACGCATTGAAATCACAGGGGCGATCGGTTCGGGGACAAGAACCAGAGTTCTAGAAGCTCTTGAATTTGTCGAAGAACAGAAGTTTCCCGCCTTACTCCTCCGCATCGATAGCCCTGGCGGCACAGTTGGCGACTCTCAAGAAATCTATGCCGCCCTCAAGAGAATTCGCCAAAAAGTCAAGGTAGTTGCTAGTTTTGGTAATATTTCAGCAAGCGGTGGCGTATACATCGGTGTTGGTGCAGATTACATTATTTCTAATGCTGGTGCAATCACAGGTAGCATTGGCGTAATTTTGCGCGGTAACAATATCGAAAAACTGCTCGATAAGATTGGCGTATCTTTTAAAGTGATTAAATCTGGAACTTACAAAGATATTCTCTCTTTTGATCGGGAAATCACCCCCGAAGAACGCGTGATTTTACAATCGCTAATCGACAGCAGCTACAACCAGTTTGTGGAGACCGTTGCCGAAGGTCGTAACCTTAGCCCCGCCACAGTGCGATCGTTTGCCGATGGTCGCGTGTTTACAGGCGAACAAGCAGTGACGCTCGGATTAGTCGATCGCATTGGCACTGAAGAGGATGCCAGAATATACGCGGCTGAATTAGTTGGACTCGATCCGAAAACTACCAAAGTCTTTACGATCAAACCTCCCAAGTCTTTTGTCAGTAAATTTTTACCCGGTGGATCTGAGAATGCGATCGCCCGTTTGCAATTTGAAGTCGAAAGTAGTGGAATGCCGCTCTGGATGTGGAAATAATGTTGCGGGGTGGTGGATAGGGCTTGAAATTAACGAGATAGCCACGCGATCGCCTCTTTAATCCAAGCTTCGATATCTTGAGTTTTGGCAAGAATCGGTAGACTGGCGATCGCATTTAGGGCGTTACTAATTTCGAGGGGCGTATAGCCAAGGGCTAGCAAAGTCATTTCTAGCTCTTCCACCCCAATCAAGCTCCCCGCCGCGCTAGTTATGCCAACCTGAGCTAGTCGACCATCGGCGAGCTTGGTCTTTAGCTCTAGTGCAAGTCTTTCCGCCGTTTTTGTCCCCACGCCTGGGGTTAGGCTCAAGACCCGCGTATTACCTGAGACGATCGCCTTAACTAAATCTTGAATCCCCAAACTATTGAGCAATGCTAAACCAACTTGTGTACCAATTCCTGAAACGCTAATCAATTGGCGAAACAATTCACGTTCGGCAAGCGTTGCAAATCCAAACAAAATCATCTGCTCTTCACGAATGATTAGGTGGGTGAATATTTTTGTCTCTTCACCGACAATCGGCAATTTATGCGCTGTCGCGGCTGTGATTTGAACATCGTAGCCAATACCTTGAACATCGAGAGTGAGCCAATAGGAGGGTGTGTTTTTTTTAGCACTGTCGGCGGCTTTGCAATCGGCGATCGCCCCACGCAGATAACTTATCATCGGCGCGGCAACGGTGGAAACTGCGGCAGTTGCACGGCGGCGAGGGAGGTAACGGCTCGGCGATGGCTAGCGATCGCTAACTGAGGAGTCTCTTCTTGCCGCTCTTGATTTTGTTGGTTAGTTGCACCACTGACATTAGCGTATAGATCTTGAATAAATTTAGGCGCAATAACCGTAGAAATTATTGCTGAATTGGCTAATGCTGACGATGATGAGACAAATGCGTCATTTGTATTATTTATAACTGGAGAGCTTATGGCGATCGGCGATCGCTCTATGAGCGACTCAGCGATGGATTGAGCAGGGGCTTCAATTTGGCTATCCAAGTTAGGATTGCGGGCAGTTTTAGGTAAATCAAATGCAATCGGCGAACCCTGAGAAGCCTTGTGAGGTCGCACAATCAAAGGTGAGATTGGTTGCTTAGCCGTCAGCGATAACTGGGCTGGCGCGTCAACTATTTCGGATACTTCTGACTGTTGGACTTCGTAATTATTCTTAGGCTCGCTCAAATTATTTAAATTTTGATCGGGACCTTGTACCTCTGGCATCTCAACGGACTGATCAACAGAATACTGATCAACGGAATACTGATCAACAGAATGAGGAGTAGGAATAATCTTGACTACATTTTGTAAAGATGAATTTGCCGCGACTGGCGTAATTTTTTCATCGGCAAGTTTGGCGATCGACCATGACTCTAACGCCGACACCGCTAAATTCTTGGGTGTAACATCTTGGGATGGCGTTGATGTGTCGAGACAACGCTCAAGAGCGGCTTTTAATTGTGAAGTGTGGTGTTGTTGACGCTTGAGGCGATCGCGCAACTCATGGCTGTTGGTATGGACATTTTGTAAGTCACATTCCAACTGGTCAATGCGTGACTGCAAGGTTTGAGTCAGAGTCTCTTGACGTTGGATCACCAACTGAGACAGTTGCAATTGTTCTTGAGCTTGACGCAATAGGACTTGAGCCTGTTGACTACGCTCGTTACAAAAATGTAGCTCCTGCTCCAAAACCAGTCTAGGCAAAGAATTAAACAGCGTAGTTGGCTCGCCGATGACATTTGACGATGCGGGTTGAGATTGGTATTGCGGTTGCGAAATCGATGGATTAATGCTTTCTTGTGATGATGAATCACCAAATTCTGCCTGACTCATGACTTACCTTTTACGCAAAAAAAAGTTACATAGTGACAGATCTTATATCAAAAATTTGTTTTTTGTATCATTAATTTTCATTAATCAACAAAAATCAATGTGGAACTTAGGGCTGCATCTGTCCTCTTGAGATTTTTTACTGTTGTCGCGCCATCCCCAAATGATATGATGGGCCAGAAGTCTCGCTATTTAAGGTCGTTGAGATCGTCAAGGCAAAGCTATGGCAGATAATTCGGGTAATTTTTGGGGAGGCTTTCTCTTCGGAGCGGCGATCGGCGGCGCGGTTGGGGCATTAGTGGCGATTAAGCTGACTGAGCCAGAAGACGAAACCGACGATCGCCAATCCGATCGCCTAAAAGATAAGCCTCAGACTTCTAATGAATTTGCGCGGCGCAATCTCGAAAAGAAAATTGCTCAACTCAATGCCGCGATCGATTCAGTTAGTCAAGAGCTAACTACGGCTGAAGGTAAAAATGGGCGATCGTCAACATCGGTTGAGTCATTGCGCGATTTAGATAGCGATGACAAATGATCATAAAAAAACTGACTTTTATTGCGTTCAGTAGAATGATGTTATCTAATTTTTTGAGTTCTATAAACTAATAACTTCACTATGGCAATTATTCTTGGCACGGTTAGCTCCTTCATCTCGATTTATTTAGGTTTGCTATTTATTCGAGTTTTACTGACTTGGTTTCCAAATGTCAACTGGGAAAGTCAGCCGTTTGCGGCTCTTAGTCAGATTACTGATCCTTATCTCAATTTATTTCGGTCGATCATTCCGCCTCTGGGTGGCATGGATTTTTCGCCGATGCTTGCCTTTCTAGCGCTGAGTTTTTTACAACGCGCTTTGGCTCCATTTGCGAGTACAGGCTTTTAAGGTAAGCTTGTTCAGGTCTGTTTACGCTGATTTCACGTTAGGAAATATATCATGACGGGTTTGTTAGATTTGAGCGGAAAAACTGCTCTTGTGACGGGAATTGCGAATAATCGTTCGATCGCTTGGGGCATCGCCCAAAAGTTGCATCAGGCGGGTGCAAAGCTTGGCATAACTTATTTGCCAGATGATCGCGATCGCAATAAAGGCAAAGTCGCTGAATTGACCGATGCTTTGACACCAGACTTTTTGTTGCCTTGCAATGTTCAGGATGATGCCCAAGTTGACTCACTCTTTGCCTCGGTGGCTGAGAAGTGGGAAAAGATCGACATTTTGGTACATTGCTTAGCATTTGCCAATAAAGAAGACTTGTCTGGAAGCTTTACCGATATTTCGCGTGCAGGCTTTCAGCTAGCTCTAGATGTCAGTGCTTACTCATTGATTCATTTGTGTCGTGCCGCTAGACCGATGCTCAAAGATGGCGGTAGTGTGATCACACTTACATATATTGGTGGAGCGAAAGTTGTCCCCAACTACAATGTGATGGGGATCGCTAAGGCGGCCCTAGAAATGAACGTGCGTTACTTGGCTTCTGACATGGGACCTGACAATATTCGGATCAATGCTATCTCGGCTGGTCCAATTCGCACCCTCGCTTCGGCGGCGATCGGCGACTTTCATAAAATGTTACATCATTATGAAGAAACAGCACCCCTTCGCCGTCTTGTCACTCCCGAGGATGTTGGCAATGTGGCGACCTTCTTAGGTAGCGATTTGTCTAGTGCCGTAACTGGGCAAATTATTTATGTGGATGGTGGTTACGAAGTGATGGGTGCTTAGTTTGACTAGCAAATCCTAAATCAATCATCTTTGATTTGTATCGTGGGCATCTTGCCTGCTTCATCACAAGCTATTCAGACAAGATGCTTACGCCACAGTTCGTCCAGATTATTCCTTAAAAAAATTCCCATGCAAACGGATATCTTCAAAGAGCTATTTCCACTATTTGACGCTGCTAGCCCCGAAACTTTGGAATGGCTGCTCGCTGAAGCCGTAGAACGAGATTACCCTTCGGGACGAGCGGTACTAATGGAAGACGCTTGGGGCAATGCTGTCTATTTCATCCTTTCTGGTTGGCTAAAAGTAAGATTTTTGCGCGGTCAGGAAGCGACAACTTTAGCCGTGCTTGGTAATGGTGACTTTTTTGGAGAAATGGCGATCCTTGATGAGTCGCCGCGATCGACGGATGTCGTAGCCTTTACGTCGGTAAGGGTGCTGACTATTCCTGCTCAAAAGTTTATTCAGTTTTTGTTTAGAGACCCGCAGTTGCATCATCGGATGTTGCAACTAATGGTGAGACGATTACGCAAGACCAATCAGCGTATTCAGTTGCGTCAGCAAGTGCCTGCTGTGCGAATTGCGACTATTTTAAACGATTTGGCAGATGCTTACGGAAGCAAACATGAGGCAGGTATTGATATTTTTAACTTGCCTGTGCAAGATATTGCAGATCTTTCAGAGGTGAGTCCTGATGACACGACTAAGATTTTAGAAAAACTCAAAGATAAGGGTTGGATTGCGATCGATCTTAAGCGTCAGGTCATGACGATCGCTAATGAAAAGCAAATGGCTCAACTAGCAACATTGCGCTAAAGGCGATCGCCATTTAACTAACGCGAAGTCCCGCACTCTATTCGTTTACAAGGATGAGTGACGCTGTGGGACAGCGAATCAATTGAATCAGGAAGCCAGCGCTGTACCGCCTAAGCGGTCAGCGTCTGATAGTTCACCGACCGATGCCGATATACTTGAAGCCTAAAGCTTGAAGCGCCTTGCCATCGAGGAAATTACGAGCATCGATAATGACTGGATTGACCATCAGAGTCAACATTTTGGCATAATCGATCGCCAAAAATTCTTGCCAATCAGTCACTAATACCACCGCGTCACAGCCATCGGCTAAGCGTTCTAGATCAGTCTCCACAATTACATTAGAAAACCCATCTCGCAATCCCGATTGTGATACTAGCGGATCATAGGCTTTGACTCTAGCTCCTAAGCGATTGAGTTGATCGATCAAGGTCAGGGCAGGGGCATCGCGCATATCATCGGTGTCTGGCTTAAAGGTCATGCCTAATAGCCCAATGGTTTTACCTTTCAAGATTTTGAGTGCTTGCTGCAACTTCTCGACGACCAGAGTGCGCTGGAGTTCATTGACTCGCACACAGGCTTTTAAAATCTCCGTGGAATATCCATAATCTTCGGCAGTATAGATTAAAGCTGAGACATCTTTGCCAAAGCAAGATCCGCCCCAGCCAATACCCGCTTGCAAGAACTTCGAGCCAATGCGTGAGTCTAGCCCAATACCTCTAGCAACTTCTTTGACATCAGCGCCAACGCGATCGCAAATATTGGCGACTTCATTGACAAAGCTGATCTTGGTCGCCAGAAATGCATTGGCGGCGTACTTAATCATCTCCGCAGAGTTCAAATCTGTAACCACGACAGGCACGGGCGGCAAGGTTTTATCAGCCGCAAACGAGCGATCGATGATCGGTGCATAAAGCTCTTGCATCAACTTCAGGGCGCGATCGCTACCACTACCAACCACAATGCGATCGGGATTGAACGTATCAAAAACCGCCACACCTTCGCGTAAAAATTCTGGATTACTCACCACATCAAACTGAATCTGCTCGACATTGCTTTTGCCGGCCATGCCATCCATCATGATCATGCGAACCCAATCACCAGAACCAATTGGCACTGTTGATTTGTTGACGATCACCCGATATCCCTCGGTCAAACTTTCGCCAATACTCCGTGCCACAGCTTCGACATAACGCATATCGCTGCGACCATCAGGAAGCGAAGGTGTCCCCACCGCAATAAATAGAATCTGACCATGCTTGACACCTGCGGCGATATCTGTCGTAAATTCGATCTTGCCTTGACGGATTGACTCAGCGATCACTTCGGGCAACCCCGGCTCATGAATGGGTGACTGCCCTGACTTCATGAGTTTGACTTTTTCCTCATTGTTATCGACACAAATCACATCATGCCCAATGTAAGCAAGACAAGCACCAGTCACCAAACCCACATAACCAGTTCCAATTACACAAACACGCATATTTATTTATCCATTTTTGAATTTTACAGCCCTTGCCGATCGCGAAAATAGGCGATCGTTTTCGATAAGCCTTCTTCTAGTGCGACCGTTGGTTCCCAATCGAGATGATGTTTAGCGCGAGAAATGTCAGGCTGACGGCGCTGAGGATCATCTTGAGGCAATGGTTTAAACACAAGTTCAGCCGTTGGATCGATCAATCTTTGGATGGTTTGAGCCAACTGGAGAATCGTATATTCCCCAGGATTACCCAAATTTACAGGCCCAATATAGTTCCCATTCATCAAGCGAATGAAACCTTCTACTAGATCCGACACATAGCAAAAACTACGAGTTTGAGAACCATCTCCATAGATAGTGAGTGGAATTCCCTTGAGCGCCTGCACAATAAAATTACTCACCACGCGTCCATCGTTCTCTAACATCCTTGCTCCGTGGGTATTAAAGATTCGCGCAACCCTTACTTCTAACCCATATTGACGATGGTAATCAAAAGTCAAAGTCTCCGCAATCCGCTTACCTTCGTCATAACAGCTGCGAATACCTGTGCAATTGACATTGCCCCAATAGTCTTCAGTCTGAGGATGAATCAACGGATCGCCGTAAACCTCTGATGTTGAAGCTAGAAAGATTCTCGCTTGCCACTGTTTGGCTAATTCCAACATATTCAGCGTTCCCAAAAAATTGGTTTTGGCTGTTTTGACAGGATCGAATTGATAATGCACAGGAGAAGCGGGACAAGCAAGATGATAAATCTGATCGATGTTA
Organism: Cyanobacteria bacterium SOY_65_metabat_81; assembly: GCA_031412945.1. Classification (GTDB taxonomy): domain Bacteria; phylum Cyanobacteriota; class Cyanobacteriia; order Pseudanabaenales; family Pseudanabaenaceae; genus Pseudanabaena. The sequence goes on from JANODY010000099.1 coordinate 26,687, forward strand.
TCAACGGCTAAAGGATCGACAATATCATGTTCAATAAATTGAAAGTTGGGATTGTCCATCCATTGCTCATTGTTGGACTTTCGCCCTGTATAGAGATTGTCCACACAGACAACCGTATGGCCAGCTTCCATTAAGCGATCGACTAAGTGGGATCCAATAAATCCTGCACCGCCACTGATTAAAATCTTCATATTTATCTTGCAATATTTATCTTGTAATATTTATCTTGTAAATAGGTTAGTGACTAAAGAAAAAGGAGTGACAATGTTGCCGAGGAATTTAGTGGCGGAATTGAGCAGGCTCGAACCAAAGGATGGACGGACTACAATCACATCGCGATCGCGCAATCCGGGGTTAGATTCTTCACTCAATGGCAGATTTAAGTCTGCAACTAAGTTGCGGCGCATAATTGACCCATCAGGATTGATCCGATAAAGCTCGATCGCCCGCCAATCAGCATCATTGGTTAAACCACCCGCAAAGGAAATAGCTTCGGTAAATGAGCTATTGGGACGCAGTTGCAAAGGACCCGGACGCAGAGCTTCGCCAACCACTTGCACCGTAATCACCGTGGGCGAGAAAGTCGCCTTGGCAATTTGGAGATATTCAGATGGATTAGTTTTTTCTAGGCGCGGAACGGTAATCAGATCGCCATCAGTGAGCGTAATATCTTGAGTCAAATCGGCTTTGACAATTAGGTCTAGCAGGTTGGCTTTGACGATCGTGCGTTGCCCTTGATCATTTAAACGCGAGATCTGCACATTGCGAATATCGGCAATTTCGGTAACTCCATTGGCTGACTGCAAGGCGCGACTCAGGGTCACAGGTCCTCCGCCTGAAACTCCAGCCGAGGTGGTTGATCCTGTTAGCCCTGTAGAAAGCACGCCACTCCGCGAGTAGATCAAGGTTTGCGGTCCGACTCGATTAACCTCACCCACGATCGCCACTTGAATCGTGAAGGTATCTGGAGAAAATGTGGACTTGCTGACCAGTCTGGTTTGAGATGTACTTGCTTCGGTCAAAGCTGGCACTAGGATTGAGTCACCATCTAGAATGCGAATATCTTGGCTAATATCACCCTTTTCGAGAAGGGTTTGTAAATTAACTTTGATCACCCGACGACCTAAAGCCCCATCACGGCGCGAAATCTGAATATTACTGATATCGGCTCTGGAGGTGATTCCTGAAGCTGATTCTAGCGCTCTAGTTAAGGTAGCTGCATTGCTACCACTAGCACCGCCAGCACCTAAATAGCTTAAAAAGCGTGGTCCCGGACGATTTACTTCACCAACGATCGCAATATTTAAGGGGCGCGGCGAGATTAGCGATACATTAACAATATTTCGCACCAAAAACGGATTCAGCTTTTCACGAAGTAAGGTATTGGCTTCATCTAATCCCAATCCCTCTAATTTAACAGCCCCAATTAAGGCAATATTAATTGTTCCGTCTGGGGCGATCGTTTGCGATCCTGATAGCTCCGGCACATTAAAAACATCGATTTTAATACTATCGCCTGCGCCCAAAGTGTAGCGAAATGTATCTTGAGACTGACTGACGCTTAAGGTGGGAGTACCGAGCTTAGTCTCAGATATCGGTCTGAGATTAGAATTTGATGGCTCTGGCGATAATGTTGGCGATGGTACAGATCTTTCGATGGTGGTGGTCTGCGCCCAAATAGGCAAAGGAGAACTAGCAATCAATGTGAATAGGATTACTTTGCCAAATTGAGATATGTGCATGAAAATACTCCTTAGCCCAACTATTTAGTCATTAAAAACGGATAAGCTGTAATAATAAACGGAGGCGGTTTAGCTCACATTAATTTGTACAAGCGTTGGCAGTCATTGTATCAGTAGGACTAATAATTTTCCTCAGTAATTTTCGGCAATTCTAATGCGATCGCCATAGGCAATACAATCACTAAAAGATCGCGATAAATATATGTTTACTGGACTAATTCAAACTATCGGCATCATCGAGCAGCGCAATCGCGATCGCCTTGTGATTCACTGTCCCGATTTGGTTGCCAAAATTGCGATCGGCGATAGTGTGGCGGTGAATGGGGTATGTCTGACCGCCACGCACATCTCATCCACCAATTTTGTGGCTGACGTGTCGCCCGAAACTTTGGGTCGTACTAATTTTGGCGATCGCCAATTAAAGTATGTCAATCTCGAAACCGCTTTAGCTGTTGGCGACAAAATCGGTGGGCATTTTGTATCAGGGCATATTGATGGTATGGGGAAATTAAGCGATCGCGCCCTTGTGGGTAATTCATGGGAGCTAAGTTTTGAGGCGATCGCCGAAGTTGCGCGATACATTGTGTTTAAGGGTAGCGTTGCGATTAATGGCATCAGTCTCACCATTTCCTATTGCAATGACTCAGGCACAAATTTTCGAGTCGCTGTCATTCCCCACACTTACGACAACACGACCTTAAAAGATCTAGACATTGGCAGTTCTGTCCATCTCGAAGGCGATCTCTTAGGGAAGTATGTCGAGAAGTTTTTGAGAATCCCTAACCATCCTAGTCAGACTCCATCTAAGCCTTCAATTACGCCAGAGTTTCTGATGGAAAATGGTTGGTAGTTTAATAGCTTCTGCTTCTATACTGCTAGCATAGAAGCAGAGTTCAACTAGGTAAATATGGCGATCGCCTCTAACAAAACTCAAACCCAATTAACTCATCACGATCTCTATGCACAAGATTTTTGTTTGTGGATCGAGAAAGCTTTAGTGCTATTGCGTGAGGGAAATCTTAAGGATTTAGATTTGGAGAATTTGCTTGAAGAAATTGAAGATATGAGCAAGAGCCAAAAACAAGCATTAGAAAGTAATCTTCAAGTCATTCTCATACATTTGCTTAAATATAAATATCAATCTGACAAAAGAACTAATAGTTGGCGCTACACCATAGTCGAACATCGCCAAAGAATCCGCAAAGCTTTTAAAAATAGCCCTAGTCTAAAGAGACATTTTCTAGAAGAATTTGCTGAGGTCTATCTAGATGCTAGAAAACTCGCTTCAGTTGAGACAAATATTGATATCGATAATTTTCCCATCACTTCTCCTTTTACCGAATCGCAAGTTTTAGATGAAGATTATTTGCCAGAATAATTAGGGGGCAAGGCATTCCTGCATTTATTCGCGCCCCCAGTAGCCAAAACGTAGGGGCTGAGCATTTGCGCCATAATTTTAAGCCCCTCACAGAAATCTTGATCCGCAAATGCTCAGCCCTCCGTGCTTTTAGAGACAGTTTGTCCCTGAGTTGCGAAGTTTTGGGCTGAGCATTCCCAAAGGACGATTATCTAAAAATTTATAGATTGATCCGCAAATGCTCAGCCCCTACATCAAAATAAAATTGTTTGCAGATTTTTGTCTTGTATTTGGCGGTTGTAATTATGGTCAAAATCAAAGTATTATCTAAATGTTATATTTTGAATCAATCGCCTTAATACTTAACCACAAACAAGAGTAATCAAAGATTTAAAAATGAATAAAAAACTAAAAATGGGGGGGTGACGGCTATTCTTGCTGTCTCTCTAGCTTTCGCCGAATCAGCCCTAGCAATTAATCTGACTATCAGCAATACGGCTACTACTGGTAGTAATACTGGTGCACAAAATACTGTGGGTCAAAGTTTCATTAATGATCCTAGTGTTACTGGAGACCCGATCTTGCTCAACAATTGGACATTTGCCTTTAATAATTTAACTAACGCTAACTCTGCTCGTGCTACTACCCTCAGCATTTACTCAGGTAGCGGCAATGGCGGCTCGCTTCTCGCTAGTTCAACCTCCACACAAATTGTCACTTTTGCTACGTTTCCTGACAGTGTACGCTGGACTTTTGCGGGCGGGGTGAGCCTTGTCGATAATCAACTCTATACCGCCGTTATTCAGGGGTTTACACAGGGAATTAGAGCTTCAACTGCTAACCCTTATCCCAATGGAAACTTCTTTCTCGACAGCGGTGCCGGTGGTTTAAGCTCTAACTCTAGTGTTGACCTAGTATTTCAAGGCAACTTCTCACCTACCACGCCTGTACCTTTTGAGTTTGATGCATCGGGCGGCTTAGCGATGTTGGGCGCTGGCTGGTTATTGCGGAAGCGCTTTCAGAAAAAACAAACCACAAAGTAGAGGCGACAGATTATTGTTGCAAAGCTTAGATTGCTATACAGCCTATTGAGGCTTTAAATAGTACAAAAAAAGTTTGAAAGTGCTGCGAAGCGGTACTTTCAAGCTTTTTTTGATTTGGTGTCAGTGCAAAGCGTTGTATTGCAAGGCAATTGCTAGCTAAAATATATCAAGCAGATTTGTGGTTAATATATGGTTCTCACAGTTTCACCACCAGAAGCCAATGCATCCAGTTCAAAAAACTAACTATCTATTGGAGTCATTACCATGATTGCCACGATTGAAAAGTCGGAAACGCTTTCCTTAGAAGCATTTCTCTCTCTTCCTGAAACCCAACCCGCGAGCGAATATGCCAACGGAATTATCATCCAAAAGCCCATGCCGAAAGGAAAACATAGCCGCCTCCAAACCCGTCTTGCTAGAGCGATCGATCTAATTGCCGAAGATTCCAAAATTGCGCTTGCACTTACCGAGCTACGCTGTACTTTCGCAGGACGCTCCATCGTTGCTGATATTGCGGTAATCCGTTGGCAAAATCTCCCCCTTGATCCTGATGGTGAAATCAGCAATCTATTCAAGCATTCCCCCAACTGGATTATTGAAATCCTCTCCCCTGAACAATCTTCCGCGTTAGTTATTGAAAAAATTCTGTTTTGTCTTAAAGAAGGGAGCGAACTCGGCTGGCTCATTGACCCCGCCACAAAATCGATCATTGTTTTTCAAAATGGCTCGACCCAAATTTATTTCGCTAACACCGAACCCCAACAACCATTACCCGTCTTGACGGGTTTAGAAACTTGGCAAGTTACTGCTAGAGATATCTTTGCTTGGTTAATTGTGTAAATCATTACAGGGTCGTTGCTAGAATGCATTAAGCAGATTTGTGGTTAATATATGGTTCTCACAATTTCACCACCAGAAGTTAATTTATCGACTTCGCAATTGAGCGATGTAGTTAGCGATGTCCTTAAACATGACAAAAAACATGGCGAAAATCGCGTTGCCCTTACAGGAATTAGCTGGATAGCCTATCAACAAATTCTCAATGCTCTGCCACAGAGCCGCGCCGCAAGGCTAACCTACGATCGCGGAATTCTAGAAATTACTAGGCCGTTACAAACCCATGAATTTTCAAGATGCTTAATCGAAGTTTTTATTAGAATTTTAGTAATAGAAATGGGGATGAAGCTGAAAACAATGGGTTCGACCACGATGGATTTTGAATATTTGCAGCGCGGCGCTGAGCCAGATTGTGCCTATTACATCCAAAATCAGCCTAAAGTTGCAGGGAAAACCGTTGATTTTATGCAAGATCCGCCCCCTGATCTCGTTGTGGAAGTGGATATTACCCATACTGATATTGATAAAAATAAGCTTTATGCGAGTATGGGTGTACCTGAGTTTTGGCGATATAACGGTCGGGAATTAAAGATTTACACATTACAGGAAGCGAATCAAGAAAAGAGTTATCTAGAATGCGATCGCAGTCCCACCTTCCCTTGGATGCAGAAGGAATATCTCTATAATTTTCTAGCAGAAGCAGAACTTGATGAAATTGCGGCGGAAGTTAAGTTTCGTGCTTTGGTGAAGGCGAGTGGCGCAGATTGCTATGGTACATAAGCCTCTGTCTACGTTACGATTTATCTAAGCCCCCTAAATCCCCCAATTCTGGGGGACTTTGAAAAATTCTTGTTCCCCCAGAATTGGGGGCTAGGGGGCGATTAGTTGTTGATTTGGCTGGGTTTTCGTGACTTGTGTGTATACGGCAGCTAAAAAAGGGGGGAGAATTAATTAAATTTTCTTCTTCCCCCTTTTTAAGGGGGATTGAGGGGGATCTCTTGGGATTTTTGACTAAGAATTATTTAACCTTGGTCGCTCTCTTCTTGAGGTGGCGACACAACAACCAACCGCCGCCCAAGACTAACAAGCCGCCAGTCGGCTCAAACTCAAAGGGAACGGGAGTCGCCGATGAGTAGTTGGCTTCAAACACGGTGTCATAACTTGTACCGAGAAGACTTGCAAAATCAGGGTCGCTTGCGGTTAAGTAACCATTGTCGTAGACATTAGAAGATGAGACATCAAAACTTAGATCACCAGAAGAGAATACAGCCGCTGTATAGGTTTGATTGTCGAGTAGGCTCAGCCCTCCTCCAGTAAATGTCCACTTTGCCGCATTACGTCCTGCCAAGGTAACTGAACTGTCAAAGGCAGTCGCCGATCCGCGAAAAGTGCCACCGATTCCATTGCCCTCGTAGATATTTAGGGTTGCTAGACTGGTAAAAGGAATGGGATCGCCCAACCCATCTGTCTCAAACACAGCAAAAGTCCAATCATTGAGCAGAATCGAGGCTCCAGTACCATTGATATTAAAACTTTGACCAAGAGTAGTAAAGCCAATACCACTGCCCACACGATTAACACCAGAAGTATTCCCAATAGTAAAAGCCATTGCCGAGTCAGAAATAGCTAGAGTCGTTACTAAGAGAGCAATCACCCCCCCATTTTCATTAGATTTTCAGTCTTGGTTTTGATCACAATTTCTCCTTTGAATTAAGCGTTTCTACTAATGTTTAAATATTGAAAATTCGCGATGTTTCGTTCTTTTAGCGCCCTTCTAAGAAATTTATCATAATAATTGTAGGAGGTCAAGAATGAATTAAAAACTCAAAAGATTGGCTAAAGTTAGAATGAAAAATTTCTGTTTGAATAAGCGAAATCCTGATCTAAAAATCACCATAGTCAACCTGTAAACAAGTTAAGCCCAAATCGCGCCACACGCGCACCACTTGATCGCGATCGTCTAATACAAAAGCCACATTATATTTATCAAGAATAAACTCATCATAAATTTCCTTCTTGACAATACTATCTTTGCGCGAATCTCCAGACTGACGCATATACAAACCATCAAAAGCAATATTGTGCTTAGCTAACCATGCCAAAGTCTGCGGCTTATATTTGTCTTCTCGTCCAGACACAAACACGATCGCCTTTCCTGCGGTTTCCAAAATTAATCGCACTGGCTCATTCACCAAATCAAGTTCGCACTTAGCCGCATCATAGGGACTGCGATCGCCGATTAATGCGATCGTGCCATCGAGATCACAGAGAACGACATCAGGCAAATCAGGATTGTATATAGGCTTAGGCGATCGCGGTGGTGCAATAAATTGGTTATAGAGATTGCGGATTACCTTCTCACCAACCGAATTAAGACGATTTAAATCGCGATCGATGCAAGTCTGGAGCGGTACATGCCTAAAGTCGATGATTTCTAGTTTGGCTAAGTCTTGGATTAGTTCTCTAATTCTGATTTCGTGTTGCGGATCAAGATGGATATTATCGATAATTACCCGCTTTCCATCTTCTAGAGCCGCTTTAATAATCATGTCTTGAATATTTAAAACGAACTTCTCATTTGTCTTAGAGAAGTAAGAGTTGTCAAGCATGGCACGAAGATCATCTGTGTTTACACGCTTGATTAAATTAGGCGACTTATCCATTTTACGGATCGCCCATGTAGATTTTCCCGAAGCGGGTAAGCCAATAGTGAAATAGACTGTCAACATTTTCTGTTCCATTTGGTAATGCTCTATATGAGCCAATTGCGGCGAAAGTAGCGAGCCAAATCGGACTCATCGATCGCCAAACAAATTGGGCGACCGTGGGGGCAAGTATGGGGATTACGAGTTTGTTGCCATTGCCCAAGTAAATCACGGATCGCCGATAACTCTAACTTTGTGCCATTACGAATCGCACTCCGACAAGCCGCCGAAGCCCTTGCCATAGTCGGATCATCCTGTTGACTCATCTCTTGCAAGATCGTAGCGCAATCTGCATGTCCGATCAAGATTTCAGGAAGCGATCGCACCGCCCAGATGCCATTTCCAAATGATTCAATTTCTAATCCTAATGCTTGCAATCGCTCAATCTGATCCTCAGAAATTTGTTTTAATATAATCGGTTCGGCGATCGCCACAATTTGCCATTGAGTTTCGATTCTTTCAAAGAGAACCCGCTCATGCGCCACATGCTGCTCCACTAGCCACAATCCACCCGTATGTTCGGCAAGAATATAAGTATCTAGAACTTGGGCGATCGCCTTTAAACTAGAATGCGGCTGATTAAAGGTTTCGCGCTTAGCAGGAATCAAATAAGAAGTCTTGCGTTCGGCAGTGCGTAACAAATCCTTAGTAGCCGTTGTGTAACTAATCCCAACATCAGGAACCTTAAGCACTTCTGTAATGCAATTTTTTAACTGAGTTTGAATCTCTTCTAAATTTTGAATATAAGCTTCAGCTTTGGCAGGATGACGATTCCAGTCGATGCGATCGCAGGGCAAGTTTAAATTGACAATGCAGACAGGGAAACGATTGCGCGGTAAGGTTCGCTCTAGACTAGAGAGTATAGTTTGTTCTAATTCGGGGAAAATTATCACTCTTCCATTGAGAATAACTTTCACCCAATCAGGACGGCGGCGCGATAGGCGATCGGGCAGTCCAAGCGTAATAGAGATATTGCTCCCCTCTCCTTCCTTGGGAGAGGGGCTGGGGGTGAGGGCAAACACTCCCTCCTTGGGAGAGATGCTGAGGGTGAACTCTTTATACTTCAAATCATAAGACTGAATGGAACTAATAATCTGTGGCAGAATTTCACTGGCTTTCTCTCCCGCCCAAATCGTGAACCATTCGCGATTGTCGAGATGTATCTGCCAATTAATTTGCGGATTAGCGATCGCCATTTGCTGAATTTGTATCTGCACTTTCCGAACTTGCTGCGCCTTACTAGGCAAAGACTGTAACCGATTGGGATAACGTGAAAACAAATTACGCACAGTGCTAATCGTGCCTGTGGCGATCGCCACTACCTGTGGATTTTTGGGGCTATTTGACAAATTACCTTGCGGATCATAATGCGCCTGATAGCCGACTGGCTCTAGCATTGGGCGACTACAAATACTCAAATCTGCAAGTTGGGCAAGGCTATACAGCGCCTCACCGCGAAATCCTAAACTATGGATTTGACGTAAATCTTCAGCATTACTAATTTTGCTGGTCGTATGTGGAGTGGCGGCTTGGACTAAATCGGCGATCGCCATCCCACTGCCATTGTCACTCACCTGCACCGACATCGCCTCTGCCCAAATCGAAATCACAATCCGCGTCGCATTGGCATCGATCGCATTTTCCGCAAGTTCGCGCACTACCGCCGCTAATGAATCAATCACCTCACCTGCGGCGATCAAATGCACAACTTCAATGGGAAGCATATGGATATTTGGCATGACCTATCCTAAACTCTGCTTTAGCCAAAATTGGAAAGTTGGTAACGCAATCCGATAACCATATTTTGCCCCATAGACAAGTCCTTTCTGTTCCAAACTATCGAGCGCTCCTTGCAAGCTTCCGCCCTTAGAAAGTTGATGCTTTTGGATATATTCTCGACTATGAGGACTAACTGTCGGATCGATCGCCAAACTCTCTAACACCCGCACTTGAGTTGGGGGCAACAGCATAATCAAAGACTCAAAAGTTGGCGCAAGATCTTCGATTAGAGCCAGCATATTCCGATGCACATGATCGGGTTCAATCAGCATATCTCGTCCAAATTCAGAACTAAATTCATAACTCTTTTGAGTCAGACAGTCAAGCCAAATACGTCTGGTTAGGGCGATCGCATCACTAAGATTTCCTTGAATGTATTCTGTAAATAGCGATAAAGCCTCCGTATCATCATTAAATTTTAAGCCCTTAGTTTGCATCATCGGCTCTAGCCATTCACAAAGATCCATATTAGGAAGAGGCGGAAGTTCCACTACATGCAAGCTAAGTTTATGCATCCAAGGTTCAGAAACCGTCGCAATCAGGACATAACTAACTCGACTCTGAAGTTGGATTTCGCGGCGCAGATATTCTTCCCATGCGCCTTTGCGATCCCATGAGCGAATATGGGTAAAGTTATGCAACACGATCGCCACCCGACAATCGAGCCATTCCGCCATCTGTTGCGGCAAACTTAACAGGTTTTCAAATAAACTCCAGATTCCCGCCGAGGATAGTTTCCAAGAAATTCGCGGTTTAGATTGCTCCAGAAGGTCAAAACTAACAGGTTGATCGGCAAGTAGTTCTTTTAGTTTGAGTATCTCTTCGGGGCGATTAAAGGTATTTAGCAAGCTCTCAGCTAAAAGTTTTAAAAAGCGATCGCCATCGGTGGCGCGTAAACAATCTAAAGTAATTACTCTGGCTCCTGCTTTTTGAGCCGCCCATTTGACTAAAGTCCTGCGTCCACTTCCAGCCACCCCTGCGATCAGCAAATCACCATCGGCTAACAAAATCTGACTAATTTGCTCTAATTCTGTTTGTCGCCCCACTAATCGTTGAGGCAAAAATGGATTGTTGATCATCCCTTAATTGTATAGCAACTTGCCCCACCGACAAAGTTTCTAAGCCCCTCACCCCTAATGGGCTACGGTGTACATATAAGTCTTTCTGTCTACGTTTCAGGGTGTAGATCCCCCCCAGCCCCCCTTCTTAAAAAGGGGGGAGAATTAATTAAATTTTTTTCTTCCCCCTTTTTAAGGGGGATTGAGGGGGATCATTAGCAACTAACGATATAGCTGGTAACTTGTGTGTACAAGGTCGCTCCCTTAATGGGAGAGGGGGTGAGGGTTTCACCTAACATCAGTGAATAAAATTCATTCCGCTTGTGGAACTTCCTTCCATAATGTCGAAACTTCGCGAATACTCGAAAAAGTTCCATTGCCTAAAATCAAATGATCCAAAAGTGGAATGCTTAACATCCTCGCAGCTTCTAATAATTGACGAGTCAGCGTAATATCCTCTGGGCTAGGATTGGTATTCCCTGATGGGTGATTGTGCGCCACGATTAGCCGCACTGCGCCACTTTTTAAGACTTCACGAAAGATATCACGCGGATGGGCAAGGGTCTCCGTTGCCGTGCCGATGGTGATGATGCGTTGGGCAATAATGCGATTTTTATTATCGAGCATGACTACCGCCAGCCGCTCTTGCGGTTGCCACATCAAATCTTGGCTGAGAGCCGCCGCCGCCACGGATGGATCAGTAACTTCGGTCAGATCAGGAGGCTTAGCATACAGCGCCCGTTTCCCTAACTCGATCGCCGCCAAAATTGCTGTGGCTTTGGCGGGACCAACTCCCTCGATCTGCATTAATTCTTGAGGTGATACAGTCTGCAAGGTTGCCACAGGATCACCAGTGCGATCTTTGCCAATCGTTTGCAAAATCAAATGCCCTAATCCCACGGCTGACAGCTTACCCGCCCCCTGCCCTGTCCCCAATAAAATAGCAATCAATTCAGCATTTGATAAGCTGCGTCCCCCCTGACTGAGCAATCTCTCTCGTGGGCGATCGCTCTCAGCCATATCGACTATCCGCAAAGAATAAGTCATTATTCTAGACCCCAAAAATAAGCACATAGATATTCTGTGAGCTTATTGGCTGGCAAACCTGCTTGGCGCAAGTCAGCAGCAGCCACTTGGGGTTGCAACATAGTGCCGCACTGCGACAAAAACTTAGACTTATCACCCGCTTGAGCTTTTAATTGCTTAAGCTGAGTCACGCTCTCAGGGCGAATAATAGTCACCGCAGTTTCTGCGCGTTTTTGAATTTCAGCCCATTTGGTAATCTGCAATAATTCGGGGCGATAACCCTTCAGCCGTTCTTGAACTTGGGGATAAAGTAATGAACTCGTAGGAATTTCTTCTAATAACTTAATCCCTTGCTGGCGCTTTTCTAGCGCAGATTGCCACACGGTCGATCGATGTGGGGCATTTTGAGTCAACTTGGCAGCTTCGAGGGTAATTGATTTAGACGACTCCAGTTTTTTGTTGGCATCTTGCTCCAGATTTACCTTGCGATCGAACTCCTCAAATTTAGGACGCAAAGCGGTTAATTCATTCTGAGCATCTGCATAAAGCGACAGTGGACGATCGGGGATTGCGACTAAACTGGCGATCGTATTTTGAAGTTGATTGCGAGTTTCGGTCAACTCTTCTAGCTGCTTGACTTGCTGAAGATTAAGATTTTTATTAAGCATATTGCGAGCATCAGATACAGTTTTCTGCTCTGTGGAGCGCTCCCACAATATCCAACCACAAACACCAAGCACGACCAGAGAAATCCCTACGATCGCCACAGAAAAGAGAAAAGGTTTTTGGGGTAGAGACTGCATCGCCAGATCTACTGGTTCTGACTTAGGTGCAGGCGGTATTTTGGTAGGAGGACGCGCTTTTACTTTTGGGGGAAGTAGTGGCGGCAATGGCACATAGGGCGCTAATACGGTCGGCTCAATTTCGGCATCCACATCGACAAGAACTTCATCTTTGATCTCCTGTGGCGATCGCTGATTTGCGTTATTAAAATCATTGTTAAAATCATTAATAATTACTGAAGTATTTTCGCCAAAAGCCAGATCATGCAAATCATTTAACTCCAGATTGCCTAACTCTAAAGCATTTGGTTCGACAGAGATTGACTCAATGGGATCGACAATATCTCCCACCTGAATGAGGCTCTCATCATCGGTGATTGGCAATTTCAAATTGGCAGCTTCTCCAATAGCGCCTAAATCATCCAGATCGCCTAATTCATCCAAATCATCAAGATCTAACTCGATTAATGGTAATGTCGGCTTAATAGTTGCTTCTCGCTGCCATTCTGGCTGCTTTGTGCCTGACAACCGACCATAGACAATAAAACTACTTGCCCATTCGATAGATAACTTATCTATGCGATTTTTCACAATATCATAGAGGAGTGCGTAGTCCAGATCATCGCCATCCTCTCTTGTTAGCAGGATGTGCATTTGAGATTCTTTGCGGCGGACTTGGACTTTTACCTTATAGTCTTGAAGGTTTTCTTGTAGTGTACTGACAATGCTAGCCTCATCCATTTTCAGATCCTCACCCTTGCGTTTCGATCGCACATATTAAACGAAAAGCTCTACAAATACTTAACAATATCCAACAAATGACCACAAAAAGATGAACTTTTTGCTTCAAATTTATACTACACCCCGCCGTTGGTGGACAGAGTTTTCAGTGCAGACAAAGCTCATGGCTTTGATTACATTGTTAGTGTCTCTGCTGATGAGCGCTCTCACCTTTTGGGCGGTTAATGATATTCAGACCGATGCTCGCCTTAATGATACGCGCTTTGGTAAAGATTTAGGATTGTTGCTTGCGGCTAATGTCGCTCCTCTAGTTGCTAAAAATGATTTAAAAGAATTAACTCGTTTATCTCAAGAATTTTATGATAGTAGCTCCAGTATTCGCTATATTCTTTACGCTGATCCCGATGGCGAAATTTTTTATGGGATTCCGTTTACTTCAAATGAAGTCCAAAATTCTTTAAGTATCAGGCGGCGGATTCAGTTGCCTGAAGATCCAATGATGCGCCCCGATCGCCCTCTAGTGCGCCAACATATTACGCCGCAGGGTGAAGTTACTGATGTATTTGTGAATTTACAGCATGATGGTAAAGCGTTAGGAATTATGGCGATCGGGATCAATCCCAATCCCACGGCGGTGGCTTCCTCCAGCTTAACTTTGGATGTGACCACGGCGGTATTTGTATCGATCTGGGCGATGGTGATTTTGGGGGCAGCCTCAAACTCGGTCACGATTACCCGACCATTGCGAGAGTTAGTTGCTGGAGTCCAAAATATTACTAGTGGCAATTTTAAGCAGCGCATCGATCTGCCCTTTGGCGGCGAATTAGGTGAATTAATTCGCAGCTTTAACGCAATGGCGCAGCGCTTAAAAAAATATGAGGAGCAGAATATTGAGGAGTTGACGGCAGAAAAGACCAAATTGGAAACTTTGGTGTCCACGATCGCTGATGGGGCGTTGTTACTCGACTCCGATATGCGGATCGTGCTTGCCAATCCTGCGGCGATCAAAATTATGGGTTGGGATCAGGAAAAAAATGCTTGGCAAGGTAAAAGTATTTTGAATATTCTGCCCGATCGCCTTAGCGATGATCTAGGGCGATCGCTGATGCAAATTGCCACGGGCGATCGCGCAGGCGGCGAATTTCGGATTATGGCTTCAGGAGATAAGGGCGACTCAGTGCTTGCCCATGCCTTTCGGATCTGGATCACCAGTGTTTTGAGTTCGAGCAATGCCGTTAAGGGGATTGCGATCACCATTCAAGACATCACGCGGGAGGTGGAGCTAAATGCGGCGCAGAGTCGATTTATTAGCAACGTTAGCCATGAGTTACGCACGCCTTTGTTTAATATCAAGTCGTTCATCGAGACTTTGCATGAATATGGTGATGAGTTGAGTGATGACCAGAAAAAAGAATTTTTGGGTACGGCGAATAGCGAAACCGATCGCCTCACCCGCCTTGTCAATGATGTGCTAGACCTATCACGTTTAGAATCGGGTCGCCAATTTCATTTTTCAGCGATCGACCTATCCGCCACTATTGAACAAACGGTACGCACTTACAAACTCAATGCTTCTTCTAAGGGAATTGAGTTAATACATGAAATTGCACCTAATTTAGAACAGATTTGGGGCAATTATGACTTGATTTTGCAGGTGTTATCCAATTTAGTCGGCAATGCTCTTAAATTCACTGATGAAGGCGGTCAGGTCACGATTCGCATCTATCCTTGGCAAGATCAAACTGCCACTCAGCCCCATCGCACCGTTGATTATGTGCGGGTCGAGATTGAGGACACAGGATATGGTATTCCTGCCGAAGATTGCGATCGCATATTTGATCGTTTTTATCGGGTAGAGGATAAGGTTCACACCCTCGAAGGGACGGGTCTAGGGCTATCAATTGTCCGTAATATTATCGAGAAGCATCACAGCGAAATTCATATCAAGAGTGCAGTTGGCGTTGGTACGACTTTCTGGTTTGACCTCAGTGTCTATCAAGATCGCTGTGATTTACCTATGCTTGAGGCGATCGCTGAGCCTGTACTGGCTACGGTCACGATTTCCTAGCGCTCCAGTGCTTTATCGCAGCAAAAACGTAGGGGTAGAGCATTTGCGCCAATATTTGTAAATTATCACCGAAATTTTTATACGCAAATGCTCTACCCTCTTCGCTGTTACCAACAACTTGTCCCTGCGTGGGGAGATTTTGGGCGGAGCATTCCCAAAAGAAGATTATCTAAAAAATTGTAGATTGTGGCGGGAATGCTCCGCCCCTACGAATCATTTATTTGCCTTTGTTTTCCTTGAGCATTTTGGCATATTCTTGATCCGCCAAATCCTGCTCGGTGGTATAAGCCAGATTATCTTGATCGATCACCTCTTGCTTAGTGGCAAAGGTACGCGCAAAATCTAATTTTTCGCGCAATGTTGACGATGGTTTTTGTAGCTTTTCAGCATTGATCGCCCGCTTTTGGTTGCGATCGCCGATCCCCTTATTCAAATATTGCAACACAAAATAGCGGACTAACGGCGTGGATAGAAACAACACCGCATAGCCCAATAAGAAGCCCATCGCCGCGCTAACTAAACCTAAAAAGCCTCCTGATGCTATGGTTGCCGCTAGTTTAGGATTGGTCAACAAGTTTTTGAGAACCAAAGCCGCGACTAGATAAAACACACCTAAACCAATAGAAAGTGCGATTTTGCCTTGAGGAGCTTGGCTAAATTCCCAAAGTTTTTCTTGTAAATAAGCCGCACTGGTTTTAGCTTTGCGCTCTGAGGCAACCTTTTGCAACTCAGGAAATTTATAGGCAAGAGTTCCCGCGTCGCTAACTTCAGGGAAACCGTTAAATTTAGATAGCACGGGAATCACGAAATATTCATCACCTTCTAAGCGGCTAGTTTCATCAAGATAAGGCGCAATCTGTTCAGCAATGACTACGCCATTGTGACTGCGGATCATTGAAGCAATCTCGCGCCAACGGCGTTCTTCGAGATTAGCGTTGGGATCACCATCACCAAACAAAAATGAAAAGACGCTTTCCAAAAAGTTCATCTCATCGGGATCGCGCTGACGCAATTGTTGCGGCTCATAGTAATCAGGCGCAAACATGATAAATGGGTTGCCGAAAGGATTGCCCCAACCGCCGAGCCAAATAAATCCGCCGCCGCCACGATTATCATTACGCCGATCGTCGCGATCGTTGTCACTGCGACCTTGACTTTGAATGGCGATCGTCGCCGCGATAATACCTAACACCACGATCGCGATCGAGACAATCAACAAAATACCAAAAGAAATGCGAATTCCATAAAAGACCCATTTCCAAACGCCCTTGAGTGACTGGTTGACCTGTAGCCAAAACGAGCGACTAACAAGGATTTCTCGAAAATTTGGAGCAAACTTATAAGCAATTTCACCCGACTCAGCAACTTGAATATTGCCACCAGTTTCTGAAGCAAGCGCCAACACTTCGCGTTGGGCTGTATTTAAATCAAGTCCAGACTGCGCCGCCACATCGCCTATCGTGACCCGATAGTTGAGCTTTTCGACGGCTTCCATCACTGCTATACGCGGAGCCATATACTTTCCCTAATCGAACTTCTAGCCCTATTATGATGGAAATAAGCAGTTTTAGGATATTTGTCATGCAGCAAGAACCAGTGCGATCGCCTGCAAATCAAGAGGAAACGGGGGATGCTGACTTTTTGTTGTCACCTGAACAAGAAGCCGCCATGCTATCGACCTATGGGGGCAGTATCGATGACCTTAGCCCCGATCTTCAAGATGCTGACTCACCCCAGAGTTTGGCTGAAGGGACGGACTCAAAAGCGGATTTTAATATAGATCTCAATCACTTTCATAATCACTACATCGGCAATATGGACTTGTTTGCCGATCAACAAACCGTGATGAAATATCTTGATGCTCATCAAGGCTGGTTTAGGCGCTGCGCTCATCCTTTTAAAGCCGATCCGATCGGGGAGACGGGCTACGCGATGGGAGTGGGCAAGGTGGGGGCTTTGGGCTTTCAGGTTGATGCACGCGTGGGGCTAAATCTGTTGCCGCCTGACCAAAATTCGGTGTATTGCATTGTGACTATTCCCATTCCTGAGCAAATACCGCAGGGCTACGAGGTGGATTTTCAGGCCGAGATGCGTCTAGAGGAAAAAAATTTAGAATCAAGAGCAGGTGAACCGTTAGGAGCAAGTCCAGTCATGACTTGCATTGAGTGGGATTTAAATCTCACGGTATCGTTACATTTCCCTGCTTTTATTCAGCGCATGGCGAAAGATATGCTTCAAAAAACAGGCGATCGTGTCCTTGGTTTCATCGTGCAACGCGTTTCTAAAAGTCTGACCGCCAAAGTGCAAGACGATTTTCATAAAACTCACGAAATCAAAGTGCCGAAGCATATCAAACTCAGACGATGATGGGTCGCGATCGTGATATGGCTTTTTTGAGCTACCCCAATCCTCGTGTAGCATGGTGCGGTTCGGAATTTGTTCAAAGCCATTTATAGCTGTGGCTCTGATGGCAGAACTATAATGAAGTCTGTATTTTGTGGAGATATCGGTGAAGCGTAATTTTATGCTCTCTTTTTTGAGTCGCGGCCTAGCTACAGCGATCGCAATTGCGATAGTGGGTAATTTGCCTCTTAATCTTGCTTCGAGTTTGCCATCATTTTTACAACTATCAGGTAGTCAAGCGATCGCCGCTCAACCTGCTCTAGTTGCCGATTTAGTTGCTAAAGCCTCTACCAAATCATCATCTCCTGAGTCACTGACGGGGAATGTCGTTAAAACTGTCTTAGATAATGGTTTGACGGTTTTAACCAAACAGGTCAATACGGCTCCCGTGGTTAGCGTGCAGGTGTGGTATCGGGTTGGTTCACAAAATGAAAAGCTGGGAATTACAGGTATTTCTCACCAACTTGAACATTTGATGTTTAAAGGGACAAAAGAACGTCCGATCCAGTTTGGGCGGCTGTTTAGTGCTTTGGGTAGTAACTCAAATGCTTTTACCAGCTATGACATGACCGCCTATTTTGGGACAACGGGTCGCGATAAACTGGACGCGATGCTCAGACTGGAAGCCGATCGCATGGTAAACACCGTCGCGGGTGAAAAAGAACTCAAAAGTGAGCGCACTGTGGTTTTGTCTGAACTTGATGGCGGTAATAATAATCCGGGGACAAGACTTTATCGCGAGATGATGTTAGCCGCCTATCCTGATAGCTCTTACGGATGGCCGGTGATTGGCTATCGCCCTGAAGTCGAGAACTATACGGTTGAAGACATTCAAAATTATTACCATACTTTTTATCGTCCTGATAATGCCACTTTGGTGATTGTCGGTGATTTTGAGACTGAAGCGACGCTCAAAAAGGTGCGTGAAATCTATGGCGCGATCGCCGCTCCACCAAAGCCCGAAGTCTTGATCACCCCTGAAGAACAGCAAAATAAGCCCCAACGTCCGCAGCCCAAATCTACCCAAAAACCGATTCTGCTTAAAGAGCCAGGTAGTGTGCCATTTTTGCAAGCAGTTTATCCAAATTTGCCTAAGGTCAATGATCCTGACGTGGCGGCGATCGATGTTATGGATAGCATTTTGACGGCGGGACGCAGTTCGCGTTTTTATCAAGCCTTGGTGGAAACAGGCTTGGCTAGTGGTGTCAGTGGCAGTGCCTCATCGCAGATCGGCACTGGTTGGTATTTCATGAGCGCCACACCGACGGCGGGGAAATCTCTAGAAGATCTCGATCGCCTGTTGGTTGCCGAAATTGACAAGCTGCAAACTCAGCCGATTACGAAAGAGGAGCTAGAACGCGCCAAGACCAGTATGCGAGCTAGTTATATTTTGGGTAATCGCGATATTAATTCGCAAGCAATTCAGATCGGATTTAACCAAACCGTGGCTCAAGATTATCGTTATAGCGATCGCTATCTAGATGCTGTCCAAAAAGTGACGATCGCCGATGTTAAGCGGGTGGCTAAACAATATCTGCCAAGCGATCGGCGGGTGGTTGGATATTTTGAGCCATCGGTAATCACGGCTGGGGCGGGTACAACTCCTAGTAATGCCCATTCTTCAGAAGCTTTTAAACCAAGCTCGCCTGTTGATCCTGCTGAAGTTGCCAAATACCTACCCGATAGCGCTTTGATTGCCAAAGCGGGAGTGCCGACGGCGGTAAAACCTGACAAGTTCACATTATCTAATGGCGTAAAGGTTCTGCTATTAAGCGATCGCAGTACGCCAACTGTGACTTTAGTTGGTGAAATTAATGCAGGAGCAGGTTTTGACTCAGTTGCCAAAGCTGGCTTAGCGGGACTCACCGCCCAAAATCTCACCAATGGCACAACCACCAAAGATGCGCTAACCCTCGCATCTCGGTTAGAAAATCGTGGCGCAAGATTGGGGTTTTCGGCAGGACGGGAAAGCGTTGGGGTCTCAGCGATATCCATGTCCGCCGATTTGCCGATTGTGATCGATCAGTTGGCTGATTTGTTACAAAATGCGACTTTTCCAAATAAAGAATTTGAACTTAATCTTCAGCGCAATCTCCTCGCCTTCAAATCAGAAATGGATAATCCTAGTGCCTTAGCGCGGCGGATTTTTCAGTCTACGCTCTATCCGAAAGGACATCCATTTAATGCCTTGAAAACGGAAGAATCGCTTAAGTCTTTAAAACGCGAAGATTTAGCCAAATTCTATAAAACCTATTATCGTCCTGACAATACAATCCTCACGCTCATGGGTGATTTTGACCCCGCGACAGTGAGAAGTCTGCTCGAAGAGAAGCTCGGTAAGTGGCAAGCGATAGGCTCAGCGCCGAAGCTCCAATTTCCCAAACTGATCAAGTTTGAGGTTATCACTGAAAAGCAAACTGCGTTGGCTGGAAAAACTCAAGCCGTAACCTTGATGGGACATGCCAGTATTTCCCGTTCGGACTCGCAATATTATCCTGCGATCTTGTTAAATCAAGTTTTGGGTGGTGATACTTTGGCTAGTCGTCTTGGCTCAGAAATTCGCGATCGCCTTGGTCTGACCTATGGTATTTACAGCTACTTCCAATCTGGCCGACCACCACAGGGCACGTTTATCGTCCAGATGCAGACCAGTGGCAAAGATACTGAAAAAGCGATCGCCGCCACCGTCGGATTGTTAAAGGATGTCCGCGATCGGGGCATCACTCAAGCCGAATTTGATGTAGCTAAAAAGAGCTTGATTAATAACTTCTCCACTGAATTTGCTGATCCTGATAGCATTGCTAGCTCCTTACTCAGCGATGAGATCTACGGATTGCCAGTTGGTGATTTTTATAAGTTCCCACAGCGCATTCAATCGATCACTCTAGAACAAGTCAATCGCGCTGCGAAAGAGTTGTTACAACCTGACAATCTATTAATTATTTCAGTAGTTCCTAAAGCCGATAAATAGCCAATTTATTAGTTTTACAAAAACCTAAAAGTATTTAGACAGAGCATCGTACCTGATTGACTGACAAATCTCCCCAAAAAGCGGGCAGGATGCCCGCGCTACAAGGATTTTATATTCGTAGGTCAGGCATCTTGCCTGACAAGGATTTCAAACACTTTTGTCAGTCAATCAGGCCTCGTACTGCCTAAATACTTTTTTCTGTTTCTAACTCATGTTACGCAGAAGGTTTTAAGACCCTCACCCCTAGCCCCTCTCCCAAGGAGGGAGAGGGGAACAAGAAAAATTCAAAACCGCCTCTTGCTCCCCTTCTCCCGCTCTGGGAGAAGGGGCTGGGGGATGAGGGCAGATCTTCGCTCTGCGTAAGGTGAGTTTCTAAGAGTTCCAAGCTAACTTTCTTGAGATATTTCAGCCTCATTTAGTAGCGGGTAATGGTTCTGTCTTATGTGAGGGTAAAATAGTGAGAGATCATATCGCTATTTTAGACAAATACCAAGAATTATGCGGCGACTGATAGGAATCTTTATTGTTACGGTATTGAGCTTTGTCATTGCCACAGCGACAGGCGCACAAAATTTTGTACCACCCACGCAACTGCATCTCACCTATCCGCCGTTGCAACATACCACCACTCGCGATCGCCTATTTTTCATTGGGACTGCGCCCAAAGATGGCAATGTGAGCATCAATGGCAAACCCATAGCGCGGACTAATGCGGGACACTTTGCGCCTAGTTTGCCGCTCCAGATGGGCGAAAATATTTTTGATATTAGATACGTTAATCTCAATGGCGATGGCGATCGCCAAATTAAGGTCAAAGTTTTGCGAGAATCGCGCATCACCTTGCCGCCCCAAGATTTCGGCTTTATCAAAGATTCACTATTTCCGACGGTAGATATTGCTCGACAACCCAATGAAAGGATTTGCTTCGATGCGATCGCCACACCCAGCGCCACAGTTTTAGTTAGGGTTGGCGATCGCCAAGTTCCTCTGTTACCCCGCCGCCGCAATATTCAATTACCACCTAATTCTTCAGTGTTGACAGGTGACAACCAAGCCACTAACGAATCATCTTCTGGCTATTTTCGGGGCTGTACTACTTTTGAAGTTGCCAATGACGTTACCAAAAAACTTGGTCAACCAGAGTATGAACTGCGTTTAGCCGATCGCGTGATTAAGCAAAAAGCGATCGGAAAAATAGAGATTCTCTCTCCTCAACATATGCAAGTTGCGGAAGTAACTGCCGTTGTCGCCGATGCTAGGACTGGTGCTAGTACTGATTTTTCTCGACTTACGCCCTTACCAAAAGGCACAAGAGCCGTGATTACAGGAATGCAAGGGGCTTGGCTGCGGTTTGATTATGGCGGTTGGGTGAAGAAGAGTATGACCAAAATTGAAGACTCAGAAGCCGCGCCGCGCTCCATTGTCAAAAGTGTTAATAGTAAGCGAGTTGTTAGCAAAAGTGAGCAAGATAATAAAAATAAGATTGGGAATATTTGGACAGAAGTTACCATTCCCCTAGAAGTACCTGTACCGATCGCCATTGTTCAAGGCGATCGCACTTTTGCAATCACGCTCTACAATGTGACCGCGCAGACTGATACGATTTCGATCGCCCCTGACTCAATTATCAACAAGTTAGATTGGGTACAGACAGAAGCGGACAAAGTGACTTACACAATTAACCTCAAACCCAAACAGCAATGGGGATACAAAGTTCGCTATCAAGGCACAAATTTAATTATCTCTCTCAAGCATCCGCCGATAATCGCTGCCGATCAAGAATTAGCAACGCTCAAGGGTATCAAAATTGTATTAGACGCAGGACATGGCGGACAAGAAGACTTGGGATCGCGATCGCCAACGGGATATCCTGAAAAAGAGGTCAACTTGATCACTTCTAAACTATTACAGAATGAATTGCAAAACCGTGGCGCTAAAGTGGTCATGACCCGCACTAATGATGTAGATGTAGATTTGGCGACAAGGGTTGCTAAAATTGACCAAGAAGAACCAACGGTTTCCGTCAGTATTCATTACAACGCTTTACCTGATGACGGTGATGCAATTAATACGTCAGGAGTAGGGGCTTTTTGGTACAATCCACAAGCTCAAGACTTGGCGAGGTTTATTAACACCTATATTTCTAAAAAGCTAAATCGCCGAGATTATGGGGTTTATTGGAATAATTTAGCCTTAGCCCGACCCACGATCGCGCCGTCAGTGCTTTTGGAATTGGGCTTTATGATCAATCCCCTTGAGTTTGAATGGATTATCGATCAGCCACAACAAAAGTTACTTGCCGCAACTCTTGCCGATGGTATTACTGAATGGATTTTGAATGCTGCTAACTGACGTACCGCCTAATTTACCTTTTGATTTACCTATTGGCGAACTGCTAAATGCTTATATTCCATTAATGATTTGGACAGGAGTAGGGTTAGTCGCTTCTAGATTTGCGCCTCAAAACATCTCAAAAATTTTGGGTGTGGCTCTGTATTGGGTGGGCGTTCCATTACAGTTATTTGTATTGGCTAGGCATACCCAATTTTCAGATACGCCCTACATTCCCTATGTGGCGATCGCCGCTTTAGTTCTTAGTTGGTTATTGGCTCTCATCGGTTGGCAATTTGCCAAACAACCCCATAGCGATCGCTCTAGTTTAGGTAGTTTTATTTTGGCAACGATGCTTGGAAACACTGGCTTTGTGGGATTGACGCTGACCAATTCTTTGACGAGTCCAAATTATGCTGATTGGGCGGTGTTGTATAGCATCGCCAGTAATGTGGCGGGTAATTATGGCATTGCCGTTTTTATTGCTAGTTATTTTGGCAAAAGCGATGTGAAGCCGCCTTGGTGGAAGCTATTGCGGGATGTGGCGACTGTGCCAAGTCTGTGGGCGTTTGCGATCGGTTGGTATACTCGCCCGATTGGTCTTCCAGTGGCGATCGAGTCAGGTTTGGATATGGGAGTGTGGGTAACGATCGCCTTTGCTTTGTCCTTAGTGGGTTTACGATTAGGCAAAATCGAGAAATGGGAAAGCCTCAAACCTGCGGCGATCGCCGCTTTTTTGCGAGTCGCGATCGTGCCTGTGGCGATCGGGATTGGGGCGACCATGTTTGGGCTTAAACACGATCCGCGCCTGATTCTGACCTTGATGTCAGGAACTCCCACAGGCTTGTCAGTATTGATTCTTGCCGAAGTTTATAACCTCGATCGCGATTTGTTGATTAGCACGATCGCCTTGTCATTTATCGGATTAATTTTCATGCTTCCCATTTGGATAGTTGTGTTTGGCTAACATCAATAACCACTGTCAGCCACGCAAATACCTTGACATTTGATGCCGTTACTGGCTGTCCGTAAACAATGAGGACAAAGTATCGGCTCAGGCTTAGTCTTTTTATTGTCTGGATCTTGATTAGATAAAACTTTAATTGCCATAACTTTAAAACTTTAAATGATTTGTAATTTTTTAGTGGCTCACGTTACGCAGATGATTTTTTGAGTAATGTTGCCAAGCATACTCAAGCGGATCAACACAAAGATGTATGTTGTTAATACTACTTTTGAATAAAAGATATGGCAAATAAACCTCCCTTTTCGCGCAAAAAATCTAATGCAAAAAAAAAGAGGAAGTCTGCTGTTGCTGTGATCCCAATGTCCAGCCAAACTTCTGACAATAAAAGCAGTTGGTTAAATAATTTACCGATTAGTGCCAAAATTTTGGTGGCGATTGGATCGACTAGTTTTTTTTCGCTAATGGGCTTGGCGATCGTCTCCTTGTATTTGAGTAGTAGTTTGGCTCCGATTGTCAGCCAAGAAGCTCAAAAGCAACTAGCTGATGCCATCTTTTTGGGGTTTGGATTAGGCTTTCTTTTGATTGTGATTAGTTCACTATTTGGATTATTTATTGGTAATAGTCTCAGCAAAAGAATTCGGGTACTTGAGGCGATCGCCAGAAAATATGCCGCAGGTGACTTTACTTCTGTGGTGGAGACTGGAGCCGAAGATGAAATCGGCAAGCTAGCAAATGTATTTAACTTAATGACGATTAATCTGGCTCAAAACAAGCAAAATCAGTCAGAAATTCAGTTAGAAGCTGAATCCCAAAATAATATTTTTCAAGGAGAAATTTCACACCTGCTAGATGTGGTGTCGGAGTTGGAAATGGGCGATTTAACCGTTAAGGCTGAGGTCAGCCCCCACGCCACGGGGCTAATTGCGGATACGCTCAATCGCTTATCTGAGCAGCTAGCCGAAGTATTAGCAACGGTGTTACAAACCGCGCAACAGGTCATGTTGCGTACTGATCGGCTTGAACAATTAGCGATCGCCGTATCTCAAAACGCCGAAAAACAAGAATCCTTGGTAGTTCAGACCCGTTTGGGCATTGAGGATGTCAACCAATTAGCCCAAGATGCGGCTCAACAAGCGATCGCCGCCAACAAAGCTGTCCAAAGGGTGCGATCGGCGGTGCGACAAGGTGAAGAGCAGATTATTTATTTGACTGCTTCGATTGAGTCACTGCAAGCCGCCACCGTGCTGATGGTGCAGAGAATTAGAAATCTGGGTGAGTTTGTGGCTCTTGCCAAACAATTTGTACTAGATCAAAAACGTTTGGCTTCTTTAACTCAAGTTTTGGCGACCAATGCCTCAATGGTAGCGGCGCGAGCGCTAGAACAACGGGATCCCGATCAATTTGTGTCAGTGGCACGAGAATTTGAAGCGATCGCCTCACAGGTCAACAATTTGGCAACTCAAACCAATCAGGGACTAGTGGCTCTGCAACAACGCACAGGGTTTGTGGATGTGGTGGTATCGGGTATCGATCAAGATGTGCGCGATGTGAATAGTCTGGTATCTGATTTTACTAAAAGTGTGGACAGTTCTGAGCAATCATTTACCAATATCTCTTCGGTAACAGAAGAGCTAGCCGAAATTGGCGCGTCTGTAACTGAGTCTTCTAGGGCGATCGCCGAAGCCGTGAAGTATAGCTTAGCCTCAATGCAAGACATCGAAGCGATCGCCGCACGTTCTGCTTCTCAAGCCCAATTTACCCGCGATCAATCAGGCAAAATGGGTATGTTAGCCCGTCAATTGTTGGAAAGAGTCCAATTTTTCCGATTGCCATTAATTATGCAATCGGCTAATGTTCAAATCGAAGAGATGGACTCGATTGAAGTTGAGAGTATCCAAATAGCAAAATAATGGCAAACTCCGAATCTTTTAATGATGTCCAACTGCAAGAAGAATTGCGTACTCTATTTGAATTAGATACGCAAAAATATTTGCAACTATATGTCCAAACTGTCAGCCAGCTAAATTCTCCCAACTGGCGAGAGGATA
Organism: Cyanobacteria bacterium SOY_65_metabat_81; assembly: GCA_031412945.1. GTDB lineage: Bacteria > Cyanobacteriota > Cyanobacteriia > Pseudanabaenales > Pseudanabaenaceae > Pseudanabaena. The sequence goes on from JANODY010000099.1 coordinate 52,545, forward strand.
TTCAACAGTTATATCGCTGTGTGCATACGATTAAAGGTGGTTCGGTAACTGTCGGATTTCAATCTGTACTGCAAGTTTCCACGATATTAGAAGATGTCCTATCTGATCTGCGCTATCTCGAAGTTGCCCCACCCTTGGCTGATGGTGAGCTGTCCAAGTCTTTGATCGAAGCAGGCGAATTACTGATCGCTAGCGTGCAGATGGGCGAAAGTCATGACGCAGATTCATCGGTGCGATATATTCAAGGGCTGCGCGATCGCATCCAAGTTGAATATTTGCCTGAATGGAATGAGATGCGCCAAGTTCAGCAAGAATTTGCGGATCAAGGTTTTGATCTGGTGATTCTAGACTTAGAAATGGCGATCGAAGATTTGCCATTAACAGGTGAAGTTCCGTCTGAAGCGGTGGAGATTGCCCAGCAAACTATTGCTCAGTTACAAGAAATTGGCATAGAAATAAGTCTGACAGACGAGTGGCAAGATTTTTTAAAAAAAGGATTGGAGTATTGCGATCGCCTAGATTGTGCATTATGGCAAGCTGAATGGATGCCATTTTTGCAAAAAGTCAAAGAAAGCGCTCGACAAGGCGGAATTTTTGCAGTTGAATCAAAACCAATTGTTCCATCTGCAAGCCTAGAATCCTTATCAAAAGAATCTTTATCAAAAGAAAGAGCTGATCATCAAGTTCAACTAGCCACTAATTCCCCTCCAACTATTACTGCCGATGTGCAGATACCTGTTCCACTCGATCGCCTAGAGCGATCGTCACAATATCTAGTCGAAACCTTAATGGCAACTCGCGCCACCCAAGGATTTTATCAATCTGTTTATGAAAATCTATTACCTCTAGTATCCCTTGCTCAAAACAGTGTGCAGTACATTACTCAACTGCGCGAAGTTCAAGATGATTATGCGCTTCTAGATGCGGCAAGCGAGCAAGATGGACTAAAAGTTGAGCGCTATCGCCAAGGTTACACCGCGATCAACCGATTACTCGAAATCAGTCTACGATTGATCGAGCTAGGCTCGGAAACAGGCGAATCAGCAAGGCGCACCGCCGATAGTATCCAAGTTCTCGATCGCAGTTTACGCAATTTACAACAAACCATCGAAGAGAGCCGCCTCGTTCCCTTTGAGAGCTTAGCTTTTAGATCAAGGGGGATTTTACGAGATCTCATGACTCGCGTCGGCAAGGCAGTTCAGCTAACCATCATCGGTGAAAAACTGGAACTTGATGCGGGTACTCTTCGCAGTCTAGAACCTGTCTTGCTGCATTTATTGCGAAACTCTTACGATCATGGGATTGAAGACGCTCCAGAACGCGAGAAGGCCGGGAAACCGATACAGGGCAGAATCGAACTTGCTCTCAAACGTCGCGGCAGTATGTTTGAGCTAAGTATTCGTGATGATGGCAAGGGGCTTGATCCCGATCGCATTAGTCAAATTGCCGAATCTAAGGGACTGCCCCTAATAGACACCAGTACCACCGAGCGATTGCTCAGCGTATTGTGTCAATCGGGTTTCACATCAGCCAAGGTTGTCAGTGATATTTCGGGGCGTGGCGTGGGAATGGATGTGGTGGCTAGCCAAGTTACCTTGATGAATGGCAAACTTAGCCTCTTGTCCAAGATTGGCAAAGGTACGACTTTTACAATTCAAATTCCTGTACCACATTTGTTTGTGCGCTGTCTGCTGTTGCAAGCTGGCGATCGCACTTTTGCCGTTCCCACTTCAGAAATCTATACAACTATGTTGGTGGAGAGTTTGCTCTGGCAAATGTCAGGACGCGCTGACTACACCATTGAAGTGCAAGAAGAAAAGAGCCTCGTACCCGCGATCGATCTTTCTCAATATTGGCAAGGACAAACTGAAACAAAATCACTTTTACCATCGGCGATCGCCATTCGCACCAAACAATTAGAAGGATCATTGCAAGATAATCGCGGCGTTTGGCTAATTGCCGATACCCTAATTGGACAAAGTGATTTATTGGTCAATCCGATTCCAGCGCCACTTATGCCACCAATTGGCTTGATCGGCATGAGCTTAATGCCCGATGGTAAGCTGATTCCAGTCATTGACGCGCTCTCGTTTGTAGAAGCTTTCTATTCATCTCAACTCGATCTAATTACGACTAGTTCTCAATCAAATGCTTCGTTCTTAAGCTCATCTAGCGATCGTCAAATTTTGGTGGTTGATGATGCAGCGTTGATGCGCCGCAGGATTGAAAGCAGTTTGTCGCCACAGGGCTATGAAATTACGACCTGTGAAGATGGCATGGAAGCATGGCTATGGCTACAACGCAACCATCCACCTGCCTTGCTGATCACCGATATCGAGATGCCACACATGGATGGCTTTACCCTAATCGATCGCTGTCGCCAAGCAGGATTTCAGATGCCGATTCTTGTCATTTCTTCGCGCCTTGCTGAAGAATGGTCACGCGAAACCAGCCGACTCGGAGCAAATGATTATCTTACCAAAGGTTTCTCTACCTCAGAATTGGTCAATAAAGTTAGCTCTCTCATCAGCATCGGGTAAAGGAACTTCAGTTCCGTAAAAACAAAAAAAGTTAGTCAAGTCAACAATTAATCGCCCCCAATTCTGGGAGAACAAGAAAATAAAATTCTTTCAAAGTCCCCCAGAATTGGGGGATTTAGGGGGCTTACGAAACTTAGACTTGTGTGAGTTAGCCGTCTCACCAAAAATATGAAAGTCTCCCACTTTCAATTGCCCGATCGCTGTTTCTAACCACAGGTCAAGATCGCGATCGTATAAGGTTATAGGCTGTGCAGTTGCCTGAGCCATGTGATCACCTCTTTTGCTATTTCTAGATTTATTCTAATTCCCATAGAGGAAATTTTTGCATCGCTAGTTCAAATAAAGCACTGGTTTCATCTCACAAAGGAGAAAATTGCGATATCCGTGAGAGCTTGCCGATCGCCTCAGCATGATATTCGCGGGTTTAATATCACGATGGAAATAACTCATGCTCGCTAAATTAACTCCTCTCACTAGTTAAAATATTAGCAGCTCATGTTACGCAGAGCGAAGATCTACCCTCAGCCCCTTCTCCCAGAGCGGGAGAAGGGGAGCAAGAGTCGCTTTTGAATTTTTCTTGTTCCCCTCTCCCAAAAAGGGAGAGGGGCTAGGGGTGAGGGTCTTAGAACCTTCTGCGTAAGGTGAGTTAGCAGTAGTATTATCAGATAATCTAAAAACATGATCTTCATTAATCCCAAAATCGATTTTGCCTTCAAAAAAATATTCGGCTCCGAAGATAGCAAAGACATCTTAATTAGCTTCTTAAATGCCCTAATCTATGAAGCCCAACCCGTTATCCAAAACCTAGAAATTCTCAATCCCTACGGCGCGCCCAAAATTCGCGGACTTAAAGATACTTACCTCGACATCAAGGCAAATATCATCGATCGCGAAACCAATGAACAGCGTACCGTGATCATTGAGATGCAAGTCTTAAATGTGGAAGGCTTCGAGAAAAGAATTTTGTATAACGCCGCTAAATCCTATTCTATCCAACTGACAACGGGACAGGGCTATAACCTGCTCAATCCAGTCATAGCCCTAACCATTACCGATTTTGTGATGTTTGCCGATCTCCCTAATGTCACCTCTCGCTTTGTTCTCAAAGAAAAAGATTTTCTCATCGATTATCCAATTGATGACATTGAATTAATCTTTGTGGAGTTGCCAAAATTCAAAAAGGATTTAGAATCTCTAGAAACCATTATCGACAAATGGTTGTTTTTCTTAAACAATGCGCGTAAATTGCAAGACATACCTCCCTCAATGGACAATATCCCTGAACTCAAAAAAGCTTTTTACATTGCCAACCAAGCAAATCTCACTGTTGAAGAGTTGGATGATCAAGAAAAAAGTGAGTTTTTTATTCAAGATCAGCAGGGTGCTGTGACTAAGGCTGTCAAAAAAGCTGTTAAGGAGAGTTTGGAGCAGGGACTGCAACAGGGGCTAGAGCAGGGGCTGCAACAGGGGCTGGAGCAGGGGCTGCAACAGGGCTTACAGCAAAAAGCCTATGAGATTGCGAGAAAAATGCTCGGTGTTTTGGATGATCAGGCGATCGCGAATATGACAGGCTTAACCCTCGAAGAATTGAAATTATTGCGAGATTAGTCGATATCTTGCCGTAGAACAAGATGAACATCTGATTTAGGACTGCTATATATCTAGACCTCGAAACGTAGGTGCAGTCCTCGCAATGTTTATGATTGCTAGACAAAAATTATTGTGGTAAGTTTTCTAACAGGATGCTAAAAAAGCGAAACATCAGACGGCTGCGATACTTAAATATTCGTGAAAATACCTAACCTAAGAGGAAAATTATGATTAAGGCTGAAAATTTAATGAAAATGGGGGGGTGATTGCGCTCCTAGCTACCACTCTAGCCATCTCTGACTCGGCAATGGCGATAAATTTGACTATTGGTAATGCTAGTAGCAATACGAATGTGCAGAATGGCGATGGTAGTACTATTGGTCAAAGTTTTATCAACGATCCTACTAGTATCACTGGAGCCTCAATCCTACTCAATAACTGGACTTTTAACGTTAGTGAGTTTGATTTTGATACTTCTAATTTCAACCCTCTTTTACCGAATACAGCGACTCTAAATATTTATGCTGGCACTGGCATTGGCGGCGAACTGAAGGGATGGGCAACAACTTACACTACTGCTGGTTCTGGTTTTGATTCTACAGCAACGTGGACATTTGCAGGAGGGCTGAGCCTGATCGACAATCAAACCTATACGGCGGCTGTAATCTCTTCTGCTTTTCTAAGTTTTGCAGCCTCAGATGCCAATCTCTACCTCGATGGGATTTTGACACGGAGTGTTTCGGGAAATTTAACGAGCTTTGACACCGTGTTCTCAGCCAACTTCTCAGAAGCCCCGACAGCCGTTCCCTTTGAGTTTGAGCCGACTGGTGGCTTGTTAGTCTTGGGCGGTGGTTGGTTGTTGCGTCGCCACCTCAAGAAGAGAGCAAGCAAAGTTTAAGAATTCTTAGAGATCCCCCTCAATCCACCTTAAAAAGGGTGACTGAGGGGGATCTAAAACCTATACAGAAAAATTATTCAACAGTGACAGATTTAGCGAGATTTCTGGGTTGATCAACATCTAAGCCACGATGCGCCGCCACATGATAAGCCAAAAGTTGCAACGGAATCACTGTGAGAATGGGGGAAAAAATCTCATCAACTACAGGGATCGGCAGAATGTAATCAAAAACCTCATGCGCCGCAGGATCATCCAATGGCGCAACCCCAATCAATTTTGCATCCCTAGCTTTGGCTTCTTGCGAGTTTGACAAAACCTTTTCGTAAACACTCCCCGGAGTCGCGATCGCCACCACAGGCACATCCTCATCTAGCAGGGCGATCGGACCATGTTTCATCTCGCCTGCGGGATAGCCCTCGGCGTGAATATAGCTAATCTCTTTGAGCTTGAGCGCACCTTCGAGGGCGATCGGGAAGTTAATGCCCCGACCGAGAAAGATAAAATCTTTAGTGTGGCTAAACTGCCGCGACAGGTCTTCAATATAGCGCTCTTGACTTTCGAGAATTCGCTCCATCGCCGCAGGAAGTTGACGCAATCCTTCGATTAATTCTTGAGTTCTCTCTTCGGTCAAATGCTTCTTCGCAATCCCAAATTCTAAGGCTAATAAATAGAACATGAGCAACTGCGCCACAAAGGTTTTGGTCGCCGCCACACCGATCTCAATCCCTGCTTGGGTGTCAATCACCGCATCGGCAATGCGGGCGATCGAGCTTTCCACTCGATTTGTAATCCCTAAACAGCGATCGCCTCTCGATTTAGCTAGCTCCAAAGCCGCTAGAGTATCCGCCGTTTCGCCCGATTGAGTCACGCCAATCACCAGCGTATTTGCCAAAGACGGCGGCGGCGAATAGCGATATTCAGACGCATACTGCACGCTAGTGGGTATCCCTGCAACTTGCTCTAGGAGATACTTCCCAATCAGAGCCGCGTGCCAACTAGTTCCACAAGCAATAATTTCCACCCGTTCCATCGACTCGATAAAGCCTGTGGGCAGTCCCAATTGAATAGAGTTTGTCTCGCTAACATAACGGGCTAGCCCTGTCCGAAATACCCCCGGTTGCTCATAAATTTCTTTGAGCATATAGTGCTTAAAGCCTTGTTTCTCCACCATGGTAGGATTCCAGTTGAGAGTTTGGGGCGCACGGCGGAGGCGATCGCCTTTGGCGTTATAGACTTGCACATCATCTTTGGTGAGTCGGGCAATTTCCCCATTCTCTAAAGCAATCACGGTGCGGGTATAAGCCACCAAAGCAGGTGTGTCAGAAGCACAGAAATTTTCACCTTTACCTAGCCCGATCACCAGTGGTGCTTGCTGACGGACAACGATTAATTCATCAGGATAATCAACATGAATAACGGCGATCGCATAGGCTCCTTGCAATTTGCCGATGGTCAATCGGACAGCTTCAAATAGAACTGAGGGCGAACTTTCAGGAATAATATTACCGAGTTTGTCTAATTGCGCCAAAAATTCCGCAATCATGTGGGGAATTACTTCCGTGTCAGTTTCGCTGACAAAAACATGACCCAGTTGTTTTAACTCATGACGGAGTAGATGATAATTTTCGACAATACCATTTTGGACTACGGCTAAACTGCCCATGGTATTGATATGGGGATGGGCGTTATGCTCTTCGGGCTTGCCGTGGGTAGCCCAACGAGTGTGACCAATGCCAATCGGCGATTCGGAAGCCGTATCCGCTTTTAACTTCTCTTCGAGTTGGATCAGCTTGCCCTTAGCTCTGACTCGATGTAAGTGGCGATCGCTTGGGGAACTAGGAATCGTGGCAACACCTGCGGAGTCATAACCGCGATATTCCAGCTTGCGTAGCCCTGAGATCAAAACTTCATTTGCCGAGCGATGTCCGATGTAGCCAACAATTCCACACATAATGTCAAGTTACAAATATCAAGTTACAAGAAAGCATACAACATGCGAAAAGTTCTGAGATATGAGCAAACGAGAGCTTTAACCGCTTTGTCCATAGGATATAGTGATTTTTATATGAGTGTTATATAAATAGCTTTTAAAAAGCTTTGCGAAGCAAGGCTTTTAATTACGCCAAGCTACTCAAAAAATTATTTGGTTTTAAATAAGTAGCTAAGCGCAATTAAATATAAAACCAGAACCGAAGCCTGTGACACACTCGCAGCGTGCGCCACAGGTTTTAGGGTTTTATATTTAATTAAGCCCACTTGCTTAGAGTGAGAAGTGCGGTTATTGAACTCACGCTATAATTACGATCAATCTGGAGATTAAAAACAACTAAACCAAAAAGAAATAAATGGTAAATCTTGGTTATCACACCGCAAAAGTCCAAGGAAATTTTCTTCGATCAGTCTACAAATCGTGTCTTTCAAGGTTGATTGATTTCCCAATTAAGCAAGAGCGCCAAGTTCCCATTAAAGTCTATGCCCTATCTTGCGAACGCGATTTACCTGAACAGGTCGCCAGTCTGCGCTCTTTTTTGCGTCATGTGGGCATTCCTAACGCATTTACGATCATGTCTGATGGAAGTTATACTAGCGAGAGTATTGAGCTATTAAAAAGTATGCATCCCTGTGTCGATGTTCAACTTTTAATCAAATTCCAAAAAAATGATTTGCCTGAAAGTGTCTATAAATATGCATCGCAACAGGCAATGGGCAAAAAACTCGCAGCATTGATGTCTATCCCTATTGATGGCGCAACGCTTTATACAGATTCGGATATTTTGTTCTTTCAAGGGGCTTCTGATTTAGCTGAATTAGCTGCTTCTGAAGATACACATACTTACTATTTATCCGATTGCAAAAACTCTCTAGATAAGCGGCTAATTTATGAAGATGTGGAAATGCAGCAGCCCATTAACGCTGGATTTATTTTATTTAAAAAAGCCTTAGATTGGCATGAATCTGTACAAAGATTAGATAACCTGAAAGAACCGCCTAACTACTTCTCTGAGCAAACGATTGTTAATTTGACGATCAAATGTAATCAAGGTATTGCGCTTTCTCCTGAAAAATATATTATGAATGTTGACGATCAGTTTCTGTATCCTGATAAATTTGCTAGTAACGAAATTGCGATGAGACACTACGTTAGCGATATTAGGCATAAGTTTTGGCTATCAACTTTTATCAAGCCATAATTTTTTAAAAGCTATTATCCTTAACTGCTCTTCCCAAAACGCATCTAAAATTATCTATATGCCAAAAATTTATAGCTTCGATATATTTGATACAGTTCTTACCAGATTAGTGATTGAGCCAACGCAAATTTTTAAAATCTGTGGCGATCGCGCGATCGCCTTTGGATGGATAAATGTTTCTGCTGAGACTTTTCAAAAAATTAGAATTAGTGCTGAGTATAGGTCGCGCTCATTTTATGCAGGTCGTGAAGTTAATCTAGATGAAATCTATCGCGAAATCGCTAACACCTTAGAAATTGATATAGAAGTAATAGATAAACTCAAACAACTAGAATTAACCATCGAAACAGAATATCTAATTGCTGTACCGAAGGCTCATCAACTTATTGAAAAAGCAAGGCGATCGCATCCTAATATTCTATTTCTGTCAGATATGTATTTACCTGAAGTTTTCCTAAAAGAGCGGCTAAAGCAGCATGGTTTTTGGCAAGAGGGCGATCGCCTGTATGTATCTTCTCAGTATCGCCAGTCTAAGGGACAGGGAGATTTATTTTTAAAAGTACTTGAAGACTTCCATTTAAAATCTGATGATCTGATCCACACAGGCAACAATACTCATACTGATGTGGCTAAGCCACTTTCATTCGGTATTAATTCTATTCATTTTAATGATGCTAATCCTAATCGCTATGAATTAGCACTTCAGAAATATGCTCATACCACAAACGGAATTAGTTCTATTTTGGCAGGAATTTCTCGCTATACACGTCTGACGGTGGAGGTAAAAAATACGAAACAAACTATATTGCGTGATATAGCGGCTTCAGTGGCTGCACCTATTTTGACCGCTTATACAATTTGGATTTTGCAACAGGCTAAAGCGCGACAACTCGCCCGAATTTATTTTTTGGCAAGGGATGGTGAAATCTTGCTCCAAATGGCTAGGGAACTTGCGCCCCAAATTTATCCAGAAGTGGAACTTCGTTATCTATATGTCAGCCGTCAAGCATTGAGAATGCCGGGGTTGACTAAGATTAATAAGGCATTTTGGGAATGGATGTTTGACAATACAGATATTTTTACGATTGAGAGTTTACTCGCCAGAATGTGTCTCGATCGCCAGTCTGCTGAACCAATTTTTGAGCCATTAGGTTATCCATCAGATCTTTGGCAAAAAAACTTATCGGCACAAGAGCGCATTTTGCTAAGGACAAAGCTAGAAAAAAGTGCATTGCTTCAAGAACTAGTTTTGCAGATCGCCGAACGTAAACGCGAAGTTTTGAAAGCTTATTTGCAGCAGGAAAAAATGCTGGATGGACAAGCTTTTGGGCTAGTTGATGTGGGTTGGCGCGGCAGTTTACAAATCTCTTTAGAAAATGCTTTTGAAGTGTTTGGCACTAGAAATCCTGTCGGCTTCTATTTCGCTCTAGACAAGCCCACGGGCGGATTAAAGCACAAAGGAGAGGCGATCGCCTTCTTTTTTAATTTAAACAATTCAACTGGACATCGCAATGATATTGATTATCGCTATGTTTCCGCGATGGAAGTTTTTTGTGCGGGTTGTGAAGGGACAACGCTGGATTATGCGCTGCAACAAGATGGTAGTGTCAAGCCATTGCTAAAACATCCGCGCAATCAACCCGCGATCGCTTGGGGGTTAGAGTTTTTTCAAGAATCCGTCATAACCTTTGTACGCCATCTGATCAACCGATCGCCTGATTCTCTTAGTTCTATTTCTACAACTATTTCTCCAAAGCTCTTGCGCGAAGCCTTAGACGATTTATTTCTCACTTTTAATAATTCACCAACTCAACTAGAGGCTGAAGCATTTAAAGATTGTCCATTTTTTGATGACCCTAATGAGCTTTATCATTACTATTGGGCGATGCCTTTTAAATTGATTGATGTTTTTAAACATGCGATCGCCCAAGGGCAAGGGTTTGTGGCACATCGAAATGCTTGGTATGAGGCAAGTTTGCAGGTAAGCTCGCCTTTGGTTAAAGCTCTAGTACCTATGGCGATCGCCCAGCGCAACCTTTTAAAACGAGGTAAAAAATTGATGTCAGCGCGGATCTAATTACAAAGAAAAAAAGACGGCGCGAAGCGTCGTCTTTCAATTTTGGATTTTACATCGCTTGGCAAACATTGTAAAATTTAAGCATGAGTGTACTGACTGAAAATAAAACTATCGAACCGGCTCTTGCCATAGTGAAGCAACGCTTAGAATCAGGTGGCGCTTTGCTCCCAGATGCCCCTGACAATTTGTTAGAGGTTGTTGGCATTCTCCAGAGCTATGGTGTGGTGTTGGGTGAATATTATAAAAATTTAACCTATATCTCTGAACATCAGTTTTTGGTAATATTCCCATTCTTCAAGTTTTTTAATGGTGATTTTTCATTAAATAAACTTGGGCGGCATTGGTGGCACGATCGCATTAATCTTGAATTTGCCGAATATTGCATGAAAGCTATGTTTTGGCATGGCGGCGGCGGACTAGACGCGTATCTGGACTCCGCACAATTTAAAAAACTTGCTCAAATGGCGATCGCTGCCAAAGTCAAAAACAATCCGATTATGGCTCTCATGAATCGGTTATTCCCTGATTTTTTGCCAGAACAAATACGGCTGATGACCTACTACAGCGCCTTGGGCTACTTTTGGTCATTCATGTCGCCCATGTTTTTAGAACTTAGCGATCGCTACGATCGCGGTGAGATCAAAAACATCCCTGATGTGGTTAAACATGTCCAAGATGGACTAGTGACTGCCGCCAGTGTGCCTTATATTTACAAAGTTGAAATTAATGGTGCGGATTACGAAATCGTGCCAGCTTCGGCTAACTTGACATTTTTAATGGATACTGCCGTACCTTATGTTGAGGCAGTATTTTTCCGTTCTTTCCCATTTCGTGGCACAGTTTCATATAACGCGCAAGAGCAGCAAATCTCTACAGAAATGTCGCAATTTAATTACGGTGTACTTTATGCCGATCCTTTGCCAGTAGGCGGTGCAGGAATTCCACCGACATTGTTAATGCAAGATATGCGGCATTTTTTGCCTAAATACTTATATGATTTTTATTGTCAAAGCGATCGCGGCGAAGAAGATTTACTGGTTAAGATTTGTCTATCTTTTCAGAAATCAATGTTTTGTGTGACAACGGCGGCTTTGCGTGGATTAGCGCCTCATCCTTTAGAAACAAGTGATCCTGCCGAAAAGCAAGCTAATGCCGACTTTTTAGCTCCTTGGTTAGACCGACTGTCGCGATCGCGCCTGTATACCATCCAGTAAGTGATTTATAGTTTACTGGATAAGATTCATGATATCTTCAGGATTTCTAAACCCAATGGCGATCGCTTTACCATCTTTGACAAATATAGGGCGCTTTAAAAGCATCAGATCTTTGGCATAGGCTTCAATCCATTGGATATGTGACCATGTATCTTTTTCAGTGCCGAGCGCCCGATAGGATTGCCCAGAGGTATTCCGCATTGATCTTTCCCCCAGCGCATTCACCCATTCGGCGATCGAGCTTCGCGTCGGGGGATAGTCTTTAATATTAATAAATTCGCAGGTAATTCCTTGCTTTTCTAGCCATGCGATCGCTTTTTTGCAAGTGCCACAATTTGGGATGCCATAGATTTGGATTGACATAAATTTACTCGAATTATGACTTAGCTATTTACTCAATGTACGACATTCACTGCCAGATATTGACTGAGTAGTGCCATTGGGCAGAACCTTGACAAAATAAGATCGGTTTTGGAGTTACAGCAATTTACTTTCAAACTCGCCACAACTAAAAGTATAAAGCCCGTTGTGGGGCTTTGTCTTGCGACCGTTTTTTGTAGCGCGTTTGATCAATAATTGCTGAGAGGATCAAATAGATTGTTTTTTCATCTTTAAGCACTTTTAAAGAAGCGAATAATTTCTCGAACATGATCTAAAAATTGGCTATCGCTGCTGAGTTGGGCGATCGCCTGACGTGACTCTCGCATTAGGCGATCATGATCGCGATCGTTAGTGGCGCGTAAATCTTCAATATTTGCGCCCAATTTGGCGAGATCTTTGCGCGTCTCATCAGCAAACTGCTCATATTTTGATACCCAAGAATAAGGATTTTGATCGCTGAGTTGTTCGTTAATTTGGCGCACCGATTCTTCCAAATTGGCAAAACGTTGGCGCAACTCCATCACATCTTCACGCGGATAATCGATTTGTTGTGAAATTGCTCTTAAACGTTGGGAGATATACTCATAGGCACTAATCACAGGGCGCAATATAGTCAACAGCAAGGCGGCGATCGCGCCCACATAACCGACCGTACCAACGCCACGAGAGGCTAAAACATACAGGGCGATCGCCGATATTAAGTGCAGTCCAAGCGCTAAGCCGAGCGATCGCCATCGCAGCGATCGCACATAGGGTAATTGTCGTTCATCGACATTGATGCCACGCTCTTGAGAAATTATGGCTTGATTTAAAACAGATTCAGACTGAAAGTAAACATTCCAAGGCACAGTGACGATGATGATTAACCATATAAAAATGCTGGCTCCAATCACCCAATCAATAAAGTTGCCAAAGGGCAAATGCAACCATTGAGTTAGTCCAAATCCTGCCAAAAAGATCACCAATAAAGCACCAAGCCAACCAATGAATTTACCCATAGGATTAATCTCTATAAAGTATCGCGGTGAAGTGTACCCTTAAAATAAACTTAAAGCCGCCCGCTAAGCGGGCGGCTTTAGGGCTTTGCCTAAATGGGCTGCATCAAAAGTTAGTTTGGAAATTTCTGTGGAAATTGAGCAGCTTCAACACTTAAAGCCACATTCTGACCATTGCGCCTGACTTCCATCCGAATTTTGTCGCCCACAGCCCGATCTTCCACCAATTGAGTGACTTGATCCGCCGTGAGAATTTCTTTGTCGTCAAACTTAAAAATCACATCGCCACGCTTAGCGCCAGCCTTTGCCGCAGGAGAGTCATCAACAACCCTCGTAATCAAAACCCCCTTGTCTTCAGAGATTTTGATGCCGAAGTCATTGTCTTGATTTACCTGCTTCTTCACGTTGGCATCGACAGTCACCATTTGGATACCGAGATAGGCGCGGCTGACCTTACCACTTTGGATCAGTTGCTTAGCAATGCGCTGAGCTGTCTCAATGGGAATCGCAAATCCTAAGCCCTGTGCGCCTTGGATGATGGCAGTATTTACGCCAATCACTTCGCCACTTTGGTTAAGCAATGGACCGCCTGAGTTGCCCGGATTAATCGCCGCGTCGGTCTGAATGAAGCTAACGCGCTTATCTACGCCGATTTGTCCACTCTTACGACCGATCGCACTGATGATTCCCGCCGTAACCGTATTGTCCAGTCCGAGCGGATTACCGATGGCGATCGCCCAATCTCCTGTCTGTAAACTTTGTGAGCTACCAAGACTTACTGTCGGCAAATTATCCGCCTTAACTTGAATAACGGCGACATCGGTTAGCTCATCACTGCCGATTACCTTACCCTCAATTTGACGACCATCTTTGAGAATAACGGTTACTTTATCTGCGCCGCTAACAACATGGGCGTTGGTGATGATGTCTCCCTCTTTGTTAATAATAAAGCCAGAGCCAGTACCACGCTCAACCCGATCCTTGGGCATCCGTCGCAATTGATCGCCAAAAAACTGACGAAACATCGGATCTTCGAGGAAGGCTTCAGGAATTTGCGGATTTTCAGCTACAACGGTACGCGATGCATTAATTCTCACCACCGCAGGACCCGTGCGATTGACCGCATCCACAACATAATTACGCGGCACAGAGAGCGATTTTGTCTTATCACTGTCCTGTGCGATCGCCGATGAGATAGAGGCAACTTGAGGTAAAGGAGTCACTACCGTTGTATTTGGCGATCGCACACCTGAGACCACCGCCCAAGCGCCCAAAATCACCCCTAATAGCAGCATTGACGCATAGATCAAAGGTTGCTTGTAACGAGATTTTTTATCTGATTCTCTCATAGCTATTTTCGCGACCAATATTACTAAGATTCTAGCCAAAAAATTTGATAATGTTAATCTTTGCCAATAGACGGGAAACCGCCATCTACTCCCTTTTCAGTCAAGAATTGGTGGTGCGGGGCAAAGCCCCCCACCGCCAATGGGTTTTATTTTGTTATCAAGGAGTTTTGTAATTGCACAAGTTGGTCTTACATTGCGATTAAAAAATGGTATTAAGCA
>JANODY010000100.1:0-16938 GCA_031412945.1 Cyanobacteria bacterium SOY_65_metabat_81
GTCTTGAATGCTTCCCAATGTCCGGGAACATAGAGGTCTCGTTTATTGAGAATGAGCTCATCGGCGCAGCGAATTGCCTGGCAATTTCCTATCTTGACTGCTAAGAAGTCTGCTTTTTCTCCTTACCTCCTCATTGCCACCTAATTGCTTTTTCAGTAAGCCCTAAGTACTTTTCACTTGCTGAAATAGACTTTTATCGCAGTTTTCACTCTACTGAGGACAGGTGAAGATTACTCGGAGTGCTTACTCTAAACAGTTCTAGTACTTCCATCTCATATTAGCCTATGTCCACATTTAGATGAAAACCGCTATATCACCTTCGATCGCTGCTTCAGATAGTTGCGATCGCCATTCATCAGACATCGCAGTTAAAATATTTGAATCTGATAGTAATAGCACATTACCATCATTGACTGGGCTATCATCTGCTGATTTTTCATAAATATACTGCACACCCAAATGTTCTGTTAATGCTTCAAAAATGACCCGTTCTTTAAAAGGTTTACGCAGAAAATCATCACAACCTGCGGACAAAACGATCGCCTTTTCTTCTTCCAAAACACTCGCAGTCAGCGCAATTATCGCTGTTGCATTGCCTTTTGTGGTGGCTTTAATATATTTAGTCGCCTCATAGCCATCCATCACAGGCATTCGCATATCCATAAATATTAAATTGGGTTCCCACTCATCCCAAATGGCGATCGCTTCTTTGCCATTACTTGCTTCTTTAATTTCAAAACCCAAAGGAGCCAGCAGTTTAACTAATAGTTGACGATTAACACTTTTATCATCGACAGCCAAAATCTTATAAGTTGGTTGATCTGGCGCGAGGGCTAAAACTCGCCTTGTTTCTTGATGAAGTTCTTGAACTTCTTGCCCTGATGTCACCCGAATTGAAAAGTCAAAAGTTGTACCTTTACCAACCTCACTTTCTACAGTAATATCACCTCCCATTAACTGCACAAATTGACGGCTAATCACTAATCCTAAACCTGTGCCTTCCTGTGCATCGCGTCCCGATTCTGTTTGCGAAAATGCTTCAAATAATTTGTTTAATTCCTCTGACGCAATTCCCTTACCAGTATCTTTAATACTAAATTGTAAAGAGTGATTTTCCTCTTGCTCCCCCTTTAGCAAGGGGGGCTGGGGGGATCATATCTAACACTTAAAATCACTTCTCCGTTCTGAGTAAACTTAATTGCATTGCTCAATAAATTTAGTAAAACTTGACGTAATTTGATGCCATCAGTATGAATATAGCGCGGTAAATCATCACCCCGATCAAAAATCAATTCTAAACCTGCATTGATCGCCCTCAGATGCAGCATATCTTCTAAGTCATCGAGTAGCTGATAAAAATCAAAATCTTTGATATTTAAAGTAGTTTTGCCAGCTTCAATCTTAGAAAAATCAAGAACATTATTAATTAAGGTTAATAAATACTCGCCACTGCGCTGAATGATTCCCGCATTTTCATATTGTTCTTTCGGTAAATGTTTTGTGCGTAACATTAACTGCGAAAAACCAATGATTGCATTTAGAGGACTCCGCAATTCATGGCTCATATTGGCAATAAATGAACTTTTCGCCTGATTGGCAACTTCAGCTTTTTCCTTAGCAACAACTAATTCGGCTGTGCGCTCTTCTACCCGATGTTCTAATGTCTCAAAGGATTCTTGCAATTGATTTGCCATCTGATTAAATGAAGTCGCCAGATCGCTTAATTCATGGGTTTGGGTAATTTCTACAGCTTGATCTAATTCCCCTTGAGCAATATTTTTAGCGGCATTATTCAGTTTTGAAATTGGTTTTGTCACCCAATTGGAAGTCAAGATTCCAATAATTATGACTAAAATAAAAGCCAAAATACATATAAAAATTGTTTGTTGACTATTCTTATAAATCTGCCCCATAAAGTCAGACTCAGGTATAACAGCAACAATAAACCAATCTAGCCCAAAATCATCTTGATAGCGGCTGATTTGCAGAAATTGGCGCTCATTTTTATAATTAAATTCAAATTGATATTTTTTGTTCGGTTTAATTTGATTATCAAAATCAGCAACATTTGATTTTAAATACTTGGCTACTGCTTGAATGAGCGGATTCTTACTTTTCTCAATCGAGGGGCGTTCTTTTGTTTCTAAACCTTTGCCACTATTAAGTCTTTCTTCCTTTTGAGAACTCGCTACTAATAAACCTTCTCGGTCAAAAATAAATGTTTGTCCATTTTCGCTAATTTTGAGTTTGTTAAGAAAAATTTGAATATTATCTAATAAATAATCAGAAGCAATAACACCTAAAAGTTTTCCATTTTGATCATAAACTGCCTGAGAAAGATCAAGAAAATATGTATCGTAGTCAGTCCCTGCAAAAATTTGCGCCCAAACGGGTTGATCTGATTTACCACCTTTACTTGCCTTAACTGCATCCATGTACCAAACACGCTTTCTTGCATCATAAGGAAGCGTGAATTCTTTCATTAATTTGCTACGTTGACCTTGCGAATTAATGGCATAGTCAAAGGTTAAATAATTGGTAGTAGGATTGACTACAGAAAATCTTAATTCTCCATTGTTGGGATTTCTCCAAATCCCCAAAAATTCACCCCCTTCTTGAGAACCCAAGAAAATCCAACCCGCACGATCAAATTTTTGAATCTGTTGCCATAAATAATAATCCATTTGAGGATTTTTATCTTTTATATTAAAGTTGAACTCGCCCCGTTTAATCGCATCAGCATTCAGTTTGTTAATCAAAACTAAACTTGATAATTCTTGATTAACATAGGTTTTAATTTTCAATATGACTTCTTCACGCAATTGACCAGCAACATCATTGACTGCTTCTGTACCACTTTTATAAGACAGGTAACTGATCAATCCGACTATGACGAAAATTTCAATCATGAAGGGAACAGTAAAAATCAGCCTTAAAGGCGTTTTTTTCAATATTTTAGAAAACACATTCTGCGAGTGATTTTTTTGCATGTTGTTTAGGGGCATTGAGATAGCTGTTTAAGTTCTGGTCAATGCGATCGCCCAATTAACAATAACCTTAGAGGGATTTGTCGGATTTTTTGGGGTTTGTTGGGGCGATCGCTATTGATCATTTATTTATCTTCACACCTCATTCAATTGGTAGAGCTTCGTAAGAATTTCTTGATCATTGTGATTAAGTATCAGAATATACCTATGATTCACCTTAGGCAAGGATATCTAGGTGCTGCATTTCATCCTTGAATTGGCGCAAAAAGCCAAGGCTATCAAATGCTAGGATGGCTATGATATTTGCAGTATTTGAGTGTGTATAACCCTTCATTATTGCAAATATTACATTCATATAAAAATCTCGCGAAAAAGCACCAGTTATGACTGCCACTGCCAAGCCACAAGATCAGACAACAGCCAAAACTCAATACGAAGCCGTCATTGGGTTAGAAACCCATAGTCAATTGACCACCAACTCCAAAATCTTTTGCAACTGCTCAACTCAGTTTGGCGCTTTGCCCAACACTAATGTGTGTCCTGTCTGTCTTGGTATGCCAGGAGTATTGCCTGTGCTTAATGAAAGAGTGTTGGAATATGCAGTCAAGACTGGGCTTGCTCTAAATTGCCAAATTGCACCGCATAGTAAGTTCGATCGCAAACAATATTTTTATCCCGATCTTCCTAAAAATTATCAAGTTTCGCAATTTGATTTACCGATCGCTGAGCATGGTTGGCTAGAAATTCAATTAGAAGATGGCAGCACCAAACGCATTGGCATTACGCGACTGCACATGGAAGAAGATGCAGGGAAACTGGTGCATGGCGGTAGCGATCGCTTGTCGGGTTCTAGTCACTCATTAGTCGATTTCAATCGCACAGGCGTGCCGCTATGCGAAATTGTCTCCGAACCAGATATGCGATCGGGAGCCGAAGCCGCCGCCTATGCTCAAGAATTACGGCGAATTGTGCGCTATTTGGGTGTTTGTGATGGCAATATGCAAGAAGGATCGCTGCGTTGTGATGTGAATATCTCGGTGCGCCCCATTGGTCGGGAGAAATTCGGCACAAAGGTGGAAATCAAAAATATGAATTCCTTTAATGCCATTCAACGCGCCATTGATTATGAAATCCATCGTCAAGTCGAGGCGATCGAGGCTGGGGAAACCATCAAGCAAGAGACTCGCCTTTGGGAAGAAAACACGCAACGCACGATCAGTATGCGCTCTAAAGAAGGAGCGAGCGACTATCGCTATTTCCCTGAGCCTGACCTAATGGCGATCGAAGTTCCACTTAGCACTTTGGAAAAGTATCGTTCAGAACTGCCAACTCTGCCTGCGGCGCACCGTCAACGTTATCGCGATGATTTTGGGCTGACCCCTTACGATGCGGCTCTGATTGCTGACGATCGCAGTATTGCCGAGTTTTTTGATGCAACGATCCTCACTGGTGCAGAACCTAAGCAAGTCTTTAACTGGGTGATGGGCGATGTTATGGCTTATCTCAATGAGAACAAGCTCAAGATTGGTGATATTGCCTTAACTCCTGCCACTTTAGGCGAAATGATCGCGTTGATTAGTAATGGCACAATTAGCAGCAAAATTGCTAAAGATATTCTTCCAGAATTGATTTTAACAAGTGGTTCTGTCAAAGATTTAGTTGCATCTAAAGGGCTAACCGTGATGGCTGGCAATGATCTTGAGAAAATCATTGATCAAGTCATTGCCGCTAATCCTAAAGAAGTGGAGCAGTATAAAAGCGGCAAAACTAAGCTATTAGGTTTCTTTGTCGGTAAGGTGATGAAAGAAACTCAAGGACGCGCCGAACCTCAATCAACCAATAAATTGATTGCTGACAAGCTGTCAGCATAAATGCCCGTAAATTAACACAGCAAAAGCTTCGCAACGCGAGGCTTTTGCTGTGTTGGCTCTCAGAGACGTTTTTAAAAATCAAAAAAGCTCTTAATGGAGTTTAAATATAACGGCTCATTGGTAGCGGCATTGTTATTGTGTCCGCCATTGGGAATCAACACGATTTGCTTTTTGCTAGGAGTTGAGTCATATAAGCGCTGAGACATGGTTGCAGGGGTCAAGTCATCGGCAGTGCCGTGAATATATAGCACAGGAACTGATAACGATCGCACTTTGGCGATCGAGTCAAATCTCTGATGGATTAATAAATCGATGGGGAAAACTTTATATTTAGGATCAAGCTGAGCCATATCACTCATCGACGTAAATGAAGCATCCACGATCAGTCCTAAGGCTTCAGGATGTTTACGCGCTAAATCGATGGCGATCGCACCGCCCAGTGAATGCCCATAAAGCATAATTTGATTTGGCTGATAGCCCTTTTGGACTAGATAATTCCAAGCCGCTTGAGCATCGGTATAAACCGATGACTCGTTAGGATAGCCACCTTCACTTTTGCCATAACCGCGATAGTCAATCAATAACACCGAGAAGCCCATTCTCATCAAGCGATTAGCATGTTTGGCGTTGGCACTAATATTTTTACTGTTGCCATGTAAATACAAGATTACTTGGCGATCGCCCAAATTGCTTTTCATTTCCTGTTTGGCATTAGGCAACCACCAAGCATAAATGTTTTCAGTCATGCCATCGACAGTTTTGACAGGAATTAAGACATCTTCATACTTGGCATTAAATTTAGCGGGCGTGGTTGTAATTTCTTTTTGTGGCATAAAGATAATCCGCGTTTGTCCAAACCATAAGGCAGCACAAACCGATCCATAAAAACTCACGATCGCAATTCCTGCGATCGCGATCGGTCGCACCCAAGGATGAGGCGATCGCTTCTCGACCTGATTATTTAGGGTTGACTCTAGGGGTGATTCAGACATGATCGTGGTTTACAAACTTTAATATCAGGGTTGACGAAAAATATTGCACATTTGCAATATTGCTGTAATATTGTAAAGCACCTAAAAAACGCAAAAAAATTAATTGCGGTCGTGGTGGAATGGTAGACACGCTACCTTGAGGTGGTAGTGGCGAAAGCTGTGAGAGTTCAAATCTCTCTGACCGCATAATTCAAAAAGCAAAAAGCGGCGCGATGCGCCGCTTTTTGCTTAGCGTATTATTTTTGTGAACTAGAAAATCAGTTTTTAAGACTTGTCTGATATCTTCCGCACAAATTAACCAGCGCAAACGATACCTTTATTTAATTTGGCTAAGTAACTGCTTAATCGTTTTGATTAATTCAGGTGGATGATATGGCTTAGTCAGATAAGCATCTGCCCCCTGCTTCATGCCCCAGTACTTATCAAATTCCTCACTTTTAGTTGTACACATAATTACGGGTACATCCTTCGTAGATGCATTATTCTTGATCCAACGACATAACTCATAGCCATTCATCCGAGGCATGACCACATCGGTGACAACCAGATCGGGGATCACCGCTTTGAGCTTTTCCACCGCATCAGCACCGTCATGAGCTTCTACAACTTCTATGCCATTTTGTTTTAAATGTGCTGAGACCATCTCCAACACCATCGCACTATCGTCCACTACGAGGACTCTTACCATAACTGTTTTCCTGCTTTTTCTTTTGTGCCTTAGTAATCGATCGCCAAGGCAAATGATAAAATTTTCAAAACCTAAAATTCAAGACCTAAAAAATGAAATAAGGTTAGAATTATTGCCTAATCAACATTAACTGTTTTTTGAATGTATGTTTACAGAATTGTTTAGTTCAATTCTAGTTAATCAATAATACGGCAATCCTAAATGATTTTTTAATAGTTGGAAGATTTGCGCCGTGCGGACGCGCTTTTTTCAACTCATTTAGGACTACGATAAGCATCAATGTTGTTGACAGTATATCAGAATGCACCTTGGTTAGACTGTTATGGCGATGGTTACGGTTGAAGGTTTGAGCAAAATTTATAATATTGCCGTCAAAGAGTCGGGGCTAGTTGGTACGCTCAAACACTTTTGGCAACGTCAATATCGAACGATCGCGGCGGTTAAAGATATTTCTTTGGCGATCGAGTCGGGTGAGATGGTTGGTTTTTTGGGTCCAAATGGCGCTGGCAAAACCACCACACTCAAAATGCTCACAGGGTTAATTAATCCGTCAGCAGGGCAGATTCAAGTGGCGGGGCATATTCCTTTTCAACGCGATCGCCAGTTCTTACAAAAAATCACATTGGTAATGGGGCAGAAGCAGCAGCTAATTTGGGATCTGCCGGCTCTTGACTCTTTGAAAATGAATGCGGCTGTGTATGATATCCCTGACAAAATATTTAAACAGCGCCTCGGTGAACTGACCGAAATGTTATCGCTCGAAGGTAAGCTCACCCAACCCATGCGGAAGCTGTCGCTCGGTGAACGGATGAAGGCGGAACTATTAGCGGCGTTGTTACATCAGCCCAAGGTTTTATTTTTGGATGAGCCAACGCTGGGTTTAGATGTGAATGCTCAGGCAAGTGTACGCGATTTTTTGCGAGATTATAACGATCGCTATCAGGCGACAATTTTGCTCACTAGTCATTATATGGCGGACATTACGGCGTTATGTAAGCGGGTGTTGCTGATTTATCAAGGTGGCTTAATTTATGATGGTAGTCTCGATGGGTTGCATGATAATTTTGCGCCCGATCGCGAGGTGCGGGTGGAGTTGGCGCAGCCCATCGTTGATCGGGAAAGATTGCGAAAATATGGCAAAATCCTGAATATTGATGGACAAGCTGTTTGTTTTTTAGTGCCGCGTGCCGATTTAACCCGATCTGTTTCCCAAATTTTGGCTGAATTAGAAATTATTGATTTGTCGGTGACTGAACCTGCGATCGAGGAAGTAATTGGTCGAGTTTTTCGGGCGGGTACGGTGGAAACCTAGCGACAAAAGACGGCGCTTTGCGCCGTCTTTTGCTTTTTTTGGCGAGTAGCTCAGCGAAAAGCGATGTAATAATGGCAACAGCTATAGTTTTGGATTGGAACTAAGATTTTTAATTATGATCGAACATTATTTGCTAATTTTTGTGGCGGCGTTGCTGGCGGGTGGGATAAATGGCATTGCGGGGGGCGGTAGCTTTATTTTGTTTCCTGTGCTGATGTTTGTCGGAATTCCGCCGATCGCCGCTAATGCGACTAATTCGATCGCTTTATTACCTGGGACATTGGCAAGCGCGGGCGCATATCGCCATGAGTTTAATCATGATCGGCGATCGTTAATTCAGGTCTGTGTCTTAGGGGCGATCGGTGGCTTGGCTGGAGGGATTTTATTATTAAAAACGCCGCCGCAAACATTTTTGCAAATTCTGCCCTATCTATTATTGACAGCCACCTTAACCTTTGCGTTTAGCCAAAAACTCACCCGATGGGTAGAACAGAAACAAGCCGAGTTTGCCAGACTCAAAAGCTTCCGCACCATCGTGATCATGTTTTTACAGTTGGTTGTGGCTCTGTATGGCGGCTTTTTTGGGGGCGGCATGGGCATTCTATTTCTGGCAACTTTCGCCTTAATGGGAATGACCAACATCAATCGGATGAATGCTTACAAGGTTTTATTAACTAGTTGCATTAATGCGATTACGATCATTCCCTTTGTGATTGCAGGGGTAATTCTTTGGCAACAAGGGGCGATCGCGGCGATCGGTGCAGCTATTGGCGGATATGTCAGTGCTTTTTATGCTCAAAAGCTGCCGCCAGTTTTGGTGCGGCGCTTTGTGATCGGAGTGGGATCAGCGATGACTCTATACTTTTTTTATCGCAGTTGGATCTAGCACAGCGCGTTGCGCTAACTTAAACCCCAAGGATTAGCGGTGCCGCACCGTCTAATCTTTGACTGGGAAGTGAGTAGTATTATTTTAGATTTGTAAATTTTAGATTTGTAACATGACTATTTTTGAAGTTTCGGTTCCTGCGACTACAGCTAATATTGGTGCTGGATTTGATTGTCTCGGTGCAGCCCTATCGCTGTATAACCATTTTGAATTTTCGTTGGCCGATCGCTTGACGATTACGGCATCGGGCGAGGGAGCCGACAAGGTAGAACGGGACGAGACAAATTTGGTGTATCAGGCGATCGCCAAGTTTTATCAGCATATCGATCGCCCGATCCCCGCGATCGCCTTTCATACTGATACTAAAATTCCGTTATCGCGAGGCTTGGGCAGTTCGGCAACGGCGATCGTGGGCGGTCTGGTGGGCGCAAACTTGTTGGCAGGTGCGCCGCTCGATCGCAATATGTTATTGGACTTGGCGATCGCGATGGAAGGACATCCCGATAATGTCGCGCCTGCCATGCTGGGCGGTTGTCAGTTGATGGCTTCAAATCAAGCAGGGGGCTGGGAATATTGCGATTTGACATGGCATGAAGATGTGGCGATCGCCGTGGCAATTCCTGACTTTGAGTTATCGACAGCCAAGGCAAGGCAAGTTTTGCCGAAGCAGTTTTCTATGGCTGACGCGGTTTTTAATGCTTCACATTTGGCATTACTGACCCATGGCATTCAAACAGGGAATGTGAGTTGGATTAAGGCAGGATTACAAGATCGTTTGCATCAACCCTATCGCCAAAGCTTGATTACAGGGATGTTAGAAGTACAATCGGCGGCGATCGCGGCGGGGGCTTATGGCTTAGTGATCAGTGGTGCAGGTCCCACCTTACTTTCTTTAGCCCCAATGGGTACAATAGGGGCAGTCGCCCAAGCTATGCAAGTTGCATGGCAAGCAATTGGGGTCATGGCTGTGACCAAATGTCTGGCGATCGCCAAAGATGGCACAACATTTAAAACTCGTTGATTTGTCTGCGGTTTGCACAGCAACCTCGGCGGAAATTAACGAACAGGAAAGGAAAATAAACTTATGTCTAAATTTCAATTTTTGCTAATCTCAGCACTGATTTCATCAGTAGTATTGCTATTTGTCGGTAGTCGTGATGGGAATCCCTTTGACTCAGCAGTTCCGATCGCCATAGTGATCGGGTTAGCCTATGTGGTGCAGCGCTATCTCTCCGAAAAAGTATGGAGTCGATTTGCGCGTTGGGTCAATGAGACAACAGGACGCAAAATATTTTATGTGCGATCGCCCCGTCCCCAAGCCACACCAGAGCGCAAACTATTGCCACCTTCTAAACTGCATCGCCTAAAATAAGCTTGATATTCAACTAATAACTCTTAAATCATGACCAGTTACGCTCAAATTCATCAACCTTTGCGGGTTGGTATCGTTGGTTCAGGCTTTGTGGCTAAGTTACGCGCCGAGATATTCAGCCAAGATCCAAGAACTGAAGTTGTGGCGATCGCTGGTAATCTCCAAAAAGCACAGGCGATCGCCCAAGAGATTTCTATCGCCAATGTGGATCAAAATGTGTATCAATATTGGTCAGAACTAGTTGTGCGTCCTGATATTGACTTAGTAGTAGTTTGTAATGTCAATCGCGATCACGCGGCTGTGGTCAGGCAAGCATTGCGATCGGGCAAGCATGTAATTGTTGAATATCCACTCGCTTTTAACGTTCAAGAAGCAGAAGAATTGGTCAAACTTGCTAAGCAGCAAAACTTGATGCTGCATGTGGAACATATCGAACTATTGGGAGGCGTACATCAACTAGTAGTAGAACATCTTGCCAAAGTTGGTAAGCCCTTTTATGCCAGATATTCTACCAAAAGTCCTCATTTTCCTGTACCCGACAAATGGAGTTATCAACCAGAATTATTTGGATTTCCGCTCACGGCCGCAGTATCTCGTCTCAATCGCATTATTGTCCTATTTGGTAAAGTGAAATCTGTTTCTTGCCAACTACACTATAGCGGCGACAATTTACCGCGTTGGTATACATCTTGTGTGTGCAATGCTCAACTCCTGTTTGAGAATGGAGTTCTCGCCGATATTAGCTACAGCAAAGGCGAAAACTTTTGGCATCCAGAACGAGTTATGGAATTACAGGGAAGTCAAGGGGCGATTGTATTCGCTGGCGATAAAGGGAAGCTGATCACAACAGATGGAGAAATAGAACTTGACGCTGGCACAACGCGAGGCTTATTTAAGAAAGACACTGAAAATGTTCTATCTCATCTATTTACAGATACGCCTCTCTATAGCGATCATAAAACTATTTTACATTCTCTAGCAGTTGCCAATGCTGCTGAGAAGGCGGCGGCGACTAATCAAACGGTAATGCTCTAAGAATGTTTTTCAGCGATCGCTTCCCAATTGCTAAAAGTGGCGGCTTGTCCCCATAGCTTACCTTCTCTATCGATCAAGTTCCAGATAATCGCTTGATCGATATAAAAGCGATCGCCATTACTCGCAATCCTAATCCCGCGATAGTTGTCAATATAGCCTTGAGATTTCGCCTGTGCTAAAAGCTGCTCTCTTTCACCACGCTCCATCGGCTCGGCAGTGTAGCGTGATGGGGTTGAGGTAAAAGTTTGCCAATCCATTTTCCATAGCTCCAGCGCCTTTTGGTTCCCATAGTTAAGAATCGGATCAGTTTGAGTCCCATGAGAGACAATTACAAAATCTGCCCTAAACAACAAATCGGCGATTTCCACTGGTGATTCGCGCCCAGAAATTGACATCAAATCCTTTCCAGTCCAATGATGAAAGCTATAGAGTAATAATTGAATATGTTGAATTAGTTCTTCTTGTAACCAAGTCTGAATCATATTGTTGTAGCTACAGAGCAATTATTGATATATTTATAAATTTTGACAAAAAAAATAGATGCAAATAATGTTTGCATCTATTTTTTTGCGACTAGCTTAAAGATTAGCCAGCTACGATTACTTTGCCTTGCATACCAGCGCCACGGTGAGGTGAGCAGTAGTAAGAAAACTCACCCGCTTCGGCAAAGGTAGACTCTATCTCAGCCTTGGGCTTTTGAGCCAATTTCTTGTGAGAGAGTTCTGGATGACCTTCAAACACAACGTTATGAGGGAAAGCCTTGTTATTTACCCACTTGACCGTATCACCAACCTTAATTGTGACCACTTTAGGCTCAAATACTAGCTGACCAGAGTCAGAACCCATTTTAACCGTGACAACATCGGCTGATGCAGGAGCTACTGACATAAAGAAACTACCAAAAACAATCACAAGACCAGCGATCGCTAAACCAAGACGTTTTGCAAAGGAAGAGATATTCATAATATAAAAACCGACTAAAATTCAACTTGAAATTGCACTAATTCGACTCGACTCGAATTAAATCAGAATAAGACACGCAGACAAAGCTATTAGCTTTTCGATGCTATATAGCAATCCTAAATCATTTATGAGAAAAATAGGGCTTCGACATCGCTCAGCCAACGATATACGCTGGCTGAGCGCGATGTCCTGAGCTTGTCGAAGCCTCTCACAACTCATTTCGGATTGCTATAGATGCATAAAGAGATGGCTCGACTAAAAGCCGTTTACTAAAACGAGCAAATTGCTCGCTTAATAGTATATCTTTCCGCCGCCCCAGCCGATACCTCTAACTTTAGGTTCGTAGAGGATATAACCAGCAATTAGCTTGAGATCATTGTCGGTAAAACCGCGCATGGAGGGGAAGATATCAATACTCTTGAGGCTGGGGTGAACGTCATAGATTTCAGTCACGCCGTCATAGGTTGTCGGTTTTTTCATGAAATCCACCAAACTGAGGACAGTATTGCGAGGTGGGTTTGCCCCAGCCAAGGATTCTGGCGACAGGTTGACGTTAGGATTAGTGAAGGTTGCGCCGCCTAGATGGCAGTTAGCGCAGGCATTTTGAAATAGTTTTTTGCCTTTAGAGATGTCTTTTTGAGTCAAGACAATATTGGTGCTTTCGTTGAGAGGCACGGTACGCATTTCGATCGGAATTTCGCTAGCGCTGACGCTGGGTGTGAAAAGCTGGAAAGCGAGCATCACAGTGGCGATCGCTAGAGCCAGATATTTTTTAAACGTATTTTTGTTCATGATTACGGAATTACGCAGATAATTTAATTTATCTAAGTTTATCTAAAAGGATTTAACTTAATCTCAAAGATTTATTGCGATTTGTTGATCGCGATTAATCTCTAAGTTTTTCAAGAAGTTTTTTGAGATGGCTTTTTAGAATTTTGAGCTTCAGAGGCCATGATTACGGCTTTTGCGTCTTCCAAAGCAAGTTTGGTTTCTGCGTCTTGATAAGCAATTCCAAGGCGATCGCACAGTGTAAACACAAACTCAAGACTGAGGTTGTAATCTTCGGCGATCTCAGCGATCGCATAATCAGCAAAGCCCATAACAATACTCTTAACTAGTTAATTCTAGAGATGTCTACGCTATTTTCTCATGCAAACGTTAAAGTATAGCGATCGCCCTGACCTGAAAATAAAAAGATGGAGCGCTACGCGCTGCATCTTTTTTTGACTCTGGATTAATTTAGGCGATCGCCGAGTTGTCAATCACGTCTTGCCAGCGTCCATTACCCACCGCCTTTATGGCTTCACGCAATTGGATATCACCCGTGTAGATCGCCTTACCAACGATCGCCCCCGTGACCCCAACTGACTCTAGCGATACCAAATTGAGTAAATCCGCGATCGAACTAACTCCACCTGACGCAATTACGGGTACATCAACATTTTCGGCAAGTTGACGCAGCGCCTCGATATTTGGTCCCTGCATCGTGCCATCGCGATGAATATCGGTGTAGATAATTCCTGCGATGCCCACAGAAGTCATGCGTTTAGCTAGATCAACTGCCATTACATCTGAAGTGGTCAGCCAACCTCTAGTCGCGACTTTGCCATCACGAGCGTCAATACCGATCATGATTTGTTCAGGAAACTCCGCACAAATATCGGCGATCAGTTGCGAATTTTCTACCGCCGCCGTCCCTAAAATGACGCGACTCACGCCAGATCTCAGCACGGAGATGATACTCTGGCGATCGCGCAATCCACCACCCATCTGTACCCGCATGGGAATCGAGCGGGCGATCGCTTCAATTACCTTTAAGTTTTTGGGCTTACCTTCCTTTGCGCCATCCAAATCAACCACATGCAAATACTTAGCGCCTTGACTGTACCAGCGTTGGGCGACCTCTACGGGGTCTTCACCGAATACTTCAGATTGTTGATAATCCCCCTGATAGAGCCTGACACAGCGTCCATCTAAAATATCAATTGCGGGAATGACATCCATAATTTTTACCTACGATCGCAGAGTATTAATCTTAGCTAGATTTAGCGATCGCGGTATAGTACAAATCAAGGAAAAACCTATAAATTGGTTTTTATTCAATTTTTATTTAATATTTGTCCCTATGAAATCGCCTAAGCAGTCAGTATCGCAATGGTTAATGTCTATTGGTATCGTGATTAGTGTTGTTTTTCTGCTAATGGCGATCGCTTCACCCTTTCTCCAAGCATTAGGACTATTAAATCCCACTGAATTTCTTAGCTATCCAATCCACGAAGCCCCCTCAGCGCAGCATTGGTTCGGCACAGATTTACAGGGGCATGACGTATTTTCACGCACGATCGCAGGTGCAGGTATCGCATGGCAAGTCACGATCGCTTCAACCATCATCAGCATTGTCGTCGGTGTACCTCTAGGGATGATTAGCGGCTACAAAGGCGGCTGGCTGGATCGAGCCTTAGTATTTTTGATGGATGCCCTCTATACATTGCCGAGTTTATTGCTGTCGCTGACGATCGCCTTTGTGGTCGGTGCGGGTGTCTGGAATGCGGCGATCGCCCTCAGTGTTGCCTATATTCCCCAATACTTTCGGGTGATCCGCAACCAAACTGTGAGTACGAAAAACGAACTTTATATTGAGGCTGCTCAAGCGATCGGGGCGGACACGAAAACTATCTTAATCAAATATCTCGCGCCGAATGTGATCCAAAGCTTACCCGTAATTTTCACTCTCAATGCTGCCGATGCGATCCTGACGATCGCGGGGCTAGGATTTTTAGGCTTAGGCATTCCTGAAGATGTGCCTGAATGGGGTCACGATCTCAAGCAAGCTCTCGATGCGCTCTCGACTGGCGAAAATCTTTGGTGGACTACGGTTTTTCCCGGTTTGGCGATTACTTTTATGGCGATCGGTTTATCGCTAGTAGGTGAAGGTTTGACTCAGAGATTTAGTAGCAAGAAAACTGAAAATTAACGACAACACCCAAATAACTAAGATGAGTCAAGATAAACCAAATAACGAACAAGCACAGGGACTGTATAGGCTATGCTATCGCCTGACAAACGCAATCTACCCTAATTGGCAGTACAAAGCGATCGAGCTTGTTAGAATAGACGAACGTACTGGACACCTATATGTGCTTGCAGAAGGAAATCTTGATTTTGAGATAAAAACTACAGGAGGTTATGAGCCATGACAGACATTAATTACAACAAAATGCAGTTGGATGACTTACGAAAATATGTACTTACTAATAGGGCAGATATCCAAGCTTTTCAGTTATATATTGATCGCTCGAAGGCTTCTGGCAGAATGATCGCTGTTGATGCAGCTACACCTAAATGGGAAGAAGCTCTAGAAGAAAATATCCGCCGCACAGCTAGTTAGCAATCGCCGATCTTGTAGTGCGATCGCTGATTTACCCAAAAAGATTAATGACTATATAATTTGTATATGGATGTGTAGAAAAGGAAAAAATGTCGTGAGCCAAGCAGAAATCAAAGAATTATTGCTGACTAGCACAGGTTTTTATAGCCTATTTCAAACCTTACCACTAGAAACCCGACAAGGTTTTCTACAACTTTTATTTCAAAATAATTCCACTGACTTAGAAGACTCTATCCTTTATTTAGCTTGTGAGAACTCCCGCAAAGAAGGATTTTTATCTGAATCAGAGTCACAATCTCTCTTGGAAAGTTTGCCTCAATGAAATATCAAATTGCCAAGCGCTTCAAAAAAGATTTAGACAAAATAAGCGATCGTAAAGTTCTTTCAAAAGTCAGAAAATGTATTGAAGCAATTGGAATTTCTCAAACACTATCCGAAATTCCCGATCTTGAGCCACTAAAAGGGTTTTCAGGATACTATCGCATTAAATTTGATTATAGTTACCGTATTGGGATTTTTTGGGATGGAGAAGTTATTGAAATTCTCAAAATAGAAAGTCGTGAAGGATTTTACAAGAATTTTCCTTAATCGCCTCTCTTGCACAAATCTGAACTATTGGAGAACTGGGAAAATGCCCGTCAAAGAAAACCTCTTAACAGAATCGATCCCCTTCCATAAAAAGGAGATATTGCTTCATGTTATCTCTGCGGAATATCTAGATAACTATCAATTAAAGCTTACTTTTAATAATGGAATAGAAGGAATTGTAGATTTAGAACAAGAATTGTATGGAGAAATATTTGAACCCTTAAAAGATAAAAGTCTATTTCAGCAAGTGTTTGTAACTAGTCGGACTATAGAATGGTCAAATGGAGCAGACTTTGCCCCTGAATTTTTATTTGAGATTGTTTTCAATAAGCACTCGGTTAATGCGATCGGGCAGTAAAACAAAAGCATTTATTCCCAATGGATATTTCTCACGAATCTTAGCGATCGCCTGTTTCACAAAAATGTTCAATAGGCTGAATCATGATCAGAGTGAAGCGATAAGAACCTTAGAAAATCACCCTCCCTCACGGCAACGGCTCGACATTTTTGAGTGATTCTCAGACTATACAGTTTTTCACCATTTTTTCCTTGCTTAGAACGAATCAATTCCCATTTTAAGCCTTGATCTTTGTACAATTGTTCCCAAGTTAACTGAGAAACTTTTTTGAGGATTTTTAAGACAGTAAGAGCCTCAGCTTTCGGCAAAACAAACAAGTCTTGCTGAAAAATAGGATTATTTAGATCGAGTAAAATCCTACTCATTTTTCAATAGTTGAGCTTCTAATGAGTCTAAATTCGATAATTGAGAAGGATGACTATAGTTCCATTGTAAAGCTTTATCTAGTTTTTCCGAGAAAGAATCTTGATGTACCCATCTTTCAGAAGGAAATGATTG
>JANODY010000101.1:0-14991 GCA_031412945.1 Cyanobacteria bacterium SOY_65_metabat_81
AGTCAAGTAAACAATTAATCGCCCCCTAGCCCCCAATTCTGGGGGGACAAGAAAATAAAATTCTTTCAAACTCCCCCAGAATTGGGGGATTTAGGGGGCTTAGATCAATCAAAACGTAGACATTTAGACTTGTGTGTACACGGTAGGCTCTTGGAGAGGGGGTGAGGGTCTTGCAACCTTCTGCGTAAGCCCACTTACTCAATCTTATGGGGTTTAAAACCCAATTTTCCGATAAATTAAAGGCTCAAATGCAACATTGGCAAAAATTTCAAGCCGCCCTTATTTTTTATACTTGTTTGCCCTTACGTCCACAGGGAATGCTGGATTTTCGAGGGATCGCCCTCTATGCGCCCTTAATTGGTCTATTGATCGGCGGCGCGATCGCGGCTGTAGATTTTGGTTTAGGATGGCTCAAACCTGCTCCAGAGATGATTTATGTGCGATCGCTACTGACAATTTTATTAGGACTAGTGATCACGGGGGGGCTACATCTTGATGGGGCGATGGATAGTGCTGATGGGCTGGCCGTAACCGATCCTGACCGCCGCCTTGAGGTGATGGCAGATAGTAACACGGGTGCTTTTGGGGCGATGGCAGCGATCGCCATTTTGTTCTTAAAAGTTGTCGCTCTAGCCGCCATTAGCGATCGCCGTTTTTGGATTTTAATCAGTGTTGGGGCTTGGGCGCGATGGGGACAACTCCGCGCCATCATGGCTTATCCCTATCTCAAGGCGATCGGTAAGGGTAAATTTCATCAAGAAGATTTGCATCACTGGCAAGTTTGGCTAGTGGCTTTTTTGTTGATGGTGATGAATTTGGCGATCGGATATTTTTATCACTTAATCTATTTAGCAATTGCTTTAACGGCGATCGGGTTTAGTTTTGCTTGGCTAATTGGGGCGTGGTTTAACCGTCAACTAGGCGGACAAACTGGTGATACTTACGGCGCGATCGTGGAGTGGACAGAAGCACTGAGTTTATGCGCGATCGCCTATCTGTAAAATCCCATCTTTTTGTTAAGAGTGACGCTTCGCGCCACGCTCAACAAACACGCCAGAATAGTAAAAGCGTTACACTGCGAGGATTTTACTGTTCTGGCTTTTGATTTTTAACTAGTTGCTGAGTAATGCTTCCACAAATTCATAACTAGAAAAAGGACGTAAATCTTCAATCCCTTCACCCGCACCGATAAATCGGATCGGTAAGCCCAGTTGTTGCACCACCGCGATCGCTACCCCACCTTTAGCCGTGCCATCGAGCTTAGTCAAGATAATGCCGCTAATGCCTGCGGACTGAGCAAATATTTCGGCTTGTTTCAGTCCATTTTGACCGAGGGTTGAGTCTAGGACTAGCAACGATTCGATTTTTGCTTCAGAGGATTTTTTGTCGATGATCCGCCGAATTTTGCTGAGTTCTTCCATCAGATTTTTTTTGTTTTGCAAACGACCTGCGGTATCAACTAGCAATAGCTCTGTGCCTCTGGCTTGGGCGGCGGCGATCGCATCAAACACGACAGCCGCAGGATCCGCATTTTGGGCAGGATTGGCGATCACATCCACATTTGAGCGTTTGCCCCAGCTTTTGACCTGCTCGACGGCGGCGGCGCGGAAGGTGTCGGCGGCGGCGATGAGGGTTTTGTAGCCTGATTTTGTACTTAGATGCGCTAGTTTGCCGATCGTGGTAGTTTTACCCGCACCATTGACACCCGTGATCAACCAAATATTCAGTTGATTTTTTTCAGGAATCAACATCGGGATTGGCTCACCTTTATATTGCGAACCCTTACTGGTTGAGGTATTGGGTGATGTGAGCATCTCCACCAAAATTTCTTTGAGATAGGCGATCGCCTCTTCGGGTGGCAAAACTTCTTGGCGCAGTTTGTCTTGCAACTTAGCAATAATTTGATCAGTCGCCTTCACCCCAACATCAGCTTGCAACAGCAGCGCCTCAATATCATCAACCGAGTCCGCACTGAGAGGACCTTGCCCCACGATCGCCTTAAGTTGATTGACCAGTGACAACCGAGTTTTGTCTAAGCCTTGACGCAATCGATTTAGCCATGTGATTTCTTCAACAGAAATTTCTTCGGGGCGGCGACCTTGTGACGCGAGAACTTCCGATGACCACATAAAATCATCATCAAAGGCGATCGTGGCTTTACGGCGCACTTTGATTTCAGGTTTTGCAATCTCAGGCTCAACGATCGCCGTGGCTTCGAGGGCGGCAATACGGGCAAGGCGATCGCTCTCTGACTGCATCCAAAAAGGCGCAGCAACAGGTTCGGGATCTGAGGTCACAACCTCCGCCAATTCGGGTTCAACTATTACTGGGGCTTGAATTACTGGTTCTTGAATTATTGGGACTTCAGTTGATACATCTGGTCGCTCAGTGGCGATCGGCTCAACAGATTCATTAATTTCAGCTTCAACAACTTGAGCTTCTGGCTCAATAATTTCAGATTCAATAACTTCTGACTGTTGCTGCACATTGGCATACGCCGCCTTTGCCCAATTTAATAAATCTTGAGACGCTGGTGAGGCGATCGTGCTGTCATCTGTCAATTCATCTATAAGCTCTTCTGGCGCTTTTTCTTCAGGTGCGATCGCCTCTAAAGGTTGATCTACAGGTGTAACCTTGAGGTCTTGATCATCATCAAACTTTCGCCGAAACCAGTTAAACACCATACTATCAACCTCGCGCAATGCCTATTATTAGGATAGTTTACGGTGAATGGGCGATCGGTAAAGATTTAACGACTAAAAATCTGAGGTTGTCGCCAGAGTTCAACTGACGCTAAGATGTAACAAATGTGCTTTTTCACCTTTGTTACATCTTTTCAAATGCCCATAACTAGCGATATCTCTTCCACAAACACTCTAATTATCCAAATTAGTGCAGTAACAATCTGGCTAGGACTAGTGTTTATAGCTTCGGAAATCTTGCATCGTCTCAAGCAAGATCCTGAGTTGGTGCGTAAAGTTGTACATATTGGGACGGGTAACGTGTTGCTAATCGCGTGGTGGCTACATATACCAACGTGGCTATGCGTGTCCTCAGGAGTAATATTTACAGCGATCGCCTTAGCATCGCATCATACAAATATCTTGCCAACGCTCAATGATGTCGGACGTAAAACCTATGGGGTGTTTTATTACGCGCTCAGTATTACGATTTTGGTGGCGATTTTATGGGATAGCCATCCCCAATATGCCGTGATCGGAGTCATGGTCATGTCTTGGGGTGACGGTATGGCGGCGCTAATTGGTAAGCGTTTTGGGAAACATACTTTTGTGTATCTGGGCAACACGCGCAGTATTGAAGGGTCACTTGCCATGTTTGCCACAAGTTTGATGATGGTAATCGGCGTTCTGGTACTGACTCATGGTTTTTCTGCCCAAGATATTGTTGTGGCTTTGCCAGTTGCGGCGATCGCCGCCCTACTCGAAGCTTTTTCCCCTGGAGGCACAGACAATCTTTCTGTACCTCTATCTAGTGCGGCTCTCAGCTATTTCCTCCAGATTTATGCGTCAATGTATTGACAGAAACTTCTGCATAAGGTGAGTTGATTAAACTGAGGCAGCTTTTTGTTGTTTCTTGCGTCTAGCAGCGCAAAAGCACTGTAGTTGGTGCGCTAGAGTCGTTAGTAACCGCAAAACGAATACCGAGAAGCGATCCTTGGGCTGATGCAAAACTACTACTATAGCAATCCTAAATCATTTATGAGAAAAATAGGGCTTCGACACTTCGACAAGCTCAGTGCATCGCTTCGCTCAGCCAGCGTATATCGTTGGCTGAGCGCGATGTCCTGAGCTTGTCGAAGCCTCTCACAACTCATTTAGGATTGCTATAGGTGTCAAGCTGATTTGAAGCTCTTGACGATCGCTTGTTCGGCGATCGTTGGAGGCAAAGGTCGAGAATATAAATAGCCTTGCCCAAATTCACAGCCCAATTTTTTTAAGATTTCAGCTTGTTGAGCCGTTTCTACACCTTCCGCCACTACGCTCATATTTAACGTATGGGCCAACATCGTGATCGTCCGCACAATTTCGATATTTTCACCACCATCAGTCATTTGTTTTACAAAAGCGCGATCGATTTTAAGGATGTTAATCGGAAAGCGATGTAAATAGCTAAGCGAAGAATATCCTTGACCAAAATCATCAATACTGAGTTGAATATTTCGCGCTCTTAATTGAGTCAGTTTATTGATTGTCTGCTCACCTTGATCCATTAACGTGCTTTCCGTAATTTCTAAACGGATTGAACCACCATCAAGACAAGTTTCAGCAAGAATATTGTCTAACTTCTCTAACAGATCTGACTCACGGATTTGATGAATAGCTAAATTTATACTCATCTTTAAATTCGGGGCTTCAGGAAACTTATGCAGCCATTTCTGAAGTTGTTGACAGGCTTCTCTCATGACCCAATCACCGATCGCCACGATCAATCCTGTATCTTCGGCGAGTGGAATAAACTCAATGGGAGAAATGAACCCTCGTTTGGGATTTTTCCAACGGATTAGAGCTTCAAATCCTGATAACTTTTCAGTTTCTAAACAGACAATTGGTTGATAGTAAAGCTCAAACTCTTGATGCTCAAGAGCATAGTGCATCTCGCTCTCTAGTTGAGTTAATCGCAGAGTTTGTGCATACATTTGTTGGTCGAAGAGTGTATATCTGCCTTTGCCTAAAGATTTAGCTCGATACATCGCAATATCAGCATCTCTAAGTAAATCAACACAGTTTTCGTAATCTGGAGTAATGACTACGATACCAATGCTAGCACTAGGGAAAATTGCGTCTCCATTGATGATCACGGGGGAAAGGAACTTGTTAAAAATGCGATCGGCGACAATCAAAGCTTCATTGACATTTTTTATATCATCAATCAGAATTGTAAACTCATCGCCGCCAAGACGCGCCACCGTATCAATAGAGCGTAAGCAACTTTGCAAAATCTTGGCGATCGCCTGCAAAAATAAATCACCAACATGATGTCCATGACTATCATTAATCATTTTAAAGCGATCTAAATCAATAAAAAAGATCGCAAATAGATAATTGGGATGGCGTTTGCTATATTGGATCGCATGTTCCATTCGATCCATAAATAGATTGCGATTGGGTAAGCCTGTCAGGGAGTCATGGGAGGCATCATGGGCTAAAAGCTCAATCGAGTTAGACAGTGCGGTATTTAGCTCTCTTAGTCGAGCAACATAAATATAGCTCTGCATCACTAACATCGACCCAATATAACCAAATAGACAAGGCGTTAATGGAATCCACCATCCGCCAATAAACATCAAATAGGTACTGCCGATCAAAAAAATCGCGCCTAACACCACAGTTCCAAATAGTAAAGTTAAGCGTCTGGTCGAAAATATCAAAATGATCGCCGCACCAGTGATCACCCATCCCCCAATCCATAGCTCTTCCCAAACATCTCCCCAAACCTTGAGCAGACTTCGATTGTCAAGAACTGCTCCCAAAACCAATTTGACAATATTGGCCTGAAATTCTACTCCCGAAATCTGAGTGGGGGAGTTTGTAAAATTGCTGCTATAGGGTGTATAAAAAACATCGTTGAGACTTGGAGTTTGAGCGCCGATCAAAATAATGCGATCGCGCATTAGGTCAGGAGCAATCCGATCTTCTAAAATATCTTCTAAAGAAACTTGACGAAACTTGAGCGATGAACCGTGATAATTCATTAAAACTTGATAGCCACCCGCATCAGCTTGGACATATCCGCCATCGGTGCTTTCTAAGGGCTTAAAGACAGTTTGATCAAGTTGTAAATAACCCGCTTCTGAAGACTTTGGTTCTATCCCTCGGTCTTTTAAGTATGCAAGCGCCATGGCTAAACCCAAGCTCGGTAATTCCTTATTACCTTCTGGCATGGGGTAGATTAAGGCGCGGCGCAATCTTCCATCAGGATCGACAATGACATCATTAGCCGATACTTGTCCTAAAGCTTTTAAGATAGGCGGCGGCGAGATGACAGGATTAAAGCGATCGCCAATACTTTTTTCGATGCCGATTAGGTTTGGAGTGGTTTTAAATAACTGCGCCAATTCTTCCTGACCTTCTCCGACTGGAATATCTCGATATAGATCTAAGCCAATCACTTTAGGCTGCTGAGCGCGAATTTTGCCTAAAATCTTGGCTAGCACAAGGTCTGAGACGGGCCATTTACCCAAATAACGAATATCTGACTCTTTTACTCCAACAATGATGATTCTTTGATCAACGGGTTCGGCGATTCGCAGTTGTACAAACAGGTCAAAAGCCGCCCATTCACTAGGCTGCAACCAACCTATCCAACGGAGTCCGAATATCAATAGGTAGATACTGCCACTAGACAGGAAAAAACCTCCCCATTGTTGAAGTTTGCGCGGTAACTTTGCCCAACTAGATTTTAAGGTCTTAATAGCTATCATGTAAACAAGTGTAAGCGCTTCCTTTAAAGCTGATTGCAAGGGTAATTCTAAAATTGAAGCGATCGCATATTACCAAATTTCCGCTTTGATGTATGCAAGCCCTTTGTCGTAACCAATTTGTCTGAATCAAATTAAAAGCCCAGCATGAACGGCTCATGCTGGGCTTTTAATTTGATTTTTTGATTTTCAGAAATCTTGATTCCCCGACAGGCTGCCAGATAAATCTCTTAGCTTTTAGTTAGCTTTTGGTTAGCTTTTGGTTAGTAAGTCAGTAGAAGCGAGGATACAGATCCATTCATCAAGGAGAAGCGAGATCCTCCGCCTTGAGTACGTTTTGGTTCAGGTCGATCGGTCGGTGTATATTCCTGAGCAATTACCAATGCAGATGCTGGTTGAGCAGCAACAATCATTCCCCCGATGAAGGCAATCGCAACAGGCAAAATATTTTTGTAGGATGAAGACATCTTAAAAATCCTATTTTTAGGTTGCATATACATTGTACCCAATTTTTGAAAATATATGACTTTATATAACTTTTGTATAACTTTTTTTCTAATAAAAGCCACTTATTACAACCGCCATAATACTTAAAAAATAATGCTTGACGACGGCAAAGTATCGTCAAGCAGTTATGTTAAAGAGTAAATGTAAATTTATTTACTAACATGCCTGATGCGAAAATACCGCCGAGCGATCGCGTCTCGTATGTGCCTGTATTGGGAATAAATTCACGAAAATCAGTAAATGCTTCTAGATGCTCACCAAAAAAGTTATAAATACTATCATCAAAGCGCAGATTTTCAATTGGGGCCGTAAATTCGCCATTCTCGACCCAAAAACAAGCATAGCGGGTCATGCCTGTGATGCGACCGCCAGCGCGATCGCTCCAATTAAGATAGTGCAAATTTGATAAATAAAGCCCCGTATCTAGCCGTTTAAGAATATCAATCTCTGCGAGTTTACCTACCGCAACTTCAGGCGATCGCATTGATTCGCCTCTACTTGCACCATTGGATTCCTTCCCATATTCCTTAGCGCTGCGAGAACTGACCAAAGTATTGACTAGTTTGCCATTGGTAATGACGGGCAAGTATTCAGGCGCAACTTCTCCTGCGCTATTAAAACGAGGTACATTGCCATGCTTGAAATTTTCGCTAAGTGATAGTAATGGCGAGAGCGTGCGTTCTTGACTTTTTAACTTCAATAGTGGGCTGCTGCCCTGCTGTAAACTTGACTCTCCCACACTATCAGCTAAAAAACTGAATAAGTCTGAGGCTGCCGCAGGTGCAAAATAAGTGGAATATTGCCCGCGTTCGATGGTTTTGCTGGCTCGCTGCAATGCGCCTAATTCTTGTTTAGAGCGCTCAATCCGTAAATTATAAGTTTGCGGTTCCCATTCTTTACCTGCATAAATCCCTTTGACCGCTTTTTCGCCTGAAAGAGTCTGCACAAACATCGAATAGTCAACAAAAAATGAATCTGTGCTGAACCAATGTCTCTGTCCTGCGGAATTAGCATTGGCGCGGATGATCGACCCCGATGCATAAAATCCTGTAAAATCGACGCTATTCACGGGTGTAAGCACAGGGTCAAGAACAGGGGCGAGAATTGTGGCGATCGCCTCTTCTGGAGCTAACAAATTGCCTTGATAAACTTCGCGACTCGAACCTTGATTTTCGGGAATGACCAGATAAGGGTTTTCGGGGATTTGCCTGATTTCTTGTCTCAAATAGTCGAGATTGGCGATCGCGCAAGCCTCATCTATTTGGAGATTTCCTGTGAATGGAAATTTAGCGTAAGATTCACGTTGATTGTAAATTAGCGAAATTGTTATATTGCCATCGGCAACAACTCCCGATTGACGCACCTTGGCATGATTAAATCTAGTGAATTGGCTGCGTTCGCTCTCTAAACTAATAGTTAAATGTTCGCCGCGCTCAAGACGATCAATCAGGCGATCGGCTAGTTGATAGAATACATGTTCTAGCGCTTGATCTTCTAGCTGTCTAATCATTAAAAATTTATCTCCAATTTAGATACAGATTCTTTTGTCTGAGATTGAACATGACTAATACTTTCAAAGTTTCACCATTGATTCGGATTACACTACTTTTACTATATATAGCCCTGACGGCTCCATTGCCATTTCTGAGCAACTTTACCCATGCGGCGGTTCCTGCCTCATGGTTGAGTGTGGGCTTGGCGATCGGCTTTATATTTTTATATGGGGCGCTTAGCGATCGCGTAATTCTTGATGAACAAGGCATCAAGTTAGTCTATCCCCAATGGTTTCCGACATTTTTTCGCAAAGGTTGGTCATTAGCTTGGCAAGATATCCAAGCTCTAAAACCGAGAATTACAGGACAAGGCGGGATTGTTTACTATTTTGTGAGTAAGACTTCAGATCAGGCTTATTTGCTACCGATGCGGGTCGTGGGCTTTGCGCGATTAGTTAAACAAGTTGAAGAACGCACAGGGATTGATACCAGAGATGTCCGTCCCCTTGCTCAGCCTTGGATGTATCTGATTTTGCTGGTATTTACGTTGTTATTACTATTGATGGATAGTTGGACAATTTATACAGCGCTTACGTTGCCAAATTAGTTACAGCGCTTGGCGCTGACATGAAACCCAGACAAAAGTTTAAAAGTACCGCATCGCGCCGCCTTTTATGC
The DNA here is from genome assembly GCA_031412945.1 of Cyanobacteria bacterium SOY_65_metabat_81. Classification (GTDB taxonomy): domain Bacteria; phylum Cyanobacteriota; class Cyanobacteriia; order Pseudanabaenales; family Pseudanabaenaceae; genus Pseudanabaena. The sequence continues at coordinate 9,118 of JANODY010000101.1, forward strand.
ACTTTTATCTGGGTTGTTTTTGATGTGAAGAAGTTTTAGTAATCATAAGGATTTTTAGGCTCAGCGATCGCAGTGATATTATTTGCCACAATTATGACTTGCCGCTTGCCATTGGTGATATCGACATCAGTTTGTCCTTCTATTTGTAACCATCGATCTGGCGGATAAATGGCACGACTTTCAGTAATTTTCACAGGAAGGCTGACAGGATACACATCAGCAGCGCAGCAAGTAATCACAAATCGCGTAATTAAAAACTGATTATCAGGCTGATCAGGCGCATGAACAACAAAACCTGTGAGTTTTACCTTCTGTCCCTTGTAAGCATCAGGTTCTGGATAAGCGCTGATGGTGCGTACCCATTCGACCAGAGTCCGTTCTTCAGGGCGATTGCTCGCCCGAAATGATTTAGGAATAGTTCTGGCATCAGCAACATTATCAATTACACCGCGATGGATCGCTTTTTCGCTAGTGAATGGTCGGGGATTAATTGCTAAAGAGGCGATCGCCACAATCAAAAGTAGACTGCTGCTCAAAGATGGCTTAATCAAGTTGACATGCTGTTGACTATTATCTTTATACACATAGCGTCGTCGTTGCGCCACTCGCCAAGCTTCGATGCCGCCGATCGCCATTAGTCCTAAGCCAGCGATCGCGGTTAGGGGAATGTAGTTAGGATGGACTAGCAGAAATAATTGTCCAGAGAGCCAAAGCTTTGTGAGCGTGATTCCCCAAGCGGCGATCGCGCAAGATTCTAGCCAAGGCAAAAACTTTTGCCAGTAAATCTGGATACGCGAAGGATTTACATCTCTGGATGGCATAGAAAGATTTGCTCAATGGTGACCAAACTCTATTTTATTGGACTTTGGACAAGATGGAAACGAAAAAAAGATTGGTATTAAGTGGCTGGTATTACAGCAATTATCGATCAAATGCACCGCAGAAAAGGGGCGAAGCCCCGTAAAGAGATTTGTAGGCAGCCAAATGCGCTGCACTGACTGGTATTGTTGAGAGTATTTTGACTACTCTCAGCGAGTCGTCGCGGCTGAGATTCCAAGAATCACTTCTTAGAGTTTCTGTTTCATAGCACCAGCCTTCCGAGATTTACTCTCTTCAGGTCTTACAGTCGCTCCACAGACACTCACCGCAAGCCCTGCGGCAAGATATTTTTAGCAGCATTCACATCCCTATCGTGATGCACACTGCATTTAGGACAATCCCACTCTCTAATATTTAAAGGCAACTTATCAACAATGTAACCGCAATGTCCACAGCGTTTAGAGCTAGGAAACCAACGGTCAATTTTGATGAGTGTACGACCATACCAGTTGCACTTATATTCCAGTTGCCTAACAATTTCACCCCAACTAGCATCACTAGTCGAGAGAGCGAGTTTTCCATTTTTGACCATATTCTTCACAGACAAGTCTTCGACTGCAATCACTTGGTTTTCACGAACCAGTCGAGTTGTCAACTTGTGAAGAAAATCATTTAGTAAACGCAGTCTGCAAATGCCTCAAACCTTGCTGTAATGGCACACAGCTAACTTCATTAAGAAACTGCAAGTCTTCTTGCTTTCTCTAACTGGTTAGCATTGTTGAAGTTTCAGAGTATCCGACTCGCTTTTGTCGTTCATACCATGCTTCTGTCCTTGCGGCTAAGGCACGGTTATAGACTAATCGAGCGCAACCCATCGTCCTTTTGAGCAAGGTTTCTTGCTCAGGGGTTGGATAGAATCGGTACTTGAAAGCTTTTTGTGACATAATCACATTATACTATTTATTCTGTGATTATAGTCAATCAAAAAGATTAAGGGCAATAAATTGCAGTTCGACAAGCTCACTGACCCCCTCGCTTGTTTCCCTTTCAGGTCTGAAGACACTGAGTTTCCCACTTACCGTATTATTCTCATGAATCAATATTTTGCGACCGTAGCGAGGGGTCTAGAAACACTCGCCGCACAAGAATTAGAACAGTTAGGTGCACACTCTGTTGAGGCAGGATTTTGTGGGGTCGGCTTTGAAGGCGATCGCACTCTGCTCTATCGAGTCAACCTCTGGGCGCGGCTACCCTTTCGGATCTTGATGCACCTTGACCAGTTTGATTGCCTTGACGCTGATGATCTATATAAGGGGATTAAGGCGATCGACTGGTCGGAATACCTAACACCTGAAATGACCCTTGCCGTAAACGCCACAGGCAAAAATGATCAACTTAATCATACCCACTTCACGGCTCTGCAAGTCAAGAATGCGATCGTTGATCAGCAAAAAGATACATTTGGCGAGCGATCGGACGTAGATGTGCAAGAAGCAGATGTACGGATCGGGGTTCATATCGATGACAATGGTTGCACAGTCAGCCTTGACAGCTCTGGAAATAGTCTGCATCGGCGCGGATATCGCCCCGCAGTTGGAGCCGCACCGCTCAAAGAATCTCTAGCTGCCGCCCTAATTCAGATGTCAGGTTGGCAGCCAAACCAGATGTTTTATGACCCTCTCTGCGGTTCAGGAACTTTGCCATTAGAAGCCAGCTTGAAAGCTTTGAATATTGCCCCTGGCATGTTTAGAGATAGCTTTGGGTTTGAGTCTTGGCTAGATTTTGATCAAGAGCTTTTAGCCAGATTAATTCAAGAAGCCGATGATAATCGCTTAGACACATTACCCGCACCAGTCTGGGGTAGCGATCGCAATCCTGAAGTGGTCGATCAAGCGATGATTAATGCTAAGAATTGTGGTCTGTCCAATCATGTTTATTTTTCAGCCTTAGATCTGTCGGAAGTAGTCGCTCCTGCCGATAGTGGAGTTCTCTTTTGCAATCCTCCTTACGGTGAAAGATTGGGAAGAGACAGTGATTTAGGTGCTTTTTATAAAGAATTAGGGAATGTCCTCAAACAGCGCTTCAAAGGCTGGACAGCTTTTGTGATGAGTGGCAATAAGCAACTATCGCAGACAATCGGATTAAAATGTGCCGAGCGAACAGCCGTACTAAATGGAACTTTGCCATGCCAGTTAATGAAGTATGAGCTTTATTAACTGGCTAAGCATAATTGGGTATTGTGACACATTTGTTGAATCAGGGCATTTGATGCTGTAACTTAAGTTTATGTAAAATAGACCTTTAAAATAGACCTTTAAAACAAACTTTTAAATACCTATGTCACAACCCACGATTGAATCAATTTTGCAAGAAAAGCGCTTGTTTGCGCCATCTGAGGAGTTTTCGCAAGCTGCACATATTAAGAGCATTGAGGAATATCATCAAATTTACGATCGCGCTAAAGCCGATCCTGAAGCTTTCTGGGCGGAGTTAGCGGAAACCGAACTACATTGGTTTGAGAAGTGGCACACTGTTCTTGATTGGCAACCGCCTGCCGTGAAATGGTTTGACGGCGGCAAAATTAATATTTCTTATAATTGCCTCGATCGCCACTTGACCACTTGGCGCAAAAATAAGGCGGCGTTAATTTGGGAAGGTGAAAATGGCGATTCGCGCACTCTCACCTATGCTCAGTTACACCGCGAAGTTTGTCAATTTGCCAATGCCCTCAAACAATTGGGAGTCACAAAAGGCGATCGCGTTGGCATTTATATGCCCATGATTCCTGAAGCAGCGATCGCCATGCTAGCCTGTGCCAGAATCGGAGCCGTGCATGGGGTCGTATTCGGTGGATTTAGCGCAGAAGCTTTACGCGATCGCCTTGTCGATTCTGAAGCCAAATTGGTGATTACTGCCGATGGTGGTTGGCGCAAAGATGCGATCGTGCCTTTAAAAGAACAAGTGGATAAAGCCCTAGATCATGGAGCCGTTCCTTCCGTTACTGATGTTTTAGTAGTCAAGCGGACTGGTCAAACCGTTCACATGACCGCAGGTCGCGATCACTGGTGGGATGATTTGCAACAAGGGGTTTCGGCAAAATGTGATGCCGAACCAATGGATAGCGAAGACTTACTCTTTGTTCTTTATACATCTGGCAGTACTGGCAAACCGAAGGGAGTCGTGCATACCACGGCTGGCTATAACCTCTATAGTCATATGACTACCAAATGGATTTTTGACCTTAAAGATACGGATGTATATTGGTGTACGGCTGATGTGGGTTGGATTACAGGGCATAGCTATATTGTTTATGGTCCATTATCCAATGGAGCGACTACACTCATGTATGAAGGAGCGCCCAGAGCTTCTAATCTTGGCTGTTTTTGGGATGTAATTGAGAAGTATCAGGTAAGTATTTTCTATACTGCGCCCACGGCAATTCGTTCCTTTATCAAAATGGGTGAACATCATCCTAATACTCGCGATCTGACTTCGCTACGTTTATTGGGAACTGTCGGTGAACCAATTAATCCTGAAGCGTGGATGTGGTATCACCGCGTCATTGGTGGCAGTCGTTGTCCAATTGTGGATACATGGTGGCAGACAGAAACAGGTGGGATTATGATTACATCTTTGCCTGGGGCAATTCCCACTAAACCAGGTTCGGCGACGCTTCCGTTCCCAGGGATTATTCCTGATATTGTTGATCTTGATGGTAATTCTGCAAATCCCAATGAAGGCGGTTATTTGATCATCCGTCATCCTTGGCCAGGAATGATGCGAACTGTTTACGGTGATGCTGAGCGCTTCCGCAAAAGCTATTGGGAACATATTACGCCCAAAGATGGTAACTATGTCTACTTTGCGGGTGATGGCGCTCGGAAGGATGAGGATGGTTATTATTGGGTGATGGGGCGTGTTGATGATGTGATTAATGTGGCAGGGCATCGTTTGGGAACAATGGAAATCGAATCGGCGCTGGTTTCCCATCCTGCGGTTGCCGAAGCGGCTGTGGTCGGTAAACCCGATGAACTCAAGGGCGAAGATATCTTTGCTTTTGTGATTCTCGAAGGCGATCGCCAACCTAGTGATGAACTTGCTAAGGAACTTAAAAAGCATGTTGTTAGCGAGATTGGCGCGATCGCCCGTCCTAATGAGATTCGCTTTGCGGAGGCTTTACCTAAAACGCGATCGGGCAAAATTATGCGACGGTTATTGCGATCGCTGGCATCTGGACAAGAAATCACCAGCGATACTTCGACATTAGAAGATCGTTCAATTTTGGATAAATTGAGAGAAGGTGCATAGATATTCACAGACAAGAATCTCAACTAAATTTTGAGATCTTTGTCTGTGAATATTTTTACAGCAATTTGCTTTCAAACCCGCCATAAAGAAGAGTATAAAAACCATTACGGGGCTTCTCCCTGCGACCTTTTTTCTAGCGGGTTTGATCGGCAACTGCTCTAGGTTTTGTTTTACAGTAAATAAACCACGCTCTTAATTATGTTTTTGCACTATAGTGTTAAGAATTATTAAGAAGCATAAATTATGACGCAACTGCAAAATTTCAGTGATTTTAATATTGGTCAAGTTAAAGTGCCAATCACATTAAAAGTAAATGGAGAAAAAAGCTATGCGCTCTTAATACCCATAAATGATCTTGACAAGCCAATTGCAGGCAATTGGTTATTCCCTTGGGAAGATGAGATCAGAAAAAGTGCTAAATCCGAAAAAAGAATTTTAGTGAAACTTGAATACGAAAAAAAAGCGCTTGGATTAGTCAGTTATATATTTGATAAAAGTAGAAATATAGTGATTGTTGAGCATTTAGAATCCCAGAGAAATATGCAAGATAGACTTATTGATCCAGTTGGGAAATGGCTATTATGGTACTGTTACAGAGTAAGTCTTGATTTTTGTCTCGGTGAAGAGTCGAGTAACAAACCTTTAATTTTACTTTATTCTACATCCAAAGCATTTCGTTACTACAAAGAAAAGATAAAGATGACTTATAATGATTCTATACGTTTAGGAGAAGGCGAAGTTCATGTA